>NZ_JBDTTH010000010.1:0-92035 GCF_039930745.1 Polaromonas sp. | reverse complement strand
GACGGCCTGGTGCTGCACGGCGGCGCCGATGTCTGGCCCGGCAGCTACGGCGAAGACCCGCTCGAAGAGCGCTGGTCGGGCGACCGCGTGCGCGACGAATACGACAAGGCCCTGGTTGCCTCCTTTGAAAAAGCCGGCAAGCCCGTCTTCGGCATCTGCCGCGGCCTGCAACTGCTCAACGTCGCGTTTGGCGGCACGCTGTACCAGGACATCGCCACCCAGGTGCCCGAGTCCTTCGTGCACCGCGACGCGGTGGTTTACGACCAGAATTTCCACAGCGTGGAGATTGTGCAGGGCACACAGCTGTCCCGCCTGTACCCGGGCGTGGAACGCGCCCGCGTCAACAGCATTCACCACCAGGGCATCAAGGACCTCTCGCCCGAGTTCGTGGCCGAGGCTTTCAGCGTGCCCGACGGCATGGTGGAAGCCATACGCCGCAAGGACCCGGCCAAAAGCTACATCGCGGCACTGCAGTGGCACCCGGAATTTCACCAGCCGGGGTCAGACACGATTGACGATGCGGCGGTGCTGGAAGATTTTCTTTGCGCCGTGAGAGACGCGAAGAACCATGCACCGGTGGGGTAGTGCTGCAATTTGCATGACCGAGCAGACCGAACACACACCCTTGGGCGTCCGCGGCCAGCCTCATGCTACAAATTTAATAGCCCGCTTCGACCGTCACATAAGGGCCAAATGCAAGTTTGGCGTGATATGTCGGCAGTGGATCCGATTTCACGACCGCAGGCGCTGCCCATAGCCGGCACATACTGGCCATACAGGCTGTCAGCCCCCTTACACTGCAGATTCAAAAAAAAACTGCAGGGGGAGAGTATGTGGATAGTCGGTGCAATAGTCGGCCTCGCGTTGGGCGCGATGATGAACTCGGGCATGTTGGCGCTGGCTTTGGCGGCGGCGGGCGCATGGATCTTTCCCAAGCTTTTCGGCAAGACCTCGCCTGAACTTGCGCGGGCCACGCCCAAGACCCAGCCGGGCACATTCCCCGCCGAAGAACCAGAGGCCCCAGCCGAAGAAGACGGACCACCGGTCGATGTGCGCCGCTTGCAACGGCGCGTCACCGAACTGGAGTTGCGCATCCAAATCCTGGAGCGGCGTGCCGCTCCGGATAGCGTCTCCGCCGCCGCCGCGGCTGCTGCACCTTCGGAGGCATCCCCAGCGCCCGCTGCGGAGGCCCAGCCAGCCGCTGTACGGCCAATGGCCGCTTCGCTCTCGGTCCCGGCTCCTGTTCCTCCAGCCGGCGTCGACAGGCCGGTACCGGTGCGGCCGTCATCGATTGCGACTGCCGATAACACGGGGTTCGCCGACACCAGCCCTTCGCCCCTGAATGCGGAGACCGACAGCCCGGCACCGGCCCCACGCCGCCAGCGCCCGCCGCCCCCGCCGCCGTCCTTGCCCTGGCGCGAACGGCTGCCGGCACCTGTCGCAGCGCTGATCTTTGGCGGCAACACACTGGTCAAGCTAGGTGTGCTGATCCTCTTTTTAGGCCTGGCCTTTTTGCTGCGCTATACCGCCGAGCGCGTCACGGTGCCGGTCGAGTTGCGCTACGCGGCCGTCGCGCTGGTCGGTGCGGGCCTGTTGGCCCTGGGCTGGCTGCTGCGCCGCAAGCGCGCGGACTATGCCCTCATCCTGCAAGGCGCGGGTATTGGTGTTTTTTACCTGACGACCCTGGCCGCCATGAAAGTCTCCGGCCTGTTGCCCGCGACCGCCGGCTTCGCTTTTCTTTTTGCCGTGGCTGTGCTGGCCGCCGCTCTGGCTGTGCTGCAAAACGCGCCCATGCTGGCCATCGTGGCGGTGGTCGAGGGCTTTGCCGCACCCGTCCTCGCTTCCACCGGCCAGAACCGGCCCGTCGGGCTTTTCACCTACCTGCTGGTGCTCGATATCGGCATCGTGCTGATGGCGTGGTTCAGGGCCTGGCGCGTGCTCAACCTGATCGGTTTCGTGGCCACCTTCACACTGGCCGCGGCCTGGGCACAGCGTAATTACACCGACGACCAGTTCGGCGTGGTCCAACCCTTCCTGATCGTGTTCTTTGTGCTGTTCACAGCCATCGGCCTGTTGTTTGCACGCCGCACACTGGCAGACACGTCGCCCGACACGGCGCAGCCGCTGGCCAGCCGCGCGGCCGACACACTGCGCCGCGTGGGCCGTGTCGACAGCGCACTGGTTTTCGGCGTGCCGATGGCAGCCTTCGGCATGCAGTACCTGCTGATGCGCCCTTGGGAGTTTGGCGCTGCCTTTTCAGCGCTGGGCCTGGGCGTGATTTACCTGCTGCTGGGCCGCATCGTCTTTGCGACACAGCCGCGCGGGCTGGCGTTGCTCGCCGAGGCCTACGCCATCGTCGGCGTGATTTTCGGCACGCTCGCCATCCCGCTTGGCCTTGAAGGCCAGTGGACCGGCGCAGCGTGGGCGGTCGAGGCGGCGGGCATGTACTGGCTGGGTGCGCGCCAGGCCAGGCCATACGCGCGTGCGTTTTCCTTTCTCGTACTGCTGGGCGCCGCCTTCAAGCTGCTGCAGGACACCCGGCTCGACGGTGCGCTCGACCATGCATTGCTGCAGGGCTCCACCATCGGGCCGCTGCTGCTCGCCGTCGGTGCCTTTTCAATGTGGACCATGCACGGGCGCAGTAAACTCGACCAGGACAAAAACTGGGAAGCGCTCGCCGGCATCGCCCTGCCTTGGCTCGCCATGGCCGCGCTCACCCTGCTGCAGTGGCAGTGGTGGACGCCACCTTGGGCGGCCGCCGCAACGGCCGTGCTGGCGTCGGTGGCTTTTATCATCGCAACTCGCTTCGATCTCAGGCCACTGCCGTCGGTCAGCTACGGCATGCAGGCGCTGGCCGTGGCCGGCTTTGTCGCGACGCTGCATCGCGGCGACGCCGACAAGGCGCTGGCCAGCGGCTGGCAGGGCGCAGCCGTCGGCGGGCTGATCGCTCTGAGCATTCTGGGCACGACGGCCTGGACCATGGCTCGGGCTCGGCGTGCGGCGCTGGCGCGCGGCCTGGCGCCGGACTGGTCGCTCGCCAATATCGCCGCGGTGCTCACCGGCACTGGCCTGCTGCACCTCGCAATGCTGTTCCAGCTCAGCCTGCAACAGGCCGCGCTGGTCTGGCCGCTGAGCGCGCTGGTCGTGCTGTGGGTGGCACTGCGCATGGCCCACGCGCCACTGGCGGCGCTGGCCGCCGGCCTGCATGTTGTTTCCGGGGTTCTGCTGCTGGTCTTTACCCCGCGGCACACCGGCGTGCTGCCGGCCTTTGCACACATGGGCTTCTGGACCGCCGTGGTGCTGGGCCTCAGCGCCCTGCTGGCCGGCGCGTGGATTCAGGAAGAAGCACGCCCACGGACCGAAGAGGCGCGCACAAGGCGCTGGGTCAACTCCTGGTGCGCGCAGGGTCTGTGGCTGTGGGCGCCCGTGGTCATCGGCCTGTGGTGGTGGCTGGTGGCCTTGCTGGTCGAGAGCATCAACGTGCTGCAACGCCATGGCTTTACGGCCCAGGTCGCTGCGGCCTGTATCGCCATCGTGGTCGGCACGTCCCTGCTCTGCCTGATGGTGGCGCGCCGCCGCGACTGGAGCCAGCTCGGCCGCGCCACCCTGGCCACCTTGCCCGGCCTGGCCGCCATCGCTGCGCTTGCCGGCCTGGGCAGCCACACGATGTTTTATGTGCCGTCGAGCGGGCTCGGCTGGCTGGCCTGGCCGCTGGCCGCGCTGTGGCACCTGCCGCTGCTGCGTGGGCAGCAGCAATGGGTATCGGCGCGTGGGCTGCAACGCGTTCATATCGCCGGCTTCTGGTTTTTCCTGCTGCTGGCTGCGCGTGAATGCCAATGGCAATTCGCCAGCCTGGGCGACGCCTGGTCAAGCTGGGCGCTGCTGGGCTGGGTCATCGTGCCAGCGTTGTCGCTCTGGGCCTTGCGTTCACAGGCGCTACTCAAGCGTTGGCCACTGGCTAGCTATCGCAGCGCTTATCTCGAAACCGTTGCCTTGCCTGTGGCCCTTTATCTGCTGGCCTGGGCCTGGGTGACCAATGCAGGCAGCGCCGGCAACGCCTCGCCCTTGCCCTACATTCCGCTCCTCAATCCGCTGGAGCTTGGCAACTGGCTGGTGCTGCTGGCCCTGTTGCTCTGGTGGCGCGAATTGCCGGAGGCCTCGGCTGTGCGCGTGCCGCCGCGGGTGGCACAAGGCATCGCCGGCATCACAGCACTGGCCCTGCTCACGGGCATGGTGCTGCGCGCCTGCCATCACTACGCCGGCGTGCCCTGGGACTTTGACGCGCTTTGGGCCTCGCGCCTGACACAGGCCGCGCTGTCGATCACCTGGGCGCTCTGCGGCGTGCTGGCCATGGTGCTGGGCCATGGCCGTGCGTTGCGCCCGCTCTGGATGGTGGGTGCGGCGCTGCTCGGCGTGGTGGTGCTCAAGCTGTTCTTCGTCGAGCTGGCCGACCGCGGCGGCCTGTTCCGCATCGTGTCGTTCATCGGCGTGGGCGCGTTGCTGCTGCTGGTCGGCTACTTTGCACCGGTGCCGCCAGCAAAACAGGACGCAGCCATCAGGGAAGGAGAAGGCGCATGAGATTCCCGCCCTTTTTTCTAACCGCCGCGGCAGCGCTGTTGCTGGTCGCGCCGGTTTACGCGCAGCAGGGCGAGGCCAACGCGCCCGTCAGCCGGCAAGGCGGTGGCCCCTATTACCGCCTGACCTTGCCGGCGGCGCTCTATGGCCGCGCGGCCTACACCGACCTGCGTGACCTGCGTATCCGCAATGCCTCGGGCAACGCAGTACCTTACGGCTGGCTGCATGAAGAGCGCGAGGCGCCGCACACCGCGTCACAGAAAGTGCCGATTTTTGCGGCCCCGGCCAGTGCCGGTGCGGCGCCGTCCGATGCGCTGCTGAGTTTTCAGCTGCGCAGCGACGGTTCCCTGCTTTTGGTCAAACCGGTCGCACCGGTCGCCGGCGCCACACCGTGGCTGATCGATGTGAGCCAGGTACGCGGCAACCTGCTGCAGGCACGCCTGGAGGTCGCGGCCGGCACGCAGGGCGTGTTTGGTTACCGCCTTGAGGCCAGCGACGATCTGCGCAACTGGCGACCGATCGGCAGCGAAGAACAACTCGTCAAGCTCAGCCACAACAACCAGAATCTGGAACGCCTGGCCGTGGACCTCGGCGGCATACGGACGCGCTTTTTGCGGCTAAGCTGGACCGACCCAGCACAGGGCGCGCGACTCACGGCTGTGAACATCGATAGCGTGCTTGCCACGGAAGCCGCTGTGCCTCAGGAATGGTCGGAGGCCATCCAGCCCGAACGCTGCGCGGCCGCCCATTGCGATTACCTGCTGCCGCGCGGTTTGCCGGCGCGAAGCCTGCGCATCGCGCTGGCCGAGACCAACACCCTGGCGCAACTTGAGGTGCTGGGTCTGCCCGATCCGGCGCCGACCGCCGCGACGCTGCCGATCGTGCAGCCGCGGCACAACCCTCTGCATGTGCTGCGAAGGCAGCGCGACGCCACGCGGCCCGCTGCGGCCCCCGGTGAGGTCCGCCTGGCCGACAGCGTGGTCTACCGGCTCACGCAGGGCGGCGCCGAAGCACGCTCGCCGGAGATCGCGCTCGACGGCGCGGTCTACCCGAGGCTGCGGCTGCGCACGACCGGGCCGATTGCGCTGCTAGGCGCAACGCCGCCAGCGATCGCGGTGGCAACCACGCCGCGCACCCTGGTGTTTCTGGCACAGGGCCAACCCCCATTCAGCTTGGCCTGGAGAACCTCAGTCGAGCCCAACGCGGTGCCGACGAGCGGTGCGGCGCTGTCACTCTCAACACTGATTCCCGGGTATTCGAGCCGCAAGCCGGTCACGGCCGATCCTGCGTCGGTGGCCCTGGCGGTGCAGGCCACGGTCCCTGCAGCGCCGCCTGCCGCAGCAGCGGCTATGGAGACCGCGAACAACCCGGCTAAACGCACTGCCTGGCTCTGGGTCGCCCTGGCTGTCGGCCTGCTGCTGCTAGCTGGCATGGCCTGGTCACTGTTTGCGAGCATGAAAAAAAGCACGTAACCGGCTAGCCAGAACGTCGTTTTCTCACCGCCAACGGCGATCATTACGCTACAAACTCAATAGCATACTTTGCACGTTACATAAGGGCAGAATGGTGCAGCGAGTTTGAACTCGATCCCGGCAGACATGTGACTTGCACGATGTCTGGCGACAAGAGTTGAAGACTCCTGCCATATGGCGTTTAATGAATATGGTCCGACCATGCCACCCAGTTCGGAATAAGAATCTGGGCTTGCAGCATGAAAACTCCCTTTGACGGGAGCCTGCCTTGATTGTTCATCAATTGTTCACCTCATCGGGTTCATTAAAAATGTTATTCAGAATTGCAGTTTTCCTCATCCTGGGGCTGGGGTATTTCTCTATTTCAAACAGTCAGTCAGTTCAAAACCCAATTGCGAGTGTAGAAACAAGAACGCACGCTATGCCAATGGCAATCTACAGGGATATAAAAATTGACGATCTGAATCGAATACTGATTGATTCATTTTCCGAATCCAATTTCTCGCTGATTTCCAAAAAACAAGATGCTGATGGCGCCATAGCCTTTCAGTTTTCTTATCCTATTTATAAAAACGGCAGATCCGAAAGCGTGATTTTTGAATTCAAAGTCGATGGCACGGTGGCCAAAAACAAGTGCGCGGATTGCTTTTTGCGATGGGGAAAAATTCAGGACGAAAAGGTCATCGGAAGATTGCCCTGGATGGCTCAGTACGACTTGAGCAGCAGGCTCTATCCAGACATCGATAAAGCGTATTCCTCGATAAAAAACAAATCGTTGAATTACATGGATCGCCAGTATGGATTCGATTACAAACCCGTTTGGGGTGGGGAGCGTAATCGCGCGACTTACGATAATTCCTACATCAGCGTTCCATTGCCGGATTTGAAACGAGAGCTGGTTCGCGCTTTCACGAATTCCGGATTTGTTCTGCTGCGCGACAGCAATCCTGCCACTGATGCCTCGAATTCTGTTTTGACATTCTCATTTCCAATTGACAGTGATAAGCCCGATGGGGTGGCTTACGCCATCCAGCTGGCAAGCCAGTTTGATGCCGAAGGACTTTGTTTCCCTTGCGAGTCACGTGTGCAGTATGACCCCTATCAAACTTTGCCGGCTGCCGGTTTGTCTGCAATGTCCGGGAGACTGACACTGGCTTCACGGTTTGAATCAGGTCTTAACGCTGCCTACGATCAAATCAAGACAGCAACAGAGCGGTATCTTCGACCCCGAACCCAATTTGTCCGACCACCTCACTCCGCTCCGCCTGGCTCCCCGCGTCCAGTTCGCATGCCTATTCCTGTGACATGACCACGCAGCTGACGGTTAGCGCCCGGGCCCACAGTCCGTTTCTCCACGGACCGTGGTTTGACCGGTTGTTCCTCTTTGGCACGGTCGGGTTGGCGCTGACTCTGGGGGCTCTGGCGACCATGTCGCCAGCAATGTTCACGGCGGTGGTGCTGGTTGATATCTGGTTGTTTGCCAGCCCCCATGTGATTGCAACCTATACCCGCATGGCTTTTGACAAAGTCCACATTAAAAAACACTGGTTCCTGATCTTCTGCTTGCCGCCCATCGTGCTTGTACTGGTCACGATGGTGGCACTGGCTTATGAACTTGGTGGCCTGTTCACTTTGTACTTCATTGCCCAAACCTACCACGTCACCCGGCAGTCGTTCGGCATTTCAAGAGCGTTCAGAAGGGCTGACCCGCAAGCCGTGGGGCCGGATCGCTTGTCGGAGAGCCTGATCTACCTCTTTCCTTTTTGGGGTTTGCTGCACCGCTGCGCAACTGCCCCTGACTTTTTTTATGGTTATCCCATTCATCTTCCAACTGTTTCGCCTGAAGTTTCAGACACGGCAGGCATAGCTGCCATGCTGGTATGCGCGTGGTGGGCGTATCGGCAGATACGCCAGGCGATGACCGGGCGGCTCAACGCGGGGCATTGCCTGTTTGTGGCATCGCATTTGCTTGTTACCGCCGTCGCCTATCTCTGGGTGCCAGACATTACATCGGGGTGGTTGGTGGTCAATATCTGGCACAACCTGCAATACCTGTTGTTTGTATGGTTGCAAAACATCCGTCGTGACACGCAGCTGTCGAGCACATCCGATAAGCGATCCATTGACACCCCAGGCCTTCAAAGTCTGATGACACCATTGAAAAATGCGGGCAAATACCTCGCCGCTTGTTTGATACTGGGCGCGGTGTTGTACGAAGCGCTGTCGGTGGCTGGTCAGCAACTGATTTGGTTAGGCTTGCCAACCGTATTCATTTTGCATTTCACCTTTAATTTCCATCACTACCTTGTGGACGGCGTGATCTGGAAAAAGCGTAAAGCCGCGGCTTGACAGGGGGATTTGACTTCCGTGAATGGCCGGGCATGCCCGGCCCAGTGTCGCGTTGCGCCGCCGTCCCACCTCCCCGGCGGCAACGCCGAGTGGCCTTGACGGCACGACGTCGGCTCACGCCCAGTAACAGCAAGCACAGGTAGCTCGCTCGCAAACGATAGCGCCTTCGCGCCAGCGGCGCTCTACTGCGCCGTCAAATGCTTGCCCACAATCCCTGCCAGCTCAAACATCGTCACCTGGGGCTTGCCGAACACGGGCAGCAGCTTGGCATCGGCATTGATGGCGCGTTTGTTGGCCGCGTCCTGCAGGCCCTCGGCCTTGATGTAGTCCCAGAGCTTTTTGATGACCTGGGTGCGAGCCACCGGCTCGTTGCCAATCACCGCGGCCAGTGCGTCGCTGGGTTTGAGGCCGCTGCCTGGTTTGGCAACGCGCGGGGTTTTCGGCTTTGCAGTTTTGGCAGCGGGCGCTTTTTTGGCCGCAACCTTCTTGGCTGCCACCTTTTTCGCAGCAGGCCCGGCAGTCTTGGCGGCCACGGTTTTGCCGAATGGTGTTTTCACCGTGCCAGTCCGCGGCGGGCCGGCGGTCTTGCGCGGCGGAAACTTGGATGGAGCGAATTCGAAGTTGACCTTGCCGGCTTCGGCGTCCCAGGCCAGCATGGCCTTGAAGGGCCGGCGCGTGCGCATGGACACAAACTTGTCGAGCAGGTCGGTCTTGCCGCTGGTCAGCAGCTTGACCATCTGCTCGCGCTCCACCGGCTGCTGCAGGATGACCTGGCCGGTCTTGAAGTCGCAGCTCGGGGTCGGCTGCGCATTCGTCGGCACTGATTTTTCGCATACATAGTTCTTGCCGTGTTCGAACACACCTGCGCCGCATTTGGGGCAGGCGCCCAGCGACTGCTGGCCGCTGAAGTCCACGATCTCGCCGGTCTCGCCGTTCTTGTCATCGCCGAAGTCGAATTCGAGCTTGTAGTTCTTGGTTTCTTCGTCGAACTTGATGACCATCTCGGCGGTAAAAGGCCAGCCCGCCTTGGAGCGGAAGCCGTCCAGCGGGCCGATTTTCCTGTCACGCAGGAACTGCTCCACCTCGGCCACTTCAAAGGTGCGCCCGGCCGGCGTCTTGCCGAAAGAAAACCCGCAAGCTTCTGCGCCGTTTTTGCCGGTACAGGTATAGCGCCTGTAGTTTTCCTTGATGACGCCGCCGCAGTTGGGGCAGGGCGCGCTGAGGGTGGCGTAGTCGCCGGGAATGGTGTCCTTGTCGTAACCCTTGGCCTTGGCCACCAGGTTTTTCGTCATGGCGGCAATTTCGGCCATGAAGCTCTCACGGCTCAGCTTGCCGTGTTCCATCTGCGCGAGCTTGTGCTCCCACTCGCCGGTCAGGTCGGCGCGCGAGAGCTCTTCCACCCCAAGCCCGCGCAACAGCGTCATGAGCTGAAAAGCCTTGGCCGTCGGGATCAGCTCGCGGCCTTCGCGTAGCATGTATTTCTCGTTGATCAAGCCCTCAATCGTGGCCGCCCGCGTGGCCGGCGTGCCCAGGCCTTTTTCCTGCATGGCTTCGCGCAGTTCATCGTCGTCAATCGTCTTGCCGGCGCCTTCCATGGCGCCCAACAAGGTGGCTTCCGAATATCTGGCCGGCGGCCGCGTCTTGAGCCCCTTGGCTTCCACCACTTCGGCGCGCACCATCTCGCCCGGCTTCACGGGCACCAGGCTCTGGCCCTTGTCGCCTTCCTTGGCATCGGCCACTTCATCGGCCGCTTCCTTGCCGTAAATCGCCAGCCAGCCCGGCTTGACCAGCACCTTGCCCTCGGTCTTGAAGCTGTGGCCCACGGCCTGCGAAATCCGCGTCGTCACCAGGTACTCGGCGCTCGGGAAAAACACCGCCATGAAACGGCGCACCACCAGGTCGTACAGCTTTTGCTCTGCGTCGCTCAGGCCGCTGGGCGCCTGCAGCGTTGGGATGATCGCAAAGTGATCACTCACCTTGCTGTTGTCGAAAATGCGCTTGCTCGGCTTGATGTAGTTGCCCTTGATGGCCGTGGCCGCATGCGGCGCCAGGTGTTTCATGGGGCTGGCGGCCAGCATTTCAAAGGTCTGCTTGACCACCGGCAGGTAGTCCTCAGGCAGTGCGCGCGAATCGGTACGCGGGTAGGTCAGCGCCTTGTGCCGCTCGTACAGGCTTTGCGCAATCGACAGCGTGGTCTTGGCCGAAAAGCCGAATTTGCCGTTGGCCTCGCGCTGCAGCGAGGTCAGGTCAAACAGCAGCCCCGCGGCCTGCGTGGTCGGCTTGCTTTCCTCAGTGACGGTGGCGGCCTTGCCGCGCACGGCCTCGGCAATCGCCAGCGCCTCGCGCTCGGACCAGACGCGATCCGCTTTCAGCTCGGCATCGGGCTCGGTATTGTCTGCATTGGCTGCGGCTTTTTTCCATTTCGGGTCAAACCACTTGGCCGGGTACTCGCCGGCTTCGGCCAGGAAGCTCGCGTGGATTTCCCAATAATCCCTGCTCACGAACTTGCGGATTTTTTCTTCGCGCTCGACCACCACCGACAGCGTGGGCGTCTGCACCCGGCCCACCGTCGTCAAAAAGAAGCCCCCGTCACGCGAGTTGAAGGCCGTCATGGCGCGCGTGCCGTTGATGCCAACCATCCAGTCGGCTTCAGAGCGCGAACGCGCCGCGTCAGCCAGGCCCTGCATCTGCTTTTCGCTGCGCAGGCTTTCGAAGCCGTCGCGGATGGCGGCCGGTGTCATCGACTGCAGCCACAGGCGCTTCACGGGGTGCGCGCTCTTGGCGTACTGCTGAATCAGGCGGAAGATCAGTTCACCCTCGCGGCCCGCGTCGCAGGCGTTGACGATGGCGCCCACATCCTTGCGTTTGGTCAGCTTGACGATGGCGTTCAGCCGCGTCTTGGTCTTGTCCATCGGCTTCAAGTCGAAATAGGGCGGAATCACCGGCAGGTTGGCAAAACTCCACTTGCCGCGCTTGACGTCAAACTCTTCCGGCGCCTGGATCTCCACCAGATGGCCGACGGCCGAAGTGATGACCCAGTCATCACTTTCAAAATATTCATCGTGCTTTTCAAACTTGCCCGCGGTGGGCGTGATGGCGCGAACGATGTCCTGTGCCACCGAGGGTTTTTCTGCAATCACCAGTGTTTTCATAAAAACTTCTTCAAACCTTCTACATCTTCGGGGAACATTTCCCCGGCTTCGGCAAACACGACTTTTCCGCTCTTGCCACTGACTTTCAAAACCACCACCACCGGCAAGCCGGCCGGCTTGGGCAGCATTTTGGCCACTTCCGGGGTCAGCATCCCAGCGGGAAAGCTGTAGCCCTTGGCCTTCATATAGTTGGCCGCCGCAGCGGCCTCCTTGTCAATCGACAGCGCCAGCACCTCCAGGCCGTGGGCCTTTTGTGCCCGCCACAGCGCCTCTATATGGGGCGACTGCACCGCACAAAAAGGGCACCAGCTGGCCCACCAGTACACCACAAGCACCTTGCCCTGCACCTGCGCGGGCGTCCAGAGGCTTGCGTCCAGCAGTGTCACCGGAGTCAGAGAAAGGGTGCTGCCCACCTTGGGCAAAGGGCTTTCCGGGCCCCTGGCCCGCGCAGGCAAACCCAGGGCCGAAGCAGCCAGTGCGGCGGCAGACGCGATGGCCTTGCGGCGCTTCAACATGGCTTGCTCCTTGCGTGCTTCACTACAATAACGGCTTCGCGCGTGCGTACGCGCGCACCCGCATGTGCGCGCACATGCATGAATTAACCATACCAAAAAAACTTGACGTGTCAAAAAATCAGGACTCTGCCCCCCTTTCCGGCCTGCCCGCCGGCTCCGCGCCAGACACCGGCCGCCGCATCCAGACCCGGCGTTCCGGCGTGCACGGCAAGGGCGTGTTTGCCGTGCAGGACCTGGCCGAAGGCGAGACCCTGATCGAATACATCGGCGAGGTCGTGAGCTGGAAGGAAGCGCTGCGCCGCCACCCGCACGACCCGAAAGACCCGAACCACACCTTCTACTTCCACATCGACGAAGACCATGTAATTGACGCCAAGTACGGCGGCAACTCCTCGCGCTGGATCAACCACAGCTGCAGCCCCAACTGCGAAGCCGACGAGCAGGACGGCCGCGTCTTCATCAAGGCGCTGCGCAACATCAAGGCAGGCGAAGAGCTGTTTTACGACTATGGCCTGATCATCGACGCCAAGTACACCAAAAAGCTCAAGGCCGAATACCCCTGCTGGTGCGGCGCGCCCACCTGCCGCGGCACGCTGCTGGCGCCCAAGGACGACAAGCCGGGCAAGAAAGACAAAAAGAAGAAGTCCGAGAAAGCACCCAAGGCCGACAAGCCCGTGAAGGGCAAGCAGCTCAAGAAAGAGCTCAACAAGGAACTCAAGAAAGTCCTGAAGAAGGCCGGCAAGACCGGCAAAGCCAGCAAACCGGCCAAAGACAAAACCCCCTGACCTGGTCATGGCGGGCTTGACCCGCCTTCCATGCCTTGCCGCTTCGCTGTCGAAACCAGCAGCAGCAATGGCTCCCGGATCGAGCCCGGGATGACAGAACAGAGCCCACACGCCGCCCCATGAGCACACCACCCACCGCCCCCATCCGCTGGCCCGCCGAGGCCATCTGGGAGGCCGTGGCGCCCGTGTTGCCCGGCTTCACGGTGGAGGTGTTGCCGCAGATTGATTCGACCAACACCGAGCTGATGCGGCGCTTCCGCAGTGCCGGCCCCACCGCCGCCGAGCCGGTGCTGCTGGTGGCCGAGCAGCAGACCGCCGGGCGCGGGCGCATGGGGCGCAGCTGGCAAAGCAACGCGGGTGACAGCCTGACTTTTTCACTCGGCCTGCCCCTGCAGCCGGCCGACTGGTCCGGCCTGTCGCTGGCCGTCGGCATCAGCATTGCCGAAAGCCTGGAGCCCGGCAACCCCGCCGCCCCCGCCATTCGCCTGAAATGGCCCAATGACCTGTGGCTGGCCGATGCGCGCGGCGGTGAGTCCAAGCTGGGCGGCATCCTGGTGGAAACCGCCAACTGGGGCGAGCTGCGCTACGTGGTGATAGGTGTCGGCATCAATGTGCGCGCCATGGCCCGGCCCCTCCCCGCCGCCGCGGCTGACCAGCCCGCCGCGCTGGCGCCCGGCGCCCTGCAGACCCTGTTGCCCGGCATCGACGTGGCCGACACCCTGCTGCGCGTGGCGCCCGCGCTGGTGCAGGCGGTGCAGGCCTTTGGCATGTTCGGCTTCACGCCCTTCCAGGCGCGTTTCGGGGCGCGTGACGCGCTTGCCGGGCGCGTGGTGAAGCTCTCCGACGGTACCCAGGGCGTGGCCCACGGCGTTGGCGAAAACGGCGCGCTGCTGGTGCATACTGCGGCTGGCATGAAAGAAATCACCAGCTCCGAAGTCAGCGTCCGGCCCGTGGCGCCCCCCAACCCAGGCAGCGCGCGCACATGCTGAGGCTGCTGGTGTTGCTGCTGGCGCTGGCCAATATCGGCTACTTCGCCTGGACCCAGGGTGCGCTGGCTCCGCTGGGCATGGTGCCCAGTGTGCAAACCGAGCCTCAGCGCATGCAAACGCAAATCCGGCCCGACGCCGTCCGGCTGCTGACGCCCGAGGAAGCCAGGGAGCTGGAAAACAAGGCGCCTCCCCGCCGGCCGACCCCGGGAGCCAGCGAAGAACTGTCGTCAACCGACACCACCGCCACCGAATGCCTGCAGGCTGGCCTGTTCAATGAGCAGCAGACCGCCGTGCTGCGCACCAGCCTGCAAAGCGCGCTGCCCGCCGGCAGCTGGCAGTTCGAAAGCAGCGTCGAGCCGGCGCGCTGGATTGTCTACATGGGCAAATACACCACCGACGAGACCATGGCCAAAAAGCGCGGCGAGCTGCGCCAGCTCGGTGTGTCTTTCCGCGCGGTCAACAACGAAGCCCTCGCCCCCGGGCTGGCCCTGGCCAGCTTTCCGCTGCAGGCCGATGCCGAAAAAGAACTCACACGCGTCGCCGCCAAGGGCGTGCGCACCGCGCGCGTGGCGCAAGAGCGCGCCGAAACGCGCGGGCAGATCCTCAAGCTCGCCGCGGTCGATGCCGAGCTGCGCGCGCAGCTCGACACGCTCAAGCCGCAGCTCGAAGGCAAGAACCTGCGCACCTGCCCTTAGTGCCGAGCCCTAGTGCGGGGCTGGCACCCACACCGGCGCCGGATTTACTCCATTTTTGATAGCAACTTGCGCCTGTCCCATAAGGGCTGTCGCCACTTTTTGCTTGAAACTTTCAGTGCCACTGTGCCGGGCTTGTCCTACAGCCGCAACCGGCAAGCACTGGCGCCGCGCGGCCCCCTGAAGGGCGAGCCTTGAACCCTGCATCTCCGCGCGCTCCGCCATGCTCGGCGTGAGCGCCGCCGCTCGTCCGTTCAAGGAGCTCTTCCCCATGTTTTTCAACCCCATCCTCCACCGTCTCCACCCCCGGCCATGGCGAGCCGCGCGCTACATCGCCCTGGCGCTGCTCTTCGCCGCTGTTTCGGCACTGGCGCTGAGCGCGGCGCCTGTTTCGGCGCAAGGCACAGGCACCGCCATCGGCGGCCTGAGCCAGCCGGCGCACCCCGACCAGCCGCTGCTTGAAAACCTGGCGCAAGCCAGCATTGCCGAGATCGAGGCCGGCAAAACAGCGCTTGAGAAATCGGCCAATCCGAAAGTCCAGAAGTTTGCGCAGCAGCTGATCGAAGACCACAGCGCCGCGCTCAAGGACATCGAACACCTGGCCCTGAGCAAACGCATGACCATCCCCAAGGACGCCAACATGCAGCACAAGGCCACCGGCACTGAGCTGAAACTAGAAACCGCCGACACCTTCGACGGGCAGTACATGCGCAAGGCCGGCGTCAACGACCACGCGCAAACGCTTGCGCTGCTGCAAAAAGCCCAGCGCGAAACCCGGGACCCCGAAGTGAAAGCGCTGGCCAGCAAGCTGCTGCCCACCATGCGGCAGCATCTGGACACCGCCCGGCAGATGGTGGCGCAGAAGAAGTAAAAAGACGCAAAAAGACGCGACTACCGGGCAGCTGCCCGTCGCGGCCCCCTCGCCTGTCGGACTTGTCCTACACGGCAACACGTCTGTAGACGACCGGCGCCGCGGGCGGCGCTACGCTACCGTGTGGAGTCCACCTAAGGACTTCAATGTTGCTCAGCACATTCCTTGTCGAAGACAAGGCCGAAATACGCGACACCGTGGTTGAGGCCATGGAAGAAATAGCGCCTCTTCGCTTCATCGGCCATGCCGCCGGCGAGACTGCCGCCAGGCAATGGCTGCGTGCCTGCAACGACGACTGGCAGCTGGCCATTGTTGACCTGTTTCTCACCGAAGGCTCGGGGTTTGGTGTGCTCCGCGACTGCCAGTCCCGCAAACCCAGCCAGAAGGTGGTGGTGTTGACCAGCTACAAGCACCAGAACATCACCGACCGCTGCCTGCAGCTCGGCGCCGACAAGGTGTTCGACAAATCCGCCGACCTGGAAGAACTGGTAGCCTTCTGCAAGGAATACGCCGCCAGCCTGGACGGCCAACTGCTGCCGCCGGCCCCGGCCGGCACCTTGCATTAGATCTTGCATTAGTACCGCAATCCGGAAGTAGCGAAACCTTCCAGGCGGGCCCAGTCCGGCGCAACCCCGGCCGCCCTTGGCAAGCCCGGCGAAATACAGCCCGGTCGTGTACCCTCACCGCCATGACCGCCGCCGCACCGCTACCGTCCGCCTCTTCCGCCCCACCCGACGCATTCGACGCAGCCACCCCGCCTGACCCCCGCGCCACGCCCGCGCGCGCCATCTGGGTCATGCTGTTTGCGCTGGTTTCCGCGTTTTCGCTGAGCCAGGCCGTGCGCACCGTGGCCGCCATCATGGCCGCGCCGCTGCAGGCCGAGTTTGCGCTGGACGCCCAGGCGCTGGGCCTGTTTGCCGGCGCCTTTCACTTTGCCTTCGGTGCCATGCAGCTCTTCATGGGCATTGGCATTGACCTCCATGGCGTGCGGCGCACCGTGCTCACCGCCTTTCCCATTGCCATTGCCGGCGCGGCGGTGTCTGCCTTGTCCACCAGTTTCAACATGCTGGTGGCCGGCCAGGTGCTCATCGGCATTGGCTGCGCGCCAACCTTCCTGGTGTGCACTGTGTTTATTGCGCGGTATTTTCCAGCGAACCGTTTTGCCGCCATCTCGGGCCTGGCCATGAGCCTGGGCGGCATCGGCCTGCTGCTCACCGGCACGCCGCTGGCCTGGCTCATAGAAGCCAGCTCCTGGCGCATGGGCTTTTGGGTGGTGGCCGGCTGGGGCGTGCTGGCCTGGGGCCTCATCTGGGCGCTGGTGCAAGAGCCCGCGCACCCCATGGATGCGCTGAAAAAGAAGGAGTCCGTGCGCCAGGCGCTCGCCGGCTTTGGCGCGCTGTTCACGCTGCCGCACACCTGGGGCATTCTTCTGCTGGCCAGCGTGGGCTACGCCTCATTTGTTTCGGTGCGCGGCCTGTGGCTGGGGCCGCTGCTGATAGAGCGGCACGGCTTCTCATTGGTGCAAAGCGGCAACGTCGCGCTGGTCATGTCGCTGGTGTCATTGGCCGGGCCGCCGCTGTTTGGCCGGCTTGACCCCGGGCCTGCCACGCGGCGCCGCTGGCTCACCGGCTTCACGCTGTTGCTGGCTGGCCTGTTCGCCGGCTTTGCCTTTACGCACAGTGCCCTCATCGACGTGGCGGCACCCATAGCCATTGGCCTGCTGTCGGGCTACATGATCCTGCAGTACGCCGATGTGCGCGCAGCCTACCCGGCCGCCATGACGGGCCGTGCCATGTCGGTCTTCACCATGGCCATCTTCCTTGGCGTCGCCGCCATGCAATGGTTCACCGGCGTCGTCGCTTCCATGGCCACGGCGCGCGGCATGGAACCTTTCACCGCCGTGCTGGCCAGCATTGCTGCGCTGCTGGCGGCGGGTGCGCTGGGGTTCAGGCTGTTGCCCGGCCCGCCAAAATCAGCCTGACTGTATTCGTCATTTACTATTGTTTTTATAGCTGCTTGCGCCCGTATCTATTGGGCTGCAGGTCGTTTTTTATGAACTTTCATCAGAGCAGCGGCACACCACCCGGGTGGCATCAGGCCATGGCCGCCATTTCGTGGCAGGCCTCGGCGCAGCGTTTGCAGGCGCGCGCGCAGGCCTGGCAGTGCGCCATGTTGTGGGCGGCGCATTCCTCGCCACAGGCATCGCAAATTTCTGCGCACAAGGCACAGGCAGCTTCGGCATGCGCGCTGCCGCGCGCCATCAGGTCTGCCGCCGCAATGCACAAAGTGGCGCAGTCCATGTCAAGCGCAATGCAACGCGCCATGGCTTTCACATCCGGCTCGCGCAGGCAAGACGCCGCGCAATGGTTGCACGCCACGGCGCAGGCATGGCAGGCTTCAATACAGCTTTTGTATTTCTGGTGGGGCATGAGAGGTCTCCTGGAGGGGTGGAATATGGCTGGGGGCAGCGGCCGGGTTGACCCGGTCTTTGACTACCTTAAACCGCATCAGCGGCGGCCCCGTCAGCCATCGCTTTGCTGCCGTGTAGGACGGGCTTGACCAGCGCACCCCGCGCCCTGCAGGTCCTGGTAAACGCAGCAGCCGCTCTGTTTTTTAGGCGCGGCGGGCAGTCTGCCGCCTCTTGGCCTATTCCTTGTTGCGGCGGCGCTCGACGGCGCGCTTTTTGCGCTGCCTGTCCAGAAACCAGGCCAGAAACGGCAGCAGCACCATGGAGCCTGGAATCGCCCAGATGAACAGGTAAGGGCTAACCGACGAGGCCGAGCGCACCATGGCCTTGAGCCGGACTTTTTCTTCCGGCGTCCAAGTGCCGCCCTTGCGCTGCTTCATCAGCAGCGGCCACGCCCCCTTGATATGCGCCAGCTCTTCGCGAAAGCGGTGCGTCTCGCGGTGGTTGCTGGCGACGATGGAGACAAACCAGACAGGCGCCCGCTTCATCCTGGTCTGGAAGTACGCGGTGCTGTGGGGGTCAAACACCTGCTCGGCGGCGACAGCCGCTGACCCAGACACCACCACCACCGTCACATCGCCCCCGTTGGGCAAAACGATGTCGGGGGTGGTGGCTTGGGTCTGCATCTCGGTCATGACGCAATTATCGGGCCGGGGGCGTGGCAGCGCTTGTGGGAGAAGGGCTTGTGATCAGCGCGCTGGCGACACAGCTTGGCGCCTGCGGCGGCGTGCCGGGATTTAACTCCTCATTTCGAGCATCACCTGCATTTGGCGATCTTGTGATTTATTTACCCTAGGGTTTCACCCCACAAGTGCTATTCCGTTACTCCTCCAGCGGCGACTCGTGGTTCCTGAATCGATTAGCGGCGATGATGTTGTCGCAAAGTGTTGCGGCAGAAGTTAGAGTCTCCCGCTAATCGGTGTACTACAACCAGAACGGAGCGAGGATGTCAGCAAAAATTATGTTTATTCACTTGAGTGACATTCATGTGGAAAGCGCCGCCGACGCCATATTGTCCCGACCAGCCGATATCGCGTCGACCACCTATCAACGATTGCCAGAGGTTCAAACGATAGTTTTGATTCTCTCAGGTGACATCGCGTGGAGCGGAACGGAAAAACAATACGCTCTCGTGGAAACCATGCTGACGGAAATTAGGAAAGCGATCCTTTCTGAAAGTCCAAGCATGCAAATTGAGGTATTCGTATGCCCAGGCAATCATGATTGCGACTTTTCGGCACACGATGACACTAGAGAAGCCGTGATTAGCCGAGTCAGACAACTTGAAGGCGTCGAACCGTCTGAATCACTAATCAAAACCGCATCTTCGGTTCAGGATCAATTTTTCGCCTTTCGCGCGCGAGTGTCGTCCCACAAGTGGGCCTTCGATAATCGACTTTTGTGGCAAACATCAATTAACGTTGCAGGCTCACGAGTTGGAATTCGCTGCCTAAACGTCGCATGGATGTCTGAACTCAAAGAAAAGCAAGGGGCATTGATCTACCCACCTACTGCAATTGTCCCCTTCACTTTTGACAAGCTCGGCGGCCTCTCAATCACTCTCCTCCATCACCCGTTCAACTGGTTTGGTCAATCTAACTATCGAGCATTTCAAGCGGCAGTCCGTCGCGAGAGCCACATAATCTTCACAGGGCATGAGCACTTTCAGAATGTTGGAGAGGTTGCAGATTTGCAGAGCTCACCTAGCATCTTTATTGAGGGCGGGGTGCTCTTCGAAGCAAAAGAGCCCGCCTTATCAACATTCAACATCGTTATCGTCGACGTAAAAACGGAGCAGTACAGCACCGAACTTTACAGCTGGGATGGCAAACGGTATATCGCCGAGGTGGATAACGAGGAGTGGGGATCACTCCGTGCTTTGCCCGTGAAGGGCAGGCCAAGCTACGAGCTCACTAAAGAGTTTTCCTCGTCACTATCTGATCCAGGCGCAAATTTTAGTCACAGTGCCAAGAAGAGCTTGGCGATTGAAGACATCTTTGTCTGGCCAGAGCTCCTATGCCTTGATGATCCGAGCCTTGTGAAGAAGCAGGTCTCAGGGGCATATTTGGAAGACATTGAAAATCTGAATTCTGGCGTTTTTATACGAGGAGATGAAAAAAGCGGAAAAAGTACGCTCCTGCGACGGTATTTCTCAAGCTATTACGGCCGGGGCTATCTTCCCCTTTATTTTCGAGGTTCTTGGTTCACCAAAACGCATCAAAGGGAAACCCTCAAGGCCCTCAAGTTCGCGCTCGAAAAACAGTACGTTCGAGGAGCGCATCAAGGCTGGTTACAGGAATCAAAATCTCAGCGAGTCCTGCTGCTTGACGATATCGACGCCTGCACGCTTTCACCGGAAGTCCTTTCGCGTTGTCTTAACGGGCTGTTTGGGTACTTTTCAGCAATTATTCTGACTGCGAAGGAAGGTGCGGCAGCAATGGACTTGCTATCCATTGATCGAGTTGAAGCGCTTCACAAATTTACCCAGTATGAGGTTAGAGAATTTGGACATAAAAAGCGCTTTGAACTTGTATGCAAGTGGGCGGAGATCGGAGGACAGGAAGACGAGTCATCGGCGAAGTGGACAGCGACTATCGATAGATGGGAGAAAGATCTGACAACTGCAGTCGGCCGACAGTTTGTTCCCTCAGTCCCAATTTTTCTACTTACGCTTCTGCAAAGCATCGAATCTGGACGAACAGCCGATCTGCAGAACAGCGCATTTGGGCACTACTATCAATTTTTGGTTACCTCTGCACTACAAGAAGTAGAGATAGAGCGAGAGCAATGGAGCGAGGTGTTCAATTACTGCGCAAACCTGGCTTGGTTTATTCATTCATCAGGGAAAAGACAACTGTCCGAAAACGAACTCGAGGGATTTAACTCTGCATTTAGCAGCGAGTTCACTCCGGTTCCTTTCGCACGTCGAATGCGAGAGCTGATACGGGCAGGTGTTCTCGCGAAGCTCGATGGAGAAATTGAGTTTAAGTACCCGTACCTTTATTACTACTTTCTTGGGCAGTACTTGGCCGACCGAATTCATGAACCTGCAATCGAACAAGTCATTAACGTTCTCTGCGAAGATCTACACTTACGGGACAATGCAAATATACTTCTCTTCACTAGCCATCACACTCGCAGTCCAGTAATTTACGAGAAAATTGCCGACGCTTTGGCGCGATGCTTCGAGACAACACCAGTTTTTGATTTTGTGACCGACGTTGCGCTACTAAACAAGCTAGTAGATTCTGCACCGCAGCTCATTTATCACGAGGAATCAACTAAAGATGCTAGATCCAAGGCTCGCGAAGAGCAGGATCGATCAGAGGACTCTAAACCTGCCAAAGAGGAAGGTGAATCAGGAACTGACGCCTTTGCTGCAGTTACCCGTTTATTTCGTGGGATGGAGATTTTAGGCCAGTTTCTTAAGAATCATTATGGAACGACAAAGAATCCAGTGAAAGAAGCGCTAATTGAGGAGATCTTGCAGAGCGCCCTTCGCGGTTTACGTGGCACCACAATCGTCCTATTGGAAAATACCGATGCAATGGCAGGGCACGTTGAGAGGATGCTTTTAGAACGCCGGCCGGATTTGCAGTCGGACGCGCGAAAAACGCTTTCCAAACGGATCGTATTCGACATTATTGGGATGATTACTCATGCTTTCGTACACAAAGCGGGGTCTACGGTCGGCTCCGCTTATCTGAAGGAAAACTTACGAAACGTAGTAGATAAGGATGGCACGCTTGGCTACTCACTTATTGAAATGAGTTACAGATTCGACCTTCCGGAAGCGATCGCATTTACTAAGCTAAAGCAATTGAATAAGTTAGTTGAAAACAACGTATTCTCCCAAGCTTTGCTTCGATCTATGGCGTTGCGGCACCTCCACTTATTCAAGGTACCTTACAAAGACAAACAAAAGCTATGTGAAGAACTTGGAATTACCCTCAATAGGCAACTCGCTCTTCAGCATGAGCGGTCAAGCAGGCAGAAATGAAGTATCGATATCAGCATTCCACTTCTGCTAGATGCTAGCGTTCATGCGATCGGTCGCGCCCCTTTAGAGATTAGTCGTTGTGAGGCAGGCTAAGGGCTCGCGGCCTCCCATTCAGCATTGAACTCCTATCTCGCGATCCTTTTCCCTTCCTCAGCACCCACGGAGAGAACCCAATGTTCAGTCATGTCATGGTCGGCGTCAACGACCTCGAAACCTCAAAGAAGTTTTACGACGCCGTACTCGGCACCTTGGACATCGGCCCGGGCGTTGCCAACAAAAATCGCTATTTCTACCGCAGCAAGGGCGGCTCGTTCGGCATCACCACGCCGATCAATGGCGAGTCTGCCTGCCATGGCAATGGCAGCACCATCGGGTTCAAGATGGAATCACCCGAACAAGTGGAAGCCTTTCATGCGGCGGGCATTGCCAACGGCGGCACCACCTGTGAAGAGCCGCCGGGCTTTCGTGATGGTTCGGTGGGCAAGCTCTACCTGGCTTACCTTCGCGACCCGGATGGCAACAAACTTTGCGGGCTGCACCGGCCTGCGGCCTGATTAACCCGCTCAAGGACACCGCCAGTGGAGGTTACCGTACATAAGCAAGCCACCAACTGGTTGGCGGTCGTGGTTTCCATTTCGTCCGTCAGTGGCATCGTGCTCGCGTTGCTGGGTTATGGCGTGGCGCTTGCCGTTCAAACCAGGTTTGGGCTTCCTCATCCTCTGACATTCAGTTCTACTCTCGAGCTTTTCAATCTGGGTTGCTGGGCTGTTGTGCAGATACTTGCCGACAGCTTCAACTTCTCGGTTATATGGAATGCAGTCCGAGAGTTATGGGCCACTACTTGGCCCATGACAGTGGCGGTCGTTGTTTTTGCCATAGTCAGCGCTTTGACCTTGCGGCTGATTGTCGTCATCATCAGAAAATCAAGGCCATGGCTATCAAACCTCACCGGCCGTGCTGGTTCAGGTGATGGCATAAATGGATTTTTCACGCGCAATCCGCGCATTTTGAGGACGCTGGCTATACTGGCAGGCTCGCTAGGCCTGGTTATCGGTACGCCACTTTTAATGGCCTTCAGCTTGGTAGCTCTGGTATTTCTCTGCGCTTTGTTAGCTTTAATCCCGAGCGTGGGATTAACCGTCGGCAAAGCTTATCTCGATGACTGGGTCATCCGTCCAACGGTTTGCATGCCGGTTTTAAATCGTGACGCCCTGATTGCTAAAAGGGCAGCAAAGCCCGCCCCAAGCGCAAGCCTAAAAACCTATGCGGCGCACTGCATCGCCATCGTTCGCGCCAAAGAAGAAATTGATCGCGGGCGGGTGATTTTCGCAACAACAAGCGCGGTAATTCTTTTCGACCCTCGTAACGGAGACGTTCGCCGCGTTCCCCTTCAGGATGCCACCGTTAAAGTTATTGGGGAACTTTGACCGGGCTTTGCTGGGCGCTCGACTATCAGCAACCGGTCATCTATTTCCACTTCAAATGACGCGCAACAATTATCGAGACAAATAAGCCGTCGCAATATCCGAATCGCGACACTTCCAAGCCGATTTAGGCGCCGGCACGCTGAAAGTTGCTCTTATATCGATAGCGACTTGCGCACATTCCACGAGGGCTACAGTACTATTTGACCAACGAATACCCCGTACTGCGCCCCCCCACCCTCTAGCTTCCGCAACACCCCATGCGCCAGCAAATCATTGATATCCCGCAGCGCCGTGTCTGCCGAGCATTTGCCAATCGCGTCTATTTTTTCAGCGGCCTGTGCAGAGACTTTTTGGTGGCCACAGGCGCCAGATAGTTTTCACCCGACACCACCGACTTGCCAGTTTGGTTTTCCAGTTGCCGTCGCGCCTGTTTGGCAATGCCGCCACCGGCTTTGGCGGCGGTTTTGTTTTCGCCCAGACCGGTCGCGTCTGACGTTTCGGCAATCTGACGGGTGGACAGCTCTGCCAGCGCGGTAAAGATGAGCTCGGCCTCGGTCATGTGGTCGCGCAGGTTGTGGCTGCCCAGGCCCTTGGCTGATTTGTGGTCCTTTACGCTCAGCCCGGTCCACTCCTGATGAATGATGTTGGTCAACACGGCAAACTCTTGCCCGGCCTTGATGTCGTGTTCGCGCCAGTAGTCAGTGAGTTTGTTGCGGGTTTCCTGCCCCGTCATGCGCTGGGCAATCCACTTGTCACTGCGACCGTGCTGCTGCCAGGTGTCTCGGGCGCGGTTGAGCGACAAAGCGGGGTCGGCCAGTTCTTGCATGCGCTCATAACCGACCTTGGCCAGCCAGAGTTTGATGGGCTCGGCTTTGGGGCTGGGGATGGATTGGACGATGCGCAACAGCGTGGCGGCCTTAGCGCAATCGGTTTCCCGCTGCTTGCCGTCTGTCGCGGTCAGTTTCAACTGTACGATTTCCTCGTACGGTTGCCCGGAGCCCGCCTCCTGCGCCAGCTTGCGCTTCAGGTCTGACCAATAGCGCTTGGCGCTTTTGCTCTCCGTCAGCACCTGCACCACATCAATCACCGAGAACCACCAGGTCTCGGTGGCTTCGTCATACACGCGTCGGATGGACTGACCGTCAAAGCTGGCAGGCGAAACTTTCATGGCGACCCCTTGGAGCGGCAGCAACCGTGCCGCGCGGCGAATACTGTATTTTTGCACAGTATATCGACAGCATTCCCCAGAACCTGACTTGCTCTGCTTTTGATAGCTTCTTGCGCTTATTTCACAAGGGCCAGCGGCCTATTAGCACACAACCCCGCGGCCGGCATCGTCAACGGCAACAAGCTCTGCGGACTGTTCCGGCCTGCGGTTTGAGTGCGCGGCGCCTGCGCACAAAGATCGTGAGCAATCAGTAGACGCCCCCGCTCAGGGACTGTCCAGACGCATCAGGGGGACCAGCGCCACATTGGGAGCGAACAGCGAAAACATCGCGTACAGCGGCTTGCCCGGCGCGTTGGGCGGGCCGATGCGGCAGCTCTCGCCCGCCCTGGCATCCCTGCACTCCCGCAATGGTCGAGACGTCATCTTGCACAAGGCGAAACCGATGTTGGCAATACAGCGCATGTCCAGGTTTTGCCGGATGGGCGCGGGAAGCAGTTGTTGTGTGCGCTCTTCGGTCATGGGCAGGTAGTCGCAGCCGGACACACAGACGATCTTCAGCATCACAAAATTCGGATCGCTGCTCTTGACCAGCCATTTGTCTTTCGTGTTTTCTACCGAGAAGAGTTGCGCCTGCCCACCGCTGCCTTTAACCGAATAGTTTCCCGCGTCAAAGCCAGCGGTCTGGGCGCTGGCGCTTCCCGCCAACAAAAGCAAAAGCAGGCCCAGCACACCGGTCAGCATGGCGTGGCCTTGCCGGTGGATTAACTGGACGCATGTTGGGCGAGTTAGGGCAACCACCACCCGGAGTCCCGCCTAAGGTTTGCCGGCCTGCAAGCCCTTTGCTTCCACGACGAGCAAGCCGCTGCTTGCCGCTCTTACAGTGAGCGCGTTGTCGATGCCGCCGATGAAAAAGCCAGTGCCGACAAAAACCACGTCGGTTCTGGACAGGGTGAGCGTCTCAGGTTCTGCGTTCAGCGCTCCATAGACCAGCAAGTAGCGCTCGTTCTGGTTAGACGGGTTGATGAAAACTGTCTTGTCGTACCCGTTGCCGCGCTTTTTCATGCCGGTGTGCGGGTAGACCCTCACCGGTAAGAAGTCAGCGTCAAGCGTTTCGATACGCATGGCAAGTTGCGTCAGTTCACTGCGGCTGAATGAGCTCCGGGCCTGCGGGACGTTGCTGATGGTGACGGCGTAAGTCTTTGTGTAGGCTGGAAGCTCCAGCAGCAGAAACGCTTGCGCGCCTTGTCCGAAGTTATGGGCCGGCGATTTTTCGTCGAGCTTTAGCTCGGTTCTTTCAAGCGGCAGTGGCAACCTTGCGAGCGTTTTTAACTGCTGGCAGCATGTCGCGATGGGCTGCGCAGCGCTGACCGCGTCCGGCGAGGCAACCTGGGCAAGGTCTTGTGCGTTGCCCGCGAGATGAACACCGGCCAGAAATGCCGCTGCTGCCACACGGATGAAAAGTTGGCTCATGATTTAAAAGTCAGTGAGCGGCTATTTCTTGAGGTCGGCAACCATCTGCTTGACCAGAATATCCACGCTGGCAGCCAGGCATGACCTGGTTTTGTCAATGTTGGCTACTAGATTGTCAATGTCGGTAAATTTGCAATCGGCCGCGGCCTCAATGTGGACGACATCCTTGTTGCCGCTGTTGTAGCCGTAGTGGTAGGCCTCTTTGTACAGAACAGCCTGGGACTTGCTGTCGTTAAGTTCCGCCGTCATGGCAACAAAGGGGTAGTAGGCAGTGGACGCGCCCGCTGCGAGGTATCCGGCCTCGAACGTTAAGAGAAGAAAGGCGTCCTGGCCTTTCATGGCTCGAACGGCTTCTTTGGTATCGACGGGCTTGGCGCCCCGCTTTACGGGCACGGCGACCACTTCATAACCGGCCTGACGAAGGCCTGGCAATGCTTTTGCATAGAAGTCGGTGGTGAGCTTGGTGTTCTTTGGGTCCAGTAAGTCGTTAACTTTTTTGGTTTTGCTGGCGGTATCCGCGGCCATGACAAGCGCTCCCACCAGCCCAAAACTCGCGCCCGGATGATTGAGCACGCGAACGCCATACTCGTCGAGGTCGTTCCATTGCTGAACAGCAATTTTCTTGATGCCTGCAGAGGCTTCATTGTTGAAGGCCTGCTTTTCGAATTTGGTGGCGCAGCCAGTGATGAGCAGCGAGCCGAGCAAGGCGGTCAGGCACGCAAAGCGGCCCATCAACAAATTGGTCATAAAGATTCCAAAAGAGAGCCACACAATTTGTGACATGTGGAGTTTAGGGTCGCCATCCCGGGCGGGCGCAGACGTTTTCAAGCTACAAGCCTTCCACCATTCAAAACGTGTGCGTTGCACCACACACCGCCCTATCTCTGAAGCTAAATGCAACCTTATGGCTGACACCCCGAGGCACCTCACGCCGACTCCCGCCTGCGCACAGCCCGCCTGGCGCGTAGCTCCAAACCTTTTCAGGCCCGGGCCGGCCCCCAAGTAACATGCCCCTTCCATTCCGCCCCCGGGCATCCCAAGGAGATAAAAAATGTTCAGTCATGTCATGGTCGGCGTTAACGACCTCGAAACCTCAAAGAAGTTTTACGACGCCGTGCTCGGCACGCTGGGCATTGGCCCTGGCGTTGCCAACAAGAACCGCTATTTCTACCGCAGCAAGGGCGGCTCGTTCGGCATCACCACGCCGATCAATGGCGAGTCTGCCTGCCATGGCAATGGCAGCACCATCGGGTTCAAGATGGAATCACCCGAACAAGTGGAAGCCTTTCATGCGGCGGGCATTGCCAACGGCGGCACCACCTGTGAAGAGCCGCCGGGCTTTCGTGATGGTTCCGTGGGCAAGCTCTACCTGGCCTACCTGCGCGACCCGGACGGCAACAAGCTTTGTGGGCTGCACCGGCCGGCGGCCTGAGCGGGCGGCGACAAGTCACCTACACAAACACCACGGCAGGGCGCAGATACTCCTGATTTGATAGCGGTTTGCGCCCGCTGGATAAGGGCTAGAGGCTGATTTGGCGTCTGAATCCTAAGGCATGCAGGCAGGCGCCCGTAGCAGGCGCACCGGAACAGCACGCTTCGGTCAGGCTAAAGCCGGCGATGCGTTCGGGCAATGGCAGGCCGCGGACCGACGCTTCATAAGTCTCGCAGTCGGCCTGTACCAGCCATTGGCCGCCATCGCGCGCCAGCGATGCGATCCTCAGCTTGTGAGCCAGACGGCAAAGCGCCTTTGGATAGCCTCGCCATGCACTGCCCACCATTCGGGCGAGACCGTGAGTGAACGCCTGCGATACCAGTGGGCGGTAGGCAGAACCTGCGTCATGACAGGGTCGATCAGGCTCAGGGCCGAGTTCCTTGTCGGGCCATAGGCTGTAAGCGGCGCCATGGCTGCGATGACCTTCGGATTGGTCGCAGATCGGATGAATTCGCGCGCCGCGTCAAGGTTCCTTGTGTCCCTGACGATGGCGAAGCCTTCGACGTTCAACAACTGGCCATCCCACATGAAACGCATGGAGCACTTCTCAGCGTAGCTGCGTAGACACGGCCGTTATAGGCGCTCGCAATCGCGACTTCGCGCCTGAGCGTAGGCCCCGCCCCAGCTGGTGAAGGTGATTTCCCCTGCCATGCAAGCTGCGGCACAGGCGCTCAGCAGAGTGGCAATAGTCATCTTGAAGTTCACTTGTCTCTCCTGAATATTTCTTATACGAAATTTAGCGACATAAGAAAATTCGCTTCTTCACACGCTGGCGCCAGAAACTTCTTCTGTGACGTAGTCATTTCAACAATATGGGAGCCTATTTATTAGGGTTTTTACTGAATTTAAAAGTTGATTACTGGAGAATAATATTTCCTATAGTAAACAATTGGTGGTTTGTGACTCACCCTTGGTGAAGTGACATAGCTGTACTGCAGAGGTGAAGCGTTCGATGCGAATTCTGATTCTTGGCTCGGGCGTCGTGGGTGTAACCACGGCCTATTACTTGGCAAAACTCGGCCATCAGGTGACGGTGGTCGAGCGTCAGCCGGGACCGGGAGCCGAAACCAGCTTTGCCAACGCCGGTGAAGTCACGGTGGGCTATGCCGGCCCGTGGTCCGGTCCGGGCCTTCCGCTGAAGGCGATGAAATGGATGTTCCTCCGCAACGCGCCAATGAAGTTCCGGCCCAAACCGGACCTGGCCATGTTGCGCTGGCTGCACCTGTGGTGGAAACACTGTGAAGTAAACCGCTACACCGCGAACAAGGAAGCCATGGTCGCCTTGGCGCGCTACAGCCTGGGATGCCTCCAGACCTTGCGCGCAGAGTTGTCACTGGAATACGAGCAGCGGACGCTTGGAACGTTGCAGTTGTTCCGCAAACCCGAGCAAATGCGTGCCGCCGCGAAGGACATGGCGGTTCTGGCGAGGCTCGGCATCGCCCACAGCCTGTTGAGTGCAGACGAATGCATCCGCACGGAGCCGGGCCTCGCATTCAGCCAGGAGCACATCGAAGGCGGGCTTCTCTTGCCGGGCGACGAAACCGGCGATTGCTTCGCTTTTACCAAAGCAGTGGCGGAGCATGCGATCCGAGCGGGCGCGGAGTTCCGCTTCGGTACCACCGTCACCGGGCTGGTCCGCGGCTCGGGTCGAATCACGCATGTGGAGACGACCATCGGGCCGATCGAAGCAGATGCCGTCGTCGTCGCGCTCGGCAGCCATTCGGCGACGCTGCTGCGCAAGGTCGGCGTCAACATCCCGGTCTACCCGCTCAAGGGGTATTCGCTCACGATGCCCCTGCTGAACGAGTCCGCGGGCCCATGCAGCACGGTTCTGGACGAAACATCCAAAGTCGCCATTACCCGCCTGGGGAACCGCGTTCGCGCTGGCGGAATCGCCGAGCTGGCGGGCTATGACTTGGCCCTGCGGCCAGCCCGCAGGGCAAGTCTCGAGACGGCCGTCCGGGCGCTCTTCCCGCAGGCCGGGGACCTCGCGCAGGGCGACTTCTGGTGCGGCCTGCGGCCCGTGACACCCGACGGACCGCCAGTCCTGGGCTGCGCCGGGCACAGCAACCTCTACCTGAACACGGGCCACGGCTCGTACGGATGGACCATGGCCTGCGGCTCGGCGCAAATCACGGCCGACCTGATCTCGCGAAAGCAGCCGGCCCTGCCCGCGCATCCCTACGCAGCGCAGCGGTATGCCGGCGCAACCCTCAATTCCTGACATCGGAAGGACAACAGATGAATTTTCTGGACGCCGCAGAAACGGCAAGACTGCTTCCCTACGAACTGACGGCGGACGCACTTGCGGCCATGCTGCTTAGGCAATCAGCGGGGCGCGCGTTCGCCCCGGTGAGGCAAAGCTTCGAACTTCCCGGCGGGGCCGTCCTGCTCCTGATGCCGGCTAGGGACGACGAGCGAGCCTGCGTCAAGCTGGTCACCGTCCATCCCGGCAATGCGGACCGCGGACTCCCGGTGATCCACGGCGAGGTCGTCCTCATGGATGCGCACGACGGACACAGAATCCTGATCCTGGATGGCCCCACCGTCACAGCACGCAGGACCGCAGCCATGTCGCTGCTGGGTGCGAAACGCCTGGCGACCGCCGGTAGCCACGCCACGCTGATGATCGGCTCGGGAGTCCAGGCGCGCCACCACCTGGACGCATTCGCGCAAAACGGATTGATTCGCCGCCTGTACGTCCACTCACTGAGTCGCAGCGGCAGCGAGGCCCTGGTCACCCAGGCGAAACGCTACGGCATCGACGCCAAGATCGTCGATGACCCCAGCCAAGTGGCATCCGAAGTGGGATTGATCGTGACCGCGACCACGAGTAGCAAACCTGTGCTGCATGGCCCCGTATCGCCGGACTGCACCATCATCGCCTTGGGTGCCTACCGTCCGGGCATGGCGGAAATCGCACCCAGCCTGATCGAGACCTGTGACGTCTACGTGGACACCCTGGAGGGAGCCAGGGAGGAAGCAGGCGACCTCCTCCAGGCGAACATCGACTGGAGCAGGGTCATTCCCATCGAACAAGTCCATGAGCGCGCCGAGCGGACCGGCCGCCCGATCCTTTTCAAGACGGTCGGCCACGCACTGTGGGACCTCGCCGCCGCGACCCTGGCGCATGAAAGCAGCCAACAACTCACGCCAAGGAAGACGCCATGAGCCAGCGCGAATTCGTCAGCTACGAAGGCGTAAAGAAGACGTACGACGGAAAGGACTTCGTCGTGCGAGGACTCGACTTGCATGTCAAGAAGGGAGAGTTCCTCACGCTGCTTGGGCCATCCGGTTCGGGTAAGACCACGACTCTGATGATGCTCGCGGGGTTCGAGGCGCCAACGAGCGGCGAGATTTATCTCGATGGATGTCGGATCGACCAGATGCCCGCGCACCGGCGCGACATCGGCGTCGTGTTCCAGAACTACGCCTTGTTTCCGCACATGACCGTGGCGGAAAACATTGCGTTCCCGCTTCACATGCGTGGAGTCAACAGCACTGACACCACGCGCCGCGTGTCCCAAGCCCTCGACAACGTCCGGCTGTCAGCGCTCAGCGACCGGCGCCCGACTCAGCTGTCGGGAGGACAGCAGCAACGTGTCGCATTGGCCAGGGCCTTGATATTCGAACCCAAGCTGGTGCTGATGGACGAGCCCTTGGGCGCGCTGGACAAGCAGTTGCGCGAGCACATGCAACTCGAGATCAAGCAGTTGCACGCGCGGCTGGGCGTGACGATCGTCTACGTCACCCATGACCAAGGCGAGGCCCTGACGATGTCCGACCGGGTGGGTGTGTTCAACGACGGGTTGCTGCAGCAGCTGGCGCCCCCCACCGAGCTGTACGACGCCCCGGCCAATCCTTTCATCGCGCAATTCATCGGCGAGAACAACGCCATCGGCGGAAGCGTGGTCGAGATCCGCGATTCTGCATGCTGCGTCCTCACGCCCGACAACGAGCGCTTTTGGGCGATGCTCACACCCGGTGTTGGTGTTGGCAGCCGGGTTTCGCTATCGCTAAGACCTGAAAAGATCCGATTTTCCCCGGAAGACACCACCGGCCTGAACATGACAAAGGGCGCAGTAGCCGATGTCGTGTATTACGGCGACCACGTCCGTTTGCGAGTGAAGGGCTGCGGATGCGAGGGCGGCTTGCTCCTCAAGGTCGTCAACGCGGGCCGCCTGACCGAACTCGCGCCCGGGACCGAAGTGGTCCTGGGCTGGGACCCCGAGGACTGCCGCGCCTTGCTTCTGCACTGAGGCGGCGCCGCTTTTCAATCAATTACATCAACAGCCGCATCGCGGCAACCAAGGAGCCTTCATGAAACCCCGCACTCATATTTCACTCACGGCCATCATGCTGGCGGCAGCTCTATCTGCCATGCCTGCAGCCGCTCAGGAATCACTGACCGTGACTTCCTGGGGCGGCGCCTACTCCAAGGCGCAAGACAAGGCCTACTACACCCCGTACACAGCGGCCACCGGTACAAAGATCCGGCAGGACGAGTGGGACGGATCGGTCGCAAAAATCAAGGCCATGGTGGAGACCAAGCAGGTGACCTGGGATGTGGTGTCCGTCCTCAGCGACAACGCCTTGCAGGGCTGCGAAGAGGGCTGGCTGGAGAAGATCGACTACAGCAAACTTGGCGGCAAGAGCCGCTTCGTAGAGGGAGCCGCCATGGACTGCGCGGTCGGTACCGACATCTACTCGACCATTTTCGCCTACAACAAGGACAAGTTCCCGAAAGGCGGACCCGTCTCGATGGCGGATCTGTTCGATACCAAGAAGTTTCCCGGCGCACGGGCCTTCTACAAGTCGCCCAAGACCACGCTGGAGTTCGCATTGATCGCTGATGGTGTGCCGGCCAAGGATGTTTACAAGGCCCTGGCGACCAAGCAAGGCGTCGATCGTGCGTTCAAGAAGCTTGACACCATCAAGCCCGATATCAAGGTGTGGTGGAGCGCGGGCGCCCAGCCCCCGCAGCTGCTGGCCGATGGCGAAGTGGTCATGACTGTCGCGTGGAACGGCCGCATCCAGGACGCGATCAAAACCTCGAAGAAGAATTTTCAGATCGTTTGGGACGGTCAGTCCATGGACGTCGAGTTCTGGGCGATTCCCAAGGGAACGAAGAACCTGAAGACGGCGACAGACTTCGTGGCCTTCACCATGAAGCCCGAGGTGAACGCAAAGCTGACGGAACACATCCCGTACGGGCCGACTGTCAAGGAGGCGATGACCAAGGTCAGCCCGGAGATCCTGAAGGACTTGCCGAACGCTCCCCAGAACTCCAAAAATGCCTTCGTGCTTTCGCCGCAGTTCTGGGCGGACCACGGGCAAGAGCTGACCGAACGATTCAACAAATGGCTGGCCCAGTAAAAAGATGAGCGAGAAGCACGGCGTTGCCGTGCCTCGTGCGGCCACGGCCGCCACTTGCAGGAGATGATATGAGCATCGCGCAGCCCCTCACGCTGGCCTCCGGCCCGCCCATGGCCGACGACGACGCCCGGCGCCTTCAGGAGAAGATCCGGTGGGACCGTCGCATCAGGCAGCTCAAATGCTTGCCATTTGTGCTGCCTCTTCTCGTCTTCCTCGTAGGTTCCTTCCTGCTGCCGATCGGGTTGTTGCTGACGCGCAGCATCGACAACCGGGACATCGCTGATGCGCTGTCTGCAACCGCAGGCGCTCTTGCGCGGTGGGACGGACAGGCCCTACCGGTGGACGCGGCATTCGACGCCTTGGCCCGCGACCTCGCAGCCAACACCCCCGAGCGCGTCGCCACCTTGGCGCGCAACCTGAACCATCGCCAGGCGGGTGCGCGCTCTGCCGTGATGCAGGCCGCGCGTGTGGCGAGATCGCAGCCCAACGACTACAAGGCCGCGTTGATCGAAGCAAATGCACAGTGGGGCGAGGTGGGGACATGGCAGGTGATCCACAGCGCATTGCCTCGTTATACGGACTTCTACCTCCTGGCGTCCCTGGACTTGCGCCGCGATCACACCGGCGGCATCGGTTCCGTGCCGGATGAGGGCGCTGTTTACCGAGACGTGCTGTGGCGGACTTTCTACATCAGCCTGCTGACGATGCTGATTTGCCTTGCCCTCGGGTACCCGCTGGCCTATCTCATGGCATCGGCGCGCGGAACGCTGGCGAAAGTGCTGTTCGTCCTGGTCATCCTGCCGTTCTGGACCTCGCTGCTGGTGCGGACCACCGCTTGGCTGGTGCTCCTGCAAGGCGGCGGCCTGGTGAACACCATGCTGGCGTGGTTGGGCTGGATTGATCCGCAGCATCCTCTGGCACTGGTCCACAACCGCACCGGGGTGTTGATTGCCATGGTGCACATCCTGCTGCCCTTCATGGTTCTACCGCTCTACAGCGTGATGCGCGCGATTCCCCCGAACTACATGCGTGCAGCCTCCTCGCTAGGGGCTGCGCCGCACCGGGCGTTCCTCAAGGTCTATCTCCCCCTGACCTATCCCGGGTTGAGCGCTGGCTGCCTGCTGGTGTTCATCCTTGCGCTCGGCTACTACATCACGCCTGCGCTGGTCGGCGGCGTCCGCGACCAGATGGTGAGCTACTACATCGACTACTTCACCAGCCAGGCGACCAACTGGGGGATGGCGGCCGCTTTGAGCGTCGTCCTGCTCACATTCGTCCTGATCCTCTACGTTGTCTATTCGCGGTTCGTCGGCCTCGACAAACTGCGCATGGGGTGAATGCATGAACTACCGCCTGGAACTCCTCACCCAGAAAGCCTTTCGGCTGGCCCTGTACGGGCTCTGTGCTTGCACCCTTGTCTTCCTGGTCGCTCCGCTTCTGGCCATCATGCCGCTGTCGTTCAATTCGGAGCCGTTCTTCACCTATCCCATGCCGGGCTACTCATTGCAGTGGTACCGCGAGTTCTTCGAGTCGGAGACCTGGCACCTGGCGATGAAGAACAGCTTTATTGTCGCGATCGCGGCGACGGTCTGTTCATGCCTGCTTGGGACTCTGGCCGCACTCGGCTTGAACCGGAAGGATTGCCCTATGCGGAGTCTCCTGATGGGAATCCTCATCTCGCCGATGGTCATACCCATCGTCGTCAGCGCTGTGGGCGTCTACTACTACTTCGCCGACCTCGGCCTCCTGAACTCCCTGACCGGCCTGGTGATCGCCCATACCGCATTGGGTGCGCCATTCGTTGTCATTACTGTCGCCGCAACGCTATCGACCTTCGACCAGAACCTGATGCGCGCCGCCGCAAGCCTGGGCGCGCCACCGTTGACTGCCTTTCGGCGCGTCATGCTCCCTATCATCGCGCCGGGTATCGCATCCGGCGCGCTGTTCGCCTTTGTGACGTCGTTCGACGAAGTGGTGATGGCGCTGTTCCTCGCCGGGCCCGAGCAAAGAACCTTGCCTCGGCAAATGTGGATCGGCGTGCGGGAGCAAATTAGCCCTACGATCACGGCGGTCGCGACCTGCCTCATCCTGTTCTCGATCCTCTTGCTTGTCACGGTGCAATGGCTGCAAGGACGCGCACAGCGAAACAAGGCGCGCCCGGCTGCCTGAACAGAGTGGCCGGGAAATTCCCTACAATGATTTCACATAGGAAACTTCGCTGTTGACAGGAAAAATATTGCCAATGACTACTCCACGTCGGGCTTCGACCCCGGCGGTCGGTGACCGCCCCAACCCTGAAGCCATGCTGGGTCCGCGTTTGCGCCGTTTGCGGGCGACGCGAAGCTGGACACTGGAACAAGCGAGTGAAGCGACCGGCTTAGCCCGGTCCACGTTGTCCAAGATTGAAAACAGCCTCATGTCGCCAACGTACGAGGCGCTCACGAAACTTGCCGCAGGTTTCCGTATTGACATTAGCGAACTTTTCTCGAATGGGAGAGAACGCATTGCAACCGGCCGCAGGAGCATTTCTCGCAAGGGAGAAGGCCAGGTCCATCGCACCAAGCACTACGAGTACCACCTGCTTTGCAATGATCTGTCCCACAAGATCATGACGCCGTTGCTCACCCGCATCGTCGCTCGCAAGTTCGAGGACTTCGATGACTGGAGCCGGCATGATGGCGAAGAGTTCATGTTTGTGCTAAGCGGTGAGATCGAGCTTTTTACCGAGTTCTACAGCAGTGAGCGCTTCGAACAGGGCGAGAGCTGGTATATCGACAGCCGCATGGGGCATCGCATCATCAGTGTCAGCGATGAGGATGCGATGGTGCTGTGGATGAGTACCATGCATCCCAATCAGCAGAAGTCGGAGTAGTGGTCTCTCGCCCGATTGCGGGCACCCCACGGAGACAACCCAACGTTCAGTCATGTCATGGTCGGCGTTAACGACCTCGAAACCTCAAAGAAGTTTTACGACGCCGTGCTCGGCACGCTGGGCATTGGCCCTGGCGTTGCCAACAAGAACCGCTATTTCTACCGCAGCAAGGGCGGCTCGTTCGGCATCACCACGCCGATCAATGGCGAGTCTGCCTGCCATGGCAATGGCAGCACCATCGGGTTCAAGATGGAATCACCCGAACAAGTGGAAGCCTTTCATGCGGCGGGCATTGCCAACGGCGGCACCACCTGTGAAGAGCCGCCGGGCTTTCGTGATGGTTCCGTGGGCAAGCTCTACCTGGCCTACCTGCGCGACCCGGATGGCAACAAGCTTTGCGGGCTGCACCGGCCGGCGGCCTGAGCGGGCAGCGTCGCCGCACCTGCACGGCAGGCTACAGATACTCCTGATTTGATAGCTGTTGACCCGCGTCGAATAAGGGCTAGAGGCTGATTTTATCTAAACATGGCGCTACTCAGCTCCTTGCGCGGCGCTTGCCCTCACCCCTGCCCTCTCCCAAAGGGAGAGGGAGCAAAGACGAGAGCCTCTTCCTTCTTCCTTCTTCTTTCCTCTTTCTTTTCCCCTCTCCCCGTGGGAGAGGGTCAGGGTGAGGGCCTCCCGTATTTACGTGTGATGGCCAAAGGGAGTGTTGGGTAGTTACAAAAAATGGCGCTGCGCGACCCTGCGCGGGCCTGCCACGCAACGGGCGCGCGGCAGCGGGGCCGCCCGGAGCCAACAGCCTGCCGGGCTGCGTTACTTTCAAAGCGCAGCATGGCTAGGGATAACCCGCGCAAATGCCGGTGCCGGCCCGCGGTATCGGAAAGGGAAATAAACCATACTGCCTACGTTGCCGGGACAAACGGCCCGCGTCTGATGACGTTGGCCCCCGCCCGTGCACCCACCAACAGGCATGAGGCAGATGGAGCCAAAAACACCGACAGTGCAAGACCTTCAGGACCGCGTGCTTACGCTGGCGCAGTTGGCCGAAGAACTGCAGCAGCAACTGCGGCAGCAGGAGGCCCGGCTACAGGCCTACGAGCGCGCCGCCGGCGATGCGGTCAGCGAGCAGCACTTCACCAGCGCGTTCGAGAACGCGGCCATCGGCATGGCCGTGCTGAGCCTGGACTCGCGGCGGCTCAGGGTCAACCGCGCGTTTTGCGAATTGTTTGGTTATTCGAAGGAAGAGTTGCTGGCGCCAGGCTCCCCCGACCGCACCCACCCCGACGACTACGCCGACGACGTGGTCCAGCGCAAACGCGCGCTGGCCGGCGAGATCGATACCTACCGACGCGAAAAGCGCTACCTGCACAAGTCGGGCCGCTTGATCTGGGGCGACCTGACCTTCTCACTGGTCCGCGACGCCGCGGGTCAACCGTTGCATTTTGTGTCGCAGCTCCAGGACATCACCCAGCGCAAGGAAGCGGAGCAGACCCTGCAGCAAAGTGAGGAGCGCTTTCGCTCGCTGACCGAGCTGTCCTCCGACTGGTTTTTTGAGCAGGACGAACACTTCCGCTTCGTCATGGTTTCAGGGGAAGTGCCCAACGCGCCCCCGGGCACTGCCAAAAAACTGATCGGCAAGACGCCATGGGAGCTGCGCCACCCAGACATTGACAAGCAGGTCTGGGCCGAACACCGGGCGAGGCTCGAGCGCCACGAGACCTTTCGCGATTTTGAAATGCCGCGGCGGGCTGCTGACGGGCAAACCTTCTATGTGAGCATCAGCGGCGTGCCGGTTTTTGACGCCACCGGCCGCTTCACCGGCTACCGGGGCATCGGCCGAGACACGACCGCCATGCGGCGCATCGCCGAGGCGCTGCGCGGCAGCGAGTTGCGCCTGCGCGAGATCACGGACACCGTGCCAGCGCTGATTGCGTTTGTTGACAAAGAGCGGCGCTTTCGCTTTCACAACCAGGCGTATGAAGAAGCCTTTGGCATAACCCGCGAGCAAATCGAGGGCAAAACCATGCTCGAGGTGATGGGCGAAGAATTTTATGAACGGGTGCGCGCACAGGTCGACGAAGTCCTGCTGGGCTACCCCGTGGTGTATGAGCGCACGCAGATCACCGCCCGCGGCGACCATCGGGAATACGTGGTCAATTATTTTCCGTGTTACGGTGACGGCGAGGAGGAGGGCGAGGTCATCGGCTTTTATTCGCTAGGCACCGACGTCACCGAACTCAAGCGCATTGACCGCATGAAGAGCGAGTTTGTCTCCACCGTCAGCCACGAGCTGCGTACACCGCTGACGTCCATCCGCGGTTCGCTGGGCCTGATCTCCGGCGGTGTTGCCGGCCAGCTGCCCGACGCGGTGAAGAACCTGGTGGGCATTGCCAAGAACAACTGCGAGCGGCTGATCCGCCTGATCAACGACATCCTGGACATCGAGAAGATCGAGTCGGGCAAGATGCGCCTGGAGTTGCAGCCGGTGGAACTGGCCACGCTGATGGCGCAAGCCATCGCCGCCAATGAGGGTTATGGCCTGGCAAACAAGGTGCGCCTGGCGCTGCACTGCGAGGACAAGGACATACAGGTGAATGTTGAGCCGGACCGCCTGATCCAGGTGGTGACCAACCTGCTGTCGAACGCGCTGAAGTTTTCTCCGCCGGGCGACACCGTGGACGTTCATGTCAAGCGCTCGGGCATAGGCGTGCGGGTGGAGGTGCGCGACCATGGCCCGGGTATCCCGGAAGAGTTTCGCGGCCGGATCTTCCAGAAGTTCTCGCAGGCGGACTCGTCGGACACGCGGCAAAAAGGCGGCACCGGCCTGGGCCTGAACATTTCGCGCGCCATCGTTGAGCGGATGGGCGGAAACATTGGTTTTGAAACGCAGCTGGGCGAAGGCACCACCTTTTACTTCGAGCTGCCGGAGTGGCAAGCTGCCCGCCAGGCCGGCCCGCAGCTTGCGCCCCTGCCACGGGCACGCATTCTCATTTGCGAGGGCGACGCCGACGTTGCCAAGCTGATCAGCATCATGCTCGACAAGGCCGGCTTTGACTCTGACATGGCGCACAGCGACAAGCAGGCCTGGGCGCTGCTGGCCGCGGGCCAATACGACGCGGTGACGCTGGGCCTGCGCTTGCGGGGCCGGCTGGGCAGCGCTTTTCTGAACGCACTGCGCACTGACGAAAAGACGCGTTCCTTGCCTGTGGTGGTGATCTCCGCGCTGGTGGGCGAGGGGCAGCTACAGCTTGATCAAAAGCCATCGGCGGTGACCGAGTGGCTGTCCAAGCCGATTGACGAGAGCCGGCTTGTTTCGACCATGCAGCGCGCGGTCTCCACGCTGAAGGGGCGCAAGCCCCGCATCCTCCACGTGGAAGATGACGTGGACATTCAGCACATCGCCGCGGCGATTGCCGCGGACTTTGCAAGCTTCGAGTTTGCAGCCACGCTTTCGCAAGCGCGCGCCCGCCTACAGGAAAAACCTTTTGACCTGGTGTTGCTGGACCTGTCACTGGGCAAGGAGTCGGGCTGGGATCTGGTGGAGGTCATTGATGCGCTGGACCCCCGGCCGTCGCTGATCGTTTTCTCGGCCAGCGAGGTGCTGCCCGGGGCGCGCAACCGGCCCGACGCAGTGCTGGTCAAGGGCACCACGTCCAACGCCGATCTGCTCAACACCATTCAGCGCGTGCTCAAGATGCCGCCGACCGAGCCACCTGAAGCAGCCGGGTGAAAAGCCGGGCTGCTTACCGATGTTTTCATCCCAGCGTTCGGGCGGGCAGGGCAGGCAAAATCATTTAAGCACGTACCGGTAGCCCAATTTTTTCATCGCTGCGGTCAGGGTCTGGGCTGATTTGGCATAGGTCTTCCACGGCTCGTTGCCCTGGTCCAGCCGGGTCTGCACCGTTCGCAGGGTCCAGTGGCTGGCACTCTTGAGGCCGGCCAGCTCGCTCCATGCCAGGGGCACCGAAATGCCCATGCCCGGCCGCGCGCGCGCCGACCAGGCGCACACGGTGGTGGAGCCGATGCCGTTGCGCAGGTAGTCGATGAAAATTTTGCCGACGCGGTTTTTCGGCCCGCTCTTGGCCACAAACAGCTGCGGAATAGTCTGCGCCAGGTGTTGCACGATGGCTTCAGAAAAGCCGCGTACCACCTCCCAGTCGTGCACGCGCCGCAGCGGTACCACCACATGCAGGCCCTTGCCGCCGCTGGTTTTCAGGAAAGACGCCAGGCCCAGCTGCTCCAGGAAGCTGTGCATGAGTTCTGTGCCCTGCACAATCGCGGGCCAGCCCACGCCTTCGCCCGGGTCCAGGTCAAAAATCATGCGGTCTGCGCGCTGCAGCGAATCGGTGCCGGTGTTGAAGGTGTGCAGCTCCACCACATTCCACTGCGCCCCCGACAGCAGGCCCTGCTTGTTGGCCACCTCCAGCAAGGGCGGGTGGCCGGGATAGAGCGCAGGGTCCAGCTGCTCGATGCCGGGCAGCTTGTCGGTCTCGGCGTGTTTCTGGAAAAACAGCTGGCCGGTGATGCCGGCGGGCGCGCGCACCAGCGCCACAGGCCGCTTCCTCAGGTGCGGGATCATCACCTCGCCCACCAGGTCGTAGTAGCGCACCAACTCCATCTTGGTGATGCCGGTGCTGGGGTCAATCACGCGCTCGGGGTTGCTCACGCGCACCTTGCTGGAGAGCGCATGCGCCTGCGACTCAGTCACCTTGCCGGGCTTGGACACCTGTTTGACGCTGACGGGTTTTTCCCGAACGATCACCTTCGGGTCTTTGTCAGTGCGCAGGCCGTGAAACACCGAGTGGCGAATGCGCCCGCTGCGCGTCCATTCGCCAAACGTCACCTCTGCCACCAGCTTGGGCCGAACCCAGTGCGGCTTGCCCACAATACCGGTGGCCTCGGCAAAAGGGTTTTTAGTGGCAGACAGGGTGCTTAGCGTGGCCTTGAGCTCGCGCAGCCTGGCCTGGCTGAAACCCGTGCCCACGTTGCCGGCGTATTGCAGCTTGCCCTTGGCGTCATGCACACCCAGCAGCAGCGAGCCGATGCCGGTGCGGCCGCCTTGCGGGTCGGTGTAGCCGCCAATGACGAACTCCTGGCGCTGGCTGCACTTGAGCTTGATCCAGTCACCGGAGCGGCGCGACTGGTAGGACGCATCGCGCCGCTTGCCGATCACGCCCTCCAGGCCCAGCCTGCAGGCCGAGGTGACCACGCTTTCGGCGGACGCATCGAACACAGCGCTGAAGCGCACCTTGTCTGAAGTCTTGTCGGCCAGCACCATTTCCAGTAACGCGCGCCGCGCCTCCAGCGGCACCGCACGCAAATCGTGCCCGTCAAAAAACGGCACATCGAACAGGTAATAGACAACGTTGCCGGGTCGGGCGACATCAAAGGCCAATTGCAGCGCGCCGAAGTCCGGCACGCCGTCCGCGTTCAGCACCACAATCTCGCCGTCGTACCAGCCGTCGGGCAGCTTGGCCTGGGCCAGGGCCTTGTGCAGTGGCTGCAGCTTGTCTGTCCAGTCGTTGCCGTTGCGGGTGAAGAGCTGAATGTCTTTGCCGTGGATGCGGGCCAGCAAACGGTAGCCGTCAAACTTGATTTCATAAACCCAGTTCTCCGGGTCGGCCGGCGGGCCATCGACCAGGGTGGCCAGCTGCGGCGCCAGCTTGGCGGGCAGCGCTGCCCTGACGGCGCCTTCGGGCAGGCCGGATTTGGCGGCTTTGGAAACCTTGCCGTCCTTGGCGGAAGCGGGTTTGGGCGCGGCGGCTTTTTCGGCTTCCGGGCCGGGCAGCTTCTTCACGCTGTCGGGCAGTTCGTCCACCACGCTGAACTCGGCCGCGGGGCGTGCCAGCGCGTCTTTTTCCTTGATCAGCAGCCAGGGCGCCTGCTTTTCACCGCGGCCCTTCATGCGCACCAGCACCCATTTGCCCTGCAGCTTGTGGCCATGCAGCTGGAACTTGAGGTTGCCGCTGCGCAGGCCCTTGCGCGGGTCGCCTTCGGGCTGCCACTTGCCCTTGTCCCAGATGATGACCTTGCCCGCGCCGTACTGTTTGGGCGGAATCGTGCCTTCAAAGCTGGAATAGGAAATCGGGTGGTCTTCCACCTCCACGGCCATGCGCTTGTCGGCCGGGTCGTAGCTCGGGCCCTTGGGCACGGCCCAGCTTTTCATGGTGCCGTCCAGCTCCAGCCGGAAGTCGTAATGCAGGCGGCTGGCCCAGTGTTTTTGCACCACAAACGACAGCGCACCTTCGCTGGCCCGCCCGCCTTCACTGGGCTCGGAGGTGAGCGCGAAGTTGCGTTTGGCCTTGTAGAGCTGAAGCGCGTCTTTGGAAGCGCGGGAAGCCATGTGGACGGAGCAGGCGCTTAGTGGGCAGACCGCAGGCGTGCCCGCACCTCGGTGGCGCTGGGGCCGGCCGCCGCCACAGCGGCTTTCAGTTCCTCCGCCGAGCAAGCAAACTTTTCTGTCCAGTAGCGCACTTCGTAAGGCTCGTGAATGTTGATGCGCGAGCTGTCGGCAGGCCCGCGCTGGGTTTTGTCGTCAGACATGATGGCTTCTCCTGTTGCGTGGCGTGGCGCGGCTGCGCCTTGGTTTTCAAGATAGCCGGGTGGTCTGGACAAGCGCGTCAGACAGCGCCCTGCGCCTTTGTCGGCGGCACAGCTTCCAGGCCCGCCACGCTGGCGCGCCGGGCCGGACGGGCATCGCAGCAAGACAAGGCTTGCTACTTTATTGATAGCTGTTTGTGCCTATCATAGAAGGGCTGGGGGCCGATTTTGTTTGATCTTTCGGCTATGGCACCCTGCGCCCGCAGCTGTGTAAGCACGCGTTTCCAGCTTTGCGTGCAGCCGCCTGCGCCGGTATGCTTTTATGGAAAGGACATCAACCATGGTCAACAAACCGGTTCAACCCCTGCCCTCTACTAAAGGAGGGCAGGGGCGTAGGCTCGTCGGAAGGCCCCTGGCCGAGCGGGCCCTCATGCCTTACACAAGGGAACCCGCGTGCTGTAAAGTGGGCCTTCGATCAAGGAAGCGCACATGACCGACCACGGCGACAAGCTGAAGACTGCGGACGTAGACGAGCCTTCAGAGCGTGTGCTGCTGCACCGAGCGATTGCCGCCAGCCGGAACGGGATCACCATAGGACGGATTGAAACAGGGAAGATTCCCCTGATCTACGCCAACGCCGCGTTTTACCGCCTGACCGGTTACACCCCCGACGACATCATTGGCAATGACTGCCGCCTGCTGCAGGGCGGCATGACCGACCAGCCGGGCCTGCCGCCGCTTCGGGCCGCGCTGGCGAAGGGCGTCGAAGCCACCGTACTGCTGCGCAACTTCCGCAAGGATGGCACCGAGTTCTGGAACGAGTTGACCATGTCTCCGGTGCTGAACGATAGCGGGACGCCGACGCACTATGTGGGCATTCAGCAAGACGTGACCAAACGCGAGAACGACGCGCGAGCCATTGATGCCTTGAATCAGAGCCTGACCCAACGCGGCGAAGATCTTGAGTTGGCGAATGAGAGTCTGCGTTCTTTCTCTTTTTCGGCATCGCATGACCTGCGCGCGCCGCTGGCTTCCATCAAAGGGTTTTGCGCGACCTTGAGAAAATCAATCGATGTGCCGGACGGCAGCCAGCCTGCGCACTACATGGCGCGCATTGAAGCCAACGCCGAACGAATGGAGCAACTTATTGAGGCGCTGTTGGAACTGGCCCGTTCCACTGCGGGCGAACTCACCGTGCGTGCCTGTGACCTTTCCCGCATGGCGCAAGAGGTCGTGGATTCGTCACGCGCCACTGCGCCCGGGCAGGACGCACAGGTGCACATTGAGCCCGGCCTTTGTGCCGAAGGCGACCCGGCGCTTTTGCATTCGGTGTTGCAAAACCTGATTGGCAACGCGCTGAAGTATTCCTCCAAAACACCGGGCGCCACGGTCTGGTTCGGCCGCGAGGAAGACGCCGGCGGCAAGCCGCGCTTTTTTGTGCGCGACAACGGCGCTGGTTTTGATATGGCCAACGCCGCCACATTGTTTGGCACCTTCCAGCGCTTTCATTCAGAACAGGAGTTTCCCGGCACAGGTGTTGGCTTGGCCACTGTGCGCCGCATCGTCACCCGCCACGGCGGCGTGATTTCTGCTGAATCAGCGCCGGGCAAGGGCGCGGTTTTTTACTTCACGCTTGGCGTGCCCCGCAGCTGAACGCTCACGGGAGACGAACCCGTCAACTACCAGCGCCAACCGGACACCAAAAGTAGCGCGCGCCCACAGTGGCAAGCGTTAGATTGATTCCCATGCATGGAACACGCACAAAATTAAGCCGAGCCAGGCAGAAGATCGTCATCGTGGGCGGCGGGGTGATAGGCAGCGCGATAGCGTACTTTCTGGCGTCACACGCGCGCTTTCGCGGCGACATCACGGTGGTGGAGCGCGATCCAACGTATGCGCAGGCCTCTTCAGCGCTATCGGCCAGTTCCATACGCCAGCAGTTTTCGCAGCCGGTGAATATTGCGATGTCGCAGTTCGGCATCGGCTTCCTGCGCAACATCAGACAGCACCTGGCGGTGGATGGTGATGTGCCCGACATTGCCCTCACGGAAAAAGGCTACCTCTACCTGGCCACCGAGGCCGGCGCAGCCACCCTGCGGGAGAACCATGCCACCCAGCGCGCGCACGGCGTGCAGGTGGCGCTGCTGGAGCCTGCCGCCTTGCAACAGCGCTTTCCGTGGCTGCGGGTGGACGACCTGGCGCTGGCTTCGCTGGGGCTGGAGGGCGAAGGCTGGTTCGACGGCTACGGCCTGCTGATGGCTTTCAAAAACAAGGCGCGCAGCCTGGGCGTGCAGTACCTCCAGGCGCAGGCCACCGGCTTTGCGCACAGCCAGGGCCGCGTGAACGCGGTGGCGCTGGAGGGCGGCTCAACATTGCCCTGCGACTGGGCGGTGAACGCGGCCGGCGCCTGGGCCAGGCCGCTGCTGGCCGGCACCGGACTGGACTTGCCGGTGTATGGGCGCACGCGCTGTGTGTACGGCTTCTCCAGCCCCGCCCAAACACCCGAGTGCCCGCTGGTGATTGATCCAAGCGGCCTGTGGTTCCGGCCCGAAGGCAACATGTGGATCTGCGGCCTGCCGCCCGCGCAAGACGACAACGACGCGCCGCTGGAAGTGGACCACGCGCTGTTCGACGAAGCCTGGCTCACGCTGGCCAACCGGGTACCGGGCTTTGAGGCCCTGCGCCAGCAACGCGCCTGGGCCGGCTACTACGAGTACAACACGCATGACCACAACGCGCTGCTGGGGCCGCACCCCGCATTAGCCAACCTGCTGCTGGCCAACGGCTTCAGCGGGCACGGCCTGCAGCAGTCACCCGCCGTGGGGCGCGGCCTGGCGGAGTGGATCTGCGAAGGCGCCTACACCAGCCTGGACTTGTCGCCGCTGTCGGTACAGCGGCTGGTGGAGGGGCGAACCTTGCTGGAGAAAAATGTGATTTGAAGCGCCGCGCGGTGCGGGCAAAAGGTGGCCCGCGCTAACCGGTGCGCTTGGCCGCCTCGACCATCGGATCCGCATGCCGGTGCACCAGCTTCCACGCATCGCCTTCACGGCGAAACACTTCCGTCACACGCAGCTTGTTCGCCACGGGCTCAGGCTGGCCTTTCATGCGGGCCTGGGCTTTTTGAATCCCCGTCCAGTAAGCAACGGTGTCGCCCGCCGCCATGTCAAGAATCTCCAGCTCGGTAGTGCTGCCCGCCTCAAACCTGCCGGCATCCTGCTGGTAGCGCGACCACACTTCCTGCGTGCCCCGCACCACCCCGCCGCCCGGGCTCATGAAAGTGGCCGGTGATTCCTGCGCCACGACACGCCCCAAAGGCGCCGCGTCGCCACTGACATACGCGGCTGCGACTTGCTGCCGCTCCTTCATGAAGGTTTTGAAATCCTGCTGCTGTTTGCCCATCTTGCTTCTCCTTAAAAGGGCAAGGTAAGCCCGGCGTATTGCGAGCGATGTAGGACAGGGGATGAACGCGAAGACGGAAAGGGTTGGTTACGGAGGTGTTGGGCAACAGCACTGCTCAGGAGAGCAGCATCACGCGCTGCTCTCGCAAAGACAGGATGTGGCGAGCGATGTGGTTGTAGTGAGCGATTTGATGTCTGAGCCGTACTCATGCAGCGCTCCCAATTACGCTAAAAATTCTTCTTGATACTGCTCAGACCGCGGCAATTGCCCGATCAAGCCGCCCCTGAAAATCGCGGTCCGGGTACAGCGCCGTCATCGCCTGGAAGCCTTCTTTCAAGCGCCGCCGCCAGCCGGGTCCTCGAGTCATCACGTCCAGCCACATGGCGGCAACTTCGGTGGCGTCGTGAACCAGTAAATAGTCCACCAGCGCGGCAGCCTGCGCGACGTCTTTGCGCGCCTTGGTTCTCTGGATTTGCGGCCGCTTACCTTCTACCGTGTCGCCCGTCAGGGCGTGGCACCGCCACCAATCAACCGTAGCCCTCTGTCGATCAAAAGCGGCGTGAGCTGCGTGGCGTTGTATTCCCGGTTGACGTACACCGTGCGCGGCTGGGCCAGCCACTTGAACATGAGGATGTCGCGCACGGGCACTTCGCCAAGGCCAGTCACTTCGGCCTGGTGGTGGCCATGCAGGTGGGGGGCAATGACGATGCCTCCCTCGACGTGAAACAGGTATACAAAACCGAACTGGCCCTGCGTGGCATCCAGCCCACTTCTGGCGAACTTGTGTGCCACGGCGAGTGAGCGTGTGCCGGAAACATAGGCCGTTTGATATTGGGCACTGCTGTGTACGTGCTGGCCGATGTTCGTGTTCATGCCGGTCGACCTCAGACCGCCGGATGTGTAAATGGTGTCCCAAGTGTGCTTGCTGCCGTGGAAGACAAATTCAGCCCCGCTGATCGTGTCAAAGGTCTGGTTCGGATTGCCCAGGTCATAGTCAAGATCGAACTCACTGATTTCCCTGACCACTTTGACCGTGGCCTGGAGCTGGCGCAGCGGAATGTGGCGATGCCGGGCGCTGCGCTGCCTGGGCGGCGCAGCATGTGCGGCTGGCTGCGCGCCCTGCAACTGAAAAACGGGATCGATGGTGACGACTCCACTGTTCAGGTAGCGTATCTGCAGGTCACCCAAAGTCACGCTGCGCTTTCCAACCGGGTAGGGCATGGCTCGCTCCTCTTTCTTTCCTTTTCACAAGTGGGATGAGTTGAGAATACGCAGCTGACTGTTGAGCAGCAAGCCGGCAGCGTGGGCGCAGTAGGTGAAAAGTTGTCAATGTCGCGGCGGGAGTTGCGGGCTTGCCACGGGTGCCGGGGCTGAAGCTTGTATTCCCTGGTGGGCACCCGAGCCATCACTCATGAACAAACCCACTTATTTCCGCAGACAGCCGCTGTCACCCGATGCGCTGCATCGGTTGCCGTCTGCTTTAGCCCTGGGCAAAGTCGTAGTGAGGAATCCCCCGCTGGCCACACGAAAGAGTTTGAAGCCAGGTGTGACAGCAAAGCGAAGCAATGGGACTCAAACCCCACCCGTGCAAGCCTGGCTCCCCTTGCACAGTGGCGCATTGGGTGGCTGCAACGCCCGTATGGGTGAAGATCCTTGATAGGAAATTTGCCCGGATTCGAGCGCCTCGCCTCGCGGTCAGACAAGCTCTGCAGCTGGACTGGGCACGGTCAGCCGGCATCCCGATGCACCGGTCGATGCCTTGGTAAGCAGCCAACTGCTGACCTCTTCCGAGAAGAGGCATCTTCCCTGCGTTAACCCCGGCTACTGACAGGCGCCCGCTGCACTTTGCTCCCCGGAGCAGGTCGCACGACGAATGGTGCCGGGGCCGAAATTCAGTGGGCTCATCATCTTCCGCAAGTCAGCCAGCGACCACCGAAGCAGCGCGTTGCTGCCTGGCAAAACCTTCTCGTCGAGGCTGTTGGGCATGCCATCGCTCACATCACCTCCCGCGAGAGCGATATTGGCGGCGAGGCGTAAATCAGGGCCGGCGAGATTTGCCGATACAGGGACGACAGGCGTCGGGGTGGGAACCACTGGCCGGATGATGGTGCCAGTGGTGGTGATGGTGACGCCTGCACCGAGGGTACCCAGAAAGCTGATGTTGCCGCCGCCGGTGCTGGCAACGGTGACAGGGCCTGTCGCAGTGACGTTGTCGCCAAAACTTTGCAGGCCGGTGGTGGTGACACTACCGCCCAGGCTGGTTGTGCCGCCGGCGTTGGTGGTCAGCGAAGTCAGTGCGGTTGTGCCTCCGACCACGCCGCCCAGCGTCGTGGCGCCTGTCGTGTTGAGTGTCAATGCCTGAGCACCATTGACGGTGCTGCCAAGGTTAAGGGCGCCACCGCCAGAGCTTGCCAGCACAACGTCGGCCGTCAGCGTGACGGCATCGCCAAGATTCTGTGCGCCACTGGTCGTGATGTTGGCTCCAATGGAGGTGGAGCCCGCGGCATCAGTCATCAACGACGCCACGTTGACGGCGCCGCCCAGAGTGGTTACGCCGCTGCTGTTGATGGTCAGGGCCTGGGTTGCGCCGCTTACCGTGCCATTGAGGTTGACGCTGGCTGCGGCAAGTGTGGTGTTCGCACCCAAGGTGACAGCACCGTTGTAGGTTTGCGCGCCGCCACTGGTGAGGGCTCCCGAGAGGGTGGTGCCCGCGCCGCCGTCCGTGATGGTGCCCGTGACGCTGCCGCCATTGCCGGCGATGGTGCCGGCAACGGCGGCGCCTTGCAGATTGGCCACGGCGCTGTAGGCAATGCCTGCGTCTGCCACGCCGCTGTTGGCACCGGTAAGGCTGAACGCTGCACTGGTCAGCGTGGTGTTGACGCCGTTGCCTATGAAGGCCTCAATGCCGCTGGTACCCGCCGAGCCTGTGACCACGCCGGTTTGCGTGTTGATAGCCACAAGCCCGGTTTTGGCGCTCAGGTTAACCGTATCTATCGAAGCTGTTCCGCCGCCGGCAACGGTTCCAACAACGGATCCTGCATCGGCAAAAGTAAAGGTGTCGGCGCCTGCGCCGCCCGCCAGATTGGCGATGGCGCTGAGGCCGGTGCTTGTATTCAGGGTGCCACTGTTGGCGCCAGTGATGGCCCAGGCGTTGGCGCCGTCTGTAGTGGCCAACGTATCCGTGCCGCCGCCGCCGGCAATCGCGCCGTTGAAGGTGGGCGTTGCCGCTGCAAGGGTGAAGGTGTCGTTGAGGGTGCCACCAACCAACGCTTCGATGCTGGTGGCATTCAGGCCCTCAACGGTGGCAGCGTTGATGCCGGTCACGCTCCAGGCTGTGGCGTTGTTGCGCCCGGTCAGTGTGTCTGTACCGCTGCCGCCGGTCAGATTGGTGATGGCACTGAAGGTGGTGGTGGTATTCAGTGTGCCGGCGTTGGCGCCGGTGATGCTCCATGCATTGGTGCCGTTGGTCGCGACCAATGTGTCGGTGCCGCCACCGCCAGCAACGGAGCCGTTGAAGCTGGGCAGGCCACTCGGCAGTGTGAATGTGTCGTTGGCTGTGCCGCCGACCAAGGCATTCATGCTGGTGGCACTCATGCCCTCGACCGTGACTGTGTTAGCGCCCGTGATGTTCCACGCCGTTGCCGCGTTGCGCCCCTGCAGCGTATCTGCGCCCGTGCCCCCGGTCAGGGCAGTGATGCCGCTGAAGACGGTGTTGGTGTTGAAGGTACCGGCGTTGGGACCGGTGATGGTCCATGCATTGGTACCGCTGGGCGTTGACAGGGTGCCCGCGCCGCCGCCGCCGGCAATGGACCCGTTGAAGGTAACGCCTGCGTTGAGCGCAAAGATGTCAGTGTTCGTACCCCCCACCAAGGCGTTCATGCTGGTGCCGTTCACGCCGTAAACAGCAACATCATTGGCGCCGGTAACCGTCCAAACAGTGCCGGTATTTTGTCCAGTCAGGGTGTCGGTGCCGGTGCCGCCGGCCAGAGTGGTGATGGTGTTGAATGAGGTGCTGGCGTTGAGCGTGCCAGAGTTTGTGCCGCTCATAACCCAGGCGTTGGTACCGTCCACCGCCGCCAAGGTATTGGTACCACCGCTGCCGGCAACAGAGCCGTTGAAGCTTGTCACTCCGGCTGCCAGCGTGAAGGTGTCATTGGCAGAGCCACCAAGCAGTGCTTCCATACTGGTGCCATTCATGCCTTCAGCAGTTACGGCGTTGGGGCCAGTCATGTTGAAGGTCGTGTCAACGTTGCGCGCCGCTAGCGTGTCGACGCCTGTGCCCCCCGCCAGGTTGGTGATGGCGCTGAAAGCCGTGCCAGCATTGAGCGTGCCGGAATTGGCACCGGTGATGGCCCAGGTGTTGGCACCGTCGGTTGCACCCATGGTGTTGGTGCCGCCACCACCGGCGATGGTGCCACCGAAAGCTGCGCCCGAGGCCAGGGTGAACGTGTCGTTGGCCGAGCCACCGACCAGCGCGCCTATGTTGGTAAACGTGAGTCCGTCACCATTACCCGCACCGACGGCGGTGAGGGTATAGGTAGCGGCCGCGTTGCGGCCGGTCAGCGTATTGGTACCTGCCGCGCCGTCGACGGTGGCGTTGAAAGCTGGCGCATTGCTGAAGTCAAAACTGTCGTTGCTGCCAGCCCCCCTGATGGTGGTGCCCCCGGTGGACGAAATAGCGGCGGTTGTTGAGAATGCGCCATCGGTCGAGACCCCCACACGGAGCTCCACAGGGTTGGCCGCACCATTGGCGGACACGGCCGCTCCCAAGGCGATGTTTCTGCCTGCGCTCATGTCGATGAAACCACCGGTGGCAGTAACTGTGCCACCGGCGGCGCTTGTGATATCGCCGGTTACTCCCAGAGCAGTCAAGGAAGTGTTACCGCCGCTTTGCAACGCATTGCCGCCAATGGCCAGCGCACCACCGCTGGTTTCAATACTGATGGAGCCCGTAGTGGCAGTGATGGGGCCGGTCAGGGCAAGCCCACCGCTGGCATCTTTCACCGAAACGCCAGAGGCCGAAATGGTTCCCAGTGAACCTATCGAATTTCCAGCATTGTTCAAATTGAACTGGGCGGTCGTGGTTCCCCGCACCAAAGCGGCGCTGACCGCACCAGTTTGCCCGATGGTGCCGGCAGATGTCACATCAAGTGTCCCGGTTAATGTGGTTGTGGGCAGCGCCACAGCAGTCGGGCCGCCAGCAATCGTCAGGTTGTTCAGGTTACTGATGGCGCCGCCAAACGTGAGCGCGCCGGTGTTGCTTGTGGTCAGGGACTCGGCGCCGACGGTTCCGGCCAGGGTCGAGCCGAAGGAGATTGCGCCTGTACCGGCACTGACCGTGGACGAGCCAGCCAAAGTTGTCGTTCCTCCAACGCTGAAGGCGTTGTTGGTGGTTGCGTAGCTGCCATCCAGGGTGACGTTGCCAGAATACTGCTGACTACCCGACGTGGTGACGTTCTTTAAACTCAGCGTTCCGGAGCCTGTGATGTGCTGCAGCGAAGCAATGTTGACTGCACCATTAAAGACCGTCGTCCCCACCCCGCCCGCATTGACGATCAGGGCGTGGGGGCCGCTAACCGCACCGTTGAAGGTGATATTGTTTCCGGACATTCCCACGCCGGTGGTCAACGTAACTGCACCATAGGTCTGAGGGCCGCCCATGCTGACGTTGCCCCCCAGGCTCGCCGTACCTGTGCCCGCTATGGTTGCCGCGGTGATGGCGGCACCGGTGATCAGTGCCCCGTTGTTCACAATTGTTGCTGAGCCAGCGCCCAGAGCCTGGGTAGCACTCCCCGTGTCCAGCGTAGCCCCGGAGGCAATGGTGATGGCGGCATTTCCTCCGGTAAGTCTGTTGGACGTGGCGCCCAGAGCCAGTGTTCCTGCATTCACATTCACTGTGGTGAATGCGGCCGTTCCATTGAGCGTGGTGGTGCCGGACGCCTGTGTGAGGGGAACCGTGCCGGCCAGGTTGGCGTTGAGGGTGCCGCCGTTGAGCGTGGCGGCGCTGGCTACGGTAAGCGTGCCGGTACCGCCCAGCGTTCCGCCGTTCAGGGTAAGGGCATTGACGGTATCGGTAAACGCACCCATGCCCAATGTTGCCCCGCTGGCAATGGTGACTGCGGCGCCATTGGACAGCCTGTCGTTGGCACCCAGGGTCAGCGTGCCGCCGGTGATGTTGACGGTGGTTGATGCCGAGGCGCCGTTGAGCGCGACAGTTCCTGTAGACGTCAGCGTGCCCGTGCCGAGATTTGCATTGATGGTGCCGAAGTTCGCCGTGTAAGTTGGCGCAGACAGGGTGCCCGTGCCATTGATGGTGCCGCTCTGGAGCCGGACGTCGGCCACCGTATCGCTGAACCCGCCCATCGCAAGGGTGGTGCCGTTAGATATCACAACGCTGGTTGTATTGCTGATGGCGTTGGAAGCGCCGAGTGTCACGGTTTTGGTTGAGCCGGCGTTGATATTCAGGTTGGTGGCATTCAGGGTAGCCGCAGCGCCAAGGGTGGCGCTGCTGAACAGGTTGACGTCGCCGGTGGCGGTGAGGGCGCCGTTGACAACGTTGGCCGTTGAGCTGAAGTCGTTCGCCAGGCTGACATTTGCGCCAGACAGTGTCACTCCGGCGCCCACGGTCACCTTGCCAGTACCGGTGGCGCCCCCCCCGGGTGTGGAGACATAGTTGGCATTCAGGAAGATGGCGGTACTGGCAGTAATGTTCGCGTTGACATTGATGTCATTGCCCGCCATGACCGTCAGGCCGCCATTGCCCTTGTTGATGGCGCCGTTGACGGTGACGTCGTTTGATGCCTGCAGGACGACCTGTCCAGCTACGTTTTGGATGGCCGTTGTGCCGATCTGGAAGTTGCCGGCCCCGCCGTCCGCAAACGCAACAGCGGCGTCGCTAACCTCCGCATCATTCGTGCCAGCACCGGCGACGATGGTGATGTTGGTCGGATCGAGCAGCACGGTGCCAAGCGCACCGTTGGCCGCGCTGGTATCCACGGCTCCGGTGAACACCAGATTGTTCTTGCCGGATACCTCGACGAAGCCGCCATTGCCGCTGTTAGCGCCACCTTTGGCACTGATCGCACCGTGATAGCGGGTTGTGTCGTCTGCCCAGACGATGACCTTGCCGCCGTCGCCGGTGGTGGTTGCACTGGCGTCGATCTGGGCGCCTTCGTTGACCAGAGTCACTTTCGCGTTGCGCTCAGCCCCACTGCCCTGGAAGTTGCCGCCCACCAGCACCGTGCCACCGCCTGCATCGCCACTGGCGTCGATGTTTGCGCCGGCCATCAGGCCCACACGCTCGCCCAGCACCTTGACCGTGCCACCCGTCTCGCCTGCCTGCGCGCCCCTGGCCTCCAGCGTGCCACTGACCTGCACGATGCCTGATGCTCCACCGTCCAGCACGATGGTGCCGTTCTGGCTGGAGATGGAGTTGGCTCGGATCACACCGCTCTGGTTAAGCACGGTGGAGAAAGTGTCGCCCAAGGACGAAACCAGAATCGCGGCGTGGCCGCCGTCCACGGTGATGGTGCCGGTGTTGGAGGCCACCGCATTGACGGCCGCCGCGTCTACTGAAAATTTGACAAGGCCGCCGCCTGTGGGGTCCACCGAGACACGTGACCCGGCCAGCAACCCGACCGCGCCGCCTGGCGCCGAAATGGTGCCGTGGTTGGCTACGTTGGGCGCGGCCAGCACCACATATCCGCCCTGGATATTTCCGTAATTCACCACACTGCCGCCCGCTCCGCTGAACTGGTACTTGCCAGCCATGAAGTCTGCGTTGCTCAGATTCAAGCTTGAAGCCACGAGCCCACCCACGTTCACCTGCGCACCGGGCGCAAACATCACGCCTGCGGGATTCACCAGAAACACTTGCCCGTTCGCAGACAGGGTGCCGAAGATGGAGGAAACGTCACCGCCCATCACCCGGTTCAGCGCCACCGAAGCGGCGTTGGGCTGGATGAACTGAACCGACTGGCCCTGGCCAATACTGAATGACTGCCACCCCAACACCGCTTTGTCCGTTGTCTGATTGATCACCATCGACGATGCTGTGGGTGAGCTGACAGTGGCCGCGCCTGCCTCGACCACCGCGCCCTGAGGCAGTGCCCTGGCCAGCGAAGGCAAAGTCAATGACAGCACCGCCAGCAGAAGGTGCGACAGATAAGGCCCCGTGCGAATGCGATAAGTCGCCTTGAGCTTTCGCGAGAGGCGCACGACCACCGTACGAACAGAAAAACGGTGGCGGCGAACACGTGGGGCTGGGTAGAAGGTCATGGGCATCTCAACAACGTAGGGAAGGGCACGTATCAGAAAGAGAAAGGAACCGCGGCTAGAGCCACTTCTGAAAGGACAGCCAGAGTCTTGGTTTTTTGTCGGGCTCGATGGTCGGCACGCTGCGGTCGGTGCGCCACGCCATCTGGGCAGTCAGCAGGTAGTCACCCACCGTGCCTGCCGAGAGGCCAATGCCAGCGGAGCTGAGTGTTTCTGACGCAGGCGTCACGAAGGGTGAACCTGAACGATTGAACCGGACCTTGCCCCAGTCGTAGAACACGGAGCCAAAGAGGGGAATTTTTGTACCCAGATCTGGCAGCTGATGGCGGTATTCGGCACTGACAATCGCACCGCTGTCTCCGAGCGCTTCGCCAATGGGGTAGCCGCGCACACCGGTTGGGCCGCCAAGCGAAAGCTTTTCTGCAGAGGTGAGATTTTTTGAAGCGTATTGCCCCTGTACCGAAACACTGACACGCCCGGCGGCTGAAATAAACATGGTCCGCTGCAGCTCCACGTTGACCTTGTTGAAAGAGCCGGCCGTGTGCAGGCCAAAAATGCTCTGGTCGAGCGCCAGGCTGGCCGCATCCAGATGCAGCGTCCCATGGGTGAGGCTCAAGGCGTAGCTTGTGAACGAGTCAGTGCCAAGCTTGTCAATGAAGTTGCCCACGACACCCAGCCGCACGGCATTGATGCTCCTGTCGGTGGCAGACGCGGGTGTTGTGGTTTTGTCGGCAAAGTCCTTGCGCTCTGCGGTGAGATCGGCATACAGGTTGGCCATGCGCGAGCGGATGAGGGGCTGGGTGGCAGACACCGCCAGAACATCCACCTTGCCGCTGGCGCCCAGGGCGGCAAACTCCTTGCCCAGCACGTAGTCGGCGCGGGCCACATTGATGCCGAGTCTGGTGGCGTAGCCGCCGACAGTGGCGCTGTAGCCGACGCGGTACAGCTCGGAGGCAGAACTTTCGGAGATTTGCGCCCGTGCCGACAACACGTCGCCGCGGCCGGTGAGGTTGCTCAGGCTGGCATCCACATACGAGCGCACGCGCCCTGCGCTGCGCGGCCCCATGTTGTCGAGCCCAAGCACTGCCGCAAACTTCGAGCCTGTGGGCTTGACGGTGACGATCACGTCGGCCTCGCCCTCCGCAGCTCCCGGCTCAACCGTGGCGCTTGCCTCCATGCCGGCGAGGTCGCGCAGCAGCAGGACGGGCCTTTCGAGCTGGTCGGCGGTGATCAGGCTGCCCGGTACAAGTTGCTTTTGTACGATTTGTGTGGCCAGAGCTTCCGAAACACCCGCGCCTTCCATGACGACGCGCGCCTTGCCCAGGCGGGCTTCCAGCACCTGGATCAGCACCGTGCCGCCGGACTCTGAAAATCTTTGCGCTGGCAGGTAGGCCTCTGTCAGGAGGTAGCCATGGTCGCGGTAGTGGCGTCGAACTGCCGCTGCCGCCTCGAAAAGGCCATCCATGCCGGTCAGCTTCCCCACAAACGGTGCAACAACCGCCGCCAGGGTTGACTCGTCAAACACGGTATTGCCCTGAAAGCGGAACGCTGCCGGGGTGAGCCGCACGCTTTTATCAAACGCTGTGGCGGCCGGTGGCGCGGGGACAGCTACCGGAGGGGTTCCCCCGGTGGCGGGCAAGGTGGGGATCTGCCTGTTGGGTTCCAGCAAGGTCCCGGCGTCGGGCCGGACCTGTTGTGCAACTGCGGGCAATGCACTGATGGAAGCGACAAGGATGAACAGTGTTTTCGTGCTGCGCAACAACATTTCCTCTTTCGTGTAGACGGACGGCGTCTGGTGGACCTGGAAGAAGTGCCAGCGGGATGCCGTTTTCTGGGCCGGCCTAATCGAAAGTATTATGTGTTTCAATATGTTTCTGTTCCATCCCATGTTTGTGGGGGCACCCCCCTCGACAAGCTTGCCGAAGCGCCAGAAGTGAGGAGTTGCACTCCCGTTAAGCTGCACCTGTTAGCGCCGTGTTTTCAAGTCGCCATCAAAGACTTTTTTATGTCCCAAGCTCCTCACACAGTTTCACGACTGCGCAGCGCGCGCCTGGCGCGCAGCGCCAAGCCGTTTCTGGCCCGCGGCGGCCCGCGCGGGGAGCGCTGCGCCGGCTGCCGGTTGATTCCCAGCCACTGCATTTGCGCCCTGCGCCCGGCCGTGCCTGTACGTGCGGGTTTTTGTTTGCTCATGGCCGACATCGAGCCGCTCAAGCCCAGCAACACGGGCTGGCTGATTGCCGATGTGGTGACCGACACTTTCGCTTTTGGCTGGGCGCGCACCGAGGTTGACCCTGCGCTGCTGGCCCTGCTGGCCGACCCGCAGTGGCAGCCTTACTTGGTGTTTCCTGGGGAGTTTGTCGACAGCGCACGCGTGGTGACGGATGTGCACGCTGCCGATGGCAGCCAAGGCAAACGCCCGCTGTTCGTGCTGCTGGACGCAACCTGGCCCGAGGCGCGCAAAATGTTTCGCAAAAGCCCCTACCTGGATAAATTGCCGGTACTCAGTTTGCAAAGCGAGCAACTCTCGCGCTACAAGCTGCGCCGCTCGCAACGCGACGAACACTTTTGCACTTCGGAGGTGGGCGCGCTCTGCCTGGAACTGGCCGGTGAAGCGCATGCGGCGCAAACGCTGGAGGCTTACCTCGACGTGTTTACCAACCGCTATTTAAAAGCGAAGCAGCAGCAACCGGTGGACCCGGACGACGCGGCGCACCAGCGCTTGAAAAATTTGACTCACCCCTGTTGAGGCTCACTGCGTGTAGCCCCCTCTCCCCTTGCAGGGGACGGCGCCTGGGGCCGGCAAAGCCGGACCCGCGGCCCCTGCTGGCTGAAGAGACGCTATTAAATGCATAGCGATTGATGCCCACTGCTATTGGACTGTCGGCACTTTTGATAGTAAAAATCGCCAAAGCAACTTCAAATCCGCCACAAAACGCGGCATAGCACCAGCCGTGTGACTCGTATAACCCAGGCGCGCAAGATGAACCCGGGTCAAGGCCCGGATCACGGGTGGCACTTACATTAGTGCCACTGTTTCTTTTTGCCTGGGAGGGCCTGCTTTGTCACAACACCATTCTTCACGCTATGCCCCATGGGTCGCGACCCTTGCCGCCGCCTGCATCACCAGCGCTTTCGCCGTGACCCCGGCTGAAAAGCCTTATGTGGGTGGCTACACCCAGGGCTCGGTGGATACACGCTCGCAGTTGATGCTGCTGGACGACAACACCTTCTGCTTTACCTTCATGGGCGGCTCGCTCGACATGCTGGCAGGCGGGCGCTGGAAGGCCGAAAGCAACGGGGTGCGTCTGCAAGAGGTGCGGCAAAACGGCGCGATCTTCCCTGCTTTCGGCAAACAGCTGGCTGAGCAGAAGGGAAGCGTGGCGTTTGACTTTCATGGCTATTCGCTTTCCAACGCAACGTCGGCCGTGTTTGCCACTTCCAGCGACGATGCGCTGCCCACCACGATGCGCCCGCTGTTCAAGGCCGGCCAGAACAACTGGTCTGAGAGCTACAAGCTGCCGCCGCTGCCTGCGGCGCAGGTGCGCTACTTTTATATCGGCGACGTGGAAGTGGATGCCAACCGCCAGCCCAAGCACCTGCGCGTGATGCAGTACCGGCGCGGCGACGCGAACACGCTGGCCGTGGGCTATGACCAGGCGTTTGGCAACCCGCCGCTGGACTTGAAGGCCACGCTGAAAGACAACGTACTGCACGTAGAGGGCAGCCGTTTTGGCAAACGCGACGAGCTGCCGGAAAAAGTCCTGGAAAGCATACGCGCGGCCTGCATACGGCCGGCACTGGTGCCCGGCGCCAAGCGCCCGGCCGAGGAAGGCAGCGAAGAAGAAGCCCAGGACAAGGCCGCCGCGGCCCTGGGCAAGGTGGTGGTGAGAAATGCGCCGCTGGTTCCGGTGAAGACTTTTTACCTGCCACTGGCCGCGATGCAGGGCACGCCGTACTTCCCCGGTACGGACAAGTAGGCGAAGCTGGGTACTAGAAAAGCGAAAAGCGGTCGCCCTTTGCTACCAAATAAATAGCTGCTCGTGCAGGTCTTGATTGGGCTGCGGCCATTTTTATGCCTGAAAAGGTTTAAAAAAGGCAAATACAGCCCCAGACCTCTTAAAAATCAAACTGCGGCGCGCTGCTGCTCAGCACCGCGGTGACGGGCGCGGCTGGCCAAGCGACGGTCAGCTCGGCAGCGAGTGTGCTGACGAGGCGGCGCACATCGTCTGCGGCGGTGGCGTGCTGGGCCTCGGCCACGATGAGCACGCTGTGTGTGGTGGCGCTGACCGCTGAGAGGCCGCTTTGCCGGTTGGTCCAGCGGCGCGCATGGGCGGCCGGCGGCTGGGTGGCGTCGGCAAAGATGACTTCGTGCGGCTCGGGGTGTTCTGTTTCGCCGCTGAAGGTCAGGTAGCTTTCGGCGCCGGTGGCGTAGCGCACCTCCAGCTGTTGCGCCAGATGGGCCACGTCAAACACGGCGATGGGAATGGCGAAGGCGATGGACACGGCGTTGCACAGGTCTACCAACGGATGCAGTGGCGGCAGCGCGCCTTCCTTGCGAAAGCGGCGCAGCAGTGACTCTGACGCGCAGCGGTATTGCGTGGGCTTGAGGCCCATTTTGGAGAAGGTGCGGCGCCAGGCCTGCACTTCTGGCAGCTCGCCTTCGGCGCTGGTGGCCAGCCGGCTGGCGGCGATGGCGTTAAAGCGGGCAACCTGCGCCGAAACATCTGCATTGGCGGTGATGCCGCTGGCAACCAGCACGCCGGGCACCAGCTCGGGGTAGTCGGCCCAGATGGCCGGGGAATGGCGAAAGAACATGGGCGGTGGCTTTGCTTCAAGTAAAACAGCGGCCAGCATGCCGGCCCGTGCGCACGCCGTCTTGAACGTTATTGCAGCGTTGTTTTGCCGACGGCCTGTTGCCAGGCGCCGGGCGTAAAGCCAAACTGCCGCGCAAACAACCGCGTCATGTGGCTCTGGTCGGCAAAGCCGCAGGCCGCCGCGGCTTGCGCCAACCCGGCGCCCTGGCGAATCAGGCCGCGTGCCCGTTCGGTGCGCTGCTGCAACAACCAGGCATGGGGCGTGAGGCCAAAAGATTTTTGAAAATGGCGCAGCAGCTGAAACTTGCTGAGGCCGGCCGTACGCGCCAGCTCGGTCAGCGTGGGCGGGGCCAGCAGGTCGGCGGCCAAGTGGTCGCGGGCGCGGTGCAACTCCGGTGAAAGGGCCGAAGAAGACGAAGAAGATTGCGATTGCGTGACAGATGAGACAGGTGACACGGCATGGCGGTGCATCAGCAAGGCACAGGCTTGGACCAGCGACTCTTCACACGCAAGCGCATCCGCGCTGTTGCGGCTCGCATTGGCGGGATGGTCATGGTCCCACTGCTGCAGGCGGCCGAGCAGGCGTTGCAGCGCGCTTCGCAGGCGGGCATCGTGCGCGACAGGGCGAGTGAGTTCGATGTCAGCCGCCAACGCGCTGTCCGGCGCATCGGCCACCAGGGCCGCGATGACCGCAGGCTCAAGGTAGAGCATGCGCCAGCGACGGGAGGGGCCGCCCAGCGGCCGGCCGTCATGCACTTCGCCGGGGTTGCACATGATGACGTCGCCCGCATAAGCCTCCACATTGCCGCGCCCGCTGGCCGAGCTTTGGGCGCCGCCCTCCATCAGCCCCACGCCATACACGGCGTGCGAGTGGCGACCGAAGTGGCGCGCGCTTTCCATGTGGGTGGCGTAGACCCCCGGCCACGGCGAACCAAAGACGCGGCCCTGGTGGTGCGGGGCGGCGTGCGGTGCGCGTGAAGGGGTCAATACAGCCATGGCGCCATGATGGCCTGAAAAGGCCCGCCGGGTCCAGCGGGCCGAATTTTCTTCAGGCGTTGACGGTGCCAAGAAATGACTCGGGGTAGCGCAGGCCGGCGGCCGCGTCGGGCGGGAAGGCCTTGTCGAGTTCGGCCAGTTCTGCAGCGCTCAGCGTTACGTCAAGCGCGGCGATGTTTTGGTCAAGGTAGCTGCGGCGCTTGGTGCCGGGAATGGGAATGATGTCGTCGCCCTGGGCCAACACCCAGCCCAGCGCAATTTGCGACGCGGTAACGCCTTTGGCCTCCGCCATTTGCTTGACGGCATCGACCAGTGCGAGGTTGCGGCGGAAGTTGTCGTCGGCAAAGCGCGGTGAGAACTTGCGGCGGTAGTCGTCGGCGGGCAGGTCCTCGGGTTTGCTGAACGCACCGGTGAGAAAGCCGCGGCCCAATGGCGAATAGGGCACCAAACTCACGCCGTGCTCACGGCAGGCGGCCAGGGTGCCGGTGGCTTCGAGGTCACGCGTCCACAGCGAGTATTCGCTTTGCAATGCGGCGATGGGGTGCACCTTGCAGGCGCGGGCCAGGGTGGCGGCGGATGCTTCAGACAAGCCGAGGTAGCGCACCTTGCCGGCGCGCACCAGTTCTGCCATGGCGCCCACGGTGTCTTCAATGGGCACGGTCTTGTCGACGCGGTGCTGGTAATACAGGTCAATTTGCTCGATGCCCAGGCGCTGGAGGCTGGCGTCGCAGCTGGCCTTGACGTACTCGGGCCGGCCATTGACGCCGCGTACTGTTTCGTCGGCCGGGTCGCGCATGATCCCGAACTTGGTGGCGATGAACACCTCTTTGCGGCGGCCGACGATGGCCTTGCCGATCAGCAGCTCATTGGTGTGCGGGCCGTAGATGTCGGAGGTGTCCAGAAAGTTAAGGCCCTGGTCCAACGCGTGGTGGATGGTGGCGATGGATTCGGCGTCGTCGCGGTTGCCGTAGAAGTCGCTCATGCCCATGCAGCCGAGGCCGATGGCGGAGATGGAAGGGCCGTTGCGGCCGAGGGTGCGGGTTTTGATCATGGTGTTCTTTGTCCTTTGAGTGGTGTGTGAAATTGAAGTGGGCTTGGGTGGTTCAGGCGCGCTTGGGCTCGCGGCGCTGTTCTTCGTACATGCCGATCTTTTTGCGGATGTATTGCAGGGTTTCGCTCTGGGCGCGCAGGCCGGCCTCCAGGCGCGCGGCGTGCTCCTCCAGCAGGGCCTGGCGTTCAGCCAGGCTGCCCGCGGTGTTGCCTTTGCGCAGCAACTGGGCGTAGCGCTGCATGTCACGCATCGACATGCCTGTGGCGCGCAGGCGCACCAGAAAGTCAAGCCAGCGCATGTCGGTGTCGCTGTAGCGGCGTGCGCCGCTGCGCCTGTCTATCGGCGCAATCAGGCCAATCTTTTCGTAGTAACGCAGGGTGTAGGCGCTCAGCCCTGATGCTTCCGCGGCGTCGGCGATGCTTAAAGAAACGGTAGGTGAAACAGGGATTGCGGTGGTCATGCGTGGACTGTAAAACTTCGAGCGCACTCTAAGTCAAGCCCTTGTTTCGCGCGGGGTGTTTACTCCCAGCAAGGCTTGCCGCTCAAGTTTGACGCTGAGGCCTGACAGGCAGCGCTACTTGACAGACAGCTCGTATCCCGTGCTGCGCCCCCCGCCTTCCAGCCTGCGCAACACGCCGCGCGCCAGCAGGGTGTTGATATCGCGCAGCGCTGTGTCAGCGGAGCATTTGCCAATGGCAGCCCACTTGGCATTGGTGAGCTTGCCTTCAAAGTCGTCCAACACGCGGTTCAGTACTTTGGTCTGGCGCTCGTTCATGGGCGTGCCCGCCCAGCGCTGCCAGAACTGGGCCTTGTCCAGCACACCGGCCAATGTGATGTCTGCACCCTGCACAGCGCGCAGCAGGCAACCCAGAAACCAGCTGAGCCAGGGCGTAACGTCCAGTGGGCCTTTTTGCGTGGCTTCCAGCTGGTTGTAGTAGTTTTTGCGCTCTCGCTGTATCTGGGCGCTAAAGCTGTAGAAGCGCCGGCCGGTGCCTTCTGCGCGGGCCAGCGCCATATCGCCCACGGCACGGCTGATACGGCCATTGCCATCGTCAAACGGGTGCAGCGTCACCAGCCACAGATGGGCCAAGCCAGCCTTGATGAGTGCGTCGCCCGCCGGGGCTGTGTTGAACCACTGCAGGAAGGTTTCGGTTTGCGCTGGCAAGGTGTTGGCCGGCGGCGCCTGGAAGTGCACGCGCTCGCGGCCCACCGGGCCCGATACCACTTGCATGGGGCCACTGGCGTCGTTGCGCCACGCGGCCACGGTAATGCGTACCCTGCCGCTATAGCCAGTGGGAAACAAGGCAGCATGCCAGCCAAACAGGCGCTCGCGGGTGAGCGCTTGATCAAAGTTGCGCGTGGCGTCCAGCACCACATCCACCACACCATCCACATGCCGGTCGCTCGGGGCCAGAGCGCCAATGTCCAGACCCAGCCTGCGGGCGATGGACGAGCGCACAGCGTCGAGGCTGAGCCGCTCGCCTTCAATCTCGCTGGTTTTGATGACCTCTTGGGTCAGCACCTGCAGGGTGGCCTGCTCTCGCTCCGCCAGGCCCAGTTCGGCCATGCGCCCCATGAGCTGGCCTTGCGCCCGGTGCACCTGGGCCAGCTGCACTGCCAGAGATGCAAGGTCAAAGTGCAGCTGCGGCCAGTCAGGCAGCTGCCAGATGTAGCGAGGCTTGTGAGAGGTGCGGGGCCTGACCATGCGGGGATTATGAAGCATATTCGCCGCATTTAGTACGGCGAATATACCCGCAATACGGCTCAATTGGCTCACCCGATCCGCCGAACCGTCCAAGTTACCCCATGGAGCGACAATTACGCCCACACACCCAGCAGCAAGCTCCCTCAACAAAAAGCAGCCCATGACCGAAGACCTGAATCGACAAAATGAATTGAAGAAGATGGAGCTTTGCGACTCCTGCGCCGGCATTCAGCGCAACTGGCGCAAAGCCCCCGGCCACCCGGAGCTAGTGCAGGGCGCCAACCGCCAGGAAAAGCGCGGCGGCCACCTGGCCACGGTCACCAAATACCGCTGCGACCGATGCGGCACGGCCTGGGAATACGAGAACGACAAGAGCAACCTGCATGCAGGCTGGTCGGTGGTGGGGCGCTAAACCGAGACGGCTTGCCTGCGCCTACCGGCCAGCACTGCCCGGCTTCTCGCGCTTGATGACGGCATCGCATTCAGCACGAAATTGCTGCAACTTGTTTTTCTCGACACTGAACACTTTGTCGTCGAGCTTGCTGACGGCCTTCATGCCGGAAAGCGCGGCCACATAAGACGCTTTTTCGAGCGCGTTTTTGCAGGGACGAAACCGATCCCAGGGGTCGGGGCCGCTTGTCACCATGGGCCACTGCTTGTATTGAGTGTCCAGCGCGGCCTGGGTTAATTTCAGTCGCTGGGCGTACTTCATGGCTTCCGGCTCCATGGCCCCAACCACGTATTCGTTGAGGACCCGTTGCGACTGGACGGCCAGGGCCAGCGCATCGCGCTCGCCTTGTGCCGTCGGCGCGGCAGGTTGCGCGCAGAGCAGCATGGAGGCCGACAGCAACAAGAGGGTGGTGAGCATTCGCATGACACCAACCATACAGGAATCAGGGCCTTACGCTGCTACTGGCAACAGCCCACCTCATCCGTGGAATGCTGACTTCGATCCGGGCCTTTGCATGACACGTGCTGCGCAAGGCCAAGCGCACTATCGAAGTAGCGCCCGAAGGCCTGAAAGGACAAGAATGAAACGACGACTGCTGCTTGCCACCTCTACACGTTTTGCCCTGGGCGGGGTCGCGTACCTGGCGCTGTTTGGCGCGCACGCCCAGCCCAGCTACACCGTGACCACAGCGCAATTGCAAGAGGCGATTGCCAAGCGCTTTCCCTTGCGCAAGCGCGCCAATGGCCTGGTTGATCTGCAGGTCGAAGTGCCGCAACTGCGCATGCTGTCTGAGAAAAATCGCCTGGGTGCCACGATGGCAGTGGAAGCCGCAGGCCCCGCACTGGGGCGCGCTTACCCCGGCACCTTTGACCTGGACTTTGCGCTGCGCTACGAACCCAGCGACATGACCGTGCGCGCGCACGCACTGCGCGTGAACACTCTGCAGTTCGACGGCTTGGCGCCGCAAGCGTCGATGCTGCTGTCAGGCTACGGCCCGCAGCTGGCAGAGCAGGCACTGCAGGGCGCGGTGCTGCACACCTTCAAGCCGCAAGAGCTGGCGCTGCCCGACAGCATGGGCGTGCAGCCGGGCAGCATCACCGTGACGGAACGCGGGCTGGTGATCGGGTTTATCAACAAGCCCGTGAGCTGACGCAATTACCGCCGGAGCAGCTACGCGTCCTTTCGGCTCACCAGCGCTTGCACATACGCCCGCAGCGTGGTGCGGCCGCGCACTGGTGCGTCGGGCACGGTGTAGTGCTTGTCGAGCGTGATGGCGGTCATCGCGGCATAGGACCTGGCGGCCGCCGGCGAAAAGCCGATGGCTTGGTAGCCTTCTTCCCATTTATCGCGCGGAGTAACGCGCACCGCCACCGGTTTGCCCAAGGCATCTGAGAAGGCCGCAGCCACATCTGCGGCGCTGTAGAGTTCAGGGCCCTCCACGTAATAAACACCTGTTTTGCCTGCAGGCTGGGTCATCAGTCGTGCTGCGAATTCGCCCAGGTCTTGCGGCGCCACCATGGGCAGCTTGAAGTCCGCGGGGTACATGGAGTCGACTACGCCTTCTTTTTGCGCCGTGCCCAAGGCCGCGTCCCAGTTGCTCATGTAGTAGGCGGCGCGTATGACACTGAAGGGCACGGGCTGTGTCTCCAGGGCTTTTTCGAGGTCGTACAGAATGCCCAGGTCACCGGCGCGGTTGACGGGCTGCGCGCCATAGGTGGACTCGGCCACGATCTTCTGCAGCCGCGTGCCTTCCAGAGCTTCGACGATGGACTTTGCGGTGTGGCTCTCTTCGGCGTCCGTGTCGGTCGCGGGTGCGGCCGGCGGATTGAGCAGAAAGAGGCGCGTGCCCTGCTGAAGCACTTTGCGCAAGGCCGCTACATCGCGAACATCGGCCAGAGCCACCTTCGCGCCTTGCGGCACGCTACTGCGCGCGGTGCCGGTTTGACGCGCTTTTTGCGGGTCGTGGGTCACGATGGTGACCGGTTCGCCCGCATCGATGAAGCGCCTGGCCAGCGCCGACCCCACGTGTCCCGTTCCGCCAAGAATGATGTGCATGTGAATCTCCTGATGCAAAACTTCATACTCGGGATGAATGGCCGTCCACGGTGTCGGGCACGGTAAGCCAGGAAAGTAGGAGTCCGCTGACATGCGCCGGCCCACCCAGACAACGTGGGCCGGGCAGACCCGGAAACGAAAAAAAGACAGGCCAAGCCTGTCTTTTTGTTTTGGCTTGCAGCTGTTAGACAGCCGCTGCGCTGCAATTACTTGCTGCCGGCCGCTTTCACATCGGCCTTGCCTTCTGCCTTGACAGCATTGGTTTCAATATTGGCCGCGGCCTTGGTGGCTGCAGCATCGGTCTTGACGGTGTCCAGTTTGGCATCAGCCTTGATGGTGGCTTTTTCGGCTTTTGCATCGGCCTTGCTGGTTTTGACAGCAGCCTTGGCATCCACCTTGTCAGCTTTGGCGGCAGCCTTGGCTTTCTTTGCATCAGCTTTCATTTCTGCCTTTTCAACCTTGGCGTCGGCCTTGGCATCCACCTTGGCTTCGCTTTTTACCGCAGCGCCCACCGCCTTGTCGGCCTTGACTTCTGCTTTCACGGTGGCTGCGGTAGCCGGAACGGCAGGTGTGGCAGGCACAGCAGGTGCGGTGACTTGCGCAAACGCGGCGCCGGTAACCAGGGTGGCGATCAGGGTGGCGAGTAATTTGTTCATGAGAGTCCTTCGAATAAGCGTGTTGTGACCACTGAAAATCATGATGATCCAATGTTCAACGTCTCACGAAGGCCTGCCGGGGACACAACACACATGCTGTTTCAAGACAGTGTGCGCGCTTTACATGTGTGTCTTTCAGCTGGTGCTGTGGAAGACACGTCAGCGCGCCTGCGCGGCCACAAACAGATGTCCAAAAGAATGCAGACGGATGGCCCGGATGGCAACGGCTTGTGAAGCCTTCAGCGCTCAGGCCTACACATTGATCCAATTAACGGCAGCGGGCGCGCAATACTGCCACTGGCTCAAATTATTCATGGTTGGACTCGTCACTGCCGGTCGCACCGCGTTGAAAGCCGGTACGGTAACGACGATGTCCCTGGCGGACGAGGTCGTCCTCACTGCATTGCCGACGGTCACATCTACAAGTATCCGGTAAGTGACCTGCTTGAGATGCCGCTCCGCGTTGCCTTTCCGGCGCGTGAGCCAAAGTGTGAAGGCCTGATCGCGGTGAATGCTGGTGAGGCTGCTGGCTGCGTTGACATTGTTCGCCAGCGCCGGCTTCGGATGAAAAAAATGGAAGTTGTTATTGAAGTAGTCCCCGACTTCAAGATCAAGGGTGGACTCCCCGGCTACCAGCTGCAGGTAAGCCGCGGCGACGCACCCGTGGCTTATGCCCTGAAAATAAAAAGGCGCATGCTGCGGTCCGGCACTGTCACCAACGGGCATTGCCGCAGTGCAGTGATCCCGCATCCTGGCTCCGTTGGTGTATTGAGCGACGTCAGATTTGCTTGTGCAATGCTGGATGAAACCGAGTTCAAAAGGTGCTGGAGCGGCGTGGCCCACGATGCAGTACACCCTGGCCCTGGCTTTGAACTCCGCGCTGGTGTAATGGATCCTCCGGTTGATGGGAACCGGAGCCGCCTGTGTTGATGCAGGTTGCGGCTTCTGGGTGGACGAAGTCGTGAAAGTTTCTATACCGATGTAGCAAACGGTGGGATAGTCGTCGAGCAGCATCTGCAGTGCGGTCTTGTATTTTCTCGCTTTGATGACTGGAAGATTGTCCAGCGCCTCTTGAAGGCTGGCTTCAAGTCCTGGCCCTCCTTGAGCCAAGGCGTCGACGACTGTGCGCAGTGACGAAGCGGCCAACTTGAAACCTGCATTGACCTGGAAGATTTCTTTCCAGAATTCAGCCATCCGGCTCCACCCAACCAATCCCTGAACGGTCAGTGCTGGCATGTTTTATCTTTCATGAAATAACAATATCTGTTCGGCGGTCATGGGGCCCGCGCGAACGCAACGAGATTTGCATGGACCGCAGACAGCCGCCCGTCACGATGAACGAACGCTCAACTTTCAGCGCCCCACTTATGCAGCCGGAAACTCGAAGCGCGCTTTTGACCGGGTCAGCACGCGTGCCTTGGACAGGGCTTCGGGCCAGGCGGCGGCTACTTCGTGCATGAGCGCCGCCATCAACGTGCGCATGTCTTGCGATGCCATGTCATGCAGGGCTTCGGCGACGATCAGGGCCGACGTGGTGCTTGCGCTGACGGCCGAGCGGCTGCTTTGCCGGTTGGTCCAGCGCCGTGCATGGGCCTTGCCGCTCTGGTCGGCAAAAATGACTTCGCCCACCTCGGGGTGCTCGACCTCGCCGGAAAAGGTTTCGTAGGTTTCGGTGCCGGTGGCAAAGCGCACTTCCAGGTCACCGCTGATTTTGGCCACGTCGAACACGGCCACCGGAATAGCAAAGGCGGCCGAGACGGCGTTGCACAGATCCACCAGGGGGTGGAGCCGCGGCAGCTCGTTTTCCTTGCGCAGGCGGCGCAGCAGTGCCTCGGACGCGCAGCGGTACTTGGTGGGTTTGAGCCCCATCTTGGCGAACACCGCACGCCAGGCCTGAATTTCCGGCAGCTCGCTTTCGGTGTGGTTGGCCAGCCGGGCGGTGGCCATGGCGCTGAGCCGTTCGACCTGCGCGCCCACCGACGCTTTCTTGTGGATGCCCTGGACAAAAAGTGCACCCGGTACCAGCTCGGGGTGGCGCTCCCAGATGTCGATGGAATGGCTGAAAAACATGCGCTGAATGGCCTTTTTGCTGCAATGAAGAACCAGGCTGGAGTGTCCTCCTTTTTCTGGACCGGCCTCATTGGCAAAAAAACCGCTCGATTCGCTTGCTCAATCCATGTGCAGACGCGCACCGGGGAAGCAGGGAGTATTGGCGACTTCCCGATGCATGGTGGTGACTAGGCCTGCCCGATGATGACAGCGCTTTTGCGGCGCAGCGAACCGTGGCATAAGCCATACGCTTCTGTTTTGATAGCTGCTTGCACCCGTTAGATAAGGGCTAGTGGCCGATTTTGCTTACAAAAAGGTCAGAGGCAGCGGAAATCTACCAGCGGTGATGCGGCAGGCGCGGCCCCTCGCGCAGGCGCTCGTGGAGGTGTTCGCGCGCGCCATGGTCCCGGTGCGGCACATCCGCATCGGGCGAAGGGGCGTAGTGCGGGGCGGCGTGGGGCGCTGGCCGGTGATAGCCCCGCGGATAAGCGCGGTAGCCGCCGTAGGAGTACACGGCGCCACCATAAATATAGGTGGGCTGCACCACCCCATAAGGCACCGCGGAATAGGTTTCGTAGATGGGCGCTGACGGGTAGACCGCGCAGCCGGACAGGGCTGCGGCAGCCAGAAGCAGCAACGTGGTTTTCATCGTGTTCATCAATGCCTCCTGACACTCGCCGGCATGGCGGCGAGACCACTCCATTCAACGCGCGCCCGGTATCGCGGGTGTGTCGTACTTGTGGCAAGGACGTGTCCCAGGTTACAAGGTGTGCCCGCGCGGCCGTGGTCACAATGCGTGCGCACCAACTGCGCTTCGGCACACTGCGCCTGGCCGGTCTGCCGCAAAGCCTACGGTCCAACGCTCGCCAGCCAGACGCTGCAGGAAGTGGTGCTGCGCAGCCTGGAACCCAAAGACCTGATGCTGGCCGACGGTCTGAGGTTGGAGCCGGGCAGCATCACCGTGACAGTCAAGGGTCTGGTGATTGGGTTTGTGGCGAAGCCGCTGCGATGGCGGCCCAAGGCTGGCAAGTTAAACGCCTCGACTTCTCACCTTCCGAGCAGTTCTCCGAGACTCCGCGCGAAAAGTTCTTTCATGGTCGCCGTTAGACGCCATTTGTTTTATTTCCCAAATCGACAAGCTTGCTGATACCCGGTTCGGTGATCCTGTAGCTGAGCCGCTCTACAACGCGCTCACCACCAAGACCTTCGTAAAACGCGATGCCCCGCAGGTTGGAGGCTTTGACCGGCCAGTCGATGCGATGGCAACCATTTTCCAGCGCGAACTGGGCGACCCCCGACATGAGTGCTGCCCCGACCCCCTTACTTCTCTCCGACGACAGCACATAAAGTTCTTTCAACTGGCAATGCTTGCGCTTTTCTGGCGCAGGCTCGACGAGTGAATAGGCCAGTGTGATGGCTGCCAAACCCGCCACCGTGCCGCTGCTCGAGACAGCCACTACCAAACGGTGAGGCGACCGAGCGCCCAAGAGGTTCTCGAGCAGATGTTCACGAACGATTTCCCGCGAGGCCACGGAACCCTCGTTGTAATAGGCGTGTAGTTCGCACAGCAAGTCTATGAGCGACTCATGGTGTGCTTTGGAGGCTGGTTCAATTCGCATGGAGTGCCTGTGGTGGGCATCGGTGCGCCCGTATCAGAAAGTCAGCCAGCAGCATAAATGGCCAGCCGAGCAAGGTAACCAAGAAAGTAGAGCGCAACAAAGCCAACCAGCATGAGGAGGCCATACGCGCGCCGTGTCCGCCAGAGGTAGTAAGGCAGGTACGGCAAGAGGGTCGGATCCGCCATTGCCTACAACGAAACATACGCCGCATACACCAGCGCAGCAGCGGCCAGCCCCGATGTCCACGCACCGAGCACATTGCCTGCAAACACCAGCCGCGCTGACAGCGGCCCACCTGATGACAGGCCGCGATGGCCGGTGATGGCAGCCAGGGGCAGTGCGAAGCAGAAAGCATAGGATGAAACGATCAGGGAAACGGCAATAAACCATTGCAGGGCCGCGCCACCCGCCAGGTGCGACAGCAGCGCGCCGACGGCGAGCATCACGGTTGCGCCCATGGGCAGACTGGCATGGGCCACCCTCCAGGAGTGAACGATGTTCGCAGCAGCCTGGCGCTTGATGGCGCCTGCATACGGGCCGCCGCAGAGCAGGCCGAACAGGAGCACGATGGCGCCGTGGAAGATGAGATGGCGGGCGGGAGTGTCCATGTGTGGTCTCAGATGTCAAAGAAGTCGAAGGCCGACAAGTCGATATCGGGAAATTGCAGCCACGAGAGGTCCAGGTCAAACCAGGAGGTATCGCCACCAGCGCTGACAGAGGACAACATGTCGCCCTTCATGCTCAGGTAGTCGCAGCTTTCGCCGATGGACTCGTGGTAACTGTCAAAGTCTTCATGCGTATTGAATGTGGCATGCGACCAGCAACCGAAGTCGGCCTTGATGCCTTGCCGGCGGTTGGCGTTTTTTACCTCCTCGACGGAGTAGTAAGGCTTCTTGCCGTAGTGCCTGAGCAAGTCGTTGCCTACAAGGCTGACTTGTTTTCGGCGCTCAGGCGGGCTGATGGTGCAGGCTCTCATGGGTCGGTTCCTCCCTTTTTTGTTTCCCGTAATGTATCCGGCCCAAGCTGCGTTGGCCTGAACGACAGCTTTCAATGCATCTGCTCAGGCGCTCACCGCTCGCTGCAACGCCGCGCGCGCCAGCAGCCGCGTGGAGTCCAGCGTGGGCAACGGGGAGTTGGCGTCGTTGATGATGAGCGGGATCTCGGTGCAGCCGAGGACCACCGCGTCGCAGCCTTCGCTTTTCATTTGTTCAATCACGCGCTGGAAAGTGGCCACGGCCTCGGGCGTGGTGATGCCGCAGACCAGCTCGTCCATGATGATGCGGCCCAGTTCGTCGCGCTCTGCGTCACTGGGGCGCAGGTACTGGAGGCCGCGCGCGCTGAATTTTTCGGGATAGACCTCACTGCCGACCAGCCAGCCAGCGGGTGCCGGTGATGCCCATGCGGCGAAAGCCGCGCCGCACGGCTTCGTCGGCCACCACGTCGGCAATATGCAGCCAGGGCAGCGGTGAACGCGGCGCGACATAGTCAAACGCCTGATGGATGGTGTTGTCGGGGCAGATCAGGAAGTCAGCCCCGATGGCAGTGAGCTTGTAGGCAGAGGCGAGCATCAGCTCGCCGACGCCTTTCATGTCGCCGCGGTCCAGGCAGTCCACGTACTCGGCAAGCGATGGCGTGTGCATGGAGATTTCGGGGTGCGCGTGCGGGCCGAGAAGCTGCGCGCCTTCGGCACAGATGGTGCGGTAACAAAGCGCTGCGCCTTCTGCGGAGCAGCCGACAATTCCGATGTGTTGAGGCATGGCGATGGCTACCCTTTGAATCTAATCAAGCACCAGCGTGGATGATCGGGCAAAGGTGTAAGTCAGGCCAAGGCCCACACTGCCGCCCAGGGTCTGCTGCACCAGCGGGCTGGCCCGGTTGGCGGCGCCGGCCACGGTGTCGAGGTGAAAAAAACCGAAGATGCGCAGATGGGGTGTGAGCTCGCGCGACACCCCGGCGCCCAGGCGCCAGGCAATCAGGCCGCTTTCGGCCGTGTAGGCCGGTCGGTCGGCCGTGGCATACGCGGGGGCCACGCCGTAAAAAGTGTCGGCCAGGCGCCGGTTGCCCAGCACCGCACCCACGCTGGCGTTGTAGCGCCAGCCGCCGCTGCCGCGCCACTCGTGGATCAGCCGCGGCTCGAAGGAGATGCCCTTGTGGCTGAGCCTGTCATCAAGGTCAAACACGCCGCGCAGCGCAAACTCGGCGCGCGTGCTGCTGCCGGCCGGCCCCTGGCCCAGGTGCCACTTGAGGCGCGGGCCGAACTCAACCAGCGTGCCCAGATCCGGCATGCCGCGGCGCGCATCGACCTCATCCGAAGGCGCACCAAAAGCAGCGGCAAGGCCGATATCGAACTCGAAGCGTGGCGTATTGAGAGTGCGTATGCCCAGCCCCTCCCGGTCGGCGCGCAAAAACTTGCCGCGGTAGATCAGATAAGGCAAGGCCAGCCCGCGGCCGACCTGCTGCGAAGCGCCCGGGTAAGCCTGCTGCGACATGCCCAGGCCGACCAGGCCGATTTCCCACAGCGGCAGCTGCGTGGTGCCTGCGGTGGACTCGTCAGCCACGCCCTGGATCTGTGCCAGAACGGTGGGCGACATGGCCAGCAGCAGCATGGCGGTCAGGCCGCAACAGGCAAGGTGTTGAACTTTCAAAATGAACTCCCTACGGGACAGAACACTGGAACGAACAGCCGCAGGATAAACCCTGGCGCGCACTAACAGCGTAAAAAAATGCCACTGAAGGCGCAGACTGGCGCGGCAGCCCGTCAGACCTGAGGCCTATGATTGCGGGCGATGCGCCGTTTACTCTTCATATGCAGCCGCAACCGGCTGCGCAGCCCCACGGCCGAGCAGCTGTTTGCGGACTGGCCAGATGTGGAAACAGACTCCGCCGGCCTCGCGCCCGATGCCGAGACGCCGCTGGAAGCTGAGCAAGTCTACTGGGCCGATGTGATCTTCGTGATGGAGCGCTCGCATCGCAGCAAGCTTGGCCAGAAATTCAAACAGCAGCTCAAGGGGAAAAAGCTGGTCTGCCTGGATATCCCGGACAACTACGCCTTCATGCAGCCCGAGCTGGTGGCCCTGCTGGGAAAACGGGTCGCGCCGCACCTGACCTGAATCGGCAAACGCTCTATTTTTCATAGCTGAAAATGCCCGACAAATAAGGGCAATTGAGCGATTTGCCTACCAAGCTATCCAGCCCCGCCGCTCACTGCGGCAGCGCATACGCCAGCACATGGTCGCCGGCTTTGGTGCCCAGCGAACCGTGGCCGCCGGCCACCACCAGCACATACTGCCGGCCGTCAGCACCGGTGTAAGTCATGGGCGTGGCCTGGCCACCGGCGGGCAGGCGGCTGCGCCACAGCTCTTTGCCGTTGCTGACGTCGTAGGCGCGCACGTAGTCGTCCAGCGTGCCGGAAAGAAAAGCCACACCGCCCGCCGTCATGAGCGGCCCGCCAAGATTAGGCACGCCCATCGTGAAAGGCAGGGGCACCGGGGCGAGGTCACGCACAGTGCCGTTTTTATGCTGCCAGACAACGCTACCGCTGCGCAGGTCTGCGCCCGCCACATACCCCCAGGGCGGCGCCTGGCAGGGAATGCCCAGCGGCGAGGTGAAGGCGCTGAGCTTGACGGCAAACGGTGCGCCGAAGTTTTCATTGAGGGAAGGCAGGACGTCGTTCGGGCGCGGCTTGCCCTGCACCAGCAGCGAGGTGTCGTCCGGGCGGGGAATCAGCGTGGAGACAAACGCGAGCTTGGTCGGCGTGGCAAACACCATTTGGCGCTGCGGGTCCACCGCCACGCCGCCCCAGTTGAAGACGCCGAAGTTGCCGGGGTAGATCAAACTGCCCTGCGTTGAAGGCGGTGTGTAGCGGCCTTCGTAGCGCAGGCGCTTGAAGGCAATGCGGCAATACAGCTGGTCGAACATCGTCGCGCCCCACATGTCGCGGTCGGTCAGCGGCTTGGGGTCAAAGCTCAGGGCAGAGCGCGGCTGGGTAGGGGCCGTTCGGTCGCCCGCGGCAGCGCCCTGCGGCACCGGATATTCGGTTACGGGCAGCAGGGGCGTGCCGCTGCGCCGGTCCAGCACAAACAGCTCGCCCTGCTTGGTGGGCTGCACCAGCGCCGGCACCACGGCGCCGCCCAGGCGCAGATCTATCAGGGTAGGTTGGGCCGGCACGTCGTAGTCCCACAGGTCGTGGTGCACGGTCTGGAAGTGCCAGCGCACGCGGCCGGTGGCGAGCTCGAGCGCCACCACGGAGGAGGAATATTTTTCGACGGCCGCGCTGCGCCGGCCGCCCCACTGGTCGGGCGGCTGGTTGCCAAGCGGCACATAGAGCAGGCCCAGGGCTTCGTCCACGCTGGAGATGGACCAGCTGTTCGGCGAGTTGGGCGTGTAGGTCTGGCCGGGTGCGAGCGGTGCGGTGGCCTCGGGGTTGGCGGAATCCCAGTTCCACACCAGCGCGCCGGTGTTCACGTCGAAGGCGCGAATCACGCCCGACTGCTCCTGGGTCGAGACGTTGTCGAGCACGGTGCCGCCGACGATGATGAGCCCGCGCGCCACCACCGGCGGTGAGGTGGAGTAATACGCGCCGGGCTTGACGTTGGGCATATGGGCCCACAGGTCAATCTGGCCGCTGCCGCCGCCAAAGCTGCTGCACACCGCGCCGCTGTCGGGGTTGAGCGCAATGAGGCGGCCGTCGGCAGTGGGCATGAACAATTTGCCCGGGCAGCTGGCCGTGGTGGGGACTGCCGCGGTAGCGGCCACAGGCAGGCCAGGGCGATGGGACAGCGCCTGTGCTGCGGCAACCGGTGGCTGCCTCGCGGCCGGTGCCGCGAGTGGGGGAGACGCCGCCTGGTAGGACAGGCCGCGGCAGGTCAGGTGCTGCAGCGCCAGCTTGTCCTGGATCTGCGGGTTGTAGCGCCAGACTTCGGCGCCGGTGGTGGCGTCCAGCGCAATCACCGACTGGTGCGGTGTGCACAGGAACAAGCGGTTGCCGACTTTGAGCGGCGTGACCTGGAAGGTGGTTTCCGCCGGGTCCCCGGGCTGGCCGCGCATATCGCCCGTGCGGTATTGCCAGGCCGGCTGCAGCCCGGCGACATTGGCCGGGGTGATGTTCCCGAGCGGGGAATACCGTTGCCCGTGGCCGGTGCGACCATAAGCGTGCCATTCGCCAGGCGGCGTACCGTCGGCAGCGGCACCCGGCTCTGCCATGCTGGCGGGCGCCGCCACCGTGCGCTCGATCCGGTGTGCATCATGAAACCATGAAGCCACCCCCACCAGGGCGAACAAGGCGAGCGCCACCGCCAGGGCATGGCCGCCGCCGTGGAGCGCGGGCGCGGGAGGGTGGCCGTCCCAGCGGTCCAGGTCGTAGTAAGGCGAGCCCGCATCCAGGCTGCGCTTTACCTGCGGCAAAAGCAGCAGCAGGCCCAGAAGAAACAGCACGTCGCCGCGCGCGGCCAGCGGCCACCAGTCCAGCCCGGCCTCCCACAGCGACCAGCCCACCGTGGCGAGCACCAGTGCGGCGTAGATCCAAAGCGCTGCCGGCTGGCGCCGCAACAGCAGCACGCCGGTCAGCAGGAAACCAATGCCGGCCGGCACGTAATACCCCGAGCCATCAAGCAGAGCGAGCCAGAGACCCGCCAGGCCCACGGCCAGGCCAATGAGCACCAGCAACAGGCCCAACACCAGAACCATGACAGAACGAGAGCGACGTTGCCGGGGGGGTTGCGCGCCTGGGGTTTGCACAATGTCTCCTCAAGAGGTGGAGCCCCGCGGGCTCCGGTGAACGGGCACACGGGTGCCAGCCGCTGAACAGGCAACCCTAAAGGCGCCCGCTTGGCCGGCGAGTCAGTGTTTGGCTGGCGCCGGTGTAGGACGCTGCATGAGGCAGGGTTTTGGCGCGGTTCGCTATTTTTTTGGTAGCTGATAGTGCCCGTGTTCAAAGGGCTGCAACCTCTTTTTGTTCGAAACCAGACGGTGCGGCAATGGACCGCTACAGCCCCTTTTCAACCATGTCGATCAGCCGCTGGCCAATCTGCTGCATGTGCGGGCCGATGACAGAGCCCAGCGGGCCATCAACGACCAGGACGGCCAGGCCGTGCACCGCGGACCACGCCAGGAACTCGGCGCCAGGCCGCTGCTCGGGCGGCATCACGCCGGTCTCTACCAGCTTGTCGAGCGCAGCCCCCAACAGTTCGAAAGGATTGAGACCGCCGGGGCCGGCGGTCGGGGTTTCGGGGGTAGCCTGCATCAGTACGTCTGAGCGCGCAAAGGCGGTGCGGAACAGGCCGGGCTCCGCCTGGGCAAAACGCAGGTAGCCGGTGCCCACGGCGCGCACGCCGGCGCAGGCAAAGTCCGCTGGCGGCAGATCAGCGGGGACGGCGGCGAGTTCGGTCTCCATGGCCGCGGCCACGGCGGACAGCGCCGCCGCGCGCACCGCCTGCAGCAGGGCCTCGCGGCTGGCAAAGTGGCGGTAGGCGGCATTGGGCGCCACACCGGCGCGCCGCGTGGCTTCGCGCAGCACCACCGCATCAGGTCCACCCGTGCGCGCCAGCTCAACTCCGGCTTCCAGCAACGCGCGCCGCAGGTCACCGTGGCGGTAGGTGCTGCGGGCGGGCGGGGTAACCGGAGGGAAGGGCATTTTGTTACGTTTAATGTGGACAGCGTCCATTATCTTTGCTATTCTCTTGTGGACGCCGTACACAATACATCCAATTTTGATGTACCGCAACCATTTCAAATATTTCGAGGAGCTGTGCCATGCAGAAGATCACCCCTTTCCTCTGGTTCAACAACCAGGCCGAAGAAGCCATGAATTTCTACACATCCGTCTTCAGGAATTCGAAGGCGGGCGAGGTCAGGCGCTATGGGGAAGGCGGGCCCGCGCCGAAAGGTGCGGTGATGTCGGCCAGCTTCCAGATTGAAGGGCAGGAGCTGATTGCGTTCAACGGCGGCCCGCACTTCAGCTTCACGCCGGCGATTTCGCTGTTTGTGGATTGCAAGACGCAAGAGGAAGTAGACGAGCTGTCGGCAAAGCTTTCAGAAGGCGGACAACAGCAGCAATGCGGATGGGTAACCGACAAATTCGGCCTGTCCTGGCAAGTCATTCCCGCGGCCCTGGGCGAAATGCTGCAGGACAAGAACCCGGCCAAGGCCAAAGCCACCATGCAGGCCATGATGCAGATGCACAAGATTGACGTGAAACGCCTGCAACAGGCTTACGCGGAGGCCTGAGCCGTGAAGTACCGGGGAAGCTGCCATTGCGGCAAGGTGGCCTTTGAAGTGGAAGGCGAACTCACCGGGGCCATGGCCTGCAACTGCTCGATCTGTTCGCGCAAGGGCTCGCTGCTGTGGTTTGTGCCGCACGACAAGCTGCGCCTGCTCACTCAGGAAAAAGACATCAGCACCTACACCTTCAACAAACACGTCATCCAGCATCGGTTTTGTCCGACATGCGGCATGCATCCTTTCGGCGAAGGTGTGGATCCACAGGGCAACAAGATGGCGGCCATCAACATCCGCTGCCTGGAAAACATCGATCTGGCCTCTGTGCCGATACAGCACTTCGACGGGCGGTCGAAGTGATGGCGTAAAGCGCAACAAGCACCCGCTCACTCATTCACTGCAACAAAGGAGATCACCATGCTGATTCAACCCTATCTGTTTTTCGACGGCCGCTGCGAAGAGGCCCTCAACTTCTACAAAAAAGCGCTGGGCGCCAAAGTGACGGCGATGATGCGCTTCAAGGAGAACCCCGAGCCACAGCCGGGCATGAGCGGGCCGGGTTTCGACGAAAAGATCATGCACGCCAACTTCGAGGTCGGCGACACGCAGATCATGGCGTCGGACGGCATGGCGCAAGGCAAAGCGGAGTTCAAGGGCGTCAGCCTCTCGATCACCGCAACCAGCGACACCGAGGCGCAGCGCGTGTTCAAGGCGCTGGGCGAAGGCGGCCAGGTGCAGATGCCCATGTCGCAAACGTTCTTCGCCCATTCCTTCGGCATGGTGGCCGACCGCTTCGGCGTTTCCTGGATGGTGATCAACCCCAAACCTGAGAAATGATGTACCCCACGGGCGGCGTTCGTGCACAACCGGCGTCAACCCGCAACCAAACCCCGAGGAGAAATGAACATGGGAACAGAAACAGACAACTGCATGGAAACCAAACCACAAAAAGAGCATGACTGGCTGCAGCAGCTGGCAGGCGACTGGACGATGGAGGGCGACTGCGACATGGGCCCCGACCAGCCGGTCATGAAAAGCTCGGGCACTGAACATGTACGTAGCCTCGGCGGGTTGTGGGTGGTCTGCGAAGGTACCAGCGACATGCCCGGCGGCGGCACCGGAGAAATGCTGATGACACTGGGCTACGACGTGCAGAAAAAGACCTACCTCGGCAGTTGGGCAGGCTCCATGATGAGCAACATGTTTACGTACAAGGGCTCGCTTGATGCTGCCGGCAAGGTGCTGACGCTGGACACCGAAGGCCCAAGTTTTGCCGGCGACGGCAAGACGGCGCGTTACCAGGACGTGATCACCATCAAGAGCAAGGACGAGCGCACGCTGCACTCGCAAACGCTGCAGCCGGACGGCAGCTGGAAACGTTTCATGACGGCGACCTATCGGCGGGTGAAGTAAGGAACGGAGGCATGCCATGAGCACAACACAAGCACTGCCATCTGCCAAAGAGCTGGCCCTGAAAAATGGGGTCCGCTTCCCCAACGAAAACGAAGCCTACCGGCGCGCGCGTGACGCGCTGCTGGCCGAGGAGATCGAGCTGCGGCGCCATATCGAGCGGGTGGCGCAGCAGCGCCGCGAATTGCCGCCGGGCGGCGTGTTGCCGAAGGATTACGAACTGGTGGGCGAACATGGCCCGGTGAAATTTTCCGAGCTGTTTGCGGGCAAGCAGACGCTGGTGGTCTACAGCTACATGTTCGGCCCCCAGCGCAAGCAGCCCTGCCCGATGTGCACCTCGCTGCTGTCGGCCTGGGACGGCGAGGCCGAGGATGTGATGCAGCGCGTCGGGCTGGCAGTGGTGGCGCGCTCACCAATAGAACGTCTGCTGGCCTTCAAAAAGGAACGCGGCTGGAAGCACCTGAAACTGTACTCGGACGTGAGCGGCAATTACACGCGCGACTATGTCAGCGCGGAAGACGCTGACGAGCCGGCCTTCAATGTCTTCACGCGGCGCGACGGCAGCCTGCGGCATTTCTGGAGCGGCGAGATGGGTATGGCCACGGCCGACCCGGGCCAGGACCCGCGCGGCGCGCCCGACCCGATGCCGCTGTGGACCATCCTCGACAGCACGCCGGAGGGCCGCGGCAGCGACTGGTATCCGGAGCTCAGTTATCCCCCGAGCTAAAACCCGCGTCAAGGCAAACGCACACAAAAAAGGCCCCTGGCCTGTGAGGGCGGGGCCTTTTTAATGACAGTGCAGGGCACCGTCACATGCGCAAAACTTACTTTTGCGGAACCACAATCACGGTGTCGCCTGTGGTGCCCTTGTCGCCCGTGGCACCGGTAGCGCCGGTAGCACCTGTGGCGCCAGTCGCGCCGGTGGCACCGCCGCTAGCGCCTGTTGCACCGGTGGCACCGGTGTAGCCAGTGGAACCCGTGCTTCCGGTGGAACCGGTAGCACCCGCGGGGCCCGCAGGGCCGGGCACGGTCACAACGGCCGGGGTTGGCGTCACAACGGTACGTTCACAAGCGGTCAGGCCAAGGGTAGCGACCAGTGCGGCCAGCAAGATGGAATATTTCATGGGGAGTCCTTAGGAGTTGAGCGAACATGCGCGTGAAATGCGCAGAGCAGTAATGTCTGCCTCGGCCATGAGCTTCCAAAATTATTTCTGGCAGATGCAAAGGACGAACACTGAACTTAACCGTGCCCCGCCATGCACGCTGTAGGACGGCCGCACCACTGTGCGTCCCGAATTGGCGGGTCTGCATCTTGAATACACGCTCACCAGGCCTGAAAGCCCCGACTCAGCCAGTTTCGCCATCACTCGATAGAATCAGCCGGGCCTATCCGGCACCACCTTCACACCAGGACGCCGCGTGCAACCTATTATTTCCATCCAGCAACTCAGCAAGGTTTATGCGTCCGGCTTTGAGGCGCTCAAGTCGGTCAACCTCGACATCCGGCGTGGCGAAATTTTCGCGCTGCTGGGGCCCAACGGCGCCGGCAAGACCACCTTGATCAGCATCGTCTGCGGCATTGTCAAGCCGAGCTCGGGCAGCGTGACGGCTGATGGCCACGACATCGTGCACGACTACCGCGCGGCGCGCGCCAAGATCGGGCTGGTGCCGCAGGAACTCTCGACCGACGCTTTTGAAACCGTCTGGTCCACCGTGAGCTTCAGCCGCGGCTTGTTCGGCAAACCTCCCAACCCCGCCTACATCGAAAAAGTGCTGCGCGACCTCTCGCTGTGGGACAAGAAGGACAGCAAGATCATGGCGCTGTCGGGCGGCATGAAACGCCGGGTGCTGATTGCCAAGGCCCTGTCGCATGAGCCGGCCATCCTCTTCCTCGATGAACCCACCGCCGGTGTCGACGTGGAGCTGCGCCGCGACATGTGGCAAATGGTGCGGGAGCTGCGCAGCAACGGCGTCACCATCATCCTGACCACGCACTACATCGAGGAAGCCGAGGAAATGGCCGACCGCATCGGCGTGATCAGCAAGGGCGAACTGATTGTGGTGGAAGACAAGGACGTGTTGATGCGCAAGTTAGGCAAGAAGCAGCTGAGCCTGCAGTTGCAGGTGCCGCTGCAGCGCATTCCGGACGGGCTGGCAGGGTTGCCGCTGGAGCTTGCCGCTGAAGGCCACACCCTGGTCTACACCTTCGACACACAAACCGAGGAGACCGGCATTGCGGCACTGCTCAAGCGACTGGCCGAGCTTCACATCGACTTCAAGGACCTGCATTCGAGCGAGAGTTCGCTGGAGGACATTTTCGTAAGCCTGGTGCATGCCGACAAGCCGGCCACCCTGAAGGAGGCCGCATGAACTGGCACGCCATCCGCGCGATTTACCGCTTTGAAATGGCGCGCACCTTCCGCACGCTGATGCAGTCCATTGCCTCGCCGGTGATCTCGACCTCGCTGTATTTTGTGGTCTTCGGCGCGGCCATCGGTTCACGCATGGGCGACATCGACGGCATCGGCTACGGCGCCTTCATCATCCCCGGCCTGGTCATGCTCTCGCTGCTCAACGAAAGCATTTCCAACGCCGCGTTCGGCATCTACATGCCGAAATGGTCGGGCACGATTTACGAGTTGCTGTCGGCTCCCGTGTCGTCCATGGAGGTGGTCATGGGTTATGTGGGTGCGGCGGCGAGCAAGTCCGTTTTGCTGGGACTGCTGATCCTGGCGACGGCGCGCCTGTTCGTGCCCTACAGCATTGCGCACCCGTTCTGGATGCTGTGCTTTTTGCTGCTGACCGCAGTGACCTTCAGCCTGTTCGGTTTCATCATCGGGCTGTGGGCGGACAACTTCCAGAAACTGCAGGTCGTGCCGCTGATGGTGGTGACGCCGCTGACTTTTCTGGGCGGCGCGTTTTACTCCATCAACATGCTGCCGCCGCTGTGGCAAAAGATCGCCCTGTTCAATCCGGTGGTCTACCTGATCAGCGGCTTCCGCTGGAGCTTTTACGGCGTGGCCGATGTCAATGTGGGCATCAGCGTGGTGGCCATCCTGGGCTTTCTGGGGCTGTGCCTGGGTACGGTGTGGTGGATCTTCCGCACCGGGTGGAAGCTGAAGGCCTGAGCGGGCTGGAACGCCCAGCGGCGGCGGCTTCTTCGAAGTGCTATTGATTTTATAGCTGTTAGCGCCTGTCCTATAAGGGCTGGAGGCCTGTTTGTCTTGCAGTTTGCCTGGCGCCGGGTAGGCGACGCGGGCCAGCCCTGCGGCTTGAAAGAACACCGGGTAACCTTATATGTGTTCTTTGAGAAACTCGCGCCAGAAAGGCCTCGCCATGCCCGTCAGCACCATCGCATCCCCGGTTCTTCAGGTCAAGCCCCTCGGCTTTCCGTGGGAGACCCTCGACCCCTTCCTGTTCTGCGCCTACCACGACGACGCTTATCCCAAGGGCAACGCCGACATGGGGCCCGCCGCCTCGCTGGCAGGTCGTGCCATCGGCCAGGACTTCAGCCGCAAGGACGGCTGGAGCATGTACCACGGTGAAAAAGTACCGGGCTTCCCGCCGCACCCCCATCGCGGGTTTGAAACCGTCACGATTGTGCGCAAGGGCCTGATCGACCATTCGGACTCGCTGGGCGCAACCGCGCGTTTCGGCCGGGGTGACGTTCAGTGGCTGACGGCGGGCAAGGGCATCGTGCACGCCGAGATGTTTCCCCTGCTGGATGAAAAAAATGATAACCCACTGGAGCTGTTCCAGATCTGGCTGAACCTGCCCGCACGCAGCAAGATGAGCAAGCCGCACTTCACGATGTTCTGGTCGCAGGACATTCCGCGCGTGACCGCCAAAGACGCCGAAGGCCGCAGCACCGAAATCGCGGTGATCGCCGGGCGCCTGCAGGACGCCGGCGCGCCGCTGGCGCCACCGCCGGACTCCTGGGCCGCGCGGGCTGATGCCGACGTGGCGATCTGGACCTTGCGCATGGAACCCGGCGCGCGCTGGGCCTTACCCGCAGCTGGCGAGGGTACGCGGCGCAATCTGTACTTCTTCAAGGGCCAGTCCGTCAGCATCGGCGGCCAGGACGTCCGCAGCCCGGCCGCTATCGAGCTGCGCGCCGACATGCCGGTGGAACTGGTCAATGGCAGCGAGGTGGCTGAATTTTTGCTGCTGCAAGGCAGGCCCATCGCCGAGCCAGTGGCGCAGTACGGCCCCTTCGTGATGAACACCCAGGCCGAGATTGCGCAGACCATGGCCGACTACCAGCGCACGCAGTTCGGCGGCTGGTCTTTCGACAGTGATACGCCGGTGCATGGGCGCGACCCGGCGCGGTTTGCCGTGCACCCGGGTGGGCGCGAAGAGCGGCCGGCCGAGGTGCCGGACGCCGCCAACGCCTGACACCTGGCCGGGCTGGCTGACCGGCCCTGCACGTACCCCCGCACAGCATGCGGTTATGCGGCCAGGGCCATGCGGGCAAGTAAACTGACCAGGCCCATTCGGCTGGCGCGGATGGACTCATCAGCGCATTCACAAGAGGTTATTTCATGGCGATTGGCTGGCTGGCGGTATTGCAGATGGTTCCCTGGTCGGACGTGATCAAGAACGCGCCCAAGATCGCCGATGGCGCCAAAAAGCTCTGGAATGCCGTAGGCAAGAAGACTCCGGCACCCGGCACGATGTCTGATGCCGGCACGGACGTGCAGCTGTCGCCGGAAGGCCAGGCCGCCGCCCTGCAGGCGCGAACTCTGGCGTTGGAAACCGCTGTCCAAGAGCTGCACGAGCAGATGCTCGCCTCGTCAGAGCTGATCAAGGCACTGGCCGATCAGAACACCCAGCTGATCCAGCGCGCCGAGACCAACCGCGTGCGCCTCCTGCTGCTGGCCGGTGTGACGGCGGTGATCGCCATCGTGGCGGTCATCGGACTGACACTGGTGCTGGCGAGGCTCTAGATCGCCTGCAGGCTTTTCAGGTTTTCTTTGGCAACCAAACGGAAACTACTGGAAATTCTTTTGTCCGTGGATGCTGTGTGCCAGAAGTCGGACGCGAGTTCTCTGGCGCGCGGCCACTCTGTCAACGTGGCTGAAATCGGGTAAAGCGGGCGATCAGTGAATGCCCTTTCGACCAGTTCGCCATTCACCGGCGCGTAGAGCATGGGCAACATGTCGTAAGTGGGGGACAGGCGCCAGTCATCGTTTTCCAGCAGCAGCGAGATGTTGCCGTAGTGGCGGTCGGTATTGGCAATCAACAAACCATAAGCCTCGAGCAGGCGCAGGTGCGCGGCATCTGCGGCCGTCAGCAGCCGGGTTTCGGCCATGCGGTTGGCGGTAGCCGCCCAGTTGTCTATCTTGCCGATGTATTCAGCGTCATAAACCTGCAGCGACACCATGCCTATGCGGCCTTTGGCAGTACGGTCGAACCGCTCCGACTCCAAAAAAGTGCGCTGTCCAGCGACAAAGATTTGCGTGGTGGCCGCCGGAAGCCCGGCGAGCTTCAGCGTCTGCAGCGCAAGATGCTCGCACACCAGCAGGTCACGCATGCGCTGGTCCACTGGAGAATCCCCCGCTGGAGAAAACTTGACCAGTACATGCCGGCCTGCCGTGATGGTGCAGAACTTGGGCTGTTCACCGCCGGCCGAAGACCCCCCCAACGTGCCCTGCATGGCCCGCTCGGCCAGCGCAGGGTAGCTTTCCCATGAATCAACACGTGAAGCCCTGTCAGCAAGCCCGTGAAACCGCTGGAAGGCCTGCTCGCCAACGATCAGGTTACCCGGCAGATCGTCGCCAAACAGTGCCAGCGCTTTCAGCGCGTCGTCATCACTCCAGTTACGGGGGTCGGCCGCGAGCTGGAGTTCGGGATGCGCGTGGGCGAAGGTACGGCCCATAAACCCCTGAGGCCGCATGTCATCGAGAAACCACGGCAAACCATCATGCGGCTTGCTGACACCGTCGGCCTCGTCCACCCAGAAACGTCCACCGGAAAGCGGGATCAAACGCCCGAATGGCGTGACCTGTCCTTGGGCATCCACCCGCATGATGGGGATTTCAATACCAACGTCTTCCACGTTGCGCGGCAGAAGATAACGGCGAGCACGCGCTGCACCCAGCGTGCGCACCTCGCCGGACTGAATCAACGGCGCCAAGGCCCGGGACAGGGTGGGCTGGCTGACCCCAAGCGCAAGCTGCAACTCGGCGCTGGTGGCCACACCGCCCTGTTTGCGCAGGGCAGCCAATAGCAGGACAGCAACAGAAGACAAGGTCGTCATTGAATGAATTATTGAATAGCTAAATTTTGGTGATTTTACGCTTTTTTGAGTGTTGTCTCTCTATTCTTGAATAGATACTAAAGATTGTTTTAAGGCAAAAAAAAGCGCCTCCAGGAGGCGCTTTGTAGTCCGCAGGCAAGGCTTACTTCGACACAACCCGCACCATCTCCAGGCACTTGTGCGAGTAGCCCCATTCGTTGTCGTACCAGGCAACGACCTTGATGAAGGTGCCGTCGAGCGCGATGCTGGCGTCGGCGTCAAACACGCTGGTGCAGGTCTCGCCGCGGAAGTCGGTGGCAACCACCTTGTCTTCGGTGTAGCCGAGGATGCCCTTGAGCGCCCCTTCGCTCTGCGCCTTCATTTCCGCGCAGATTTCCTTCAGCGTAGCTTCCTTGTTCAGCTCGCAGGTCAGGTCCACCACCGACACGTCGGAAGTCGGCACGCGGAAGGACATGCCGGTGAGCTTTTTGTTCAGCTCGGGGATCACCACGCCGACAGCCTTGGCGGCGCCGGTGCTCGACGGAATGATGTTTTCCAGGATGCCGCGGCCACCGCGCCAATCCTTGTTGCTCGGGCCGTCCACGGTTTTCTGGGTGGCGGTGGCTGCGTGCACGGTGGTCATCAGGCCGCGCTTGATGCCCCATTTGTCATGCAGCACCTTGGCGAGGGGTGCCAGGCAGTTGGTGGTGCAGCTGGCATTGCTGATGATGGCCTGGCCGGCGTAGGTCTTGTGGTTGACGCCGTAGACGAACATCGGCGTGTCGTCTTTCGACGGGGCCGAGAAGATGACTTTTTTGGCGCCGGCGGCCAGGTGTTTTTCACCGGAGGCTTTGTCCAGGAAAAGGCCGGTGGCCTCGAGCACGATGTCGGCGCCGATTTCGTTCCATTTCAGCGCAGCCGGGTCGCGCTCCTGCGTCAGGCGGATTTTCTTGCCGTTGACGATCAGGGTGTTGCCCTCTACCGATACGTCACCCTTGAAACGGCCGTGCACCGAGTCGTACTGCAGCATGTACTTCAGGTAGTCCGGCTCGAGCAGGTCGTTGATGCCGACGATTTCAATGTCGCTGAAGTTCTGCACGGCGGCGCGCAACACGTTGCGGCCGATGCGGCCGAAGCCGTTGATACCTAGTTTGATCGCCATCTGCTTTGCTCCTGAAAGTTAAAAACGGGGGGTTCACCATGCGCCTGCCGGCCCACGGTGTTTATTTTTTCGACAGCACCTTGCGCACAGTGTCAGCCACGTTCTCGGGCGTGAAGCCGAAATGCTTGAACAGCACCGGCGCCGGGGCCGACTCGCCATAGGTGTCGATGCCGACAACCGCGGCGCAGCCGTATTTCCACCAGCCGTCACTCACACCCATCTCGACTGCAATACGCGGAATGCCTTCGGGCAGCACTTCGGATTTGTAGGCGATTTTCTGTTTGTCGAAAGTGGTGGTGCTGGGCATGGAAATCACACGCACGGCGATCTTCCGGGCCGCCAGCAGCTCTTGCGCCTTCAGCGCGAGTTGCACTTCCGAGCCGGTGGCAATGATCACGGCCTGGGCTTTTTTGTTCAGCCCCACTTCAGCGGGCTCGGCCAGCACGTAAGCGCCTTTGCTGATTTCGCTGAGGTCGTTCTTGGGGGCGTAAGGCAGGTTCTGGCGGCTGAGCAGCAGGGCTGTCGGCTTGTTTTTGTTCTGCAGGGCGACAGCCCAGGCCACGGCGGTTTCGGCGGTGTCGCCCGGACGCCAGACGTCGAGGTTGGGAATCAGGCGCAGGCTGGCGGCGTGTTCGATCGACTGGTGGGTCGGGCCGTCTTCGCCCAAGCCGATGGAGTCGTGCGTGAACACATGCACCACGCGGATTTTCATCAACGCCGCCATACGAATGGCGTTGCGGCTGTAGTCGCTGAAGGTCAGGAAGGTGCCGCCGTAGGGAATGTAGCCGCCATGCAGCGCGATGCCGTTCATGATGGCGGCCATGCCGAACTCACGCACGCCGTAATTGATGTGGCGGCCGATGACCTTGCTGCCCACGGGCGTCTCGTTCATCACGACGTCGCCGGCCAGGTCGAAGCGCAGTGCGGGCGTGCTCTTGGTGTTGGTCAGGTTGGAGCCCGTCAAATCGGCCGAGCCGCCCAGCATTTCGGGCAGACCGGCGGTGAAGGCTTCGAGTGCCAGCTGGGAGGCCTTGCGTGAGGCAACGGTTTCGTATTTGGTGTGGGCACCAACGACGGCGTCCACGGCGATTTGCGAGAAGGCTTTGGGCAACTCGCCCTTCATGCGGCGCGTGAACTCAGCTGCCAGCTCGGGGTGCGCCACCTTGTAGGCGGTGAATTTGGCGTCCCACGCTGCTTCGAGCGCCAGGCCTTTGGCCTTGGCATCCCAGGCGTCGTAAGCTTCTTTGGGCAGTTCGAAAGGCGTGTGCGGCCAGTTCAGTGCCGTGCGGGTCAGTGCGATTTCGTCAGCGCCCAGCGGCTCGCCATGGGCCTTGGCAGTATTCGCGCGGTTCGGTGAACCTTTGCCGATGTGGGTTTTGCAGATGATCAGCGTCGGTTTGTCGGCGCTGTTTTTGGCGTCGGCCAAAGCACGCGACACAGCGGCAACGTCGTGGCCGTCGATGGGGCCGATCACATTCCAGCCATACGCGGCAAAACGCAGCGCGGTGTTGTCGATGAACCAGGGCGCGACCTGGCCGTCAATGGAAATGCCGTTGTCGTCGTACAGCGCGACCAGCTTGTTGAGCTTCCAGGCGCCGGCCAATGCGCAAGCCTCATGGCTGATGCCTTCCATCAGGCAGCCGTCGCCCATGAATACATAGGTGTGGTGGTCAACAATGGCGTGGTCGGCCTGGTTGAACTCGGCAGCGAGCAGCTTTTCAGCGAGTGCCATGCCGACCGCATTGCTGATGCCTTGGCCCAGTGGACCGGTGGTGGTTTCAATGCCGGGGGTGTAGCCAAACTCGGGGTGGCCCGGGGTTTTGCTGTGCAGCTGACGGAAGTTTTTCAACTCGCTGATAGGCAGCGGGTAGCCCGTGAGGTGCAGCAGCGCGTAAATCAGCATGGAGCCGTGGCCGTTGGACAGCACAAAGCGGTCGCGGTTAAACCACTGCGGGTTGTGCGGGCTGTGCTTGAGGTGCTGGCCCCAGAGTGCCACAGCCATGTCGGCCATGCCCATGGGCGCGCCGGGGTGGCCGGAGTTGGCTTGCTGCACGGCATCCATGGCCAGAGCGCGGATGGAATTGGCCATGAGGGATGGGGAGGTGTCAGCCATTGCTTGAAGTCCAGGGTGAAAGAGGGGTCGCGGCGCCCGAGGGGCCGGCAAACCGGGCACTCGGGAAAACCCCTGATTTTACGGGATGCCACTGAGCGCGATTTGCAGCCAGGCCGCCCTGCCAAAACGCTACGAATTTAGTAGCTGGTGGCGCCCATTCCATATGGGCTAATGGCCAATTTGGCTTCATAAACCGTCATAATTCAGGCCACCATGAGCACCCAAGCCCTGATTCTTGCCGCCGGACGGGGCGAACGCATGCGCCCGCTGACCGATCAGATGCCCAAACCGCTGTTGCCTGTGCAGGGCAAGCCGCTGATCGCCTGGCACCTGGACAGCTTGGCGCGCGCAGGTGTGAAGGAGGTAGTGATCAACACCGCCTGGCTGGAGGATCAGTTTCCGGCCGCGCTCGGCGATGGCAGTGCCTGGGGATTGCGCATCCGCTATTCGCATGAAGGCGCGCTTTTTGGCGGCGCACTGGAAACCGCAGGCGGTATTGCCACTGCGCTGCCGATGTTGCAGGACGCGCCCTTCTGGCTGGTCGCCGGTGACGTGTTCATGCCGGGCTTTGATTTTCCGGCGGCCGATGCGCAGCGGTTTGCCGCATCCGCTGCGCTCGCGCACATTTACCTGGTGCCCAACCCGCCGCACAACCCGGCAGGCGACTTCGGCATCAGCAGTGCGGGCCTGGCGCTGTCGCAGGCCGATGAAAAATTTACCTACAGCACCGTGGGCCTGTACCGCCCGGCCCTGTTCAAACATACGCCGGCCGGAAAAAAAGCCGCACTGGCACCGCTGCTGCGCGAGGCCATGCAAAGCGGCCAGGTCAGTGCAACGCTATATTCAGGACCATGGACCGACGTGGGCACGCCCGAGCGTCTGGCCGAGCTGAACATCCCACCTTAGGAAAACGCTTTTACCCATGACCACCATTTACGAAAAACGCCGCGCCGCCGTGGCGCGCGCACTCAAAGCGGCCGGCGGCGGCATCGCCCTGCTACCCACGGCTCCTGAAGTGGCGCGCAACCGCGACAGCGACTTCGCTTACCGCCACGACAGCTACTTTTATTACCTGACCGGCTTCAGCGAGCCCGGTGCCTGGCTGGCCATAGAGGCCAGCGGTAAAAGCACGCTGTTTTGCCGGCCCAAGGACCTGGAACGCGAGATCTGGGACGGCATCCGGCTCGGCCCGAAGGCCGCGCCGGCTGCGCTGGGCGTTGATGCCGCTTTCAGCGCCGAAGCTCTCGAAGAAAAAATGCCGGCCCTGCTGACCAACCAGAACGCCGTGTGGTTTCCTTTTGCAACGCACGCAGGCCTGGAAACGCAGGTGGACAGCTGGCTGGCCAAGGTGCGCGCACGTATCCGCTTCGGCGCGGAATGCCCGCAGAGCCAGCACGACCTGTGCAAGCTGCTGGACGAAATGCGCCTGGTCAAGGACACGCATGAAATCGCGATCCTGCGGCGTGCCGGCAAGATTTCAGCCGGTGCCCATGTGCGTGCCATGCAAACCTCGGCCGCCATGTTGCGTAGCGGCACCAGGGGCGGGCTGCGTGAATACCACCTGGAAGCCGAGCTGCTGCACGAGTTCCGCCGCCATGGCTCACAGTATCCGGCCTACACCAGCATCGTCGCGGCGGGGGCCAACGCCTGCGTGCTGCATTACCGCGCCGGCGACGCCGAACTCAAACCCGGTGAGCTGTGCCTGATTGATGCCGGCTGTGAGCTTGATGGTTACGCCAGCGACATCACACGCACCTTTCCGGCGGATGGCAAGTTCACGCCGGCCCAGCGCACCCTCTACGACATCGTGCTGGCTGCGCAGGACGCCGCGGTGAAAGTCACCAAACCCGGCAAGCGTTTCATGGACCCGCATGACGCCGCCACCCGTGTGCTGGCCCAAGGCATGCTGGACACCGGTCTGCTCGACAAAAAGAAACACGGCAAGGTCGATGACGTGCTGGGGTCGGGCGCTTACCGCCAGTTCTACATGCACCGTACAGGCCACTGGATGGGCATGGACGTGCACGACTGCGGTGACTACACCGAACCCGGCAGCAAACCACGCGAGGAGAAAGACGCGCTGGGCCAAACCGTGATGCGCAAGCCCTCGCGCATCCTGCGGCCGGGCATGGTCACCACCATCGAGCCCGGCATCTATGTGCGGCCGGGCAAAGGTGTGCCCAAGGAGTTCTGGAACATCGGCATCCGCATCGAGGACGACGCCCTGGTAACGGCCAAGGGTTGTGAGCTCATGACACGCGGCGTGCCGGTGGATGCGGATGAGATTGAAGCTTTGATGCGGGGATGATGCTTTGCGCCCGATCCCCGGCGCACTGCAAAGATGTCACCCAGGGTCGTCATCACCCAACACCGTGCGCGCCCATTGCGGCAACTGATCCACGAAGATCGTCACTTTCGAGCCCTGGCACATGGCCACCATGAAAGGCCCGCCTTCGTCCAGCTCACGCCCTTCGTACAGGTATGCAACGGAGGCCAAGCCAATGGCCTTGGACAGGTTTTCCAAGGTGCGGGGGTAGCGCGCCAGGATTTTGTCCGACGGCACGTCATGCCCACCTTCCTGAACGCGGCGTTGCACACGGTCAAGCAATCGCTGGGGGTCGTCAAGGGCGACGATATAAAGCGCAACCACGTAGTCCTGCGCTATCGCTTCGTCGATCAAAGCCAGCTTGGATTCGTGGGAAAAAACCGTTTCACTGACAAATGATTCTTCGCGGGCGAGCTTGGCCGCGCGTTGGTCGTCGGCCCATTGCCGGGCCGCCTCCGAGCGTTGTGCAGGGTCGGTGATGTGCTGCAGATGGTCGCGCTCGAAAAGGTCGGCATTCACAAAAGCCAGATCGGCGGGGATGATTTCCGCGCGAACAAGGGCGTTGTAGAGCGTGGATTTCCCGGCGCCGTTGGGGCCCGCCAGCAGATGAAAGACCGGGGGCGCGGTCAATTGGCGAGTTTGCGGTTTTCTTCCACCACTTCGCGCACGCGCCCGGCGAGAGAGCCGCTGACTTCAGCCGCCAACAAACGGCTGGTGAGGTCAGCGACGGTTTTGGCTTGCTGTGACTTGCGCGCAGCAGCTTCATACCCTTCAATGGCCGTTTGGGCTTCCTGCGCGGTCAAACCAGAATGTTCGACCACCCGGCCGAGCGTGGCCCAGTACTCGATTTGCCCGGCCGCCGAGCGGCGCAAGGGCTGAGCAGCTTCTCGCGCTTGTTCTACAAGATCGAGCGGAAGTTTGACAGAGGCAAAGTTGCTGGGTGCGGCCATGACAATCTCCTGTTTGGACTATTTTGCGCCAAATTGCCACTTTTTGCAATTCCTGCAAAAACGAACTCAGGTCTGCTTCGTCTTCGGAAGAACTGCTGGAGCGAATAGCGCTCAGCCGCCGCCCTGAGGTGAAAGCTTTGCAGCTGCATTGCGCATCGCTGGCGCGGCTACTGGCGCTTCGGATACCGTCAACACCACTGAACGCGCCCCCAAGCCGACACGCAGCTGCTGCGGCAACGCGCGAGCCGGCAGGCCAGCCACGGTGAAACCACCCGAGGCCGCATCAAACCGCAACCAGGCCGGAAGCGGTTTGCCGGAAAGCGTGGTGGCCTCCACCGGTGCATCACCGGCCAGGGCCATCAGGCCCTTGGGCAAAACAAACCGGAAACCCGTGCCGGCAGTCACAAGTTCGCTCGCAACACTCACGGCGACGATGCCCGGGCGCTGGTCAGCCGGTTCGCGCAAGGTTTGCACCTGCACGGCCGAGTCGCTAGCTTCACAGGCAACTTCAGGGTCGGTACAAGGCCCGGCGGCGGTCGGGAAGGATTCCACCAGGGCGTTCACGTCGGCTAACGAGAAACCACCCGGGGCCGGCGTCAACCCAGCGCTTGGCAAGCTTGTGGCAGAAGCCAGCGGCGGCCGGAATGCGCCGCCCTGGCCCGCTGCATCCACAATCGTCGCCACCGTACTGGCCGTGTTGCTCGCCAGGACGTAATTGCCCGCATCAACGCCGCCGAGCGCAATACCGGTGATGGCCACGGGCTTGCCAACACCAGGCGCGGCCGTGTCAAAGTTCCCGGTGGCCGCTGCGACATTGAGTACATCGCCTCCGAACATCCCGGTAAAGCCCGCAGCACCGGTGTTCAGCGTTGCTGCCGTGTTTCCGTCGGCAATCTTGGTATTGGCAGTGATGCCGGTCACGCTGGCAATGGTTGCGGGCGTGATATTGGCAGTGGTTGTTGCTGCGGTGTTGAAGCTGTAATTGCCGGCATCGGTGCCGGTCACATTGATACCGGTCACGTTGATCGTCTTGCCAACGCCCACGTTCTTGTCGGCGAAGCTCGCCGCCGCGTTGCTGGCCGTCAGCACATCCCCTGCGATCCGGTTGTCGGCGAGGCTGACCGCGGTGTTGGTCGTGGCGTCGTAGACCTTGTTCGTCCCTGTGGCCGCCACCGTCAGTGCGCGTTGCGTGATGTCGACGGTGGTTGCTGCCGTGGTGTTGAAGCTGTAGTTGCCTGCGTCGGTACCGGTGACGTTGATGCCGGTCACGTTAACCGCCTTGCCGACGCCCACGTTCTTGTCGGCGAAGCTCGCCGCCGCGTTGCTGGCCGTCAGCACAT
>NZ_JBDTTH010000009.1:0-95117 GCF_039930745.1 Polaromonas sp. | reverse complement strand
GGTCAGGATCTGTTCCATGTTTTTCTGCGCGACTTCAGGCTTCCAGCCATCTGTATATTCCTCGCCCACGATCTTGATGTCGCCTTTCTTGACGGCGGCACCAATGATTTCCTGCTGGCCTTCACGCAAGAAATTGGCATTGGGGTCAGTGGGGGAGCCCTTGATCATCACGTAGTTGCCCTTGGGCTTGGCCTTGAACACGGCTCGGGCCTGCATGCGGCCGACTTCCTTGTTGTCAAAGGTGATGTAGAACACGCCAGGCGCCTCAATCAGGCGGTCGTAGGCGATGACAGGCACTTTTTGCTTGTTGGCCTTGTTCACGGCCGGCAGGATGGCGTCCTTGTCCATGGCCAGCACGATCAGGACCTTGGCACCCTTGGCCATCAGCCCGTCAATGTCCGCCAGCTGTTTTTCGGGAGAACCTGCGGCATCCGCACTGATGTATTTGGCACCCAGCTTTTCAAGCTGCGTCTTGATGGCGGCCTCGTCGGTTTTCCAGCGTTCTTCCTGGAAGTTGGACCAGCTGACGCCAACCGTCACCTGTGCGAATGCGCCAGCAGCGGCCAGGCTGAGTGCCATTGCAGTAAGGGAAGTTTTTAGTTTCATGGATGTCTCCGATGGTTCTGCCTAAAGTCAGGCATGTGGTTTTGAAAAGCTCGGTTTAATTCCGGTCATCGTCCTGCTGCCAACGCGGCAACTGAGAATTAGTTTGGACGACGCACTAATTATGTTGACCCGAAAAATTCTGCGCGTAGGGACAAACCCCAGCATCGGGGGCCTTGCTGGAAATTTGGATAATTTCTGTAACGCCAGGTTCTCGCCCGATGTCGCCGGGGCGGTTATCTCGTCCGGGTGCTTGCTCCCGAAGCTGGGTGGGTTGCTATATATGTGATAGCAATGGATTCAATATGGAATTGGTCTTTCAGAGCCATTTCTTTTTTATGCCGAAATTTTCTATCGTCATACGATGCTATGGTTCGCCCTAGTGGCCAGGGCCGCCCAATTGTTCTAGAGTGACCGCGGAACTGCTCTCGGACGCCCTGTTCGCAGGCAGCTCGCTGCAAAAAGATGCTTGCTTGGCAAGCCCTCGACCTTATCCACAGTCCCTCCAAGGAGACACTCATGCCCGCTTCTTCACGCCGTTCATTTGTCACGCGCGCCGCAGCAACCCTGGCGGGTCTGGTGTTGATGGCTGCGGCCCTTCCGGTGACTGCGCAGGGTTATCCGGCACGGCCTGTCACCCTGATCGTGCCCTGGGGGGCCGGCGGTGGCACCGATGCCACGGCCCGCATCATTGCCAGCCTGCTGGAAAAAGAGATCGGCCAGCCCGTTACGGTGGTCAACCGCACCGGCGGCAGCGGTGTCGTGGGGCACTCGGCAATTGCCAGTGCAGCGGCCGATGGCTACACCATCGGCATGGCAACGGTGGAGATCGGCATGATGCACTGGCAGGGTTTGACCGAGCTCACCGGCGCTTCCTATACGCCGCTGGGGTTGGTCAACGCCGACCCGGCCGGTGTGCAGGTGCGTGCCGACGCGCCCTACAAAACAATCAACGATCTGCTGGCGGCCATCAAGGCCAACCCCGGCAAGTTCAAGGCCTCGGGCACGGGGCAGGGCGGCATCTGGCACCTGGCCATTGCCGGCCTCCTGCGCGACCAGAAAATTGATCCTGCGGCCTTGCCCTGGGTGCCCAGCAACGGCGCGGCGCCGGGTCTGCAGGACATGATTGCCGGCGGTGTGGAAGTGGCTCCTGTCTCGCTGCCCGAATCGCGTTCGCTGATTGACGCGGGCAAGGTCAAAAGCCTGGCCATCATGAATGACAAATCTTCCGCGCTTTACCCGAATGTGCCGACGCTCAAATCGGCCATTGGCAGCGACTGGACCATGGCCGCCTGGCGCGGCATCGTCGCGCCCAAGGGCATTCCCGCAGAGGCGCGCGACAAGCTCAGCACCGCCCTCAAGAAAATTGCCGCCAGCAAGGAATACAACGAGTTCATGGCCAAGCAGGGCTATGGGGTGATTTATGCCGGCCCTGACGATTTTGCAAAATTCATGGCCAAGTCTGATGCCGAACTTGGGGCCACCATGAAGGCCGTGGGCATCGCCAAGTAGTAGATAGCAAAACCGCGCATGAAACTCAACGACGCCGTCTTCGGCGTATTGCTGCTGGCGCTGGGCGCCACGATTCTGTTCGTCGTGCAGGCGTTCCCGAAGATACCGGGGCAGCAGGTGGGGCCGGCACTGTTTCCGGGCCTGATTGCCGCCGGGCTGTGTGTGGGCGGCTTGATCCTGCTGGTGCGCGGCTGGCGCGAGCGTGCCTCGGTGCCGTGGCTGGTGCTGCAGGACTGGACACGCTCGCCGCGCCATCTGCTGGCGTTTGCGGTGCTGACAGGCGCCATTGTGTTTTACATGCTGGTGTCCCAGAAGCTGGGCTTCCTGTTGAGCTCTGCCATCATTCTGTCGGCTTTGTTTTATGTGCTGCGGGTCCCTCTGGGCAAGTCCGTGGGAGTTGCCGTGCTGGCCACGCTGGTGATTCACTTCGCCTTCTACAAGCTGCTGCGTGTGCCACTGCCCTGGGGCGTGCTGCAGGGCTACGCCTGGTAGACACCCTTGACATCCAGGACCCACCGGGGAGCTGACGCGCCATGACCGCTGTTGGACAGGCTTTTTTCATGGTTTTCGAGCCCTATACCCTGATGGTGATGGTGCTTGCCGCGCTGTACGGGCTTTTTGTGGGCGCGGTGCCGGGCCTGACGGCCACCATGGCTATCGCGCTGCTGGTGCCTGTGACTTTTTTCATGGCGCCGATTCCGGCCATCGCTGCCATCGTGACGGCCACCGCCATGGCCATTTTTTCGGGCGACATTCCCGGCTGCCTGCTGCGCATTCCCGGTACGCCCGCGTCAGCGGCCTATGCCGACGAAGCCTTCGCCATGACCAGAAAAGGCCAGGCCGAAACGGCCCTCGGTGCCGGCCTGGTGTTCTCGGCGGTGGGCGGATTGTTCGGCACGCTGGTGCTGATCGTTGCCGCTCCCGCGTTGGCGGAGTTCGCCACCCGGTTCAGCTCCTTCGAGTATTTCTGGTTGGTGCTGCTGGGCCTGACCTGCGCGGTGTTCATCACTTCGGATCGGCCCGTCAAAGGCCTGATCACCCTGTTTCTTGGCTTGCTGGTGGCCTGCGTGGGCTTGGGCAACCCGGCCGGCTTTCCGCGCTTTACTTTCGGCAACACCGAAATGATGGGCGGCATCGGCATGATCTCCATGATGATTGGCATGTTTGCGATCTCTGAGCTCATCCGCTTTGTGGTGGACACCAGCCCGCCGCCTGAACTGGTGGTCGAGAAAGTGGGCAATGTGCTGGCCGGGCAGTGGGCGCTGGCAAAAAAATACCCAAAGCAGATTCTGCGCGGCAGCGTGCTGGGCACGGCGGTGGGTGCGCTGCCGGGCGCTGGCGCCGACATTGCGGCGTGGATGTCGTATGCCATGAGCAAGAAGTTCTCGAAAGAGCCCGAAAAGTTCGGCACCGGCCATGTCGAAGGCATCGTGGAGTCGGGCGCCGCCAACAACAGCGCCCTGGCCGGCGCCTGGATTCCGGCGCTGGTGTTCGGCATTCCGGGTGACTCGATCACAGCCATCGTGATCGGTGTGCTCTACATGAAAAACATGAACCCCGGCCCGTCGCTGTTCACCACCAATCCACAAAACATCTACGCGGTGTTCCTGCTTTTCATCGTCGCCAACATCATCATGGTGCCCATGGGCATCTTGTGCATCAAGGTGGCCAGGCGCATCCTCAGAGTGCCGCGTAACCTGCTGATGCCCATCATCCTGATGTTCTGCATCGTCGGCACTTTTGCCATCAACAACTCGCTGTTTGAAGTCGGCGTGATGCTGGTCGCGGGCGTGATCGCCTATGTGCTCGAGGAAAACCGGTTTCCAATCGCGCCGGCCATTCTGGGCGTGGTGCTGGGCGGCATGCTGGAGGAAAACTTCATCACCTCCATGATCAAGTCCGACGGCAACCTGCTGGCTTTTGTGGGTCGGCCCATTGCCGCCACACTCGCCGCAGTCACTCTCCTGGTGTGGTTCACGCCCATCGCCATGGGCTGGCTGCGGCGCCGCAACGCAGCTGTGCCGGCCTGAACTGCCTGCGTCAGCCGATAGCTGCGGGCTCTGGCACGCCCAGCTTTGCGGCCCACGGCCTTAGCGCCGGCAGGATGGACGGGTAAAGCGCCACGCCCGAGCGGCTTTGTTCGCCGGCCAGCGCCACACCTTTTTCGCCCGGCGTCCTGACGGCTGTGGCCGCTTTTGCCGGAGGCATGCGTCGGTGATATGGCCGGTCTGCCGCGTGAAGGCATCCAGCCCTGCGAAGGCGCGCGGGTCGATGATCTGCAAAAACACCGTGGCGCCCCAGCCCTCTTTGGCATCAGCGCGTCCGTGGCCCGCCAGACCGCCGGTGAGGGCTTCCATCAACAGCGTGAGGCCGTAACCCTTGTGCCCCGAGTCCATGCCGCCCAGCGGCAGAATGGTGCCGTTGGGTTCCTTGAACAACACGGCGGGGTCGTCGCCTGCCACGCCATGGCCATCCATCACCCAGGCCGCCGGCAGGCGGCCGCCTTCCTTGTGCAGGCGGTTGGTCAGGCCGTTGGTTGTGGCAGAGGTAGACACGTCCATCAGAACAGGAATGTCATTGGTGGGGATGCCCGCGGCAATCGGGTTGGGTGTGAACGCGGCATCGAGTCCGCCGAAAGGTGCCACGCTGGCAGTGTTGGGGTCGGAGCAGGTCAGCAGCATCAGCAAACCCTGGTCAGTGGCGCGCTGAAGATACGCCGCCAGGCAGGCAATGTGATGGCTGCGGCGGATGACCACTGTGCAGGTTCCTTGGGTGCGGGCGCGTTGCGCCGCGATCTCCATGGCGCGAAGGACCAGCCACGGCCCCGGTAGCCGCAGACCGTCCCAGGTGAGGGCAGCAGGGTGGTCAGCCACCACGCCGGGCTCGCCCTGCTTGCGCATGGCGCCGGATTCAAGTTCGGCAAGGTAACCCGGCAGCAGCGCCAGGCCATGGGTGCTGTGGCCCATGAGGTCTCCCTGAACAAGGATGCCGGCGACGGCCCCGGCCTTGTGCATCCAGGCCGGCGGCGCCCAGCAGTGCTGTGGCGTAGTTGGTCAGGTCGTTGTGCTTGTAGCGCATGGTGTGTCTCCCGTTTTGCTATTTATTTGATAGCTTATTGCGCCCGCCACATATGGGCTGGGACCTTGTTTTATTCATATTTCGCGTACAGGATGCTCCGGGCAAAACTGATTCTAGGGACACTCGGGCCAGGCCGCACAAGAAAAAACCGGCACAAGGCCGGCTTTTCCTTTACCCAAAGGCCACCAGCACTCGGTACGCCCCCGACACTGGGACACCGGGGTCTCAATTGACGCGGCGCTCGATAACGATTTCCTCGACTTCCACGCGGCGGTTGGGCGCCAAGCATTTGATAAGGTCGGCGCGCTGGCGGTCGTTGCAGCTCACCACCGGGTTGGTTTCGCCCCGGCCGACGGCTGTCAAGCGGTCGGCGCTGACGCCCTTGCCGGTCAGGTAGGCCTTGACCGCATCGGCACGGCGCTGCGAAAGCCGCTGGTTGTAGGCCTCCGAACCCAGGCGGTCGGTGTAGCCGGTCACGGTGATGTTGCCGTTGTATTGCCCGGCGCTGAGCACTCGCGCGATGTCATCAAGCTTGGGCTGCGGCCCCGCCAGCACGGCGCTGTCGAAAGCGAAAAGCTCCGTCGCCGACAGGGTCACGCGTTCGAACCGCGCTGGAGGAGGAGGTGGCGGCGGGGGCGGTGACGTCTCGGGCGCAACTGCTGGTGCTGGGGGGGTGTACTGTGCCATCTGAGGCCGCACCGGCTTGTCAAAGTAATAACTCAGGCCGAAATTGAGCGAGTTGCTGTGGGTGCGGTCAACCCCGAACGTGTTGTCGCGCTGGAAGGCACGGCTGCGGCGCAGGTCTGTCTGCAGGAACCACTGATCGGACAGCGCGAGCTGGAAACCCACACCCAGGTTGACGTAGGGCGAGGTGTGGCTCGCCGTCGGCAGTTTGTTGCGCTCGGCCCCTATGCCGGCAAGCAGGAAGGGACGAAAACCGCTGCGATTGATAAGGTAAAGGGCATCCACCCCCAGAGCGGATTGCTCGTAGCGAATGCCGTTGTTGGTGACCCGCCCGGTGGTCCCGCCAAGCTGCAGGTCCCACGAGGGCGATATCGCCTTGCCGAAACGCAGGCCCAGCGAACCGAAATTCTTGCTTCCGGCAAAGCGGGAGTCCGGATCAATCACACTGATGCTGGGCATGATGTACCACGACGGGTTGTCGGTAATCACCGTCGGCGTCTGGGCCATAAGCAGCGACGGCGCCATGCTGACCAGGACCGCTGCAGCAGCGAAGATGTTTCTTACGCAAGTAACTTTCATGGGGGGTGTCCTTCAAGAAGCAATGGATGGAATGTTTCGCTTGCAGCGAGCCGCCGCGCGCGTAACGAAGCATTGCTTCTGTTGCAAGGGCGTTGCTTAAGTTTCTTGCGCATGATGGTGTGGGACACCTCCTAACACCTTTGGCTGCAGCACCGACAGCTGCAAGCCCCATAAAAAAGCCCCGCACGCGGCGGGGCCAGGCAGGCGCCGAAGCAGGCCTTAAGAAGGGTCTTTGGTGCGCGTGCGGCTGACAGCGCTGAAAATCCCGATGCCCAGGATCACCAGCGCACCGATGCCGATATAGACATGGGGAATGCCGGCTTCAAACGCGCCCCAGACCAAGCCGGCCAGAAAAATCGCGAAGCCAACCATATAAAGTGCAAAAGACATGTCTTCCTCCTGAAGTGGAGGGGCCAGTATCGGCAGCGATGCATGTCGCACCTATCGGGCACTGGCTCTTGCTCTTGTCGGAGAAAGCCGCTTGTCGGCAGAAAAAACGTCAATCATGAAAAAGTTCTAAAAATAATTTCAACATGAGGTATTTGGTAGTCTTTTTTGTCATTTATCACAGAAGTAGACACTCAAATTGCTGTGTATCAGAAGATGACAACCTGTAACTAAAAGCATACGATGTTTGTGTTGGCCAAGTGGCATGCAGGCTTTGTCAACAAGCAATAAGCCCAAAGGAATTTGGCAACAGGGTTGGCATACGTCGTTCAAAGAGATATTTACGCCATGTCTTTTTTTCAAAACCTTTTTTCTTCTTCTTCGCACAGTCAGAAGGAGAGCGATCCGGGAGAAACCGGGCCCGTCAAGATGAGCCTGGACGAACGGATGGCATTTCGCCGCGAAATGCTTTTTGACTCCGTCCAAACCACGATGGAGGGCCGGGGCATTCTGAGCGGAAGCTACAAGTTCAAAGTCGTACGCGCCGACAGACGTGGCCACAGCTTCGTGGTGATGGTGGACCTGTCCACGGACTTCATGGACGGCGAGCAAGGCAGCCAGCGGGCACTGGCCGCCCTGGGCACCACCATCGGAAAAAACGCCCTGGCCCGTTATGCGCTGGGTGTGTCAGCTGTTTACTGGCGCGTTAACGAAGAACTCCGGGGCTTTGACCCCCAGCGTGCCGAGGCTGCGGCGGGGCCGGACAGCGGTACGCTGACACCTGAGTCAAAGCGAGTCGCGAATGTGCGCCGTTATGAACGCGCCACCGCGCAGGAGCTGGCCGCCTTTGAGTCCGCTTGGCAAAACAGCAGCGAGATGACCATCGGTGACCGTACCTACTCGTCCGACCTCGCGCCGCTGACCGGTCCGGACAGCAAAGACAGCCGCTAGCGGGTCCGCCGGGTGAACGCGCCCGCAGCAGCGCGGGCAGGATAATGACGGTCTGTTCACTGACCGGCTTGATCCGATGCCTTTTTTCTTCCTGCGTCTGCAGCCCTTGCTTCGCGCCTGCTCCTTCGGCCCTGCATCGAAAGCACCGGCATGACCGGGCCGGCCCGCGTCCACTGGACTGAAGGCGAAGAGAGCCGTTCTGCGCGCTGGCGTTCTGAAAGCGGCGCAGCCCCACCCCGCAGGGTGCAGGTGGCCAACGACACGCTGACGGCCGACGCCGCCTTTCGACTCGCCAGCGAGGGCACGGCCATCCTGTGGCGTGGTGATTTCCAGAATGCGCGGCAACTGCTGCAAGCCCTGGCCAGGCGCATCGACAAACCCAAAAAAGAAAAAAAGGCCAAGCCTGGTGCGTCCACCATCTCGCCGGTGGACGCGTTCAACCTGCATCGGCAGGCCCAGTCGCAGCGCGCACGCACGCTGGCCATGCTGGTGATGGAGTTTAACGGTGCACACCACGTCACCCTGCGGCGAGCGCCGGAGGTGTCGCGGGCCTGCAGCGAAGCCTATGGCCCGGGCGATGCGACACAGGGCACCTATGTCACCTCGCTGCGCGAACTGCTGGGTCTGATCAGCGCGCACGAATGGCGCAAGAAAGGGGTGGAGTTGGCCGCGTTGGGCGGTGAGCGCATTCACCCGCACTACGGCGTGTTTGCTCCGGTGCGCGGCGAATACCTGGCCCTGGTGGCCGAAGCGCCGCTGCCGCCTGCGCTGGCCTCCGGCAGCCTGGCTTTTGACATCGGCACCGGCACGGGTGTACTTGCGGCCATCCTCGCGCGCCGGGGTGTGCAGCAGGTGCTTGCGACGGACCAGGACCCGCGCGCGCTGGCTTGCGCGCGCGAGAACCTGGCACGGCTCGGGCTGGCAACGCGTGTCGAGTTGCAGCAGGTGGATTTGTTTCCGCCTGGGCGCGCACCGCTGGTGGTCTGCAACCCGCCCTGGGTTCCGGCGCGGCCCAGCTCGCCGCTCGAGCATGCGGTCTATGACCCGGACAGCCGCATGCTGCGTGGCTTCCTGCAAGGGCTGGCCGCGCACCTGGTGCCCGGCGGGGAAGGCTGGCTCATCCTGTCGGACCTGGCCGAACACCTGGGCCTGCGCCCGCGCGGCGAGCTGATGGCGTGGATAGACGCTGCCGGTTTGCACGTGCTTTCCCGCGTGGACACCCGGCCACAACATCCCAAGGCCGGCGATGCAAGCGATGCGCTGCATGCCGCGCGTGCGGCTGAAGTCACCTCGCTCTGGCGCCTGGCGGCTGCTGCGTCGCTCTGAATATGCTATAAAAAGAATAGCTGCTGGCGCTTTATGGGAAAGGGCTAGCAGCTATTTTGATGGGTAAACGCTGTTTCCGCTGTTTCAAAAGGAAAATTCCATGCCTTATGAATTGCATTACTGGCCAACGATCCAGGGCCGCGGGGAATTTGTTCGCCTGGCGCTGGAGGCGGCCGGTGCCAGCTACCTTGACGTGGCGCGCGGCCCCGAAAGCAAAGGGCAGGGCGAGGGGCCGATGATGCATTACCTCAAGAGCCCGCAGGTACAACACCCGCCGTTTGCGCCACCCTTCCTGGTCGACGGCAAGCTCATCGTTGGCCAGACCGCGGCAATCCTGCTCTACCTCGGGCCTCGCCTGGGCCTGGTCGGCAAAAGCGAGGCGAAGCGTTTGTGGACGCACCAGCTGCAGCTGACCCTTGCCGATGCCGTGGCGGAGGTGCACGAGACCCACCACCCGATTGCCACCGGCCTGTATTACGAAGACCAGAAGAAAGAGGCGGCCAAGCGGGCGAAGGCCTTCCGTGAACAGCGCATCCCCAAATTCCTTGCCTGGTTTGAAAACGTGCTTGCGCGCAACCCATCGGGGCCGGCGCATCTGGTGGGCGCGCGCCTGAGTTATGCCGACCTGTCGCTGTTCCAGCTGGTCGAGGGCCTGCTGTATGCATTCCCCACGGCGGCGCGGCGCACACTGAAGCGGGCGCCGCATGTCACTGGCATGCACGCCCGCATTGCACAGCACCGACGCGTGGCGAGCTACCTCGCGAGCGAGCGGCGTATCCCCTTCAACGAAGACGGAATCTTCCGGCGATATCCCGAGCTGGACGCCTGAAACAGCGTACGGCGTCTTCTCCTACATGCCGGTTTGTCCTCGCCTGACCACAGGCCCTGTGATGCCGCGCGACGATGAATTTCTGAACCGGAAAAACTGCGCTTGTGCAGCGAGATGCTTTGGCTCCAGCCGGGGCATCGATCCAGTTCTCATTCATCATCATTGAAGGAGCAACACCATGGCACTGGACGAGTACGAGAAGGATCAGCAGCAACACCAGAACCTTGACCCCATCACTGACGCGCCGGGCGCGCACCCGGTGGGCACCGGTCTCGGCGCTGCGGCGGGTGGTGCAGCGGCAGGTGCTGCCGCTGGTGCATTCGGCGGCCCGGCAGGTGCCGTGGCCGGTGCAGTGGTCGGCGCCGTAGCTGGCGGGCTTGGCGGCAAGGCCGTGGCCGAAGCCATCAACCCGACCGCGGAAGAAGCCTACTGGCGTCAGCAATACACGCGGGAGCCGTATTACCAGACGGGCCGCAGTTTCGACGACTATGCGCCCGCCTACCGGCTGGGCTTGTACGGGCGCACCAACTACACCGGCACATTTGACGACGCGCAAACCGACCTCGCCGTTCACTGGGACGGCCGCAAGGACAGCTCCAACCTGAGCTGGCCGGAAGCCGAGGCCGCCAGCCGCGCGGCCTGGATGCGGGTTGACGACCAACTCTCGCCCAGCACCATCTCCGGGCAGGTTGAGGACAACGACGACGTGATTGACATACTCAACGACCTCGTCGAGTCGTGCCGGGATGGCGAATATGGCTTTACTGCCTGCGCGGAACATGTGAAAGCGCAAGATGTCAAAACCCTGCTGCTGCGCCATGCCGACGAATGCCGCGGCGCTGCGGCCGAGCTGGCAACGCAGATCCGCCAGCTGGGTGGCGAACCAGACGAGGGCGGCACCGTCAGCGGCGCCATGCACCGCGGCTGGGTGTCTGTGCGCGGGACCCTAGCGGGTTACAGCGACCTGGCCATGCTCAAGGAGTGCGAACGCGGTGAAGACGCGGCGGTCGCCCGCTACCGCAAGGCGCTCAAGGAGAACCTGCCGCTCGCGGTGAAACACTTGGTGCAACGGCAGGCTCAGGGCACGCAACGCAACCATGACCAGATTAAGGCCATGCGTGACGCGCTGAACACTGCCTCCTGACGCCGCAGGCGTAAAAAAAGCTGGCAGCGTGCCAGCTTTTTTTTGCCCGTAGCGCAGTAGGAAACCAGCCAGTGCCCAGCACTTACCGTGCGACAAAGGGCCGAACACGCTATGGATTAGATAGCTACCAGCCAACGTGTGGCAAGGGCTAGAGGCTGTTTTTGCTAATTTTTCAGCTTGCTGCCGCAGTCCACCTGGGCATTCAGCACGGTGCCCTGTGCGCTGAAATTGCTGTCCGTCACCTTGCAGTTTGAGGCCTTTTCAATCGCCTTGACCAGGACGGCTGTCTTCTCCGGGCCTTCCGCCAGGCCACGTGGAGCGTGTGCCAACCAGGTGCTGGCAGTGATCTGCTCTATCCGATAGGTCTGGCCGTCGAGCTGCACGGTTTGCGGGGGCGACTCAGCTTGCCGTTCCTGCAGGCCGCAGCCGGTCAGCATCCCGGACAGGCCAGCGCAGGCCAGGCTCAAGAGCCAAAGGGTGGGGCGTGAGTTGTCAGATTTCAAAGGTGTACCGTTGCGGGCTCAGGCTTGCCTTGGGCTCAGGAACCAGGGTTGGCTTGTCGGGTACTTTTGATTGCGGGCACCCAGCGAGCAGGCCCAAAACAAGCAGGGCGGGCAGGGCAGTCAACAAATGCTTCATGGCGTGCTCCGGAGGCAAGAGGCAGAAGGAAAAGAATCCACTCAGCGCCAGGACGCGCTCGGGTCGATGGGAATTTCAACTGAAGATACGACGCGGCCGCCCGGGTAAACACCCGCCCCCGCGCCGACCGCTTGTCAGCGCGCTGCCCATGCCCTTGTGATGCTGCACCTACAGCCGTCTCTAGCCCTGAGGCTCAAGCGGCGCGGCGCTTGCTGGGTGTCGCTTTGCCGGCGGCCTTGGCGGCAGGTTCGGCGCGGGCCTTTGTTTTGGCCGGCGCCTTGCCGGTATCTGCTCCCTTGCTGCGCAGGCTGCGCTGCAGCAATTCGGTCAGGTCGATGATCTGCGCGCCGCCGCGGCCTGGCTCTTCCTCCTGCGGCTGTAGCACGGTTTCAGTCTTGCCCGCTTTCACTTTTTTCTCGACCAGGGCCATGATCTCGTCCTTGAAGGAGTCGCGGAATGCCTCGGGCTTCCATTTCGACGTCATGTCGTCCACCAGCTGTTTGGCCATGGCGAGTTCCTTCTCTTTGAGGCCGGCCGCCTTGGCGCCTTCGGGCGGCAGGCTCAGGCCTTCCCACGAGCGGATGTCTGCACCCCAGCGCATGAGGTTGAGCACCAGACCCGGCCCCGAGGGCACCAGCACCGCCAGGTGCTGCTTGGTCTGGATCACCACACGGGCAATGCCGACGCGCCCGGTTTTCAGCAGTGTGTCGCGCAGCAGGGCGTACACCTTTTGCCCCTTGTTGATCGGTGCCACGTAATAAGGTCGCTCCAGGTAGACAAACGGGATTTCCGTGTTGTCCACAAAGGTTTCGATCTCTATGGTCTGCGCGGTCTTGGGGTAGGCCGCGGCAATTTCTTCGTCGCTCAGGATGACGTACTGGTCATCGTCATAAGCCAGGCCCTTGACGATGTTTTCCTTGGTGATTTCCTTGCCGGTTTTCTTGTTGATGCGTTTGTAACCGACCGGGTCCATGGTGCGTTTGTCGAGCCAGTCGAAATCTAGCCCGCTCTCCGAGGTGGCCGAATGGAGGGCCACGGGAATGTGCACCAGCCCGAAACTGATGGCGCCTTTCCATAAAACGCGGGGGCCTGTTGCCATGGTGAAAACCTTCAGGTGTGGGATGTCCAGAAACCGAGTCTATTTTTTTGCCTGAGTCCGCGTGTCGGTGCGCGTCGGCGGCCGCGGTAGGACGACGGCGCCATCAGGCCATGCCTATGCGTTTTCATTCGCTATGAAATTGGTAGCTATCCGCAGCCGTACATCAAGGGCTGGAGCCCGATTTTCTTTCAATTTTTGGCGCTCGGCCTGTCAACAGGGGCCAACAGCGTCTAAGATTGAAAGTCCATTTAGCCTCTTCCCTTTTATCGGAGACAACCATGACGACCCATGCCCGCTACACCTTTCGTTCTGCTCTGGTGGTAACTGCCGCCTTTGTTCTGCTGGCTGGCTGCAAGCTCATGCCGGCGCCGCAGTCCAACCTGGCGACCTTCACCACGCAGATGCGCGGTGCCAACGAAGTGCCGCCAGCCGCCTCCAACGCCAACGGTCAGGTCGATGCCGTGCTGAACAAGGACACCCGGTTGCTGCGCTGGCAGCTGAGTTATTCCGGCCTCAGCGGCGCGGCAACAGCGGGCCACTTTCACGGCCCGGCAGCCATAGGCGCCAATGCGGGTGTTGCATTGCCCTTCACAGGTTCCGTCACCAGCCCCATGTCCGGCCAGGCCACACTGACTCCCGCTCAGGCCGACGACCTGATGGCTGGCAAGTGGTATGCCAACATACACACCGCCAAATTTCCGGCCGGTGAAATTCGCGGGCAAATGACACTGCGACCCTGAGCCGCGTGCACAGCCGACCCTCTTCGCCCCGGGGCCGGTGTGGACGGCCTCCTACACTCGCTGCCTCCGGCCGACGACACCTTCTGCGGGGTGGTGGCCTTACCGTGTGATGAGCCGGAACCACGCTGCCTGACAGCGCACACGGCCGTCATTCAAGGACTTCATCATGCCGACAAAACTCTCCACCTTTCTTGTGTCAGCCTGGCTGCTTGTGAGCGCTTCGGCCGTATTGGCCCAGCCCGCCGCCATGGAAGACAAGCTGCTTGAACGCGGCGCAACGGAAGACACCACCCCGCAGCAGAAATACCGCACCGCCATCAACGAGGCCGGCGGGGGCTACAAGCTTTACCTGGAAGAATGCGCCAGCATGGCTGCCGCCGAGCGCACAGCTTGCCGGCGCGAAGCCAAGGCGGTGTATGACCGCGACATGGCTGCAGCGCGGCAGATACTGCGCAAATAAATACGGAGGAAATAGGGAAGGGGAGGCGGGCGCCGTCAAAGTGGCCCGGCGCTTCCTCACCTTTCGCATCAGCCGCTGCAGGTCAGCGGCTTTTTCATGGGTGCCTGCGCGAGCACAAACACAAGTGTGCGGCGCGAACCTGGTTCGGGGCTTAGTCCGCCGCCTGCTGGCGCTGGTGCTCGCTGCGTTTCATCGTTAGGTAGGCCGTGCGGTCAATCTCGTGCAGCTGGCGCGGATAACGCTCCGTCGCCTCGAACCAGTGGTGCAGCCGCTTTTCCAGCTGTTCGGCAGGCGGCGCGGCCAGCGAAGCCAGGTAGGCGTCAATCGCCAGGTAATAACGCATGGTGTTGCGTTCCACCGCACCCCGCATGCCGTCCACAGGGGTTTTCTGCCCTCCGTTTTCTACCTGGGTGAACCCCGTTTTGCCGCTGCCCACCGTGGCCAGGTAGCCCTGCATGGCAATGCGCCCCGCCATGCCGTAGCCATAGGAATACTGCAGGTGCATGAAGGTCTTGCCGCCGGCTATCGGCGCTACCCGCAAATTGATGCGGTAGTTGTGCGTGCCCAGCGGGCCCTTGTCCGCATTGAGCTGCGCCGCCATGTAATCGGGCGTGGCGCTCGCCACCTTGAAGTCGAACGCCAGTTTGTACGCGTCCTTGATCTCCTGCCTGTTTTTCTTGCCGATGCTGACCTCCAGCACCGAGGGGCTGCTGTCGCCCTCGGCCCGGCAGAATTTGGTGTTCAGGTGCAGCATCAGCATGTCGCACCAGTTCTCGGGGTTTTTGAATGCCGCATTCACCGTTGCAAACGGGTAATTGATGACTGCATAAGCATTGCCATTGACCGCATCGGACGATTCAGACGACTCAATCACCAGCGGCCGCTGGAACTCATTGCGTGCCAGTTGCGCGTTGAGGGCTGTGTATTTGGCCTGCAGCGCCGCAGCGCCTGATTCGGCCGGGGCCGCCAGTGCGCTGCCGGCGCAGGCCGTGATGGCCAGCAGGCCAGCTGCGGCTTTCAGGGCAATTGATTTCTTGCGTAGTTGGTGCATCGTGACAGTTTGACGGCTGATAAGGCGGTGGTTGGCGGTTTGCTCCCTTGTCTTACATAGCTTGGGGTTGCTTGGGAAAGTTAAAGGGGTGGAGCCCGACAGGACAGTCCTAGGCCAGCATTGGTGTTACAGAAGAAAGGTACTGAATGCCGGTGTCGCGAAGCGGATTGACCCAAATGTCTGTATGTTTAAATTGCGCACCCATAACGGAGTGCCTATGCAGCTCAAAGGTCTAAATACAACGACTTTAATCATGTGCGTGCTGAATCTAGCGGGCTTTGTCGTCGTTGACTGGGATTCCCCCGAGGTTGGAATTCTTGCGGCTTTTTACGGATCAATCATCGCTGCAACTTTTATCGTCCTCTGGTACTACTGGAAGCGAAAGAACTGGGCGCGCATTCTAGTATTGATAGGGGCTGGTCTTGCTGTAATTAATATGTACTTCATTGCAGAAATGACGCTCTTGGAGCAAGCGGTCACCGTATCCGAATTTGTTTTCGGGGTGTTCATGTTGTGGTGGCTAAATACGAAGGTAGTCCGAGCGTACTTCAAGACCTCGCAGATCTAGGAAGGGCTGATCAATTCATAAACTTGGTCCAAAAGACGATATGTAGGCTGGCCCGGTTGGGAAAACGCGCATTTCGCATTTCAACTGGTATGTGATGAAGTTTGCGCGCTCAGATCTGGTGGCGCATGACCGTGCCCCGCTTATTGTCCCCCCGCGTTCAGTCCAGGTACTTCCCACCATTGATCGACAACGTGATGCCGGTGATGAAGCTTGCGTCGTCGGCGGCGAGGAAAACGACCGCGCGGGCAATCTCTGCCGGGGTGGCCAGGCGGCCGGCTGGCACGGTTTTCAGGATCTGCTCCAGCACCTCGGGCCGCACCGCGCTGACCATGGCGGTGTCGGTGTAGCCGGGTGCGATGACATTGGCCGTGATGTTGCGGGAAGCGCCCTCGAGCGCCAGCGCCTTGGTGAAGCCGATCATGCCGGCCTTGCTGGCGGCATAGTTCACCTGGCCGATCTGGCCCGCCAGGCCGTTGACCGACCCCATGTTGATCACGCGGCCGAAGCGGCGTTCACGCATGCCCTCGATCACCGCGCGGCACATGTTGAAGCAGCCACCCAGGTTGACATCGATGACCTCGCGCCACTGCTGCGCCGTCATTTTGTGAAGCATCGCATCGCGCGTGATGCCGGCGTTGTTGACAAGCACATCCACCGGGCCGAGTACGGCCTCGACCTGTGCTACACCGAAAGTGCAGGCGGCGGCATCGGCGACGTCCCAGGTAAACGTGGCAATGCCGGTGCGAGCGCTGAATGCCTCTGCCGCTGCATGATTGCCACCGTAATTTGCAGCCACGCGGTAGCCAGCGGCAAGCAGGGCTTCGGCTGTGACTGCCCCGATGCCGGCGGTGCCGCCGGTGACCAGTGCGACACGCATGTCAGGCCTCCTGAGCGAGGTAGCGACTTGCCGGCACGAGGCCCGCAACTGGCAGGGTTTCAAGGGGTTGTGCGTTTATTGGCATGATTTCCTCCGATTCCGGTTGGCATCATCACACAGGAGTAGGCGTTTTCATGCTACTGGGGGAGGGTGAGTTCGTCCAGTATTGAGGTGCATCAAGAAGAAAGCGAGAAAGCGCGGCCCGGCGTTTTATTTTCGATCTGCTTGCGGCGGGATGAGCGGATTCTCGATGGGCGCTGACTTCGGCTCTTTGCCGCTATTGGAGTAGGAGAGAAGGAGATTTCGCTGTTGTTCCGGCGATTTGGTTCATACTAATGAAAACTGCTTAACGCAGACCGCTTTTGAACGGCTTCCGCCGTACCGCAAGCTGTGCAGCCCGCAACTAGTGAGGAAAGGTACCGCCTGGGCATGAACCACAGACATAGTGATGTGTTGGCCTTGCGCGCACTGGCCCCGCTGTGCTTACGCTCTGTTTCGCGGCTGAAACAGTTTGTGGTTCCTGCCGGGGAGGTTCAGGGGTGACCCGCGACGAGGAACTGTTTCAGGCGAACGAGCGACTGGCAGCTCAGGCGCTGGAATTGTCCAGGCAGCAGCTTGCCCTGGAGGCCCTCAGGACCGAAGTCCAGAACCTGCGCAGCCTGGCGGCCATCTCTGGCTACTGGTACTGGGCGCAGGACACCGATTACCGTTTCACCGAATTTGCCGCCGCCCGCGACGCGGGCCTGCCAGAGTCCACCGCCACGAACGACGCCATTGGCCGTTGCCCCTGGGACTTGCCGGGCATCGTTCCCGTGGGCACGTCATGGGAGGCGCACCGTGCGGTGCTGGATGCCCGTCAGCCCTTCCGGGATTTCGAGTACATGCGGCCGCTGGCGGGTGAACTGCCGCGTTATTTCTCCGTGTCCGGCATGCCGCTGTTCGACAAACTGGGCCAGTTCATGGGCTACCGTGGCACGACGCACGACATCAGTGACCGTAAACGCTCGGAAGAAGCCCAGCGGCAGGCCACGGTTTTTCTTGACCTCGTGCTCGACAACATCCCGTTTGCCTTTCATATGATGTCAGTGGAGGAAGGGCACCCGGTGGCGATGTGGAACCAGGCGGCCCAGGCACTTTTTGGCCTGAAACCTGAGGAAACGATAGGCCGCACGGTTTACGAACTCTGGCCCAGGGACGCGGAGCGCATGCACGCAGCCGACCAGGAGGCGATTGACAGCGGCGAGCCGCAGGACCTTCCCGATCGCGTAATCCCGACCCCACACCGCGGCCTCATTCATGTCCACCTGCGCAAGGTGCCGTTGAAAGACGCCAGCGGCGTGGTGACACATCTCCTGATCAACTCCGAGGACATCACCGACCGCCTGGCCGCCGAGGCCGACCTGCGAAGCAGCCAGGAGCGGTTTCGCAGCCTGAGCCAGCTTTCTTCGGACTGGTACTGGGAAGTGGACGATCAGTTTCGCTTTACCGTGCTGTCCGGCGGCACGACGGACGAGGTCAAGGCCTCGATCGCCAGGTTTCTGGGCAAGGCCCGCTGGGAAATCGGCCGCACGCCGGGTGACCAGGCTGTTTGGGCTGCGCATCGTGCGGTGCTCGAAAGACATGAAACCTTCCGTGATTTTGAGTACGAACGGGAGGACGACGACGGCCGACGGGTTTTGTGCATCAGCGGCGAGCCCGTTTTTGATGCTGATGGCAAATTCACCGGGTACCGCGGCGTAGGCACCGATATCACGGCACGCAAGCAGGCGGAGGCCGGTTTGCGGGCCAGTGAAACGCGCTTTCGCACCGTTATCGCGGTGCTGGCAGAAGCCGTTTTGCTGCGAGACGCCGATGGGAAAATAGTCGATTGCAATGCAAGCGCTGAACGTATCCTCGGGCAAACGCTGGCACAAATGAAAGGGTCGCTCACTGTCGATTTGGGATGGCAGATGCTGCGTGAAGATGGCTCACTCCTGCCCGAGGAGGAGCGCCCCAGCACGATTGCCATACGCACCGGCCGGCCGCAGTCGAACGTGGTGATCTGTTATCGCAAGCCCGACGACAGTACTCTTTGGGTGCTGCTGAACCTGCAGCCCCTGTTTGAACGGGGTCCGGGTGCGCCTTCCGGATTTGTCACCACCATCACCGATATCAGCAAGCGAAAACGTGACGAAATGGAGATCGTCCGGCTCAACGTGGACCTGGAAAACAGGGTGCTGCGCAGGACGATCCAGCTGGAGGCAGCCAACAGGGAGCTCGAGGCGTTTTCCTATTCCGTGGCGCACGATTTGCGCTCCCCGCTGAGCACCATTGATGGTTACTCTGCACTGCTGCAAAAAGCCCTGCCTCCCAATTCCGGCGAACGCACGGACCATTACCTGACCCGCATACGCACCGGCGTGCAGCGCATGGGAGAACTCACCGACGGCCTGCTGTCCCTGGCCAAGCTGTCGCGCACCAGCCTCAACTGGAAATTGCTGGACCTCAGCGAAGAGGCCGCAAAAATCATTCGGCAATGGGCTGAGAGCGACCCTTCCCGGTTGGTGAAAGCAACGATCGAACCGGACATGACAGTGCGCGCCGACCGCACGCTGCTGCGCCAGGTATTGGAGAACCTGATTGCCAATGCCTGGAAATTCAGCTCCAAGAAGCCCCTGACCGAGATTTCCGTCGGCAGGGAAAGCGGCGCCGATCAGGAGGTGGTCTATTTTGTCAGGGACAACGGCGCGGGCTTCGACATGGCCTATGCGGACAAGCTCTTTGGCACGTTCCAGCGCCTCCATTCGCCCGAGGAATTTGCCGGTAGCGGCATTGGCCTGGCAACGGTCAAACGCATCATCATCCGTCACGGAGGCAGGATCTGGGCCACCTCAGCGGTGGGCGAGGGGAGTACTTTTTATTTCACCATCGGGAGCGAGGAGAAAATTGCCGCACCGGAGGCCGACACGCTGGATGACGCGCGCATTGCCCTGGCGCAAGCCCCGCGGTCCCGCTATCTGTTCCAGAGTGGTGCCACCAGGGTACCTATCAGCAGCGACAACGACGCTTACACCATCCGCGACCAGCAGTTCAGCAACGCCTTCGAACATGCAGCCATCGGCATGGCGCTGATCGCTGTCGATTCGCGGCGGCTCCGGGTCAACAGTGCCTTCTGCCAGATGCTGGGTTACTCCGAAGCGGAGATGATGTCGCGCACCATCCACGACATCACCCACCCCGATGACATCGAGTGGGACCTGGTGCAACGAGCCAGGGCGCTTGCGGGCGAAATTGAAACCTACCAATGGGAAAAGCGCTACATCCATCGCTCGGGCAGCACGGTCTGGGGTTATCTCAGTTGTTCTCTGGTGCGCGACTCTGACCGCCAGCCCCTGCACTTCATCGTGCAGATACAGGACATCACCGAGCGCAAGTTGACCGAGCAGGTATTGCGCGAAAGCCAGGAGCGCTTCCGTACGCTCACCGAGCTGTCGTCCGACTGGTTCTGGCAACAGGACGAAAACTTCCGATTTGTTCAGGTGACGGGTGAGGCGCCCCACATGACTGCCATTTCCCGCGTGGCAATAGGCAAGACGCCCTGGGAACTGAACCATGTTGGCATGGACGACAGTATCTGGGCGACTCACAGGGCCCGGCTCGAACGGCATGAGCCTTTCCGCGACATTGAAATTCCCCAGCGTGATCGCAAGGGCGGGGTCCGCTACATCAGTATTAGCGGGGCGCCTATTTTCGACGCATCCGGGCGCTTTATCGGCTACCAGGGAACGGGCCGCGATAACACCGAAATGCGCCGGGTCACCGAAGCCCTGCGCGTGAGCGAAGCGCAGCTGCGAGACATCACCGACACCTTGCCGGCAAACATTTCTTACGTGGATGCCAACCAGCGTTACCACTTTCACAACCGCGCCTATGCAGAGGGCCTGGGTTTGTCGCGCGAGGAGATCGATGGAAAAACCATGCAGGAGGTGCTGGGTGAAGAAGGGTATGCGCTTGCGCGGCCCTGGATCGAGGAAGTCCTGTTGGGCTACCCGGTGACTTTCGAGCGCCACCGGAAAACGCCGAATGGGGACTTCCGGGACTTCATCGTCAACTATTTCCCGCGTTATGGCGATGGTGCGGAAGAAGGCCGGGTCATCGGGTTTTATGCCCTGGGCACGGATGTCACCGAGCTCAAGCGCGTTGACCGCATGAAAACCGAGTTTGTTTCCACGGTCAGCCACGAGCTGCGCACGCCGCTCACGTCCATTCGCGGCTCCCTGGGCTTGATCTCTGGCGGCGTCGCCGGCGAGCTGCCGGAGGCGGTCAAGACACTGGTGGGCATTGCCAGGAACAACTGCGAACGCCTGATCCGCCTGATCAACGACATCCTGGACATCGAGAAAATCGAGTCCGGCAAGATGCGCCTGGATTTCCAGGTGGTCGAACTCAAGCCCCTGCTGGTGCAGGTGCTGGCAGCCAACGAAGGTTTTGGTGCTGCGCAAAACGTCAGTCTGAAGCTACATTTCCCCGACCAGGACTTGTGGCTTCGCGTCGACAGCGACCGCCTGGCCCAGGTCATGACCAACCTGCTGTCCAACGCGATGAAATTTTCACCGCCTGGCGGCGTAGTGGATGTTCATGTTTCACAGGCCGGGCTCGGCGTGCGGGTAGAGGTGCATGACCATGGGCCGGGCATTCCGGCGGAGTTCAGCAAGCGCATCTTCCAGAAGTTTTCCCAGGCCGACTCGTCCGACGCCCGGGTGAAAGGCGGCACCGGGCTGGGCCTGAACATTTCCCGGGCCATCATCGAACGCCTGGGTGGCAGCATAGGTTTTGAAACCGGGGCCGGCACGGGAACCACCTTTTATTTTGAGCTGCCAGAGTGGAAAAAATTGCTCGCTCTGGTGCCTGACGCGCATGCAAGCACGGGGCCGGTTCGTCCACGCATCCTGATCTGTGAGGATGACCAGGACATTGCACGCCTGATCAGCATGATGCTGGACAAGGGCGGGTTCGACGCCGACACGGCGTACTCCGCAGCGCAGGCGCTGGAACACCTGGCCCAGACTTCCTACGCCGCCATGACGGTGGACCTGAAACTTCCTGACCAGGACGGCATCACGCTGATCCGCCACCTGCGCGCGCAGGACGGCACGAAGGATTTACCCATCGTGGTGGTCTCAGCCGAGGCCGATCAGGGGCAGATCCAGTTCAACAACCAACTCCTGTCCGTGTCGGAGTGGCTGGAAAAGCCGATCAACGAGAACCTGCTGGTGCTCAGTCTGAGGCGCGCGATAGCCGGGGCAGAAGGCAAGCCGAGAATCCTGCACATCGAAGACGATCTGGATATCCAGCGCATCACCGCAGCCATCGCGCAGGACTTCGCCACTTTTGAATTCGCCGCCACACTGCAGGAAGCCCGTACACGTCTGGCGGCTCAGACCTTCGATCTGGTCCTGCTGGACCTGAGCTTGCCCGAAGGGTCCGGCTGGGACTTGCTGGCCGATATCGCGTCACTCAAGCCGCCCCCACCCGTGGTGGTTTTCACCGCCGGCGAGGTGGAGCGGGAGCAGGGCGCGCAAGCCGCCGCCGTGCTTGTGAAGTCGCAGACATCTAACGCCGAACTGCTGGCAACCTTGCAGCGTGTGCTGGCGAGGGATTGAGCAAAGGCGCATCGGCGTCAAGCGTGGGCCGCGCTAGCCTGGGGCCGCTCCCAGAAGTGCTCCCGCCACTGAGCATCTAGAGGGGTCTGCGCGACGTGATTGACATAGTTGGTCAGCGTCTTCAGCGCCGCCCAACCAATCACCTCAAGCAGCTGGCCTTTCGAATAACCCGCTTCGAAGAATCGGTTTTTCTCGGCGGCTGGAGCCTCCTCAAAACCCGGGGCGGTTCATGATCAGCCGCGATCGACCGACGGGCCGCAGCGTGTATCGGAGCGTTTCCGCAACTTTCGGTCGCTGGTCGATGCACACTTTCACGAGTGGCACCATGTCGCACGCTATTCGCATGCGATGGCATGCTCCGAACGCACGCTCACACGAGCGTGCCTCGACGCCGCCGGCATCGGTCCCAAGGCCTTCATTGCGGTGCGTGTCACATTGGAAGCCAAGCGTTTGCTGGTGCATACGGAATTGCCGGTCGGCGCCGTCGGCGCACGGGTTGGCTTCGACCACGCAACCAACTTCGTCAAGTTCTTTCGCGGTGCTGAGGGATGTACCCCCGGAGAGTTCCGGCGGTGACAGGTGGGTGCAACAGGGCGGGAACCGGCCTGAACGCAGCTGCATTTCACCACGACCCCTGCACCGCTCCTCGAAGTATGGGAACGGAGGATGAGAGGCTGCAACTTAGGGCACCAACAGCACTCGACCGCTTATGCCTCCACGCTCCAGCAGCAGATGCGCTTCTGCGGCGCTCTGCATCGGAAAAACCTGATAGTCAGGAACGCGGATCGACTGCGTACGCAGCCAATCTGAAATTCGCGCCATTGCCACTCGAAGATCTTTTCCTTCAAGCGTTTCAGTGGAATAGCCAGTCAAGGTCACCGGCCGAATCAGTTGCCAAGCGTCAAGCGAGACATCACCACCACCGACCGCGCCTACCAATACCAGCGCCCCCCGCTCGCGCAGTGCCTGGACACACGCGTTGAACAGCGGTCCCCCCACGCTGTCCAGCACAGCGTCAACACTGGCGGTGGCCAGCGAAGGTGGGCTGTCGCGCTCGACCACGATCACCTCATCCGCTCCGAGGTCGCGTACATACTGTGCTTGCGTAGGTCGCGCAACAACGCCCGTCACCGATGCGCCCAGAGCCCTTGCAATGGATACTGCGGCAGAGCCCACGCCACCCGCGGCGCCCGTCACAAGTACCCGGCGGCCGTCCACAGGTCCCATTCGCCGGATTCCTTCGAATGCGGTGACCGCGCCAAGGCCCAACGAAGCCATCGCTAACGGATCAACAGTGTCCGGGACCAGTGCGAGCGCGTCGACATCGACAGTCACAAAATCCGCATAGCTTCCTGTACGTTCCGCGCGAACGCCACCAAGGCCCTGCATCAGGGTAATGACGGTTTGGCCTACAGACCAGTTGGAAACCGACGACCCGATGTCACTTATCCGACCGATAACCTCAACGCCGGGAACATAGGGAAACGGATGCGCCTTTCTTATCGGCCAGGTTCCTGCCCGAATTTTCAAGTCTGTGTGATTGACGGCGGCCGCGATGGTCTGGATCCGCACTTCACCGGGTGCGAGAGTGGGCATAGCCATATGACCGGGCACAAGGACGCTGGGCGGACCGTAACCAAGAATCTGCATGACACGAGTGTTTTTCATACGATCGATTTTGTTCCCTAAACCAATGGTGCGCGAACGTCATCCGCCCGGTCCGCCTCAACCGTTTGGCCAGGTGGCCAAAGTGCCACTCATTCACCTCTCCGTGTTTAGCTACCAGGGGACTATTGCATGACGGACAAAAGCAGCCGCATGCAGCTCCCCGTGGAACCTCGCCGATGAATCGCTTCGCACCCTCGGCCGTTCAGTCCGGCAGCGGGGCGCGTAAAGAAGTTTCTGACACAAACGTATAGAAGTTTATAAAGGCTGCTTAACCGAGGGATTCTTTTTCACACTGGTCTACATCTGAATATTATTTAACATAATATACATCGTGGAACATCAAGAAAAAGCCTGCCAGGGGGCGCCAGTGCCTCGCTGACCGGCTTGAACACGCTCGGCGGCTGCGTGCGCTGCTGTCTGAAACCGGCCTGCGCTTGCCCGAGGCGGCGAAGCATCTGCATGTCTCGCTGCGGACTTTACAAAATTGGCTGAGCGGTCGCCATCAGATTCCTTGGATGGTTTTTAGAGTGTTGCGCCTTGAGCGTTACGTGGAGCTTCCGGGCAAAGAATGGGCTGGTTGGTCTTTCAGTCGTGGTCAACTGGTCACTCCAGAGGGCCGCACGATAGCGGGCTCAGAGGGTGCGTGGTGGTCTTTGCTGGTCCGGCAGGCTCAGTGTTTCGGCTCCATGTACAGAAAATCCGGCCAGCTTGAGCGGGCCTTAGCTGAGCTGACAGCCCTGACTGGCCGGGCCGTTGACTTATCCGTCCTACCCATTTCGGTGGGAGGGAGTGCCGGCAGACCCGCCAAGGGGGGCCCCGGCACGGGGGGCACTTGGCGGGTCGGACGGGACGTCCCCGGCAGCAAAGCTGGCGGGGCGGCGCAGCCGCCCGCCTTAATTTATCTTAAGAACACTACTCGACCAAAGCAACAAACCGGCGTGTTCTCGCCGTTGCCTGCTATCAGTTCGATAGCGAATAATTTCACATCGTAAAAAGGAGGTCAATATGGGTAATTTGAGTCGTGGGCAAAAGCGGGTGGCGTCGTCCCCTGGAGGCTTCGATGGGTTGACCGCTGCACGGTCAGGTTCGCTCCTGGGCGGGCTTATGGGCAGGCTTGAGCCTATCCCTCAGTCCAGCTTGCGGGCGGCTCCAAAGGCCGTTCAGGAGGCTGTTCAGGTTGTTCAGGACTATGCAGATTCGCTTGCCGTGCCTCGGGCTCGAGGGGAGGTCAAACCCGTCAAGTAGGCGGGGATGCAAATTTAATCGGGGCGGGCTCGCGGTGACACGCATGCCCTCCCCTGACCAAAAACGAACTATTAAGGAGTTCCAGAATGGCTGAATCGGAGTTTACGGGAAGCGCTGCCGTGCATTGGCAGATGTTTAACGCTGTGGGCGATGGTGCTCGTCTCAATGCGGAGTTGGTCGGGCAGTTGGGGCGGAGTGCCGCCCTTCTTCTGCGTGTTGCAAAGGCCAGTCCTTCGCCAGACGCGCGTGTGGTTGAGCAGTGGCTATCCACGTTGGTGGGCGTAGCTGCTCTGGCATGCGGTGCCCTGGATGACTTGGGATCGGCCAGTTACACCTGCTTGGTGGATGAGCCGCAATGAGCGCCTTTACCGATCGCGTTTATGCGGAATTCCTTGCTCGCAATGGCGGCTCTGGTCGTCCTCCTCGCCTTGCTCCACGCTCTCGGGTCACGGTCAATGAGTACGCTGCCTGGCGCCGTCTTACCGGGCGTGACGGCTGCTCTTCCGGGGGTCTGGGGGTCACCCCAGGTAAGCGGAGCGAAGCTGCTCCCGAATCCAGCGTTCCTATGCCAGCTCTTGAGCAGGCCGCGGGTGTTGCCTGTCAAGGTGCTCCAAAGTCGCCCGGCGCGCCTTGATAAGCATCTTCCCTACGTGCTCAAAAAATTTGTTCTATTAATGAAGAAACTGCATTAATCTAAGGTCTATACATGTCCTATACATCGTGGAATGTGATCTATGCGATTTGATGGCTGCAGTTTTTGAGGTGCCAAAGGTCATAAAGTGGCGCGTCATTGGATGAATAGCCTTAAAGAATGTTGGATGCTTGATACTGAGCCTATTCCGATATAGGGCGCATGCGGGCTGATCAGGGTGATGCGTGTTGCTTAAGTTCGGGCGCACGCTCAACAATCATTTGTCCCAAGAATTGCGAGCCCAGTACGTTCAAGTGATTTGGGTCACGGTAGAGTATCTGATTGTTGCGGGTCATTCGGCATTCGGTTTCATCACAAAAACTCCTGCCAACCGTCAAGAAGCGCAGGCCGGGAACAGCTTTGGCGGAAGACTCAAGAATGGGCAAATAGGTTGTTGATTGGCTTTCAAATCGTCTCACACTATCTTCACACCTTAAAGAGCTCCCAATCCACCTTGAAAATTTGCACTCACTTGGCTGAAACGAGAAGTCTGGCACATCGTCGAGCAGGTATATCTTCTTTCCCGCCGTGGACAAGGCATTAAGTAACTGCTTCAGCTGAATCGGATCCGCTTGATTCGCCCAGTAGGCGGCGACAATGACTGTAGTTAGATTTTTCGTGCCAATGATGTGCTCAAGCGCTCTTTGGTGGGCGTGACGACCAAAATACGGTGCACCAGTATTTGTGTAGTAAACAAGATTTACATCTGGCATTGCTTCCGCTAAGCCAATAAAAATATGCTCGGCATGACTGTCCCCAAGTAAAGCAATGCTGGGCAGAGAGTCGCTACGGGATTGTTTACAACGACTGTAGCCATCGTAGTCCGTCGCATTTTCGTAAATGTCTGTAGGAGTGCAGGGAAAGAAGTGCTTGTCCATGTATTTGAAGAATGGTATATGCCCAATATCACCTTCTATCCGTGCACTAGAGATGTTAGCCAACTGCAATGGAATCGAATCTGTCTTGTAACCCATCAGGCTAGTGCAAACAAGAGCGGCCATTGCCGCGATAAGCACTACAACCTTTGGCGTTGTGTTCCCTGCCCGTCTTAAGGGGCGCTCTAACAGAGCATAAGTTGCCCCGGCCACGAATACTGAAACCATAACAACAGCGATGCGGTATCCAAGTGGTACTTCCGCACCCCAAATCAATCTCAAAAAATAGAGTAACGGCCAATGCCACAAGTACAAGCAATAGCTAATCAGACCCACTTGAACAAGTGCATCTCCGCCGAGCAACTTGCGGTTTAGCCATGATTGCGCCCCTCCCGCGATGATTAAAGCTGCACCTAGCGTTGGCGCTATAGCTCGGGCACCTGATTGCACCAGGTCCCGTGGCACCAGAAAAATCGAGGTGAGGATCAATGCAAAGCCAAATACCGAATACACATCGAGTTCGGAAAAGCTGCCCCTGTGATGCCTGGCAGTATGCCGAATGCTCTCGTTCTTAAGGAGCACTTCCGCAAGAACCGCCCCTATCAACAGTTCCCATATGCGTGTGTGGGGCAAGTAAAACGCTAAAGATGGGTCGGATAATGACGTATGCAAATTCATGGCAAACGAAATTGTGCAGATTACTGCAGTCCCCAGCAGGATGGATTTTCGCACTTTGATAAAAAAAACGACCATTACTGGCCAGAGCAAATAAAACTGCTCTTCAACGCCAAGTGACCAAAGATGCAGCAGCGGCTTTGTATCCGCTGAGGCGTCGAAATAACCGACGTCTGATGCGAATACGAAGTTCGCAACGAACATGGCACCACCCAATGCCTCTCGGTTTAGTTCCTTAAACTCTTCTCGAGTGAGTAAAAATGATCCGGTGAGAAAACAAGACACCAGAACAAGGAGTAAGGCTGGGAAGATTCTCTTGATGCGGTTGCTGAAGAACTCAACAAACGAAAACGTGCCCGACGAGAGCTGCGTAAGAATAATGGAAGTAATTAGAAACCCGGAAATGACGAAGAATACGTCAACGCCAAGAAACCCTCCAGGGAAAACTTCTGGGAATGCGTGAAATCCAACTACAGACAGAACGGCAAGTCCTCTCAGGCCATTGATGTCAGATCGAAGCGCTATGGCGCTCATTTCATCCCTTGCATATTTTCTCGGCGCTCGTCACGCTGCCGAAACTTCCGGAGCGGTTAAAGATGAGGGCTCCGGGCATGTAGACGGCCAGCCATAAAGTTGCAGATGGCCATAGTCGCTAAACTCGTTTTTCCAAAACGGTATAGCGATTTCCTTGAGGTCGTGCCAAGCTCGTTGTGAAGGGGCGTGGCGCACCAAGTTGGTAGTTATAACGTACCCCGAAATGCAGAAAAAGAGGTCTACGCCGCCCGCGAATGCGTGATTACCGCCGATGACTTCGAGCCATGCGGGGTTCCAAGTAACTATAAAACTGAGGTGCGCTACGATCGTTAGCAATATTGCAACTCCTCTAAGTACCTCAAGTTCGGTTAGCTTGTTCTCGGTTGTGTTCATGTGGGTTGCGGATAAAGACGCCGTTAGCGCACACTGTTTGGCTTGGGGCTTTCTCATACTGGCGAAAAAAACCCCTCCCGTGAGAGGAGGGGTTGTTAACATCACAAAGATCGTGTTGTCGATACGCCACAAATTGCGACTGTTTTCCTATAACGAAACGACTCAGTTTATACATCGTGGAATATATAGGAATGAGCAAAAACAACAGAACTCCGGCCAAAGCCGCGCCAGGCCTTGAATCCAGCCGGAGCTGCTTGGGCGCCACCCTCGCGCCTCTCAACTCCTTTTCAGCTCACCACTTGCCGGTGGCTTGCCGTTTGCGGACGGCTGCTGTGATGAGTTCTATGGCTTCGGTGCGGCTCACGCGCTGGGCAAAGTCGATAGCGGTCAGGCCTTGCTGGTTTTTCAGCAAGGGATCGGCGCCGGCATCCAGCAGCAGTTTCACGGCCGGTGCTGTGCCGTACTGCGCGGCCATCATCAGCGGCGTGCTGCCGTTCGGTGATTCGGCGTCGATGTAGGCATGGTTTTCCAGCAGCAGGCTCATGATGGCCAGATGGCCCTTGGTGGCGGCGTAATGCAGCGGCGCCCAGCCGGTCTTGTTGACGTCGGCGTCCCTTTTGATCAAGGCGGCTGCCATGTCGAGCTCGCCCCTGATCGCGGCCATCATCAGCGCGCTTTCGTTCTGGGCATTGAGGGCGTTGACATTGGTTTTGGGCCAGTTCAGCAGGGCCTGGGCGGCCTTGAGTGAAGGCTCCTGCAAAGCCAGGTACAAGCCATGCTGGCCTTTGGGGTCGATGGTATTGGCGTCGAAACCGCGCCTCAGCAGCTGCTGGATGCCGGCTGCATCATCCTGCTTGATGGCGATGAAAAAATCTTCGTAAGAACCAGCATTAACGGAAATAAATCCTGTTAAAACAAATAGATATACGATATTTTTAATGTAATTTATGAAGTATTTTTTCATGCCATAACCCCTGAAAAAAGCCGTTCAAAGTTGCGGCTGGTGGCTTCGGCAATGGTTTCAACTGGCACCTGCCGGATCTCGGCCACCTGTTTGGCCACATAGGGCACATATGAGGGGTTGTTGGTTTTTCCGCGGTAAGGCATGGGCGCCAGGTAGGGGCTATCGGTTTCGATCAAGGTGCGGTCCAGCGGCACAAAACGGGCCACTTCGCGCAGGTCGGCTGCGTTCTTGAAGGTCAAAATACCCGAGAACGAGATGTAAAAGCCCAGGTCCAGCGCGGCCCTGGCCACTTCCGCCGTTTCGGTAAAGCAGTGAAAAACGCCGCCTGCTCGCCCTGCGTTGTCGGCTGTTTCGCCCTCTTCTTTCAGGATGGCCAGGGTGTCGGCGGAAGCGCTGCGGGTGTGGATGACCAGCGGCTTGCCGGTCTGGCGGGCAGCGCGGATGTGTGTGCGAAAGCGCTCGCGCTGCCATTCCATGTCGGCCACGCTGCGTTCGCCCAGGCGGTAATAGTCCAGTCCGGTTTCACCAATGGCGACCACTTTGGGCAAGGCGGCGCGCTGTACCAGATCGTCCAGGCTGGGCTCGGTCACGCCTTCGTTGTCGGGGTGCACGCCGACGCTGCACCAGAAGTTGTCGTAGGTGGTGGCCAGCGCATGAACGGCGGCGAACTCTTCGAGCGTGGTGCAGATGCACAGGGCGCGCTCGACCTGGGCTTGCGCCATGGCTTCTCGGATCTGGGGCAACTGGGCCTGGAGCTCAGGAAAACTCAGGTGGCAATGGGAATCGGTGAACATCGGAAAGGCTTTTTTGGTGTCAAAAACGGCTGTAGCCCATACCAAGCGGGCGCAGGCAGCTATCAAAAGTGAAGCGGCCCAGAGAGGGCCGGCGGAGGCTAGATCGTCTGCGTCGGACGGTCTGAAGCCAGGTGCGCGCCGAGGATTTCCTCGATCTTGATCTTCAGCAGGCGGGACTTTTCATCGTTGGGAAACCGCACGCCCACGCCCTGGGTGCGGTTGCCGGAAGCGCGCGCCGGGGTGACCCAAGCCACCTTGCCGGCCACCGGGTAGCGTTGCGTGTCTTCGGGCAGCGTGAGCAGCACGTACACATCGTCACCCAGCTTGTAGTCGCGTGCCGAGGGAATGAAAACGCCGCCTTCGGCGAACAGCGGAATGTAGGCGGCGTACAGAGCGGCTTTTTCCCGGATGGCCAACTGGATGACGCTGGGGCGGGCGGCGCTGGAACTGGTGGCGGTGGCACCGGCAGGAGGCGTTGTACTCATGCCGGTAGTTTATCGGTTTGACCGCCTGGCTGTCAGCAAGAAAAAGCGCTTATCTGGAACTGTTGGAATTGAGCGCCAGTTGCGCCCGGCTGACCAGCGATTCGAGCATCAGGCCCGAGTTGTAGGGGTGTTCCACCGTGCGGGCCGTGGCCGCGAGCTCTTTGGCCCAGGCGCCCAGCACACCAAAGCCAGGGCCGGGTTTGCCGGCAGTCTGCGCCGGCAGGTCTGTGCGGCGGAAGAAGCGCGGCTCGGCGCCGGCCCGGGTGGCCAGCATGTCGTGGCAGAGCTTTTGCAGCGCGTCCACGGCCTGGGCCGGCCCAAAGTCGCTGAGTGCGCCCACCTCGCCCCGGGCCATGGCTTTGGGCAAGGCCTGCCAGTGCTGCGCGACGGCGCTGCTGGCACCGGCTTGCGCTCTTTCGAGCGCATCGGCCGGCCGGCCGCCGGCCGCCGCCAGCAAGGTGTGCAGGTCGGCCGCAGCCGGCAACTTGTTGCCCTTGCCTTCCGGCCCTGCCTGCCCGGCCAGCCAGGCCAGGGCTTCGTCAAAAGCCGGCCAGTGCATGGTGTGGCCCTGGCAACGGCTGCGGATGGTGGGTAGCAGCTGGTGTGCGGCCTCGGTGGCAAGGATGAACTTGACCGCCCCGGGTGGTTCTTCCAGCGTTTTCAGCAGGGTGTTGGCGGTGATCGCGTTCATGCGTTCGGCCGGGTAGACCAACACCACCTTGGTGCTGCCGCGTGAGCGAGTGAACTGGGTGAAGGTGACTGCTTCACGCGCTGCGTCAACCTTGATTTCCTTGCTGGGCTTGCGTTTCTTGCTGTCCAGCTCGTCCTGGGTTTTTTCGTCGAGCGGCCAGCCGAGGGCCAGCGACAGGGTTTCGGGCATCAGTGCGCACAGGTCGGCGTGGGTGTGCACGGCCACCGCGTGGCAGCTGCCGCACACGCCGCAGGCGCCGTCGGCCGTCGGGTTTTCGCACAACCAGGCCCGTGCCAGGGCCAGCGCCAGGTCGAACTGGCCCAGGCCGGACGGACCACTGAGCAGCCAGGCATGGCCGCGCTGAGCCAGCAGATTGCGCAGCTGGGTTTGCAGCCAGGGCGCCAGCGGCACGGCGTTGGCGATTTCCGATTCGGCGCTCATGGCAGCCAACCCCGGGCCTGGAACACCGCATGTACCGAAGACCAGACCGCTTCGCGCGCCTGGTGAGCGTTGATGCGGGCAAAACGCAGCGGGTCGGCGGCCATGCGGTCGGCGTAGCCTTGGGCCACGCGGCGGAAAAACGCCACCGGCTGGGCTTCGAACTTGTCCGGCACGCGGGCGCCGGCCAGGCGCTGGGTGGCTTCTTCGGGCGGCAGGTCGAACCAGACCGTCAGGTCGGGCTGGACAATCGCCGGAGCCGCGCCTTTTCTGCCGAGTTCATGAACAAAATCACGCCCCAGCCCTTGTGCATCCTGGGCCCATAGCTCCAATTTTGATAGCACATCAAGGTCGAACCCGCGTCCGCCCCCCTGGTAGGCAAAGGTTGCATCGGTGAAGCGGTCGCACAGGACCACGTCGCCGCGCGCCAGCGCCGAGGCAATCACGGTGGTCAGGTGGTCGCGCCGGGCCGCAAATATCAGCAGCGCTTCGGTCAGCGGGTCCATCGCGTCGTTGAGGATCAGGGCACGCAGCTTCTCCGCCAGCGGCGTGCCGCCCGGCTCGCGGCTCAGGGTCACGGCCCTGCCCTGTGCGCTGAAGGCGTCGGCCAGCGCAGCGATGTGGGTGGACTTGCCCGCGCCGTCTATGCCTTCGAAGCTGATGAACAGGCCAGACGTCATTGATTCCGTTGGTACTTGTTGACGGCGCGGTTGTGCTCGTCAAGGTTGGGACTAAAGTGGCTGCTGCCGTCGCCGCGCGACACAAAATACAGGGACTTGCTCGATGCTGGCTGCACGGCGGCCAGCAGCGCCGCCTTGCCGGGCATGGCAATCGGCGTGGGCGGCAGCCCGCCGCGGGTGTAGGTGTTGTACGGTGTGTCGGCCAGCAGGTCGCGCCGGCGCAAGTTGCCGTCGAACTGCTCGCCCATGCCGTAGATCACGGTCGGGTCGGTCTGCAGCAGCATGCCGATGCGCAGCCGGTTGCTGAACACCGCGCCGATTTCAGCACGGTCAGAAGGCCTTCCGGTTTCCTTCTCGACGATGCTGGCCAGGACCAGCGCTTCGTCGGAGGTCTTGAGTGGCGTGTCCGGCTGGCGCAGCGCCCAGGCGGCTTCCAGGCGTTTGTCCATGGCGCGCGCCGCGCGTTTGAGCACCGCCAGGTCGCTTGAGCCTTTGGCATAGGTGTAGGTGTCGGGGAAAAAGCGGCCTTCGGGGTGAACTCCCGGCTTGCCCAGCTGCGCCATGATGGCTTCGCCGCTCAGGCCCGCGCTGTCCGGCTTGAGCGCCTCGGCTTTCTGCAGGGCGGCTCGCACCTGGCGGAAGGTCCAGCCTTCGACCAGCGTGACGCTTTTCAGGCTTTCCTCACCCCGCACCAGCATGCTCAGCAGCGTGCGCGGCGTGGTGCCGTGCGTGATCTCGTAGCTGCCGGCCTTGATCTGGCGAGCCTGGCCCGACAGGCGAAACCAGGCATACAGCAGCGTCGGCTCCACATCGACGCCGCTGGCGGCTACAACATTGGCCACACGCTGGGCCGGCGTGCCGGGCTCGATCTCCAGGTCCACCACCTGGCTGCCGGGTTGCGGCTGCAGGCGCAGGGGCTCGTACAGCCACCAGCCCGCAGCACCGAAGCCCAGCAAGCCGGCCAGAAACACCAGCACCAGAAAACTCATGAAGAAACGACGCACAACCCTGTTACCTTCCGGAAAACGATGGCTCCATGATAATTCAGCCCATGTTGACCTCTTCTTCTTCTGAATCCCTTCTTGCCACTCTGCCCATAAACGCCCTGCCATCGGGCGCTGCCGAGCTGGCGCATCTGGGCGTGATTCGCGTGGCCGGCGAGGAAGCCGCCAAATTCCTGCAGGGCCAGCTGACGCAGGACGTCGCGCTGCTGGGCCTGTCCGAAGCGCGCTTGGCGGCGTTCTGCAATGCCAAGGGCCGCATGCAGGCCAGCTTCATCGTCTTCAAACGCAGCCATGAAGAAATACTGCTGGTCTGCAGCCGCGACATTCTGGCCGCCACGTTGAAACGCCTGTCCATGTTTGTGCTGCGCGCCAAGGCGAAACTGAGCGATGCCACGGCCGACTACGCACTTTGGGGCTTGGCCGGGGATGCTATTGACTCCATAGCTGGCGGCACCCGTCCCATATGGGGGAAGGCCGATTTTGATGCTGTAAATCTGGTTTTTCTATACCCCGGCGCAGGCCAGCCACGCGCGCTGTGGTGCGCGCCCGCCGGCAACCCGCCGCCTGCGGGTACGGCCATGCCGCTGGCGCGCTGGCACTGGCTCGAAGTGCAGTCCGGCATTGCCATGATCACCCAAGCCATCTTTGAAGCTTTTGTGCCGCAAATGCTCAATTACGAGTCGGTTGGCGGCGTGAATTTCAAAAAGGGCTGCTACCCGGGTCAGGAAATCGTGGCACGCAGTCAGTTTCGCGGCACGCTCAAGCGCCGGGCCTATGTGGCGCACACCGATGGCGCAGCGCATGTGGGCCAGGAAGTGTTTCATGCCTCCGACGCGGAACAGCCCTGCGGGCTGGTGGCAGCCTGCGCGCCTCACCCCACCGCGGGTTTTGATGTGATCGTGTCCATGCAGACCTCTGCAGCCGCGGACGCAGAAGACGGGCGCTTGACCCTGGGCAGCGCCACCGGCCCGGCGCTGGCACTTCTGCCTTTGCCGTATCCGTTGCTGGAAGATATCTAGTACTGCAACCCGAAAATATCGAAACATGAAAGCGCGTCTTCGCACCCATGGCGGCGTTGCAATCCTTGCGAAGGCGCACAGCCTTCGCTGCGGCTTGCGCCTTGCCCTGGGCGCGAAGCCATCACTTTCATCTTGTTTCGCTACTTCCGGGTTGCAGTACTAGCTTGAGTCCAGGATGTGCCTGATCGCTTTCGCCATCGGCGCCTCGGCACGCTGGCCACTGGTGATTGCCGCCAATCGCGATGAATTCCTGGACCGCCCCACCCTGCCCCTGGCGCGCTGGCACGGCGACGCCGGCACGGAAATCATCTCGGGCCGCGACGCCCGTGCCGGCGGCACCTGGCTGGGCCTGAACCCCGGCGGCCGGATCGCCATGCTGACCAATGTGCGCGGCCCGTCTTCCCTGACCGGCGAAAAATCGCGCGGCGAGCTGGTCACGCGCTGGCTGGAAAGCAGCGACGATGCCACGGCCTTCATGGCGCTGATTGACGGCGCAGCCTATGGCGGCTTCAACCTGGTGTTGGGTGACTTCAAGCAAGGCGCCTGGCACTGGCTCAGCAACAAACCCGGACCTGGCCTGGAATCACGCGCGCTGAAGCCGGGCGTTTACGGCCTGTCCAATGGTGCACTCGACACGCCCTGGCCGAAAACCCTTGGCCTGAAAAAGGCCCTGCATTCCGCCCTGGCGGATTCGGACGAGATGACACTGGAACAGGAGCTGATGGCCGCGCTCAGGGACAGGCGGCGCGCCGGCCGTGAGGACTTGCCGAGCACCGGCGTGCCGCTGGCGCTGGAAGAGGCGCTGTCCAGTGCATTTGTGGATTTTCCGGAACACGGTTATGGCACGCGCTGCAGCACCGTGCTGGTGGCCTCTGCCGCTTCAGACGGCTGGGACATCGCGCTGCAGGAAGTCACGCATGCGCACGGTGTGAACGATACGCCCGGTAGGCAGGGCATCCGGCTGCGCTGGGCCGCCTGATCAAACCTGGCATTTGTTTGTCATGCCGGGCCTGACCCGGCATCCAGGCTGTTTGGCCCGCGAGACATGGACTGCGGATCCAGTCCGCAATGACACGGAAGCGCTTCTGCGTTAACGCGGCGCCAAAGCCTGCACCATCTCGATGTGCGGGATCTCCACTTCCTCAAATTGCTCACCGCGCGGCGCGAAGCCGAGTCGAGCGTAGAAACCTTCGGCGCTACGCTGCGCGTGCAACAGCACCTCGGTGTCGCCGCGCTCCCCGGCCGCGGCCATCAAGGCCTTCAGCAGTTCGCGGCCCAGGCTGGAGCCGCGCAAGACCCGGTTGACCGCCATGCGGCCGATTTTTCCGCTGCCTGCTGCGTGTTGCAGCAGTCGGCCAGTGCCAATCGCCTGGCCCAGGCCGTTGTAGGCCACGGCGTGCACGGCCGTCGCGTCGGCTTCGTCCCATTCCATGTCCATCGGAATGCCCTGCTCCTCGACAAACACGGCCGTGCGAATGGCCGCTGCATGGGTACCCAGCTCGGCCCAGGAGCCGAGCGTGACGCGCACCATGGGCTCGCCGGCTTCATAGCCGGTCAGGATGCGGCGCAGGCCCTCGGGCACCGGCCGCGAGGTTTGCGTCACAGGGTCGGCAAACACGTAGATCAGCTCGCTGGCGATCAGCAACTGGTCGCCGCGGAAAATGGCGCCGGCGAACACCATGGATGAATTGCCGATGCGCGAACACTTCATGGCGACGTCGAGCTGATCGTCATAACGCGCCGAGGCATGGAATTCCACCGAGGCTTTTTTCACATACAGCTCGCCGCCCAGTTCGTGCATGGCTTCTTCATACGGCAGGGCCAGCGCACGCCAGTAGTCGGTGACAGCGGTGTCAAAGTACATCAGGTAATGCGCGTTGAAGACGATTTTCTGCATGTCCACCTCGGCCCAGCGCACGCGCAGCCGGTGGAAAAATCGGAAGTCCTGTCGTTTCATGTCAGTCACTCTATTTATTTTGAAAAGGCGTGGCGCAGCGCGTGCACCGCATGGGCATGGGCCTGCCGGGCTTCGACAATGATGCGGCCCATCTTGATGAACTCATGGGTCACGCCGCGGTAAATCTCGAGGTCTACCGTGACCCCGGCCATGCGCAGTTTATCGGCATAAGCCACCCCCTCGTCGACCAGCGGGTCGCATTCGGCCAGGCCTATCCAGGCCGGCGCCAAGCCATCGACATCCGGCGCAAGCAACGGCGCAAAACGCCAGTCGTTCCGGTCCGCCGGGCTGCGCAAATACTGGCTGAAGAAAAAGTCGATGTGCGAGGCTTCCAGCACAAAACCCTCCGCATAGCGGCGGTGCGAGGGCGAGTCCTGGTGGGGCGCACAGCCGGGGTAGATCAGCAGTTGCAGCTCCAGCGGCATGGCCATGTCGCGCGCCTGGATGGCGCAGGCCGCCGCCAGTGTGCCGCCGGCGCTGTCGCCGCCGACCGCCAGCCGGGTGCCGTCCAGGCCTTTGTCGTCCGCATGAAAGGACAGCCAGGCCAGCGCGTCCCAGGCGTCGTTGGCGGCGGTCGGGAATTGGTGTTCGGGGGCCAGCCGGTAGTCCACCGAAATCACCGCGCAGCCGGCCAGGTGGCTGAGCTGCCGGCACAGGATGTCGTGCGAGGCGATGCTGCCGATGGTGAAGCCGCCGCCGTGGAAGTACATCAGCACCGGTAGCTTGTCGTGCGAAGGCGCGTACAGGCGCAGCGGCAGCGCAAAACCATCGCGCGCCGGGATCGTGAAGTCCTCGACCCGTGCCAGGGGCGCCGGCGGAATCTCCAGCACCCCGGCGCCAGCTTCGTACGCGGCGCGTGCCTGCTGCGGGCTCAGCGTGTGCAGCGGCGGGCGGCTCGCGCGTGCCATGCGCCCCAGCACGTCACGCATCACCGGTGTCAAAGGATCGTTCGGAACAGCGGAATGGGTCATCAGATGAAGAAGGCTGGAGGCAGTGCTATCACCAAAGTGACGGCGCTTCGGGTTTGCTTGCTGGTCAAGGCGCCTCCAGCCATTAAAGTAAAGTCATCCCATCGTACAACGCCCCCTACAAAGAGACACCTCACCATGGCCTTCATTTATTACGTCACCCAGATCCAGTTCGACTACGGCGCGGTCAAGCTGCTCAAGCAGGAGTGTGAACGCGTCGGCATCACCAAGCCGCTGATCGTCACTGACGCCGGCGTCAAGGCGGCCGGCGTGCTGCAAAAAGCACTCGACGCCCTGCCCGGCATGCCCGTCACCGTGTTCGACGAAACGCCGTCCAACCCGACCGAAGCAGCTGTGCGCGCTGCAGCCGCCATGTACAAGGCCAACAACTGCGACGGTCTGATTGCCGTCGGCGGAGGTTCGGCCATCGACTGCGCCAAGGGTGTGGCGATTGCCGCCACGCACGAAGGCCCTCTGACCACCTACGCCACCATCGAGGGCGGCTCGCTCAAGATCACCGACCGCGTTGCGCCGCTGATTGCCGTGCCGACCACCAGCGGCACAGGCAGCGAAGTCGCACGCGGGGCCATCATCATCGTGGATGACCACCGCAAGCTCGGTTTCCATTCCTGGCACATCGTGCCCAGAACCGCGATCTGCGACCCCGAGTTGACCCTGGGTCTGCCCGCCAAGCTGACCGCCGCTACGGGCATGGACGCAATAGCGCACTGCATGGAAACCTTCATGGCGCCCGCCTTCAACCCGCCGGCTGACGGCATCGCCCTCGACGGCCTGCAGCGCGGCTGGGCCAATATCGAACGCGCCACCAAAGACGGCAGCGACCGCGAAGCCCGGCTCAACATGATGAGCGCGTCCATGCAGGGCGCGATGGCTTTCCAGAAAGGACTGGGTTGCGTGCACAGCCTGAGCCATAGCCTGGGCGGCGTCGACCCGCGCCTGCACCACGGCTCACTCAACGCGATGTTTTTGCCGGCAGTGATCCGATTCAACGCCGGCGCCGAATCGATTCAAAAGGAAAAGCGGCTGGAGCGCATGGCGCACGCCATGGGCCTGGCGGCCGGCAGCGATGTCGCCGAAGCCGTGCGCGACATGAATGCCCGCCTCGGCCTGCCCACCGGCCTGGCCGCCATGGGGGTGACGCGCGATCAGTTTCCCGACATCATCAAGGGCGCAATGGCCGACCATTGCCACAAGACCAATCCGCGGATTGCGACGGCGGAGGAGTACGAGGGGATGCTGGGAGATTCGCTGTGACGCTCAAATTCCAATTGCGCCTTGGGGCGCGTAGTTGCTGAACCGAGATTATTGATGCGTACCCGCATTCCCTGGCTGTATCGGCTTGCAACGCTGGTTGCTGCTACGGCATGTGCTGCCTTTATTCTGGCCGGCCGTATCGGCGAGGGCATCAGTGCCTATTATTTTCCTCGCGAGCATCTTCCAGTATCCGAGAAATACTACTGGGGACTGGCAATCGTGACAGGCGTTTTGATTGTGGAAACACTTTTTGCACCGGGGTATCGATACCTTCGCCGCAAGAAAAACACAAAATAGACTTGAGGACCGGCATCCAGATCTCTCAGGCCTGGGCCGAGTTTCTCCGATTTAGCGGGACTGCACAGGTGTCACAGCGCTTCGATACGCCCCAAGTCCGGCTTCTCCAGCCACCCCTGAAACTCCTCAGCCAGCTGCCGGCTCGCCGCCACGGCCGCGTTCCAGACTTTCATGCGGCCTTGCGGGTCCCTGCTGTAGTGCACGAAGTCGTTGCGGTCGGGCAGCTTGCCGTTGGGCAGGGTCTTGATCCACTCGGTGTTGGGTGCAAGCAGCACCATGTTGTCCAGGAAGTGCGTGGCGCCATGCCGCCATTTCAGGCCTTTGTCGAGCCAGCCGGGCACGACGGCTTTCTGGAAGTGTGGGTAGAGCACCAGGCCGGGTAAAACCTTGTTTTGAGGGTCAAAAGTGCCTCCAGCCCCCGTCCCCTCTGCGCCGCCAGCTATCAATTCAGAAGCATAGTTGAGATGCAGGTGGTAATCGGTGATGCCGCCGTCCCAGTAGGCGCCGGGTGGGGCGCCGGGAATGTTGTGCACCGCCTGGAGCATGAAGGGGATGGAGCAGCTGGCCTGCAGCGCCGGGTTGAAGTTGGCTTCGGTCAGCGCCAGCTGGCGCGTGCGGTAGTCGCCGGTGGCAAAGGGAAGCGCTGCGTCCTGGCTTGAAAACACCACCCGCTCCAGCCAGGCACCCATGGCCTTGCGGTGCATGGTGTTGGTCAGGAAGGCACCGAGGTAACCCATGGGTGTGCCTATGCGATGCTCGCGTCGCAGCATGTGGCGCCCGCGCGAAGTGACGATGTGCAAACGGTAGCGTGGGTGCTGCAGCACCTGCTGCACCCGGCCGCCGTAAAAGTCTTTCAGGCTCTGGCCGAACTGCTCGCTGACCAGCTGCGCGGGCGGCAGCTTCTTGCCGGGTGGCGCGGCGATGTGCTGCTGGATGTAGTCGTTCTCCAGGCGCTGAAAGGCGGCAATCGGATCATCAAGGCAAGCGGTGGCCATGCGCCACGCGCCTATGGAGGCACCGACCAGATGCACCTCTTGCTGGCTGCTCGCCAGCCAGTCGCCAAAGATGAAGCGGTCCAGCGGCCCCAGCACCAGGCCCTTGGGGCCGCCTGCGGCGCCTGGCACCACGCGCACGTCCTGCGGGTTCAGGCCGTGCTGTTCAATATGGTGGCGCGCCTTGGGTCCGGCGTAAATGCGGAGGGCTTTCATGATGAAACGCTCATCTCAGGTCAACGCCCACGGGTTAAACAGCTGCGGATACCCCGCAAAGTCCGCTACGTTGCGTGTCACCACGGTCAGGCCGTGGCATTGGGCTGTGGCCATGAGCAAGCCATCGAGAGGAGAGATCGGCTGCCCTTCCAGCTCGGCCTGGGCAGACTGCTGTGCCCAGACGCGCCAAACGGCCGCGTCCAGATGCAAGGTGCGCGCGGCAAAGCGATCCGTCAGCTTGCCCAGCCATTCAGCCAGGTGCGCGGCGCGCGCGGCGCTTCCATCTTTGGCCGCGAGTTTGAAAATACCTTTTTCAATTTCGGCCAGGCTCAAGGCGCTGATAAACAGGCCGGACTCGGTCTGCGCGTCCAGCCAGGCGATGACGCCGGCGTGCGGTTCGCGTTTGGCGTACTCGGACAGCACGCAGGTGTCGAGCAAGGCGTTCACAAGCCCAGCTCGCGCGCCGGGTTGACCGTGCGATTGCGCTCGAACAGCGCCTCGTCGGCAGCGTCCAGTTCAGGACAGCGCAGTGCTTGGGACAGGCTTTGCGCCGGTGCCGCAACCGCCACGAGACGCTCATAGGCTTCCGGTGACATGACAACGGCGGCGGGCACACCATGCACTGTGACGACTTGCGCCGGGCCACTGGCTGCGGCCTTGACGACGGCGCTGAAGCGGTTTTTGGCTTCCTGGAGCTGCCACTGTGGAAGTTGGGTATCGGTGATCTTCGGTGTAAGGGATGCTTGCATGGGACCTCCGGCATTAAAAATCTGGCTAGACTGTCTAGATTATAAGCTTGAAACCCCTGCAACTGCCAAAATTACTCTCTTATTGATAGCTGCCAGTGCAAGCCCAGCAAGGGCCAGAGGCAGATTTCGTGCTTGATTTCCGCCACCCGCCTATTTCTTGAGCCCCGCCAGCTTGCTGAAGGCCGATTCCATGGCCGTTGATGCCGCCGGCTGCGGCGCCCGGCCCTGCCCGCCACCGTAGTTGCCGCCGCGGTTTTGACCCTGTCCCGGCCGGGCGCCTTCAAACCGGTTGTCGCGCGGACCATCGCGTTGCGCCGGCGCGGCGTCCAGCTTCATGGTCAGCCCAATGCGTTTGCGCGCCACGTCCACCTCGGTCACGCGCACTTTGACGATGTCGCCGGTTTTCACGACTTCGCGCGCGTCGGTGACGAACTTGTTGGACAGTTGGCTCACATGCACCAGGCCGTCCTGGTGCACGCCGATGTCGATGAAGGCGCCGAAAGCAGCCACGTTGCTGACCGTGCCTTCCAAGGTCATGCCTTCCTTCAAATCCTTGATGTCTTCCACGCCGTCGTTGAAGCGCGCCACCTTGAAGTCGGGGCGCGGGTCGCGGCCGGGTTTTTCGAGTTCGGCGAGGATGTCTTTCACGGTGATCACGCCGAACTGCTCGTTGGCAAACAGCTCGGGCTTGAGCGTCTTGAGCATGTCAGCGCGCCCCATCAACTCGGCCACCGGCTTGCCGGTGTGTGCCATGATTTTTTCAACCACCGGGTAGGTCTCGGGGTGCACGCCTGTCATGTCCAGCGGGTTGCTGCCAGAGCGCAGGCGCAAAAAGCCGGCACTCTGCTCGAAAGTCTTGGCACCCAGGCCGTTGACTTTCAGCAAATCAGCCCGGGAAGCGAACGCGCCGTTGGCGTCACGCCAGCGCACCACGGCCTTGGCTACGGTGTTGCTCAAGCCGGAGACCCGCGCTAGCAGCGGCACGCTGGCGGTGTTGAGGTCCACGCCGACGCTGTTCACGCAGTCCTCTACGACAGTGTCCAGGCTGCGCATCAGGTCGCTCTGGTTCACGTCGTGCTGGTATTGGCCGACGCCAATGGACTTCGGGTCAATCTTGACGAGCTCGGCCAGCGGGTCCTGCAGCCGCCGCGCAATGCTGGCGGCACCGCGCAAGCTCACGTCCACGTCGGGCATTTCCTGGCTGGCAAATTCGCTGGCGGAATACACGGAAGCACCGGCTTCGCTGACGACCACTTTCTCGATCGCCTGCTCCACCTTGGCCATGCCCTTGATCAGGTCGGCCGCGAGTTTGTCGGTTTCGCGGCTGGCCGTGCCGTTGCCGATGGCGACCAGATTGACGCCGTGTTTCTCACAGAGCTTGGCCAACGTGTGCAGTGAGCCTTCCCAGTCCTTGCGCGGCTCGTGCGGGTACACCGTCGATGTTTCGACCAGCTTGCCGGTGGCGTCCACCACCGCGACCTTGACGCCGGTGCGGATGCCGGGGTCCAGGCCCATCACCACGCGCGGGCCAGCCGGCGCGGCCAGCAGCAAATCGCGCAGGTTGTCGGCAAACACCTTGATCGCGACTTTCTCGGCCTCTTCACGCAGGCGGCTGAACAGGTCGCGCTCGATCGACAGGCTGAGCTTGACCTTCCAGGTCCAGGCCACACATTTGCGCAGCAGATCGTCGGCCGCCCTGCCCTTGTGGCTCCAGCCGAGGTGTACAGCGATTTTTCCTTCCGCAATGCTGGGTTTGCCAGGCTCGGGGATTTCGGGCAGCACCAGCTTGGCGTCAAGAATCTCCAGCCCGCGGCCGCGGAATACCGCCAGCGCGCGGTGCGAAGGCACGCGGCCAATCAGTTCGTCGTAGTCGAAGTAGTCGCGGAACTTGCTGTTGTCGGCGTTGTTTTCGTCCTTGCCGCTGACCAGCTTGGATGACAGCAGGCCTTCGCTCCAGAGCCACTGGCGCAGCATTTGCAGCAGCACGGCGTCTTCGGCCCAGCGCTCGGAAAGAATGTCGCGCACACCGTCAAGCACGGCTTGCACCGTCGTGAAATCGTCGCCGTTCTCGCTTTTCTCGGTTTTGACAAAAGCGGCGGCTTCGTCCGCCGGCACCAGTGCCGGGTTGGCAAACAGCTTGTCGGCCAGTGGCTCGATACCCGCTTCACGGGCAATCTGTCCCTTGGTGCGGCGCTTCTGCTTGAAGGGCAGGTACAGGTCTTCAAGTTCCTGCTTGGTTGGCGCTGCTTCAATGGCGGCGCGCAGCTCAGGGGTCAGCTTGCCCTGCTCTTCGATGCTCTTGAGCACCGATTCGCGCCGCTCCTGCAGCTCGCGCAGGTAGCCGAGGCGGAATTCGAGCTCGCGCAGCTGGATGTCGTCCAGCCCGCCGGTGACTTCCTTGCGGTAACGCGCGATAAACGGCACGGTGGCGCCGCCGTCGAGCAGTTCCACGGCGGTTTTGACCTGGTGTTCCTGAACCTTGATTTCTGCCGCGATCTGGCGAATGATTTTTTGCATGTATTTCTGAAATTGCACTGGAGAAAGTGGGCGAGTGTGCCACACCGCATCTGCCGCCCCGCGGCCAAAAACTCCGCTAACATCTCTCCTCCCCCCTCATCAAACCGGCACACAGGAGTCTCATGGCAGTTGAACAGGGCAGTGAGCTCGTCAAGGTGGTGGTTTTGCTGGCCGCCGGCGTGCTGGCCGTGCCGCTTTTCAAACGCCTGGGCCTGGGTTCCGTGCTGGGTTACCTGGCCGCCGGGCTGGCCATTGGCCCTTTCGGCATGGGCCTGTTCAGCGAAGCCGGAACCATCCTGCACCTGGCCGAACTCGGCGTGGTGATGTTTCTCTTTGTCATCGGGCTGGAGATGCAGCCGACCCGCCTGTGGACACTGCGGCGCCAGATCTTCGGCCTGGGCCTGCTGCAGGTGGTGGTCTGCGGCGCCCTGCTCACGGCGCTGGGCATGGGCGCCGGGCTGAAGCCGGTGGTGGCCTTTATTGCCGCCATGGGTTTTGTGCTGTCGTCCACGGCCATCGTGATGCAGTTGCTCGAGGAACGCGGCGACACCTCGACACCGCGCGGCCAGCGCATGGTGTCCATCCTGCTGCTGGAAGACCTGGCGATTGTTCCGCTGCTGGCCGTTGTGGCTTTCCTGGCGCCTGATGCCAGCGCCGGCGTGTCGCGCTGGGTCAGCATCGGCGTGGCGCTGGCTGCCATCATTGGCCTGGTGGCGGTCAGCCGCTGGCTGCTCAACCCGCTGTTTCGCGTGCTGGCGCGGGCCAAGGCGCGTGAAGTCATGACGGCCGCGGCCCTGCTGGTAGTGCTCGGCTCGGCATTGGCCATGCAATGGGGCGGGCTGTCCATGGCAATGGGCGCCTTCGCCGCCGGCGTGATGTTGTCCGAATCGACCTTCCGCCACCAGCTCGAGGCCGACATCGAACCCTTCCGCGGCATTTTGCTGGGCCTGTTTTTCATGGGCGTGGGCATGTCGCTGGACGTTCCGCTGGTGCTGGCCGACTGGCCGCTCATCCTTGGCGGTGTGTTGGCCTACATGGCGCTCAAGGGGGTTGGCATTTACACGGTGGCCCGCATCACCAAGTCAAACCATGGCGACGCCTTGCAACGCACCGCCATGATGGCCCAAGGCGGCGAGTTCGCCTTCGTGCTGTATTCGGCGGCGGCGGCGGCCGGCATTGTGGAAGCCAATGTCAATGCCATCCTGACGGCCGCCATCATCATCTCGATGGCGCTGACGCCGCTCGCGGTGTTTGCGCTGCGCTGGTTCCTGCCGGACAAGCCCGAGCAGGACATGCACGGTGTGGAGCGCGTGGAAGAAACCGATGGCCTCAAGGGCAGCGTGCTCATCATCGGCTTCGGCCGCTTCGGCCAGATTGCCAGCCAGTCGCTGCTGGCGCGCGGCATCGACATTGCCATCATCGAAAACGACACCGACATGATCCGCGCGGCCGCACAGTTCGGCTTCAAGGTGTATTACGGCGACGGCACGCGCCTGGACGTGCTGCATGCCAGCGGCGCCGGCCATGCGCGTGCCATATTGGTCTGCGTTGACAAAAAGGAAGCCACCAGCCGCATCGTGGAACTGGCCAAGCATGAATTTCCGTTGACGCCGGTGCTGGCGCGTGCTTATGACCGCCAGCACGCGATCGAATTGATCCGCAGTGGTGTGGACTACCAGTTGCGTGAAACCCTGGAGTCGGCCATGGTTTTCAGCAGCGAAGCACTGCGTCGCCTGGGCGTGGAAGAGACCGAAGTGGTTGAAATTGCCGAAGACATCCGCCGCCGCGATGCTGAACGCCTGCAGTTGCAGCTGTGCGGCGACATCAGCAGCGGCATTGACCTGATGCATGGCGGGCGCTGGACCCCGACCCCGCTGACACGGCCCAGGCAAACCGGCAAGGCGCTCAATGAAGAGGCGGCCGAAGCCCTGGAGCCGGTTGCTGCCGCTGCATCCAGCGCGCCGGAGCCGGCCGGCGCGGGAAAACCGGGTTAACCCGGCTGAGACCGACTGATCCAGCCCTTAGGCGCTCGCGCGGAGAGGCTTTTTTCCTACATACAGCGCCGGCAGCGATGGCCATGATGAAAGCTTCATTTCCTGGAGCCGACCATGCGTATCCGAACCATTTTGCTGATTGTTTCCATTGCCCTCATGGCTGGCTTTGCAGCGCTGAACATGGATGAATTCTCCCGCCCTTCCATGTTGAGCCTGGGCGTCACCACGGTGCAGGCGCCGCTGGGCATGGTCATGCTGGTGCTGCTGGTGGCGGTGTTGCTGGTGTTCCTGGCCACCACGCTCTACATCCAGAGTACCCACCTGCTCGAAATGCGCCAGTCCACCCGTGCGCTGGCCACCCAGCGCGAGCTCGCCGACAGAGCCGAAGCTTCACGTTTTACCGAGCTGCGCCATTACCTGGAAGTCCAGGCACAAAACGCCCAGCAACGCGAAGCCGCGCATGCCACGGTGCTGGCCGAGCGCCTGGCCCAGACGCAGGACGCGCTGGTGGCCAAAATCGACCAGTCCGGCAACACGCTGGCTGCCTACATCGGGGAACTGGAAGACCGCCTGGACAGCCGCGATGCTGTCCGGCCAGCACGTGTGGACACGCCTTCCTTGCTGTGAACCCTGCTTCACAGGCCTGGACTGCCGTGTAAGAAGCGGCGCTGCCGCACGACCAACAGGGGTTACCGTTTCACGAGGACCCTGCCATGGCTACACACGCTTCCAAATTCATAGCTTCCTGCGCTTTACTGGCGGGGGCTACAGCCACATTTGGCATGCAAAACCAGTGCGCCACCAGTTCCGGCCCATTGGTGACGCCGGTGCTGGAGCTGTACACCTCCGAAGGCTGCAGCTCCTGCCCGCCCGCCGACCAGTGGGCCTCAGCCCTCAAAGGCAAAGACTTGGTGGTCCAGGCCTTTCATGTGGGCTACTGGGACTACATCGGCTGGGTGGACCGCTTCGCCGCGCCTGCGCATACCACGCGCCAGCGCGAAGTTGCCGGCAGGAACCGGCTACGAAGCATTTACACGCCGCAGGTGGTCGTCAATGGCCGCGACTGGCCCCAATGGCGCGGTGCGGAACACCTCATCAGCGGCCGGAAGGAAGCCTCCCAGATCCGCATTGAGCTCAGGCAACTGGCAGCAGATCAGTTCGAAGCCATGGTCACGCCAGTCAACGCGGCGGCACCGGTGCCGGCGTGGGCTGCCTACTGGACAGTCACCGAGCACGGCCACACCTCGAAAGTGAAGGCTGGCGAAAATGCCGGTGAATTCCTGAAACACGATTTCGTGGTGCGGCAATACACCCAGGCTGGCGACTACAGAAGCGCTGATGCCGCTCCGAAAAAACTGACCTTTCGCAGCATTGCCGCCACGCCCGGCCACGAGCGCCAGGTCAATCTGGTGGTGTTTGAACCGTCCAGCGGAAAAACCCTGCAGGCGCTGAGCCTGCAATGCGCCGCCTGACCCAACGGTCAGTCGCATGAAGAAGATACTGTTCCTGGCCAGCTCCCATGCGGTAGTTTTACTGCTGGGATTTTTGCTGGGCATTTACCTGCTGCCTATCCTGACAGCACCTCAAACACCTTCGCTCGCCAGCATCATGGCGATTGCGGGCAGTTCGGAGTTCAAGGGGAATTTTCGCCGTGACCTCCAGGGCAGCGACCTGCTGCACTGGGGTGAGGGTGAAGTTTCGGTAGGCAAACAAACCATTGCATTGATGGGCAAGATCGCGCCCGGCCCGGACTACAAGCTGTACCTGGTGCCGGAGTTTGTTGAAAACGAAGCCCAGTTCCTCAAACTCAAGGCCCGGTCCGCACGTGTCGGCGATATCAAGACTTTCGAGAACTTCATCGTGCCCGTGCCGGAGGGCGTGGATATCGCTGCCTACACCACCGTCCTGGTCTGGTGCGAGACCTTTTCGGAGTTCATCTCGGCAGCGAAGTACCGGTAGCCGCTGCTGCACCGGCCTCAAACAGACAGCCTCAGGCGCAGACGATCTTCGCGGATTCGGCTTCCGCTAACAGCCAGCGGACGAAATCCTGCGCATCGCTGTTGCTGGCCGAACGCGGCGCCATGTTCACAAAGTAGCCGAATCTCGACGCGGCTCCGCTAAACGGCGCCACCAGCCTGCCGTCGCGCAGCAGTTCCGCCAGCAGCGGCAGGCGGCCAATCGCCACGCCCTGCCCGGCCACCGCGGCGGCCACCACATCGGAGTACTGCGAAAACCGCAAGGTGTTTTTCATGCGCAGGTCCGGCAGGCCCATCACCCGGAACCAGGGTTCCCAGTCCATCGTCAGGGCCTGGCCCTGCGGCATGTCGGTCGCCAGCAAGGTGTGGTTGGCCAGGTCAGCCGGCTTTTTCAGAGGCAAGGCGCGGTTCTTCAGCAAGGAGGGGGCGCACACCGGTGTGACGGTTTCCTCGAACAGGGAACGGCCCGGCGCATGCTCGATGGTCCTCAAACGGACCGACACGTCGATGCCGCTTCGCTCCATGTCAAGCACTTCCAGTGTGGCGGAAATCCGCACGTCCACGCCCGGGTGCGTGGCTGTAAAGCCGGACAGGCGCGGAATCAGCCACAGCGATGCAAAGCCGGGCGTGGTGGTGATGGCCACCTGCCGCAGCGCCGTGGTGGTGCGCACGCTGGTGGTGGCGTCGCGCAGGCGTTCCAGGCAATCGCCAACGGCACGGTGCATGACACGGCCGGCATCCGTGAGCACCAGCGCGCGGTGGCGGCGCTCAAACAGCGGCACGCCCAGGTCTGCCTCGAGTTGCTGGATCTGCCGGCTGACGGCTGATTGCGTCAGGAACAGTTCGGCGGCGGCGACTGTGAAGCTCAGGCTGCGCGCAGCCGCCTCAAAGCTGTAAAGCAGCTCCAGCCGCGGCAGTTCGCTGCGGCGTATGCCCTGGGCGAGCACCAGGGGGGATGCTGACTTCACATTCGGTAGCGGCATGCGAAAGATTCCAAATGAACGTTTGAACACTCTGGGGTCGGCCAGTATATTCATTTCCATACCGAATGTGAAACCGAAAGAGAGGCCTGCCATGCCGACCGATTCAAGCCCCTTTGCCCTGACCCTTGCCCACCAGGCGATGTTCAGCGTGTCCGACGCCGCCGGCGTGCAGATCCTCTGCCACGAGGGCAGCCTGTGGGTCACGCTCGATGATGATCCGCGCGATATCGTGGTGGACGCCGGGGGAAGCTTCCTGACCACGGAACACCGCCGCGCGCTGATCTACGCGATGGAGCCGTCTTCCCTCAGCCTGGTCGTGGCACCCGCGGTTGCCGCGGCGCGCCCTGCCGGACGAACGCGGGCAGCCCCCGGCGTCAAGGTGACGTTTGCACTTCAGCCCGCCTGAGGCGCATCGTTTTGCCGGCCCGAACCGGCCGGCATCCGGTGGGCCAGGGTGTGTTTCATCACCTCGATGCCCTGCGCCATCATGGCGTCAATAAATCCGGCCAGCTCGGCCGGCAACACGTCGGTGATCCAGACAAAGCGCGTCCGGTCTTCAGCTTCGGCAAATACCTGCGCCGACGCCTGGTGGTGCGTCGCCTTGCCGCCCACCGCTGAATAGCAGAGGCGGCGGGCGGACTCGTCGAGGCCGACCAGCAATTCACGCGCCACCAGGCCGCTGGCGAAGGTCACCACGCGCGTGTCCTCTTCCAGCCGGCAGTCGGTCACGAAGCCGGGCGCCAGGCGCCGGTGCACGGCGCCGAAGTCGCGCAACGCGTCCCACACCTGGTTCACGCCGGCCTCGACGATGAATTCCCTGTAAACCGTGGTCATGGTGTTTTCCGGTTTCAGGGACAGACGGCTTCGACATTGTTGCCGTCAGGGTCGATCAGGAAGGCGGCGTAATAGGCTGGGCTGTAATCCGGGCGTGGGCCGGGGCCGCCGTTGTCGCTGGCACCGGCTTTCAGTCCGGCCTTGTAGAAGGCATCTACCGCCTTGTGGCTGGCCGCACGGAACGCGATGTGAGTACCTGGGCCTTGCGCGGCCTTGGCCGCATAAAGCCACAAGGCCGGTGCGTCGGCCGGGCCGAAGCCGGCGTAACTGTCGTCGTGAGAGCCCAGCACATGGCCCAGCGGTGCGAGTGCGGCTTCGTAGAAACGGATGCTGGCGGCGAGGTCTTTGACCTTTATTCCGACGTGGTCGTACATGGTGATTTCCTGCTTGAAGAGTGGATCAAGCGGTCATCATCGAGCAGCGCGGCCATGCGGTCTTGGAGAATCTTGCGCTCTTTCAAGCCATTTCTCGCGGCCTGGCGGAAGACGCGCGGCGAGATACCGGCCGCGCGGTGGAAGGTGCGCACGAAGTTGCTGAGGTCGGCAAAGCCGACATCCAGCGCCACATCGGTGACGAACCGGTCGCCATCGGCCAGCAGCCGCGCCGCGTGGCGCAGCCGGGAGCGCACCAGGTACTGGTGCGGTGAGACGCCGAGCACCCGTGAGAACAACCGCAGGAAGTGAAACGGGCTCAGCCCCGCCTGGCGGGCGGCGTGGTCGAGGGCAATGTCTTGCTGCGAATGAGTGTTGATCCACATCGCCGCGTCCACTGCGCGCTGGCGGTCTCTGGCAGTGGCGCGCTGCGGCGTTGGCTCGCGGCCTGCCACCACCTCCACAAAACGGGAGGCGAACCACAAACCGGCTTCGTCCAGGCCAACATCGCTGTGCTTGCAGGCCGCAGCCTGCGCCAGCTCGCCCAGCACCATGAGTTCGGGCAAAGGCGGCAGGCCGCCGGTGCGCCAGGTGTTGGCGTCGCCGCCGATCAGGTCGACAAAGTCCGGTGAAAGATGGAAGGCCAGGCATTCGTCACCGCAGACATGGTGGTCGTGCGTGCACATGAACTCGTCGTCCGGACGGCCCACCAGCACCGAGCCAGCCACCAGCTCATAACATTCTCCGCGCACCCGGTAGCTGAAGCTGCCCTTGCGCACATAGGACACCGAGTAGCCGCTGTGCACCTCGGTGAAAGGCCGGGCATCGGGGCCCGTGCTGCAGCGGTAGTCCACCACCTCGATGGGGCCGGACTGCAGTGCGGTGGCGGTCAGCATGAGCCCTTCTTCCCCCGGACTGAAAAGAGTGAAATCGTCGGTGCCATGAGGAAGATTATGGAAGTTTCGGCGCGATGGCGCTCAGGCCAGGAAAACGTATGCCTGCGCGCAAGATGGTGCTTGCTATATTCGGCTCATGCCCAAACTGCTCGACTTCTTCAGCCACCCTCTTTACCTGCGCCTGTCGCCAGACCGGTTGACGATACGGAATGTCAAGACCGGCGCCTTCATTTCCGAAGTGCCTGAAATCGCCGTCTTGCGGGGCGAGAAAAAGTCGCAAGTCCTGGGTGTGGGCGCCGAGGCTTCACTACACCGGGCCACGCCTTTTGCAGAAGTTCTCAACCCTTTTGCGCATCCGCGCACAATGGTGGGAGACTTCACCGCCAGTGAGCAGGTCGTGAAAGCTTTCATTCGCAAACTGACCGGGTCCAACTGGCTGGCGATGGCTCCGCGCGTCGTGTTTCATCCGCTGGGTGACCCCGCCGGTGGCTTCACCCAAGTGGAAATCCGGGCGTTCCGGGAAATGGCGTTGGGCGCGGGGGCTTCGGATGTGAAGATGTGGCAGGGCCCTGAACTGACGGACGAGCAGGTGCACTTCACCCGCTTGCCTTCAACCGGACGCCTGCTGGATTAGAGCGGCGCTGCGCTCTCAGGCCTCGCGCAGGGCCTTCTTGAGCTCCTCGCCGATCTCCGGCTTGTGCGCAAACGGATTGGTCGGGTTGCGCGCCTGCAGGATGTCTTCCAGCCGCGTCTGCACCGAGCCGATGGCCTTGGGATGGCTGTAGATATAAAACTGGTTGGCGGCCACCGCATCGAACACTTTTTGCGCCACATCGGCCGCAGTCACCTTGCCGGAGCCCACCGCCTTGTCGCTCATGGCTTGGCCAACAAGCTGGCTTTTGGTCGGCTTGGCTGCCGGCAGTTCATCGGGCCGGTTGCGCTGGCTCTGGCTGATGCCGGTGGGAACAAAGAAGGGGCAGAGCACCGAGGCGCTGATTTGGTCGGTGACCAGTGCCAGGTCCTGGTACAGGGTCTCGCTCATGCTGACCACCGCATGTTTGCTGACGTTGTAGATGCCCATATTGGGCGCGTTGAGCAGGCCGGCCATGCTGGCCGTATTGACGATGTGGCCTTGCCAGGACGGGTCTTTTTTGGCAGCGTCGAGCATCATGGGCGTGAAGACACGCACGCCGTGCGCCACGCCCATGAGGTTGACGCCGATGACCCACTCCCAGTCTTTCAAGGTGTTCTCCCAGATCAGGCCCCCTGCCCCAACGCCGGCATTGTTGAAGACAAAATGCGGCGCGCCGAAACGGGCCAGCACGGCTGCGCCCAGGGCTTCGACCTCCGCGGCTTTCGACACGTCAAGGCGAAAGGCCAGCACCTGCGCACCGGCTGCGGTCATTTCTGCTGCAGCGTTGTCCAATGCGTCCTGCTGCACATCGGCCAGCACCAGGTTCATGCCGAGCTTTGCACCAATGCGTGCGCACTCCAGGCCGAAACCCGACCCGGCACCGGTGAGAACGGCGGTTTTACCTTTGAAATTCGTGATCATCAATAACTCCTGAATTAAATCGGGCGCAGCATCTCGACATGCGGAATGCCGTCTTCGATATAGGGCTCTCCGGTTTTCGAAAACCCATGCTGCAAATAAAATTTCTCAAGTCGCGCCTGGGCGCCTATGCGTATGGGCTGCACCCCCCACTGCCCGGAAACGCAGGCGATGGCCTGGCGCATGAGCTCGTGGCCCATGCCGCTTCCACGCAGGACCTGGCGGATGATGACGCGTCCTATGCTGGCTTCCGCAAACTTCACGCCAGCGGCAAAGCAGCGTGCATAAGCCACGAGCTGGCCATCAGACACGCCAAGAACATGCACGGCCAGGTGGTCCGAACCGTCCATGTCCTGGTAAATGCCGGCTTGCTCCATCACGAAAGCTTCCGTGCGAAGTTGAAGGGCTTCATAAAGTTCTGCGGCCGACAGCGCATCAAACGCTGCAAACCGCCACGCGATGTTCATGCTGGCGTAGCTGCTCTCAGGACATAGCCGATGCGCGGGAAGTGCACGTGAACCGTGCCTGCGCGTTCGTCAGTGCGGCTGAGTGTGTAGTGGGTACGCGTCGCCGCGGTCAGTTCGCCTTCAGTGGGCTCCGGGCCGAAGCTCTCGGCGGTGATGCTTACCTGGCTGCCGAGAGGGATGCCGTGCTCATCCTGGAAGGTGCTGTCGAGCAACAGGCCGTGACCGACCTGCGCGGGTTCTGCCGCAGCAGCTACGGCGATGGCGCGCGCAGAATCAAATTTTTCCATGTTGCCCTGCCCGATGGCATGCATGCGGTCCATCCAGTCAAGCACGGCGGGCGTGAGCTGCAGGATATCGGCTACCACCGGCGTGCGCACACGTGTAAACCAAAGCGGGTGGTAGGCGGAAAAATCGGCAATGCAGGGCACCTGGCCCAGCAGGAAAGGCTGGTCGTCCAGCATGTCCGACAGGCGCCTCAGGTAAGACTTGTAGGCCGCGGCTGCATCGGCTGGACGCAGACGCACCATGCCAGCGCTCATGGCCTTGCGGTCTTCGCCAAACGCCTGGGCCGCCTCGGGTGGCCCGCCGGCAAACATGTGAGTCGCGCCTTTGGGGCCGAGGTTGTGCGCCATGGCGGCCCAGAACAGCGTGCTGTCGGCCCACTGCGCCAGCGTGCGCGCCAGGCCCTTGCCGGGCTCGGGGTAGATGGAGGGTGTGGGCTGCAGGTGTTCGAGCACGTCGGAAATCAGCGCGCTGTCGCAAAAAATGTCAGCGCCGACCTGCATGAACGGCGTCTTGCGGTAGCCGCCGGTAAGCGCCACCACATCTGGCTTGGGCATCAGGGCGGGAATGACCACCGACTTCCAGGCGAGTTGTTTGTAGCCCATGATCAGGCGGATTTTTTCAGAGAACGGAGAGTTCGGGTAGTGGTGAAGAATCAGGTCGGCCATGATGGTTCTTTCAAAAAAGGTGTCGGCGCATCAGCGCGGCATCGCACGGGTGATCAAGGCATCAAAATCCGCACCGGCACCCAGGGTGCCGAAAGCCTGGCCCCAGTTGCCAGCGAGGCGGGAATCGCAGAAGGCGCTGAACACGGCGGCCGGTGCGCTTTGGTAAAGCAGCGCAGCCTGCACCGCCAGTGCCACGTCTTGCGCGAGCCGGCGGGCTTCCATTTCTGTGGCCATTTCTTCCACACGTGTGGGCAATGCGGCAGCGAGGCGGTCCAGCGCGGGATGGGCGCCTTTTGCCGGCGCCAGTTCCCGCGCCAGTGCAGCACCTGCATCGGCTTTGCGCAGCGCGCGCAGCAGGTCCAGCGCCATGATGTTGCCGGCGCCTTCCCAGATGGAGTTGAGCGGCATCTCGCGGTAGATGCGGGCCATGATGCCTTCGCCGCCCTCCTCCACGTAGCCGTTGCCACCGAGGCACTCCATGGCTTCCTGCGCAAAATGGCTGCCGCGTTTGCAGATCCAGAACTTGGCAACTGGCGTGAGCAGGCGCGCCATTGCCTGTTCGTGCGGGTCGGCGCTGTTGTCAAAGGCGCGGGCCAGCCGGATGGAAAGCGCAGTGGCCGCTTCGGACTCCAGGGCCAGATCGGCCAGCACATTGCGCATCAGGGGCTGCTCAATCAGCGGCTTGCCGAAGGCCTGGCGCTGGGCACAGTGGTTCAAGGCAATGCTCAGGGCCTGGCGCATCAGGCCGCTGGTGCCGAGTGCGCAGTCCAGCCGCGTCATGGTGCCCATCTCGAGGATTTGCGGCACACCGCGGCCTTCCTCGCCGACCAGCCAGGCGGTGGCGTTTTCAAATTCGACTTCGGAGCTGGCGTTGGCCTTGTTGCCCAGCTTGTCCTTCAGCCGCTGGATGCGGATGGCGTTGAGGCTGCCGTCAGGCAGAACGCGCGGCAGGAAAAAGCAGCTCAAGCCCGCTGGCGCTTGGGCCAGCACCAGGAAGGCGTCGCACATGGGCGCCGAGAAAAACCATTTGTGACCAGTCAGGCGGTAACGTGGGCCCCAGGCGTCGCTGCCATTCGCCGCGGCCTGCGTCGTGTTGGCGCGCACGTCAGAGCCACCCTGCTTTTCGGTCATGCCCATGCCCATGGTGACGCCGGCTTTTTCCGAGAAAAGCTTGAGCGCCGGGTCGTAAGCACGGCTGGTGAGTTTGGGTGCCCACTCGGCATGGATGGCTGCATTGCTGCGCAGCGCCGGCGTGACTGCGTAGGTCATGGAAATCGGGCAGAGGGTGGAAGGCTCGAGCTCGGTGAAAAGCATGAAGCCGGCGGCGCGCAGCACATGCGGGGAAGACCCCTCACCCCCGTCCTCTCCCTGCGGGAGAGGGGGCGAAGATGCACCAGGCTTATTTATTCCCTCTCCCCCTGGGAGAGGGTTGGGGTGAGGGTTGCCCCACGGTGTGCCGTGCAGTCCCGTGCGGGTGGCCAGCTTCATCAGCTCGTGATAACTCGGGTGAAACTCCACCTGGTCCATCCGCCGGCCAAAGCGGTCGTGGCTGTGCAATTGCGGCGTGTGGGTGTTGGCCAGGCGCGCATGGGTTTGCATGTCCGCGCTGCCCAACGTGGCCCCGAGCGCCGACAGTTCTGCGGTCGCCAGCGACGGCGCATTGAACTTCAGTGCGTCGCGCAGCGGCCGGTTGGTCTCGAACAGGTTGTAGTCGACCAGCGGCGCGGGCTGATTGAAGACATCGTGGGTGCCGTTCATCACTTTCCCTTTCGCCATAATCCGATCACAGTACGCGAACGTACGGACTCTTCATACCAGCCGGGGCCGCGGAACCGGCTTTGCCGGGCCGCAGGCGCAGCGGCCCCCTCGGGGGGCAGGAAGCGACACGCAGTGCGCGACCGTGGGGGCCACATACTCAGACCAGTTTGACCAGCTGTTTGCCGAAGTTCTTTCCCTTGAGCAAACCCAGGAAAGCTTCCGGGGCTGCGGCGATGCCTTGCGCAACGGTTTCGCGCGGCTTGAGCTTGCCCGTGCCGACCAGCGTACCCAGCTCTTTCAGGGCTTCGGGCCAGACTTCCATGTGTTCGCTGACGATGAAGCCTTCGATCTTCAGGCGGTTCGTCAGGATCAGCTGCGGGTAGGTCAGGGGCAGCGGCTGGCCGTCGTAGCCGGCAATCATGCCGCACAGCGCAATGCGGCCGAAGGCGTTCATGCGGGTCAGCACGGCGTCGAGCACCATGCCGCCCACGTTCTCGAAGTAGCCGTCAATACCGTCCGGACAGGCTTCCTTGAGCGCCTCGGAGAGCGAAGCCGCGTCCTTGTGCTGCTTGTAGTCGATGCAGGCGTCGAATCCGAGTTCTTCCACAGCGTATTTGCATTTTTCGGCGCCGCCAGCAATACCGACCGCGCGGCAGCCGCGCGCTTTGGCCAGAGCGCCAAAAGCGCTGCCCACGGCACCGGTGGCGGCGCTGACCACAACGGTCTGGCCGGCTTTGGGCTCGATGATTTTCACCAGGCCGTACCAGGCGGTCACGCCCGGCATGCCGACAGCACCCAGGTAGTGCGACAGCGGCACATGGGTGGTGTCTACCTTGCGCAATGCGCCGGGCTGGTTCGCATCAACCACGCTGTATTCCTGCCAGCCGCCCATGCCGACCACCTTGTCGCCGACGGCAAACTTGGCGTTTTTCGACTCGACCACTTCGCCGGCCGTGCCGCCGCCCATCACCTGGCCCAGCGCCTGCGGCTGGACATAACTCTTGGCGTCGTTCATGCGGCCGCGCATGTAGGGGTCCAGGCTCATGAAGTGGTGGCGCACCAGCACCTGGCCGTCTTGCAGCGCCGGCGTGTCGCTGCTGGTGAGCTTGAAGTTACTGGCGACGGCTTCGCCCGTGGGACGGTTGTCCAGCAGGATCTGTTGATTCTTTGGCATGGGTGTTTCCTGAAGTGTAATTGGTTTGCTATTGATTTGAGAGCTGCTTGCGCCCGTGGAATAAGGGCTAGAGCACGATTTGTCTTATAAAAATGCTAATCCGTCGAGATGACGGTGTTCAGTGGGTTCACGTCTTTCGACCCGACCGCCAGCCGCTTGACGTATTTGAAAGTTCCGGTGGCGTGAGCGCAGGCCTTTCCGTCCTCATCGTATGCGGTGCCTTCCGTGAAAGCCATGGTGGCCGTGCTGTGCATGAGCCGGCCCTTGCCGCTGAGCTTGCCGCGCGCTGGCTGCATGAAGCTGGTTTTCATCTCGATGGTCACCACCCCCATCTCCTGGCGGGCACTCCGCGCAGCCGTCGCCATGACCACGTCGAGCAGGGTCATCAGCGCCCCACCATGCGTGACATGAAACGAGTTCAGGTGCTCGGGCCTGGGTAGGTAGTCAATCTGCGAATGCCCGCCCTCGAACAGCATCAGCTCGAAGCCGAGGTGGTTGACGAAAGGAATTTCGACGCCAAAGTTCATATGTTTCCTGGTACTTCTTCCGTGGGTGTAGCGAGCAGGCGTCAGGCGAGGCGGACGGAGCGCAGGAACCGGAACGTACTCAGGTACGTGAGGATTCCGAGCACCGCCCAACGACACATCACGCCTGCGCAGTAGCCCACACTAGCCGCCGGTTACGGCGGAGACGCCGCCGTCTACAGCCAGCCACTGCGCCGTAATGTGTTTGCCGGCATCCGATGCATACAACACACACAGGCCCTTCAGGTCTTCGTCGTCGCCCAGGCGCAGCAGCGGCGCGTGAGCGGCAAGCTTCTCTTCGCCCAGTGCCTTGAGCGTTCCGACGGTCATCTTGCTCGGAAAGAAACCCGGGCAGATGGCATTGACGGTGATGTTGTACTTGCCCCATTCGCAGCCGAGTGCGCGGGTGAAGTTGATGACAGCACCTTTGGAGGTGTTGTAAGCCACGGTGGTCATCTCGGGCGGGTTGCCGCCCAGCCCCGCAATGGAGGCGACATTGATGATGCGGCCCGAGCGACGCGCAATCATGCTCTGCTTGGCGATGTGCTGGCTGAGGATGAAGTAGCCGCGGATGTTCAGGTTCATGACCTTGTCCCAGGCTTCCACCGGGTGGTCTTCGGCGGGTGCGCCCCAGGCGGCGCCGGCGTTGTTGACCAGAATGTCCACGTGGCCGAAGCGCTTGATGGTTTCATCGGCGAGCATGCGGATGTCTGCCTCCTTGGCGCAGTCGGCGGCAATCCAGTCAACAGCGATGCCGGCAGCCTTCAGCGTGGCGGCCGACTCTTCGAGGTCTTCGGCCTTGCGCGAGCTCAGCATGATTTTGGCGCCGGCTTCGCCCAGCGCCTGCGCCAGCTGCACGCCCAGGCCGCGCGAACCGCCGGTGACCAGTGCGGTCTTGCCGGTGAGGTCGAACAGCTGCTGGATGGTACGGGTCATGGTCGGGTTCCTTGTGATGGGCTAAAGATGGAAATGAGTGTCGCGCAATGCACGCCGGCCGGCTGTCGCGTGGTGGACGGCCGGGAACGGAAAGGGGTCAATCGCCGGGGGTCAGGCGGGATCGGACATAAATCAGCGAAAAGCCGATGGCGGCCACAATGCCGCCGATCACCACCATGGACCAGCCGAGCGGATTGTGCGTGCGCTGCACCGACAGGCCCAGCACCAGTGTGAGCAGCCCGCCATAAATGAGCACCCAGATCAGCTGCTGCAGGCGGGCAATTGCCTTGTTCGACGTGGTGCCGCCCGATTCCTTGAAAAACCCCATCAGAACGCCTCCTCCGGCAAGTCGGCACAGGTCATGTCGCGGCTTGCGACCACCTGCAGCCATGCATCGATTTTAGGCAATTCGTAGTGATAAAAGTAGCGCAATGCCCCCAGCTTACCTGCCGTAACGGCTGTCGATTTCGTAGCGTCTGCCTGCAATGCGGCCAAGGCGACGTCGAGCCAGATCCAGGCCAGCACCATGTGACCAAAGCCCTGCATGTAAGGAACCGCATTGGCCAGCGCGTCGGTCGGCTTGCCCGTGGCCCAGGCTGCTTTGGTGGCCGCTCCCACCTGTTGCAGCGCCTGTGCCAGCGCGTTTGCATGCGCGGCGAGCTCAGGGACCTGGATGGCCCGGGCAATGGTCGCGTCGATGCGCGCTGCCAGCAATTGCAATCCTTTGCCGCCTTCCATCAACACCTTGCGGCCCAGCAGATCGGTGGCCTGGATGCCGTGGGTGCCTTCGTGGATCATGTTCAGGCGGTTATCGCGCCAGTACTGCTCAACCGGAAAGTCGCGCGTGTAGCCGTAGCCGCCGTGGATCTGTATGGCCAGTGAATTGGCCTCCAGGCACCATTCGCTGGGCCAGCTTTTGGCGATTGGTGTGAGTACCTCCAGCAGCAGGCGGGCATCGTCCGCCGCACCGGCTTCGGCGGTGTGCTGTTCATCCACCAGGCGGGCGCAGTAGAGCTCCAGCGCCAGCGCGCCTTCGCAATAAGCTTTTTGCGCCAGCAGCATGCGCTTGACGTCGGCGTGTTCGATGATGCGAACCTGCGGTTGCGCCGAGTCCTTGCCTGCCAGACCAACCGGCCTGCCCTGCGGCCGGTTTTTTGCGTAGTCCAATGAGGCGTAGTAACCGGCCATGCCCAGCATGACGGCGGCTGTGCCGACGCCAATGCGTGCCTCGTTCATCATGTGAAACATGCAGCGCAGGCCTTCGTGCGGCTTGCCAACCAGGTAACCCACAGCGCCGGCTTCCCCTCCCACCGGGTATTTACCCTCGCCGAAGTTGAGCAGCGTGTTGGTGGTGCCGCGCCAGCCGAGTTTGTGGTTCAACCCGGCCAGGGCCACATCATTGCGCTCACCGGTCAGCTGGCCATCGGTACCCACCATTTTCTTGGGCACGATAAACAGCGAGATGCCGCGTGTCCCCGGGATCAGCTTGCCGTCCGGGCCGGGAATCTTGGCCAGCACGAGGTGGATGATGTTCTCCGTGAGCTCATGTTCACCCGAGGAGATCCACATCTTGTTGCCCTTGAGGCGGTAACGCGGTCCCAGCGGATCGGCTTCAGACCCGGCGCCGTCCGGCATGGCCCGTGTCGTGATGTCGCTCAGCGAGGAGCCGGCCTGCGGCTCGGACAGGCACATGGTGCCCGAGAAGCGCCCGGCAAACTCGTTGCGCGCAAACACCTCTTTCTGCGCCTCCGTGCCGTGCACCAGCAACAAGTTGGCATTGCCCTTGGTCAGCAGGCTGGAGCCTATGCTGACCGAGGCCATCGCGAAAAAGCAGTTGGCCGCCGCCTCAATGGTGTAAGGCAACTGCATGCCGCCTTCGTCGTAGTCCTGCGCGGCGCTGAGCATGCCCGAGCCGGCGTAGGCCTTGTGTGCTTCGTGCGTGGCCTGCGGCAGGATAACTTGTTCGCCGTCGAAGTGCGGTTCCTGCGTATCCACCAACCGGTTGAAGGGCGCAAATTTTTCGCGCGCGATGCGTTCGCAGGTGTCGAACACCGCGTCAAAGGTTTCGCGAGAGTGATCGGCAAAACGCTCCCGCTGGTTCAGCGATTCGGCGTGCAGCCATTGGTAAAGCAGAAAATCCAGGGTGGGACGAAGGCTCATGGCGTCAAAGGTGTTTCAGTGGGTCTTGCGGAAGATGCCGTTGTTCACGAAGCCGGAAGGATCCGTGTACGTGACCTGGAGTTCGCCATCGTGGATTTCCAGCCGGCAAGTGCCGCCGGTGCCGGTATGGCAAGTGAACTGCATGACGCCGGCTTTGATGGGCACCAGGGCGGTGGACGACGGCATGGCCGCGTAAGGGCTGTAGGCGATGCGGGCCACGCAGTCCTCGGATACCTCAGTCACGTGGATCCACTGTGTCCCATAGGAGCCCTGTGACCAGGTGCCCGACCAGGCCCCTGCAAATTGGGCACAGGCTCCGGGCGCCGCCTGCGCGAGGCACATGCAGGGAACGAAGCAGGCCGCGGTCAGGAGGCGGCGCATCCGGTCATGTCCTGGTGTTCGGGACGGCTGCGCTCAGAGCACTTCAAAAATGCCGGCAGCACCCATGCCGCCGCCAATACACATGGTCACGCAGACACGTTTGGCGCCGCGGCGCTTGCCTTCGATCAGCGCATGGCCAGTCAGGCGCTGGCCGCTCACGCCATAGGGGTGGCCCACCGCAATCGCGCCGCCATTGACGTTGAGCTTGTCCATTGGAATGCCCAGCTTGTCGCGGCAATAGATCACCTGCACGGCAAAGGCTTCGTTGAGCTCCCACAGGTCAATGTCGCTGACCTTCAGGCCCAGGCGCGCAAGCACCTTGGGGATGGCATAGACCGGGCCGATGCCCATTTCGTCGGGCTCGCAGCCTGCCACCGCAAAGCCGAGGAAACGGCCCAGCGGTTTCAGGCCTTTTTTCTCGGCCACTTTTTCGTCCATCACCACCACGGCGCCGCCGCCGTCGGAGAATTGGCTGGCATTGCCGGCCGAGATCACGCCACCGGGAATGGCCGGCTTGATACCGCTGATGCCTTCCTTGGTCGTGCCTTCGCGGATGCCTTCATCCTTGCTGACAGTCACCTGTTTGGTGGTCAGGCCCATCACGGCATCGGCGACGCCCATGGTGACGGTGATCGGTGCGATCTCAGCATCAAACAGGCCAGCAGCCAGCGCGGCTGTGGCCTTTTGCTGGCTGGCAGCACCGTATTCGTCCATCTGCTCGCGCGAGATGCCGTAGCGCTTGGCCACCTGCTCGGCCGTCTGCAGCATGTTCCAGTAGATTTCGGGTTTGTTCTTGACCAGCCAGGAATCGGCCAGCATGTGGGTGTTCATTTCCTGCTGCACGCAGGAGATGCTTTCCACGCCGCCTGCAACGTAGATGTCGGCTTCCCCGGCGATGACGCGCTGGGCGGCCATGGCGATGGTCTGCAGGCCGGACGAGCAGAAACGATTGACGGTCATGCCGGACACGGTGACGGGGCAGCCCGCGCGCAGTGCGATCTGGCGCGCGATGTTGGCGCCAGTGGCGCCTTCGGGGTTGGCGCAGCCCATGATGACGTCGTCAACCTCACCGGCTTCGATGCCGGCGCGCTTGATGGCGTGTTCGACCGCATGGCCGCCCAAGGTGGCGCCGTGGGTCATGTTGAAAGAACCCTTCCAGCTTTTTGCCAGGGGGGTGCGGGCGGTGGAAACGATTACAGCTGAAGTCATGTGAATCTCCGGAAATTAATTGAACGTCTTGCCTTCGGCGGCGAGTTTGGCCAGCAAGGGCGCTGGCTGCCAGAATTTGGCGTCGTCCAGCGGGTTCTGGGCAAAACGCTTCATGGTCTGCACCACGTTGAACAGGCCCACCTGGTCGGCGTAATTCATGGGGCCGCCGCGGTAGATCGGGAAGCCATAACCCATGAGGTACACCATGTCGATGTCGCTGGCTTTGGAGGCAATGCCCTCTTCCAGAATGTGTGCCGCTTCGTTGACCAGCGAATAAACCAGGCGATGAACGATTTCTTCGTCGGAGATCTTGCGCGGTGTGATGCCCAGCGAGGCGCGGTGGTCTTCAATCATCTTCACCACTTCGGCGTTCGGAATGGCGTCGCGCTTGCCGGGCACGTAGTCGTACCAGCCCGCGCCGGTTTTCTGGCCGAAGCGGCCCTTCTCGCACAGCAAATCAGCGGTCTTGCTGTATTTCATGCCCGGCTTTTCCTGGTAGCGTCGTTTGCGGATCGCCCAGCCAATGTCGTTGCCTGCCAAGTCGCCCATGCGGAACGGCCCCATGGCCATGCCGAACTTCTCCATCGCCTTGTCGACCTGCGCGGGCGTGCAGCCTTCGTCGAGGAGGAAGCCGCCCTGGCGGCCGTATTGTTCAATCATGCGGTTGCCAATGAAGCCGTCGCAGACACCGGACACAACGGCGGTCTTCTTGATCTTCTTGCTGACGGCCATCACCGTGGCCAGCACGTCTTTAGCGGTTTTTTCGCCACGAATCACTTCCAGCAGCTTCATCACGTTGGCCGGGCTGAAGAAATGCATGCCCACCACGTCCTGTGGGCGCTTGGTGAACGATGCGATCTTGTTGACGTCCAGCGTGGAGGTGTTGGAAGCCAGGATGGCACCGGGCTTCATCACACGGTCGAGTTCCTTGAAGACTTTTTCCTTGACGCCCATTTCCTCGAACACGGCCTCAATGACCATGTTGGCATCTTTCAGGTCGTCGTAGCTCAGGGTGGTGCTGAGCAGGCCCATGCGCTGGTCGTACTTGTCCTGCTTGAGCTTGCCCTTTTTGACCTGCGCTTCGTAGTTCTTGCGGATGGTGGCAATGCCCTTGTCGAGTGCTTCCTGCTTCATCTCGAGCATCTTGACGGGAATGCCCGCGTTCAGGAAGTTCATGGCAATGCCGCCGCCCATGGTGCCGGCGCCGATAACGGCGATGGACTTGATCTCGCGCTTGGGCGTGTCTTCCGGCACGTCGGGAATCTTGGACGCGGCGCGCTCAGCCGCAAAAATGTGGCGCAGCGCCTTGCTCTCAGGCGTCCACATCAGGTTGATGAAGATCTCGCGCTCGAAGGCCATGCCTTCGTCGAATTTTTTCTTGGTGGCGGATTCAACCGCATCCACGCACTTGGCCGGTGCGGGAAAGTTTTTGGCCATGCCCTTGACCATGTTGCGTGCGAACTGGAAGTAGGCGTCGCCGTTGGGGTGTTTGCAAGGCAGGTTGCGCACCAGCGGCAGGGGACGTGTGTCCGCCACTGACTGGGCGAAGGCCAATGCTTCTTCGGCGAGGGATTCGGCAGAGGCTGCCATCTTGTCAAACAGCTTCTGACCGGGGATCTGGGCAAGCAGTTCGCTCTTGACCGGCTCTCCGCTGACAATCATGTTGAGCGCTGGTTCCACACCCAGCGCACGCGGCAGGCGCTGCGTACCGCCGGCGCCTGGAATCAGGCCAAGCTTGACTTCAGGCAGCGCCACATTGCAACCGGGGGCGGCAATGCGGTAGTGACAGCCCAATGAGAGTTCGAGGCCTCCGCCCATGCAGACGGAGTGAACAGCTGCCACAACGGGCTTGGCCGAATTCTCCACGGCAAGAATCACACTCAGGAGGTTGGGTTCAGCCAGCGCCTTGGGCGAGCCGAACTCCTTGATGTCCGCACCGCCCGAGAAAGCCTTGCCGGCACCGGTGATGACAATCGACTTGACAGCCGCATCGGCATTGGCCTTTTGCAGGCCGTCGGTGATGCCCAACCGGGTGGCGTGACCCAGGCCATTGACTGGCGGGTTGTCCAGGGTGATCACCGCGACGCTGCCGTGAACTTCATATTTGGCTGTCATTTGCTTTCCTTTATGGGGTATTACCCGGCCATTTGCCCGGCCGGAACGGAATCTTCAGACAGTCAGTAGCTAAAAAATAGTACGACCGTTCTTTTATCATTGTAGAGGGCTTATGTTGCAGTGCAACCCTTGCCCCCATCCGCCTTGTCCCAGCTGTGACAAGGGGCTCAGACTTCCAGCCACTCCTTGCGGATGTAGGTATCGGCGCGCAGGCTGTCCGGCGTGCCCTGGAACACGATACTCCCATGCCCCATGACCAGTGCGCGGTCGGAAATAGCCATCGCAATGGTCAGTTTTTGCTCGATGAGCAGAACCGAAATGCCCTTGGCTTTGAGAGTCTGCAGGTATTGCCCGACCAGCTCGACAATTTTGGGGGCCAGGCCTTCAGTGGGCTCGTCGATGATGATCAGGTCCGGATCGCCCATCAGCGTGCGGCATAGGGTGAGCATCTGCTGCTCGCCGCCCGAAAGCACGCCGGCTTCGGTGTGCTGGCGCTCCCGGAGGCGCGGAAACATCTGGTACATGTCTTCAAACGACCAGCGGCTGCCCTTGCCTTTTCCCTTCTGGCCCAGCATCAGGTTCTGGTGCACGGTCAGGGTAGGGAAAATATCGCGATTCTCGGGAACGTAGCCAATGCCAAGATGCGCCACCTCGTAGGCCTTTTGGCCGACGATTTGTCTGCCCTTCCATTGAATGTCGCCTTCACATTCAACCAAGCCCATGATGGCCTTGGCTGTGGTGGAGCGGCCGGAGCCATTGCGCCCCAGCAGGGCCACGATTTCACCGGGCTGCACGTCAAAGTGCACGCCGTGCAGTACATGGCTCTTGCCGTAATAGGCGTGGAGGTTTTCTATCTTGAGCATGGTCAGTGTCCTCCCGCCTGGGAATCGGCTACGGCAGAACCTAGATAGGCCTCCTGCACGCGCGGATTGGCCCGCACCGCTTCGGGCACATCGAAAGCCAGCACCTCGCCATACACCACGACAGCAATCTTGTCGGCCAGGCCAAACACCACACCCATGTCGTGTTCCACGGTGAGCAGGGTCTTGCCGACCGTGACTTCCTTGATCAGCTTGATGAAGCGGGTGGTTTCACTGCGGCTCATCCCCGCGGTCGGTTCATCGAGCAGGATGACATTGGCGCCGCCGGCGATGGTGATGCCGATCTCCAGCGCGCGCTGCTCGGCATAGGTCAGGTTGATGGCCAGCACATCGCGTTTTTTGTCCAGCTTGATCATCTTCATCAACTCGTCGGCACGGTCGTTCGCATCGTCCAGGTCGGCCAGGAACTTCAGGAAGGTGTACTTGTAGCCCAGGCTCCAGAGCACGCCGCAGCGCAGGTTCTCGAACACGCTGAGCTTGGGGAAGATGTTGGTGATCTGGAAGCTGCGCGACAGGCCGGCCCGGTTGATTTCAAACGGCTTCTTGCCATCAATGCGCTGGCCGTTGAGCAGCACTTCGCCGCTGCTTGGAGCGAAGCGCCCGCTGATGAGGTTGAACAGCGTGGATTTTCCGGCGCCGTTAGGGCCGATGATGCCGACCCTTTCGCCGGCAGTCACTGCGAGATTGACGCCGCGGATGATTTCGGTCTTTCCGAAACTCTTGCGCAGGTCTTTCAGTTCAAGTGCGTAGGTCATATTGCTTCCCACCCAGCCAGTGCGCCGTACACGGCGGGGCCAGGGTACCGTCTGTACCAGCCGGGGCCGCGGAACCGGCTTTGCCGGGCCGCAGGCGCAGCGCCCCCCCGGGGGGCAGCGAAGTACACGAAGTGACAAGCGTGGGGGCTCATAGTGCCTCCCTGCGCTTGATTTCTTTTTCAATGTATTCCTGGATTTCGCCCCATTCGCGAAGGAACTGCCGCCGCGTGACCTCGAACAGGCCCAGGCCGGTCAGCGTGACGAAGGCGGCGCCGAACCAGCTGTTCAGCCCTTTGGAGTCCAGCGGAATCCCCAGGAAGCGCAGCTCGGAGCCCAGCGCGGTGTTGAGTTGGAGGTGGTAAACCATTTCGATCATGGCCGCGGCGCCGACCATCAGGATGAGTGCCGTGATGGCAAGCGCGAGATAGCTGACCCAGAGCTGCCTGAGCTTGCCGAACGCGGCCACGCGCAGGTTCATCATGATCAGGCTCGCAATCCCCCCGGGCGCGTACATGACCATGAAGAGGAAGATCAGACCCAGATAGAGCAGCCAGGCCTTGGTGAACTCCGACAGCAGCACAAAAGCCAGCACCATCAGGATGCCGCCGATGATGGGACCGAAGAAAAAAGTGGCGCCGCCGAGAAAGGTGAACAGCAGGTAGGCCCCTGAACGTGCGGCACCCACCACCTCCGCAGTGACAATCTCGAAGTTCAGCGCCGCCAGCCCGCCTGATATGCCGGCAAAAAAACCGGCAATGATGAAGGCGATATAGCGCACTTTCTGCGTGTCGTAACCCACAAATTCGACACGTTCGGGGTTGTCGCGCACGGCATTGAGCATGCGGCCCAGCGGCGTGCGGGTAAAGGCAAACATGGCGCCCACCGCGACAAAGGTGTACGCGGCTATCAGGTAGTAAACCTGGACCTGCGGGCCAAAGGTGATGCCCAGACGTGCAGGCCCGGTGACGCGGTTGCCGGAAACACCGCCCTCGCCGCCAAAAAACTCGGGGATCATCAGCGACAGGGCAAAAACAAGCTCGCCCAAGCCCAGCGTGATCATGGCGAAGGTCGTCCCGGACTTGCGCGTGGTCACGTAACCAAACAGTACCGCGAAACCTGCTCCCGCCAAGCCGCCGACCAGTGGCACGAGCGACACCGGCAGAGGCAGGGAGCCGTCAGTCACGCTGTTCAGCGCGTGGATGGCCAGGAAAGACCCCAGGCCGGTATAAACCGCATGCCCGAAGCTGAGCATGCCGCCCTGCCCCAGCAGCATGTTGTAAGACAGGCAGGCGATGATGGCAATGCCCATCTGCGAGAGCACGGTCATGGCCAGGCCGCTGCCAAACAGCATCGGAGCCATCACAAGCAGCAGCGCGAACAGGCCCCACGTCAGCCAGCGCCCGATATTGAGAGGGGCAAATTGATAATGCGTTTTCATGCCTCAGCCCTCCCGCTTGCCAAGCAGGCCACGGGGCCTGAAGATCAGGATGAGCACCAGGAAAAGATAAGGAAGGATGGGGGCCACTTGCGACAGGGTGAGTTTGATGTAGGAGTTGTTGGCCACGCCGGCACTGAGCGGCAAGCCGATCTGCTGGGCCAGGGTGGCCAGCGAATAGTCGAAAGCCACCGCAAATGTCTGGATCACGCCGATCAGCAGCGAAGCCACAAAGGCCCCAGACAGAGACCCCATGCCGCCCACCACCACCACCACGAAGATGACAGAACCCACGGTGGCAGCCATTGCCGGTTCGGTGAGGAAGGTGCTGCCGCCAATCACGCCGGCCAGGCCGGCTAGGGCCGAGCCGGCGCCGAATACCAGCATGAACACGCGCGGCACGTTGTGACCAAGCGATTCGACCGCTTCCGGGTGCGTGAGGGCCGCCTGGATCACCAGGCCGATACGGGTACGGGTCAGCAACAGCCAGACGGAACCCAGCATCACCAGCGCTACCAGCATCATGAAGCCGCGCGTGGCGGGAAAAGGCGAGCAGACAATGCGCACCGCAGCGTCGGCGGCACTGCAGAGCTCGGCAGGCGCCGCGCCCCAGTGCAGGCTCAGTCCCTTGATGGAATCGTTGATCAAGGTGAATGCCGGGCCCTGCAGCACTGCAGGAGGATGGAATTCCAGGGCGATGCGGCCCCAGATCAGCTGTACCAGTTCAACAATCACATAGGACAGGCCGAAAGTGATCAGCAGTTCGGGCACATGGCCGAACTTGTGCACCTTGCGCAGGCTCACCCGCTCAAACAGGGCGCCCAGTGCGCCAACCACCAGGGGCGCGATAAGAAGTGCCGGCCAGAACCCGACAAACTGGGCCACGGTGTAACCCACATAGGCGCCCAGCATGTAGAAGCTGGCGTGCGCAAAATTCAGCACGCCCATCATGCTGAAAATCAGCGTGAGCCCGGAACTCAGCATGAACAGCAAAAGCCCGTAGCTCAGCCCGTTCAGCATCGAGATAATGAAAAACTCCATTCCAGCTAACCTTTCTCACCGGTAAAAATGAAAGAGCCCGATACGGCAACCCGCTCGGGCTCTGGTTCAGGCGCGCGTGATCAGGGGCGTTTCATCTGGCAGCTGGTCGGCGTGCTCGACACATAGTTCGGGTACTCCTTGAGCAGTGCCAGGGTCATGCCGGTCTTCTCGGGGCTGTAAGGGCTCTTGGCATCAGCCTTTTGCCAGACCGACATGTACAGCGGCTGCTGCAGCTGGTGATCTGTCTTGCGCATCTCCACCTCGCCGTTGAAGCTCTGCACCCGCAGACCTTCCATCGCCGCTGCCACCTTCACGGGGTCCGTGGACTTGGCCTTGGCCATGGCCGCACCCAGCATTTCGTAGATGCGGATGGTGGAGCCCGTGTAGAAGTCGTCGTTGTACTTGGTGTTGAACTCCTTCATCCACTTTTCCATCTGCCCGCCCATGTTGTAGTGGTTGTAGGCAATCTGATAGACGCGGCCGGCGCCGTTCTGGCCCAGAGCCGTTGGCGTGCCTGTGACGCCGGCGTAGTAGGTGAAGAACTTGCCGGTGTAGCCATTTTCGTTGGCGGCCTTGATCAGCAGCGAGAGGTCGGAGCCCCAGTTGCCGGTGATCACCGTGTCGGCGCCTGAAGCCTTGATCTTGGCGATGTAGGGGGCAAAGTCACGCGTCTGCGCGAGGGGGTGCAGGTCTTCACCGACGAACTGGATGTCCGGGCGCTTGCGCCCCAGAGACTCCTTGGCGTACTTGACGACCTGGTGGCCGTGCGAGTAGTTCTGGTTCAGCAGGTAGATTTTCTTGATGTCTTTCTGGTCCGCCATGAAACTGGACATGGCTTCCATCTTCATTGACGTGTCTGCATCAAAGCGGAAGTGCCAGTAGTTGCATTTGCTGTTGGTCAGGTCCGGGTCCACGGCGGAGTCATTGAGATACATCACCTCTTTGCCCGGGTTGCGCTCGTTGTGCTTGCTAATCGCATCGGTCAAGGCCAGTGCCACCGAGGAACCGTTGCCCTGGATGATGTAGCGCACGCCCTGGTCGATGGCCGCTTTTAGCGCATTCAGGCTTTCTGCCGGGCTGAGCTTGTTGTCGATGGTTGAGAACTCGAATTTCACACCGGCGGGGTTGCCAGTACCGCTGTATTTTTCGGCAAAAAACTGATAGCCCTTGCTCTGGGCGACACCCACCGGCCCCAGCAACCCGGTCAAAGGGTCAATCCTGACAAGCTTGACGGTTTCGCCCTTGAGCGGCCCGGCCGCGAACATCGGCGCGCCGGCCATTTTGGCTGGAGCGGCTTTGGCCGCAGGGGCAGCCTTGGCCGCTGGCGTCGCTGGTTTGGCCGGTGCGGCCGTTTGCGCAAAGGCGCTTCCGGCGCACGCAAAAACGGTGGCCACGGCGATATGTTTCAACTGAAATCTCATGAAATGTCTCCTTGGTAATCAACAATGCAGCAATGAATCGAGCGTACAAGTTTTGTGCGGTGCAGCGGTCAGGGATTGCCCCTAAGCACGGGGTGTTTCTATCGCCAAGGCGACACCCTCATGCAGGCCACATTGGGGCGCACACCAGCCTCAGGCGGAGGGCAATTTGTAGTCCTTGAGTTGCTCGCGCAAGCGGGTTTTGAGCATCTTGCCGGTAGCGCCCAGCGGAATGGCATCAACAAAAACCACGTCGTCAGGAATCTGCCACTTGGCCGTCTTGCCTTCGTAAAACTTGATCAGTTCTTCGCGCGTGACCTCGGCGCCCGGCTTCTTGACCACGGCAATGATGGGTCGCTCGTCCCACTTGGGATGACTGACACCGATACACGCAGCCATGGCCACGGCCGGGTGCGCGACCGCGATGTTTTCAATGTCGATGGAGCTGATCCACTCGCCACCGGACTTGATCACGTCCTTGCTGCGGTCGGTGATCTGCATGTAACCATCGGAGTCGATGGTGGCGACGTCGCCAGTCGGAAACCAGCCGTTCACCAGTGGGTCGCCGCCTTCGCCTTTGAAATACTCGGCCACGATCCACGGCCCCTTGACATACAGGTCGCCGAAAGCCTTGCCGTCCCAGGCAATTTCCTTGCTCTCCGGATCGACGATCTTCATGTCCACGCCATAGATGGCCCGCCCCTGCTTCAGGCGTATCTTCATCTGCTCGTCTTTGGACATCGTGAGATGTTTGTTCTTCAGCGTGCACAGTGTGCCGAGTGGCGACATTTCCGTCATGCCCCAGGCATGCAGCACCTCGACGCCGTAGTCTTCCTGGAAGGCGTGGATCATCGCGGGCGGACAGGCCGAACCGCCGATCACGGTGCGCTTGAGGGTTGAAAATTTCAGGCCGGCCGGCTTCATGTGGCCCAGCATCATTTGCCAGACGGTGGGCACGCCGGCGGCGTAAGACACCTTCTCGGCTTCGATGAGTTCATAAATCGACTTGCCATCCAGCGCCGGACCGGGGAACACCAGCTTGGCGCCGGTCAGCGCGGCTGAGTAAGGTATACCCCAGGCGTTGACGTGGAACATGGGGACCACGGGCAGGATGGAATCGCGTGCGCTCAGGCACATCACGTCCGGCAAGGCCGCCGCATAGGCATGCAGGATGGTCGAGCGGTGGCTGTACAGCGCGGCCTTGGGGTTGCCCGTGGTGCCGCTGGTGTAGCACATGCTCGAAGCCGAGTTTTCGTCGAAGCTGGGCCAGACGTAATCGGGTGAATGCGGGGCAATCCAGGCCTCGTAGCTGCTGAGGTTGGGGATGCCGCTGTCGGCTGGCAACTTGTCGGCGTCACACAGCGCGATGTAATGCTTGATGGTGTTGCATTTCGCATGGAAGGCCTGGACCAGCGGCAGGAAAGACATGTCGAAAAACAGCACTTGGTCTTCCGCGTGGTTAGCGATCCAGGACACCAGGTCCGGGTGCAGCCGCGGATTCAGCGTGTGCAGCACGCGGCCAGACCCACTGACGCCGAAGTACAGTTCCAGGTGCCGGTAGCCGTTCCAGGCCAGGGTGGCAATACGGTCGCTGAACTGCAGCTTGAGTGCGTCCAGCGCCTTGGCTACCTGGCGCGAGCGGCGCGCCACGTCCCGGTAGGTATAGCGGTGAATATCGCCTTCCACGCGGCGCGAAACAATTTCGGCGTCCCCGTGGTGGCGCTCTGCAAAATCAATCAGCGATGAAATCAGCAACGGCTGGTTTTGCATCAAACCCAACATGGCTTGTCTCCTTTTTGCCCGGTAAAAATTCTGTTCCATCCGGCTGTGCCGGAAAGGGCATGGTAACGCCCGCAAGGCGAGGCAGCGGAATTTTCCGCGGCCTCGCCAGCGACGCCACCGCGGACTATGGACCGGCACTGCCTGACGAACAAGGCTTGTCGTTGCTGCGACAGTTTGTAGGTACAAACCCGGAACCGGCAAAAAAGACGCAAACGCTGCACGGACGAGGACAATCGCAGCCATGCCCTTTGAAGACACCGCTTTCCCCCAGCACCGCTTCCTGCGCAGCCAGCCGTGGTTTGCCGCCCTGCCCGCCGACACCCAGACGCGCCTGCTGGAACGCAGCCTCATCCTGGCCGGCCACAAGGGGGAAGTCATGCTGGCCGAAGGCTCGCCCGTCAAGGGGTGGTACGCGGTGCTGTCGGGGCTGGTCAAGCTGCAGAGCACCTCCCCCGCAGGCAAGGTGTCGGCCTTCCTGGGTGTACCCGATGGCGAGTGGTTTGGCGAGGGCTCGGTCCTGAAGACCGAGCCGCGCCGTTATGACGTGATTGCCCTGCGCGACACCTTGCTGCTGTGCCTGCCGCGCGCCCAGTTCGACGAATTGCTGGCGCACTGCCTGCCCTTCAATCACTTCCTGGTTGCGCACCTGAACCGGCGCCTGGGCCAGGCCATGACCATCATCGAGGCGGAACGCCTGCGCTCACCTGAGCAGCGCGTGGCCCTGTACCTGAGCCGTGTGTTCTGGCAGGGCCGGCGCCGGCTGGTGCTCTCGCAGGAAGAACTCGGGCACCTCGCCGGCCTGTCGCGGCAGACGGTGAACCGGGCTCTCAAGTCGATGGAGCAGCGGGGCCTGGTGTCGCTGGAGTTTGGCCGGGTGGCGATGCTGGACGAGCAAGGGCTGGCGGCGTACGCCAAGGCCCCCACGCTTGTCGCTTCGCGTACTGCGCTGCCCCCCGAGGGGGCGCTGCGCCTGCGGGCCGGCAAAGCCGGACCCGCGGCCCCTGCTTGAAGGGAAATCACGATCTTCCATCTTTCGCTCATCCTGAGCTTGTCGAAGAATGCGCCAGAGCGCCTTTAACCCCGCGTGCACGGGGCTGTTGGCTGCGTAGGACAATGAGGAGATGAACGCAGTCATCATGGATTCTCCTGCGGCCATCCCGGGCCTGGCATGGAACAACCGCTTCGCCGCGCTGGGACCGGACTTTTTCACCGAGCTCCAACCCACTCCTCTGCCATCGCCTTACTGGGTGAGCCGCAACCAGGCCCTGGCGCGCGAAATGGGGCTGGAACAGCCCTGGTTCGAATCGCAGGCAGCACTGGCGCTGTTCACTGGCAACCAGCTCGTGCAGGGCGCGCGGCCGTTGGCCAGCGTCTACAGCGGCCACCAGTTCGGCCAATGGGCTGGACAGCTCGGCGATGGCCGGGCCATCCTGCTTGGCGAGCTTGAGACCGCCAACGGTCCTCAAGAAGTCCAGCTCAAAGGGGCGGGCATGACGCCGTATTCACGCATGGGCGATGGCCGCGCGGTACTGCGCAGCTCCATCCGCGAATACCTGTGTTCAGAGGCCATGCAGGGCCTGGGCATTCCAACCACGCGCGCCCTGTGTGTCACCGGTTCGGATGCCAGGGTCCGGCGCGAGGAAATCGAAACGGCCGCCGTGGTGACGCGCACCTCGCCCAGTTTCATCCGTTTCGGCCACTTCGAGCATTTCAGCTACAGCGGGCAGCATGAGCAGCTCAAAACCCTGGCCGACTTTGTGATCGACAGTTTTTACCCCGCTTGCCGCGAGAGCGCGCAGCCGTATGCCGCCCTGCTGCAGGCCGTCAGCGAACGCACGGCCAAGCTGATGGCCGCTTGGCAGTCCGTCGGCTTCTGCCACGGTGTGATGAACACCGACAACATGAGCATCCTGGGCCTGACCATCGATTACGGCCCTTTCCAGTTCCTCGATGCTTTTGACCCCGGGCATATCTGCAACCACTCGGATACCCAGGGCCGTTATGCCTACAACAAGCAACCCAATATCGCTTACTGGAACCTGTTTTGCCTCGGCCAGGCCTTGTTGCCGTTGATAGAGGAACAGGAGCAGGCGCTGGCTGCGCTGGAGTCTTATAAAACCGTGTTTCCGCAGGCGCTGGAAGCCCGCATGCGCGCCAAGCTGGGCCTGCCGGACGCGCGCCCCGAGGACAAAACGCTGATCGAAAATGCCTTCAAACTGCTGGCCGCGGACAAGGTGGACTACACCATTTTCTGGCGCCGACTCTGCCACTTCCACACCCCTCAGGGGCACGAAGTGGTGCGCGACCTATTCCTTGACCGCGTCGGGTACGATGCCTGGGCGCTACAATATTCGGAGCGACTTGCGCCAGTGGATATTGGGCTGCAGGCTGATTTGATGCTTAAAACCAACCCCAGGTACGTGCTGCGCAATCACCTCGGCGAGCAGGCCATCCAGGCCGCGAAACTAAAAGATTTCTCCGGTGTCAATACCTTGCTGACCCTGCTTCAGGCCCCATTTGAAGAGCATCCCGGCCATGACAGCCACGCCGGCTTTCCGCCCGACTGGGCGGCCGGCATTGAAATCAGCTGCAGTTCGTAAGCAGGATTAAAGATCGTCTCGAAAGGTAGAAGAACCATGCCCGACAAAATCCAGAAAACCGATGCCGAGTGGAAAGCCCTGCTCGCCGAAAAAGGCGCCGAGCCCGGCGCGTTTGAGGTGACACGCCACGCGGCCACCGAGCGCGCCTTCACCGGCAAGTACGAGGCTGTTTGGGACGACGGCAGTTACCACTGTATTTGCTGCGGCAACCTGCTGTTCGACGCGAAGACCAAGTTTGACGCTGGTTGCGGCTGGCCGAGTTTTTCCGAAGCCGTGCCCGGCGCGATCACCGATATCGTGGACCGCAGCCACGGCATGACACGCACGGAAACCGTTTGCTCGCAGTGCGGCGCGCACTTGGGCCATGTCTTTCCCGACGGTCCCACCGACACCGGGCTGCGTTATTGCATGAATTCGGCATCGCTCGATTTCAAGCCCACCTAACCAGCTAGTCAGCCAAGGTTCGCGATAATCCAGCCATGAAAATTCTTTTCGACTTCCTACCCGGCGTATTCTTTTTAGTCGCACTGTTTTTTTTCGATATTTATACAGCTACTGCAGTTGTAATGATTGCGATGACCATTCAGGTCGCCGCTATGTTGATACTCCGTAAAAAAGTTAGCGGAATTCAATGGTTTACGTTGGGTATCGTCATTGTGTTTGGGGCTGCTACGCTGTTGTTGCATGACGCTACGTTCATAAAGTGGAAACCGACCGTCATTAACTGGATGTTCGCCACTACTCTGCTCATCGGGCCAGTGTTCCTGAAAAAAAACTTCATCCGCCTTCTAATGCATGAGCAGGTTAAGTTGCCTGATAAGGCTTGGGGCAAACTGAATTTAAGTTGGGCAGCTCTATTGTTCCTGCTCGGAGTGCTGAATTTAGTAGTAGCTTTTAACTTCTCAGAGCGAACTTGGGGCCTTTTTAAAGTTTTTGGGATGACTGGAATCATGTTCGTTTTCATCCTTATGCAGGCAGTTTGGATTGGTCAGCACATACCTTCAGAAAAGTCATCTGAACCATGAGCGAGGTGTTGCCCATCCATTCCAATGTGCTTGAGGCGCGGCTTATTGCTGTGTTGCAGCCGACGCGGCTTGAGGTGCTGGATGAAAGCGCCGCGCATGCCGGCCATGCGGGCGCGAATGCCCAGGGTTTCGGCAGCCACTTTCGCGTGCGGATTGCCAGCCCGGCCTTTGCCGGCAAAAGCCGCGTGGCCTGCCACCGGCTTGTGTATGATGCACTGCAAAATTTCATTGACCAGGGACTGCACGCGCTGGCTATCGAAATCATTGAATCCTCCTGACCTTCGACCTCCGGGCAACCGGACTGGCCGCCTACCTTCGAACTTCCAACGTTTACCCAAGGAAACTCATGAAAAAACATCTTTTACTGGCCAGCGCCCTCACCGGCCTGATGGCCATGAGCGCAACGGGCGCTTTTGCCCAGAACGTCGCCATCGTCAACGGCAAGGCCGTGCCTCAAACCCGCGTTGATGCGCTGGCGCAGCAGCTGGCGCGTTCCGGCCGCCCTGTGACGCCCGAGATGCAGGGCCAGATCAAGGAAGAGGTCATTGCCCGCGAAGTGTTCATGCAGGAAGCGGAAAAACTCGGCCTCTCGGCCACGGACGACTTCAAGACACAGATGGAACTGGCACGCCAGGCCATCCTGATCCGTGAACTGTTTGCCGACTACCAGAAAAAGAATCCGGTGACCGACGCCGATCTCAAAGGCGAGTACGACAAGTTCGTTACAGCCAATGGCGGCAAGGAATACAAGGCGCGCCACATTCTGGTTGAAAAAGAGTCCGAAGCCAAGGCCATCATCGCCAGCCTGAAAAAAGGCGGCAAATTTGAAGAGATTGCCAAGAAGTCATCCAAAGACCCCGGCTCCGGCGCCAACGGCGGCGACCTGGACTGGGCCAACCCGAGCAGCTATGTGCCCGAGTTCGCGGAAACCATGACCAAGATGAGCAAGGGCCAGCTGACCGACACACCGGTGAAGACCCAGTTTGGCTACCACGTCATACGTGTGGACGACATCCGCACGGCCCAACTGCCTCCGTTTGAAGAATTGAAACCACAGATCGCGCAGCAGATGCAACAGCAAAAACTGGCGGCCTTCCAGCAAGGCCTGCGCGACAAAGCAAAGGTTGAGTGACCGGTCCAAGCCGGCAGCCTGAATAAAACGCGGCCTTTGTGCCGCGTTTTTTTATGTCATCGGTATCTGAAAAATCACCTCCGGCCGGTTTGGCGTTTCAAGCGCAAAGGCCTCGCAAACACCTCTCGCCCAAAACGACAACGTTCCGGTCAAGGCCGTCGTTTTTTTCGCGTGGTCGATCCGCAGAGGGCCATCATTCAGGTGGAAAACTACCTGCAGGCCACCAGCCAGCTGGCACAGACCACGCTGCGCGTGGTACTCGGTAAGCACGAGCTGGACGAAATGCTGGCCGAGCGCGAACGGCTGAACCTGGACGTGCAGAAAATCCTGGATGCACGGACCGACGCCTGGGGCATCAAGGTCATCAACGTCGAGATCAAACACATCGACCTGAACGAGTCCATGGGCCATTGCGCGCCAGGCCGAGGCGGAACGTGAACGCCGTGCCAAGGTGATCCATGCCGAAGGTGAAAAGCAGGCCACGGTGGCGCTGCTGGAGGCCGCGCAGATGCTGACGCGGCAACCCGAAGCGATGCAGCTGCGTTACCTGCAGACCATGACGCAGGTGGCCGGTGACCGCGCGTCCACCATTGTGTTTCCGCTGCCCATGGACCTGCTCGCGCGCGTGCTCAGCAAGGACAAGGCTGCGGAAAATCCATAGGCCCCCACAGGCGATCACGGCTGCCCGCTCAGCCGCCAGCCCCGAAAAGCTCCTTTTTTGATAGCTGCTTTCGCCCGTCTAGAAAGGGCTGCAGGCCTATTTCACCCATTTTCTGGCGTTGTGCCAAAGCTGCATCCAGGGGCTGTGGGCGCTGATGTCCTGGTCCGTCCAGCTCATCTGCACATTGCGGAAGACGCGTTCCGGATGCGGCATCATGGCCGTGAAGCGGCCGTCGGCGGTGGTCACTGCCGTCAGGCCGCCGGCGCTGCCGTTGGGGTTGGCCGGGTAGGCTTCTGTCGGCTGTCCATGGTTGTCGGTGAAGCACATCGCGGCAATCACTTTGGCGGCATTCCCGCGGTAAGCAAAGTTGGCATAACCCTCGCCGTGCGCCACGGCAATCGGCAAGCGGCTGCCGGCCATGCCCTGCAGGAAGAGGCTTGGTGACTCGAGCACCTCGACCAGGCTTAACCGTGCTTCAAAGCGCTCGCTGCGGTTGGTGGTGAAACGCGGCCAGGCCTCGGCACCGGGAATGATGTCGGCCAGCTCGGCAAACATCTGGCAACCGTTACACACGCCCAGGCCGAAAGTATCCTTGCGGCCAAAGAAGGCCTGGAATTGTTCGGATAGCACCGGGTTGAAGGTGATGGAGCGGGCCCACCCTATGCCGGCGCCCAGGGTGTCGCCATAGCTGAAACCGCCGCAGGCCACCAGGCCCTGGAAGTCGGCCAGTTGCGCCCGGCCGGCCTGCAAGTCGGTCATGTGCACGTCACACGCTTCAAAGCCGGCCTGGGTGAAGGCATAGGCCATTTCCACATGCGAGTTGACGCCCTGCTCGCGCAACACCGCCACACGCGGACGCGACAGATTCAATGCCGGAGCCTGGGGTCGTTTGGCCGCATCAAACGTCAAATGCACGTGCAGGCCGGGGTCGGCGGGATCGCCGGCAGCCGCGTGTTCGGCGTCGGCGCAGGCGGGGTTGTCGCGTTGCTGGTTGATCTTCCAGCTCACCGCATCCCAGACCTGATGCAAGTCCTGCAGCTTCGCGCTGAACACCGCCTTGGTGTCCCGCCAGACCTGGACTTCACCCTTGCCCACCTCGAGCGAGGCATGCGCCGGCCGGGTCTTGCCAATGAAGTGGCTGAATTTCGACAGGCCGTGCTCGCGCAGAGCCTGCATAACGTCATTGCGCGCTTCGGTCCGCACCTGGATGACGGCGCCCAGCTCTTCGTTGAACAGCGCCTTGAGCGTGAGCTCTTCGCGGCGGGCGCTGACCTGCGACGCCCAGTTTTTACTGTCCCCGGTGTCCATGCGGCTGTCGGAGATGCCGTCACCTTCGACCAGCAGCATGTCGATGTTGAGTGAAACGCCCACATGGCCGGCAAAGGCCATTTCGCAGGCGGTGGCCAGCAGGCCACCGTCGCTGCGGTCGTGGTAGGCCAGCAGTTGGCCTTGCGCACGCAGGGCATTGATGGCATTGACAAGGTTGACCAGATCCTGGGGGTCGTCCAGGTCGGGCACAACGCCTTCCTCGAGCTCCAGCGTCTGCGCGAGGATCGAGCCGCCCATGCGGTTCTGGCCCTTGCCCAGGTCGATCAGGATCAGCGTGGTGTCGGCCTCCAGACTGTTCAGTTGCGGCGTGAGCGTGCCGCGCACGTCGGCCAGCGTCGCAAACGCGCTGACGATCAGCGACACCGGCGAGGTGACTTTCTTGCCGCCTTCGCCTTCGTTCCAGACGGTGCGCATGGACAGCGAATCCTTTCCCACGGGAATCGACACGCCCAGGGCCGGGCAAAGCGCCATGCCAACTGCCTTGACGGTTTCATACAGTGCGGCATCCTGGCCCGGCTCGCCACAGGCGGCCATCCAGTTGGCCGAGAGCTTGACGCGCGGCAGCTCGATAGGCGCAGCCAGCAAATTGGTGATGGCCTCGGCAACGGCCATGCGGCCCGAGGCCGCGGCGTTGACGACGGCCAGCGGCGTGCGTTCACCCATGCTCATGGCTTCGCCGGCGAAACCTTTATAGTCAGCCAGCGTCACCGCGCAGTCGGCCACCGGCACCTGCCAAGGCCCGACCATCTGGTCGCGGTGCGTGAGTCCCCCCACGGTGCGGTCGCCAATGGTGATCAGGAAGCGCTTCGAGGCCACAGTGGGGTGGCTCAGCACGGAGATCACGCTTTTTTGCAGGTCCACGTCAGTCAGATCGATGGGTTTGACTTGGTTGCGGACCGATGTCACGTCACGGTGCATTTTAGGCGGCTTGCCGAGCAACACGTTCATGGGCATATCTACAGGGAAGGAAGCAGGCACACCCTCACCCCTGCCCTCTCCCAGAGGGAGAGGGGGAAACTGCGGATCGCTCCCTCGCCCCATCGGGGAGAGGGTTGGGGTGAGGGGCTCCCCTGCATCGGACAACACCAGTTGCCGCTCTTCCGTCGCCACGCCAATGACGGCGAACGGACAGCGCTCGCGTTCACAGAACGCCTGGAATTGCGCCAGTGATTCCGGCGCAATCGCCATACCATACCGTTCCTGGCTTTCGTTGCTCCAGATTTCCTTGGGCGAGAGGCCGCTTTCTTCAAGCGGTACAGCACGCAGGTCAAACCGTGCGCCGCGACCGGCGTCGTTGACGAGTTCGGGGAAGGCATTTGACAAACCGCCCGCGCCCACGTCGTGAATCGCCAGGATGGGGTTGGCCGCGCCAAGTTCGGCGCACTGGTTGATGACCTCCTGCGCACGCCGCTCGATTTCAGGGTTGCCGCGCTGCACCGAGTCGAAGTCGAGTTGTGCCGCATTGGCGCCTGAGGCCATGGAGCTGGCGGCGCTGCCACCCATGCCGATGCGCATGCCGGGGCCGCCGAGCTGGATCAGCAGCGTGCCGGCAGGGAAGAGGATTTTCTTCGTGAGCTGCGCGTCAATCGTGCCGACGCCGCCGGCGATCATGATGGGCTTGTGGTAGCCCCAGCGCTGTCCCCCCACTGTCTGTTCGTACTCGCGGAAGTAACCCGCCAGATTCGGCCGGCCGAACTCGTTGTTGAAGGCCGCGCCGCCCAGCGGGCCCTCGGTCATGATCTGCAGCGGGCTGGCGATGTGTTCCGGCTTGCCATAGTTGCCATCAAACAGGCGCGACACGGTGAAGCCCGTCAGGCCGGCCTTGGGTTTCGAGCCGCGTCCGGTGGCGCCCTCGTCGCGGATTTCGCCGCCAGCGCCGGTCGAGGCGCCAGGGAAAGGCGAGATCGCCGTCGGGTGGTTATGCGTTTCCACCTTCATCAGCACATGCATCAGCACATTGTCGGTAGCGCTATAGCTTTGATAGCTGGTAGCGCCCGCTCCTTCTGGGCTAGAGGCTGATTTGGCATAAAAACGCTGAACCGGCAGGCCTTCCATCACCGAGGCATTGTCCGAATAGGCCACCACCGTGTGTTGCGGGTGCAGCTTTTCGGTGTTGCGGATCATGCCGAACAGGCTTTTGTCTTGCGGCACACCGTCAATCGTGAAGTCGGCGTTGAAGATCTTGTGGCGGCAATGTTCGCTGTTGGCCTGAGCAAACATCATCAACTCGACGTCGGTCGGGTTGCGCTGCAGCTGGGTGAAGGCGTTGACCAGGTAGTCGATCTCGTCGGCAGCCAGCGCCAGGCCGAATTCGGTGTTCGCGGCCTCCAGCGCGGCCTTGCCACCGGCCAGCACGTTGATGGTCTGCAGCGGCGCCCCCTGCAGCTCGGTGAAAAGCCCGGCGGCATGCGCACGGTCGGTCATCACGCTTTCCGTCATGCGGTCGTGCAGCAGCGCGGCAACCTGCTCTCGCTGGATGTCGCTCAGGGCTGTCTTGCTGAAAAAGCCCGACTTGAGGGTCAACCGATATTCGGTGATGCGTTCAATCCGCTTGATGGCGAGCCCGCAGTTGTGGGCAATGTCGGTGGCCTTGGAGGCCCAGGGCGAAACCGTGCCAAAACGCGGCGAAACGATGAACAGGAGCGCCTCGTCGTCCTTGCCGGCGCCCGCGGGGCAAGGGTCGCCGTAGCTGAGCAGCGCCGAGAGCCGGGTTTTGAGCGCTTCTGCAGGCGGCGCTTCGGTGGCTACCAGATGGACAAAGCGGGCCTGAATGCCCGCAATCTTGCCCTCGATGGCTTGCAGGCGCGGAAGAAGTTGCTGGACGCGGAAGTCGCTCAGGGCGTTGATCCCTTGCGGTTCGCCCTCGAAAGTCGTCAGGTGCAGGGTCACGGTGGCGGTGGCCTTGTAGTGGGAGGTGGGCAGCTCACAAGCTGTTTTGGGGGTTTAACCGCCTGCAGGACCAGGCTGCGGGATACGCGTTAACCCGCAATTTTATCAGTGACTGGCTGCCGGGCCCGAGCTGCGGCGGCACCGTTGCCGTGCAAAACCGCTGCAATGCACGGGCTGTCCGGCGGTGGGATAATTGGCGCATGAGTATTACGTACAAAGACGCGGCCGGCATTGAAGGCATGCGGGTCGCCTGCAAGCTGGCCTCCGAGGTGCTGGACTACCTGACGCCCTTCGTGAAGGCCGGTGTAACCACCCGCGAAATCGACAAGCTGGCCAACGACTACATGGTCAATGTGCAGGGCACAGTCTCGGCCACCCTGGGCTACCAGCCGCCGGGCTATCCGCCCTACCCGGCTTCGCTGTGCACCTCGCTGAACCATGTGGTCTGCCACGGTATTCCCAATGACAAGCCCCTGAAAAAGGGCGACATCATGAACATTGATGTCACCGTGATCACCAAGGACGGCTGGTTCGGCGACAACAGCCGCATGTACATGATCGGCGACGTATCCATTGCGGCCAAACGCCTGTGCAGGGTCACCTTTGAAGCCATGTGGCACGGCATCATGCGGGTCAAACCCGGTGCGCGGCTTGGCGACATCGGGCACGCGATCCAGGTTTTTGCCGAAAAGCAGGGTTTCACCATCGTGCGCGAGTTTTGCGGCCACGGCATTGGCCGCAACTTCCACGAAGAGCCGCAGGTATTGCATTACGGCCGCCCCGGCACGCTGGAAGAGCTCAAGCCCGGCATGACCTTCACGATCGAGCCCATGATCAACGCAGGCAAGCGCGACATCAAGGACGGCCCCGAAAAAGACGGCTGGACCATCGTGACACGCGACCATTCGTTGTCGGCGCAGTGGGAGCACACGATTCTGGTGACTGAAACCGGTTACGAGGTGCTGACGCTCTCGGCCGGCAGCCCGCCGATTCCGGAGTTTGTTCCGTCCGCAGGGCAGCAGGCCGCGCCGGTCCAGTCGCAGGCGACCGCCGATTCGGCTGCCTGAGCCGTTTCGCCAGCGCACCGCCTGCCGCTGATGCTCTCCGCGCTGCCCGCATCTTCCTCTTCCAGCGAAACCGCCCAGCTGCGCGAGCAGTACCGTGCCGGGAAAAATGCCCTGCTGACCTCGCTGGCCGGCAGCGGAGCGTCCACACGCGGCATCCGCAGCCTGTTGCACCGGCTGGCCCGGCATACCGACGGCACCCTGCGCCAGCTCTGGCAACAGGCCGGCTTTCCCGTCGGCTGCTCGCTGGTGGCCGTGGGTGGGTTTGGCCGCGGCGAGCTGTTTCCGCATTCCGACGTCGATGTGCTGCTGCTGCTGCCCGACGACGCCCAGGTGGACGGCGACGCTGCCCTGAAAACCCGGATTGAGAAATTCATCGGCAGTTGCTGGGACACGGGCCTGGAAATCGGCTCCAGCGTGCGCAGCATGACGGACTGCGTCGAGGAGGCCGCCAAGGACGTGACCGTCCAGACCTCGCTGCTGGAGGCGCGCCTGCTGGCGGGCTCCAAGACGCTTTTCTCGGCGCTGCTGGACCAGCTGAACGATGTGCTGGACCCGCGGGCCTTTTTTGTGGCCAAGACGCTGGAGCTGCGCCAGCGCCACAACAAGTTTGAAGACACGCCTTACTCGCTGGAGCCCAACTGCAAGGAATCTCCTGGCGGCCTGCGCGACCTGCAGGTCATCCTCTGGGTGGCGCGCGCTGCCGGGCTGGGCAAGTCCTGGGACGACCTGGCCCGCAGCGGGCTGGCGACGGCTTTCGAGGTCCGGCAGATCAAGGCCAACGAGGCCCTGCTGAGCCTGATACGGGCGCGCCTGCACCTGCTCTCGGGTCGACGCGAGGACCGCCTGGTGTTTGACCTGCAGACCGTGGTGGCCGAGTCCTTTGGCTACACCACCGTCACCCACAGCGAGACCGGCCGGGTGGTGTCACGCGCCAGCGAGGCGCTGATGAAGCGCTTTTACTGGGCCGCCAAGGCGGTCACCCAGCTCAACCAGATCCTGCTGTTGAACATCGAGGAGCGGCTCAACCCCAGCGGGCAGGCGCCGCAGCCGATCAACGAGCGCTTCCTGAACAAGGCCGGCATGATCGAGGTGGCCAGCGACGACCTGTACCTGACGCACCCGCACGCCATCCTAGAGACCTTTCTGATCTACCAGACCACGGTAGGCGTCAAGGGCCTGTCCGCACGGACGCTGCGCGCGCTGTACAACGCCCGCGGCGTGATGGACGCGAAGTTCCGCAGCGACCCGGTCAACCGCAACACCTTCAGGCAGATCCTTCAGGCGCCCACCGGTATCACCCACGCCATGCGCCTGATGAACCAGACCTCGGTGCTGGGCCGCTACCTGTGGGTGTTCCGAAAAATCGTTGGCCAGATGCAGCACGACCTGTTCCACGTCTATACGGTGGACCAGCACATCCTGATGGTGCTGCGCAATGTGCGGCGCTTCTTCATGGCCGAACATGCGCACGAGTACCCTTCCTGTTCGCAGCTGGCCGCGGGCTGGGACAAGCCCTGGATTCTTTACATCGCCGCCCTTTTTCATGACATCGCCAAGGGCCGCGGCGGCGACCATTCCGAGCTCGGCTGCCACGACGTCCGGGTGTTCTGCCGCCAGCACGGCATTGCGGCCGAGGACGCGAAGCTGGTCGAATTCCTGGTGGGCGAGCACCTGAGCATGAGCCGCATCGCCCAGAAGGAAGACCTGAGCGACCCGGAAGTCATTGCCAGTTTTGCCAAACGCGTCGGCAACGAGCGCTACCTGACCGCGCTTTACCTGCTCACGGTGGCCGACATCCGCGGCACCAGTCCCAAGGTGTGGAATGCCTGGAAAGGCAAGCTGCTGGAAGATCTGTACCGCTACACGCTGCGCGTGCTGGGCGGGCGCGCCCCCGACGCGGATGCCGAGGTCGAAGCCCGCAAGCGGGAGGCGCTGACCATTCTGGCTCTGCATGCCGAGCCCTTCGAGGCGCACAAGGCCTTGTGGAACACGCTGGACATCAGTTATTTCATGCGCCACGAAGCCGGCGACATCGCGTGGCATGCCCGCCAGCTCTCGCGGCATGTGGGGGCCGCCAAGTGCATCGTGCGGGCCCGGCGGTCGGCTGCCGGTGAAGGCCTGCAGGTGCTGGTGTACACGCCCGATGCGCCCGACCTGTTTGCCCGCATCTGCGGTTACTTCGAAGAAGCGGGCTTCAGCATCCTGGACGCCAAAATCCACACGGCCAAACCAGCCAAAGACGCCCCCGGTTATGCCCTGGACACCTTTCAGGTGGTCAGCCCGACCCTGGCCGACCATTACCGCGAGCTGGTGGCCATGGTCGAAGCCGACCTGGCCCGGGCGATTGAAGAAAACGGCCCGCTGCCCCCGCCAGGCAAAGGCCGGGTGTCGCGCCGGGTCAAGAGTTTTCCGGTCACCCCGCGTGTGGACCTGCGGCCGGACGAAAAAGCCCAGCGCTGGCTGCTCAGCGTCTCGGCCAGCGACCGCGTGGGCCTGCTGTATTCGATCGCCCGCGTGCTGGCCCGGCACCGCATTAACCTGCAACTCGCCAAGGTCACCACCCTGGGCGAGCGTGTAGAAGACACCTTCCTGATCGACGGGCCTGAGCTGCAGCAAAACAGGGCGCAGATCGCGATTGAGACCGAACTTCTCGAAGCGCTGGCGGCGTGAGCACAGCCTCGTTTTCAGCTGTTTGCTCCTCAGCCCAGCAACTGGCCTGAATCGCCGCTGATCCCGGTAGGTGGCTCGCCACCTCTCGGACTCCGCACACAAGCTCGTCCACGCCAGTTGCTGCCGGGATTGTCCCGATGGTCAGGGGCACGCCAGAGTAGCTTGCGCCATCTGTCTCCCCTGTTTCTTCCTGCTACGTCCGCTCTCGCCAAAGGAGCGGAAATCATGTAATTTATTTCAATAAAATCAAATAGTTATAAGATTTTCTTAAAGCAATGAAAGAGGATGAAACAGGTCTTCATTTGCCCGGAAATGCGGTAGACAATGGTTGGAATTGTTTTGCCAACACACCCCCCAACACCCTATTTCAAGGAGACATCGTGTCGCACCAAATACAGGTCCTTCTGGACCGAGAGCAGGCTTTGTGCTCGTCCGGTGCCTGCGCCTGTGATGGCCGGCCACTGGCCCACCAGGTGTTTTTCGAGCCCGACAACTGGCTGGTGCCGGAGAGCTATGCCGGGATGCTGGCGTCTCACGCGGCCTACCTCGCTGACCATTCCGACCTCGCGGCCGTGGTCTCCGGCCACAGCTACGGCACGGGCAGCCACCGCTTTTTCTGGCTCATGGGAGACCGCCGTGCCATGGCCGTCCGCTCGGCACTGATCAAGGCAGGCGCGGCCCCGGCGCAGGTACTGGTACAAAGCCGGGGTGCGGCGCGGCCGCAAATTGAACAGGCTGGCGGCGATGTGGCCCGCTACCGCCGCCGCGTGACCATTGACTACGTGCCGCTGAATAGCGCAACAGCGCCTCCGGTCCCTGCCGAAGGGTCGGCCCACTGGTGGCGCTCGGTGCTTGGGGTGGCGCATCGCGTCAAGTTGCCGGCGGACCGGCGCGCAGCCGACCGTGCCTGAGCCTCAGTCGTCCGCCGCATCCAGCCCGGGAAACAGGACCTCGGTGAATCCGAACTTCGCAAAATCCCGGATGCGCATCGGATAAAGCACACCCATCAGGTGGTCACATTCGTGCTGCACCACCCGTGCGTGAAAACCATCGACCGTACGGTCGATGGGGTCACCGTAGGGATCGAACCCCGTGTAGCGGATGGCTGACCAGCGCGGCACCACCCCGCGCAACCCTGGCACCGACAGGCAACCTTCCCAGCCGTCTTCCTCGTCGTCCAACAGCGGCGTGATGACGGGATTGAGCAGCACCGTGCGCGGCACCAGCGGCGCATCGGGGTAGCGCGGGTTCACCGCATCCGTTCCAAAAATCACCAGTTGCAGGTCCACCCCGATCTGTGGCGCGGCCAGGCCGGCCCCATTGACGGCGCGCATGGTCTCGAACATGTCGGCCACGAGCAGGTGCAATTCATCGGTGTCAAATTCAGTCACGGGCGGGGCCACCCGCAGCAGGCGCGGGTCGCCCATCTTGAGAATTTCGCGGATGGTCATGGCGCCCACTTCGCTTTCAGCGCTTGCAGATTGGCAAACAACGCCGGAACGTCTGTTTCGACAATACTCCAGAGCGTGTCGTTGTCGATACCCAGGTATCCGTGAATGAGTCGATTGCGCGTTGCGATGATCATGCGCCACGGAATATGCGGCAATGAAGTACGGACAGATTCGGGAATATGGGTTGCCGCCTCGCCAATTAATTCAAGGTTGCGAACCGTGGCATCAAAGCGCAAGGCATCGGCTACAAACCCTGCTTGATCGAGTCCCGCGGTAAAGGTTTGCACGCGGGCACAAAACCCGAGCATGTCATCAATATAAAACCGCCATTCCCGGTTGGAGGTCAGCTCAGACATGAACAGCGTCCCGCTCAACAAAGCTGCGGAATTCGGCCCGAAGCGCTTTCTCCGTCACCAGATCAACAGGACAGGCGAGCAGATCCTCGAGGTAGAACTGCACGCCGAAATAGCGAGCCGAGGTCGCTGGGCCATCGAAGGCCACCAGTACATCCACGTCGCTCTGCTCTGTGGCTGAATCTCGTGCGGTCGAGCCGAACAAGGCGAGCTTGGTCACACCGAACTGGCTGACCAAACGGGGCTTGTGCTCGGTAAGAAGCTTCAGTGCGGTTTGACGATTCATGCCCGCAGTTTACCGTTTCAAGCGTTCAGCAAAGGGGATTCATTCATAGACGCTGCTCAGCGCCAGCCCCCTCAGTCAGGGACAAGGCTGGGCTTGTGCGGCAGCCGAGGGGCAACCATTTGGAGACGGCACTTGGCACCCGGCAAAATAGGGCATGGCCGAACCCCCCGATCAGTTGCCCCCGTCCCTCCCGAAAGCCGTCACCCCGCTCTCAGCACCCGCACGCTGGCTGCTGATCGGCCTGGCAATCACCAGTCTGATGCTGGGTGTCATCGGCCTGTTCCTGCCAGTGCTGCCGACCGTGCCCTTTGTTCTTCTGTCGGCTTGGGCCGCAGCCCGCAGTTCACCCAAGCTTCTGGCCTGGCTGGAAAATCACCCGGCCTTCGGCCCCATGCTGACCGAGTGGCGCCACGGCGGCGTGGTGCGCCGGCGGGCCAAATGGCTGGCCACCTTGACCATGGGCGCCAGCGCGGTGTTTATGCTACTGACCTTGCCCAAGCGCTGGGTGGCGCTGGTGGTGATCGCCGTCATGGCTTGTGTGCTGATCTGGCTGTGGCGCAGGCCGGAAACCAGGCCCGATCCCGGCCCTACCCCTCCCTGACAACGCTCAGCCCGCAGGCGCTTCCAGCAGCAGCAACAGGCCGGTCTCGTCGATCACCGTGATGCCCAGCTCCTGCGCCTTGGTCAGCTTGCTGCCGGCCTCGGTGCCTGCCACCACATAGTCGGTTTTTTTGCTGACCGAGCCCGCCATCTTGCCGCCCGCCGCCTCCACCAGGTCCTTGGCCTCATCGCGGCTCAAAGTGGGCAAGGTGCCGGTAATGACAAAGGTCTTGCCGGACAGTGGCTGCGGCGTGCGGGCGGCCGGCTCGCCTTCGGTCCAGTGCACGCCGCAGACGCGCAGCTGTTCAACCACCTCGCGGTTGTGCGGCTGGTCGAAGAAGGTGCGGATGCTCTGGGCAACAATGGGACCGACGTCGCTGACCTCGAGCAATTGCTCCTCGCTTGCATTCATGATGGCGTCGAGCTTGCCGAAATGGCGCGCCAGCTCCTTAGCCGTGGCCTCACCCACATGGCGGATGCCCAAGCCGAAGACGAAGCGCGGCAGGGTCGTTGACTTGGACTTTTCCAGCGCCTGGAGCAGGTTTTGCGCAGACTTGTCGGCCATGCGGTCCAGGCCAGCCAGGGCTGTCAGGCCGAGGCGGTAGAGATCGGGCAGAGTGCGGATGACATTCGCATCAACCAGCTGCTCAACCAGCTTGTCGCCCAGGCCTTCGACCTCGACGGCGCGCCGGTGCGCGTAGTGCAGGATGGCCTCCTTGCGCTGGGCGCCGCAGAACAAGCCGCCGGTGCAGCGGTAGTCAGCCTCGCCCTCCTCCCGCACGGCGTCCGAACCACAGACCGGGCAGGTACGCGGCATGGTGAACTGCGGCGCATCCTTGACCCGCTTGTCGGCCATGACGCTCACCACCTCGGGAATCACATCGCCGGCACGGCGCACGATCACCGTGTCGCCGACCCGCACATCTTTGCGGCGGGCTTCGTCCTCGTTGTGCAGCGTCGCATTGGTCACCGTGACGCCGCCGACAAACACCGGCGCCAGCTTGGCGACCGGCGTGAGTTTGCCGGTACGTCCCACCTGCACGCCAATCGCCAGCACGGTGGTCATCTGCTCTTGCGCCGGGTACTTGTGGGCCACGGCCCAGCGCGGCTCGCGCGTCACAAACCCGAGCCTTTTCTGCAGCGCCAGGCTGTTGACCTTGTAGACCACGCCGTCGATGTCGTAAGGCAACTGGTCGCGTTCGCGCGCGATCTTCTGGTGAAACGCTATCAATTCAGAAGCGCCCTGCGCAGTTTGGGTAAGGGCTGCAACCGGAAAACCCCATGATTTCAGGGTCAACAGCAGGTGAAAGTGAGTCTCGAAGTCGGGCCCGCCTTGTTCTTTCGGCGTGACTTCGCCCAAACCGTAGGCAAAAAAGCTCAGCGGTCGTTGCGCGGCAATGCCGGGGTCAAGCTGGCGTACCGCGCCGGCTGCGGCGTTGCGAGGATTGACAAAGGTTTTTTCACCTCTGGCACCCTGCGCAATTTTTTCGCGCTGCTTCTCGTTGAGCGACTCAAAATCGTCACGGCGCATGTAGACTTCGCCGCGCACCTCGAGCACGGGCGGAACGTCTTTGGGAAGACGCAGCGGTATCTGCCGGATGGTGCGGATGTTCTGGGTCACGTCCTCGCCGATCTCGCCGTCGCCGCGCGTGGCGGCCTGCACCAGCACCCCATTTTCATAACGCAGGTTCATCGCCAGACCGTCGAACTTGAGTTCGGCGACGTACTCGACCGGCGCCTCCTCTTCTTTCAGGCCCAGTTCCTTGCGCACCCGCGTGTCGAAGTTCTGCGCACCGGTCGCCTCGGTGTCGGTCTCGGTGCGGATGCTGAGCATGGGCACGGCGTGGCGCACGCTGGCGAACTGCTCCAGCGCCTTGCCGCCGACACGCAGGGTCGGCGAGTCCGGGCTGGCGAGCTCCGGATGCACGGCTTCCAGCGCCTGCAATTCCTTGAACAGCCGGTCGTACTCCGCATCCGGAATCGTGGGTTCGTCAAGGACGTAATAGCGGTGCGCATGCTTGTGCAGCTCACTGCGCAAGGCGGCGATACGTTCAGCCGCAGAGCCCGGCTCAGGCGTAAACAGGTCAGGAGATGTCATGCCGAAAGCTCCCTCAGCCACCCGGCTGCCTCACGGATTTGGATCGGGCCCACATCCATGGCGTGGCTCAAGCCGCGCAGCACCTGAAAAGCGCGTGCCTGCGGCCATTCGCCAGCAAACCGCAAGAGAGCCCGGTGCGGTTTGGCGTCGCTGAGCTTGCATTCCACCAGATCGGTCAGGGTCTCGCCCTGGCTGAGCGCGAAATCGACTTCGGCGCCATCCTTGGTGCGGATGTAATGCAGCCCGGCTTCTTTGCCCAGAGCGTCCTGCTGCCATTCGATGTGCTTGAGCAGAGAACATGCGATGAAGTTTTCAAAGCGAACGCCGGCATCACCCTTGACCAGTCCCGTGTCATAAAAATACACCTTGGGCGCCTGCAAAGTAGCCCGGGCGATATTGCGGTGCCAGGGACGTACAGTGAACACAATAAACAGGGCCTCAAGAATTTCAAGGTATTTTTTGAGCGTGCTCGGGGAGATGGCCAAATCCCGCCCCATCGATGCGAGCGACAAGGGCGAGCCCACCCGGGAGCGCAGCAGTTCGGCAAACAGGCGCATGGTGGTGATCTCTTGCAAACGCGAAAACTCCAGCACGTCTTCCCGCACCAGGTCAGAGAAATATTCGTTTCGCCAGCGATCAGCCTCCTCGTCGGTATCGGCCAGACAGGGCTCCGGAAAACCGCCGCGCTGGAGCAGGTGCGTCACAGCGTCTTCAGGCGTGGCACCGGTTTGCTCACACCACTCGCGCACCGAAATCGGATGCAGCCGCAGCTTGTGATAACGGCCCGCAAGTGATTCTCCGGCTTGCCGGAACGTGTCCATCCGGGCGCTGCCCATGACCAGCACGGACTGGCCGTCGGCCCGGCCGTCAAACACACCTTTGAGCCACGGCTTCCACTGGCGCATTTTGTGGATTTCGTCAAAGACCAGCAGCGTGGACTTCTTGTTCCAGGTCCTGTTCTCCAGCGCGGCTCTGTGCTCCGGAACGTCGTAATTGAAATATTGCGCGTCTTTGAATTCGCCCAGCAATTTCCGGCTGAGCGTGGTTTTACCCACCTGCCGAGGTCCGGTCAGGATGACCATTTTTTTTTTGAGATCGGCCCTGACACGGGCATCAAGATAACGCTGCATACGACTATTTTAAATAATATCATCAAAAAGTCGCGACTTTTTGATAAATCAATGCATTAAAGTCGCCGAATTGGCCTGAAAGTCCGTGAATTCAGGAAAAAAGCCGCCGGCCCAGGGCCGAGCCGGCCGGCATGTCGCGGCCTTCCAGCGTGTCGTAGAGCTGTTCCAGGTCGGCGTGAATGACTTCCATGGCTTCGGGTCGGATGGGCTGGCCCTGGTCGTCGATGATCACGCCGTCCATGCCCGTGGCCAGCGCGATGGCGGCCTCGCACATGCGCACAAAAGGCTGCTCGGAACGCAGCACCTGCGGCACGTCCAGCGACAGGGTCAACTCGCGCAACGCAGTTTGTTCGGGGTCTTCGGCCATGGCGGCCTGCGTATCAAAGGCCAGGCCCAGGATGGGCGCGTGGCCCGACTCGCTGGCCGGCAGCACCATGCGGCCTGGGATGGAGCCGGTGACAAAGCCCAGCTTGGCGGCGCTCTGGTGCACATAACCCGGGCTCCAGGCGGTGTTTTTCGCGCGCAGCGTGAAGCTCAGCTGTGCGTCGTGCGCGCTGGCAAAGTTGTCCAGTTCCCTGGCCCGGGCGACCTCGTCGAGCATGTCGGGAAATTCCGGCTGGCCGTCGATGGCATCGGCAAATGCCTGCGCCTTCATGACAAATTCCGAAAACTCGATCTGGTTCAGCGCGCCGGTGCGGTTGGCCAGTTGCACGCCGGCCTGGAAGGCGCCGTAACGCTGGCCCGGCACCGGGGTTTCCCAAGTGCCTGTGTCCGTGCGCAGGCCTTCGATTGCGAACGGTTTGCTGCCGGCGCGTCGCGTGGCGGGCATGGCGGCCAGGGCAGCTTCGCCCGACACGGGGGCTTCCACCAGAACAGGCGCAATCACGTCGATCAGGGCATCAAGCCCGGGTTTTTTCTCCGGCACGGTCATGGCCGTCAGGACGTCGAGGCTGGAGTCACGGTCAAAGCCGGGTTCCTGACGTTCGGGTTCTACCTCGAAAGGCGCGTCACCGGCTGGTTTCGGGGGCGGCGCAGCCACCGGATCGGGTGTGGCGCGCCGAGGCAGGTTTTTGCGGGCCGACCAAGCGCTGTGAGCAACCACAATCGCGAGGATCAAACCGCCGAGAATGGCCAAACTGATCTGGAGTGTGCTCATCGGGCCCCCACGGTCGTTCGCTTCGCGTAACTCCCTGCACCTTGCAGGCCGCCGCTCGCCAGAGGCTTCGCTTCTGTCGCCTGCCCAAAGCTGCTCAAGCAGCTTTGGAGCCGCAGGCTCCAGCCCCGAGGGGGCCGCTGCGCCTGCGGCCCGGCAAAGCCGGTTCCGCGGCCCCGGCTGGTCTTAAAGCCCCCGCGTCTCCTTGCTTCGATGGTCATGCGGCCTCCGCGAACCCGAGTGCCGCTTCCATATCGACGGCCACGATGCGCGAGACGCCTTGCTCCTGCATGGTCACGCCAATCAGCTGTTCGGCCATTTCCATGGCAATCTTGTTGTGGCTGATGAAGAGGAACTGGGTTTCCTTGCTCATGCTGGCCACCAGCTTGGCATAACGCTCGGTGTTCGCATCGTCCAGCGGTGCGTCCACCTCGTCCAGCAGACAGAAAGGCGCGGGGTTGAGCTGGAAGATCGCAAACACCAGCGCAATCGCCGTCAGCGCTTTTTCGCCGCCCGACAACAAATGGATGGTCTGGTTCTTCTTGCCCGGGGGCTGGGCCAGCACCTGCACGCCGGCGTCCAGGATTTCCTCGCCGGTCATCATCAGCTTGGCATTGCCGCCGCCAAACAGGCGCGGGAACATCTCGCCAAAATGCCGGTTCACCGTTTCAAAGGTGGCGGACAGCAGGTCGCGCGTTTCGGTGTCGATCTTCTTGATTGCATCTTCCAGCGTGTTCATGGCTTCGTTCAGGTCGGCCGACTGCGCGTCGAGGAACTGCTTGCGTTCGCGTGCGCTGGCAAGCTCATCCAGTGCGGCCAGGTTCACTGCGCCCAGGGACTGGATTTCGCGGTTGATGCGGTCGATCTCGCTCTGCATCCCGGTCAGGCGCACATTGCCGGACTGGATGGACTGCTCAACAGCGGCCAGATCGGCCTGTGCATCCGCCAGCAACTGGGCGTACTGCTCGAAGCCCAGGCGCGCGGCCTGCTCTTTCAGCTGGAACTCGGTGATGCGCTGGCGCAGCGGTTCGAGCTCGCGCTCGAGCTGCAGGCGGCGCTCGTCGCTGGCGCGCAGCTTGGTGGTCAGGTCGTCGTACTGGCTGCGCTTGGCGCCCAGATCGGCCTCACGCTCGAGTTTCACATTGAGTGCGTCCTGCAGGCCGGCCTTGGCTGCCGCGTCGGACAGGCGCGACAGCTCCTCTTTGGCGCGTTCTTCCTCGCTGGCGATGGACGCAGCCTGCTGCGCCGCAATGTCTATGGAGCGTGTGAGTTCATCACGGCGCGAAGCCAGGCTGCGCAGCGAAAACTGCGCCTCCTGCGCCTGACGCTCGAGTGCGCGCTGCTGTTCGCGTGATTCATTGAGTTTGCGCTCTGCCTCGATGACGCGGTCGTCAAGCTGGGCGTGGCGTTCCTGGCTGTCAGCCAGCTGCATGTCCAGCTCTTCAAAACGTGCCTCGGCGGTGACCTTGCGCTCCTGCAGATCGTTCATCTGCGCGTCGATCTCGGCCAGGTCACCGGCAATCTGCTCGCTGCGCGCGCGTGTTTGCTCGGCCAGCTGCGTCAGGCGCAGTACTTCGACCTGCAGCTCGTGGGTGCGGCTCTGTCCTTCGGCGGTTTCACGACGGGCCGTCGCCAGGCGCTGGGCGGCGTCGGCATAAGCAGCCTCGGCGCGGATCAAGGCACTGCGCGCTTCGTCGCTGATCAGGGCCTGACCACGCAATTGTTTCTCGAGGTTTTCGATCTCCTGGGCGCGGGCCAGCAAGCCTGCCTGTTCGGAGTCCTGCGCATAAAAACTCACGCTGTGCTGCGTGACGGCATGGCCGGTTTTCACGTAAATCACTTCGCCGGCCTGCAACTGCTGGCGTGCGGCCAGCGCCTCGTCCAGGCTGGCCGCCGTCAGGCAACCATGCAGCCAGTCGCCGAGCAGCGCGGCCTGGCCGGCATCACCCAGGCGCAGCAGGTCGGCCAGCGGTTTCAGATTCGTTGTGGAGGCCTTCGCTGGTGCGGCGGCCGATGGCGGCGAATAAAACGAGAGTTTGGCCGGGGGCGTGTCGCGCCCGTCGGTGCCGGCGAAACCGCGCACCATGTCCAGGCGGCTGACTTCCAGCGCACCCAGACGCTCGCGCAAGGCAGCTTCCAGCGCATTCTCCCAGCCCTGCTCGATATGGATGCGGCTCCAAAGACCCTGCAGCCCATCCAGGCCGTGTTTGGCCAGCCAGGGCTTGAGCTTGCCATCGGTCTTGACCTTTTCCTGCAGTGCTTTGAGCGCTTCCATGCGCGCCGACAGGTCGGCCTGTTTCGCCGATTCGGTGTTCACGGCCTGCTGCTTGTTGCGGCGGTCTTCGTCGAGCTGGGGAACGCTGTCGGTCAGTTCGTGCAGGCGCGCCTCGGCTTCTTCCTGTGCTTCCTTGGCCGCGGTGAACTGGGTGTTGAGGTTGACGAGGCGGGCTTCGTCAGGCGCGTTGAGGGCGTTTTTGTCCGCTGTCAGGCGCTCGTGGCGCAGGCCGAGCGTGCGTGATTGTTCTTCAATGTTGCGCTGGTCGGCGGCCAGCACCTGAATCTGTTGCTGCACTTGGCCGACGCTGGTGCGCTGCTCGTTGGCTTTGGACTGAGCGACGCGCAAGGCCTCTTCGAGCGCCGGCAACTGGCCAGCCTGGTCTTCGCTTTGCGCGGCCAGCAGCTCGGCCTGCTCTTCGGCCTGGATCGCCTGGGCGGCCAGGTTTTCGGTCTCAATGGCCGCGTCGTCCTTGCGTGCCGCCCACTGGGCGGTTTGCTCTTTCAGCTGCGCCAGCCGCTGCTCGACGCGCTGCCGGCCTTCAACCACGAAACGGATTTCAGCTTCGAGCCGGCCGACTTCGGCGCTTGCTTCGTACAGCTTGCCCTGGGCCTGGTTGACCTGGTCGCCGGCGGCGTAATGCGCCTGGCGAATGGTTTCCAGATCGGCTTCGATATGCCGCAGATCGGCAATGCGGCTTTCGAGGTCGTTGACTGATTTTTCCGCATCGACCTTGACTTTGGCCTGGTCGGCTTCGCTCTCGGCGCGTTTCAAGAACCACAACTGGTGTTGTTTGAGTGTGGCGTCCGCGTGCAGGGTGTTGTAGCGCAGCGCAACCTCGGCTTGCTTCTCGAGCTTTTCGAGGTTGGCATTGAGCTCGCGCAGGATATCTTCAACGCGGGTCAGGTTTTCGCGCGTGTCGCTCAGGCGGTTGGCGGTTTCGCGGCGACGTTCCTTGTACTTAGAGACACCGGCCGCTTCCTCGAGGAACAGGCGCAGCTCTTCGGGTTTGGATTCGATGATGCGGCTGATCGTGCCCTGGCCGATGATGGCGTAAGCGCGTGGGCCCAGGCCGGTGCCGAGGAACACATCCTGCACGTCGCGCCGGCGCACCGGCTGATTGTTGATGTAGTAGCTGCTGGTGCCGTCGCGCGTGAGCACGCGTTTGACCGCGATTTCTGCAAACTGGCCCCACTGGCCGCCGGCACGGTGGTCGGCGTTGTCGAACACCAGTTCGACGCTGGACCGGCTGGCGGGTTTGCGGATGTTGGTGCCGTTGAAAATAACGTCCTGCATGGACTCGCCGCGCAACTCGGAGGCGCGGCTCTCGCCAAGCACCCAGCGCACGGCGTCCATGATGTTGGACTTGCCGCAGCCGTTGGGGCCGACCACACCGACGAGCTGGCCTGGCAAGACGAAATTGGTCGGTTCGGCGAACGATTTGAACCCGGATAGCTTGATCGAATTGAGACGCACGGCGGACCCTGTTTTTTTCTTCGCGCTTTGAAGC
>NZ_JBDTTH010000008.1:0-104445 GCF_039930745.1 Polaromonas sp. | reverse complement strand
TCTTCTGGGTCGCCCGGATGATCATGATGACCACGCATTTCACCGGCCAGGTGCCTTTCCACCATGTGTACATCCATGGCCTGGTGAAAGACGCGCAAGGCAAAAAAATGAGCAAGTCCGAGGGCAATGTGCTGGACCCGGTGGACCTGATCGACGGTATTGAACTGGCGCCGCTGCTGGACAAGCGTTCGCAGGGCCTGCGCAAGCCGGAGACAGCGCCGCAAGTGCGCGAGAATACCGAGAAAGAATTTCCAGCGGGCATTCCGGCGTATGGCGCCGACGCGCTGCGCTTTACTTTCGCATCGCTGGCCAGTCTGGGCCGCAGCATCAACTTTGACAGCAAACGCTGCGAGGGCTACCGCAACTTCTGCAACAAGCTCTGGAACGCTACCCGCTTCACACTGATGAACTGCGAAGGTCAGGACTGCGGCCTGGCCGACCACACCAAGGAGCAGTGCGCCCCCGGTGGCGAGTTTCACAACTACCTGACCTTCTCGCAGGCTGATCGCTGGATCTCATCGACCCTGCAGCGCGTGGAAGCCGACGTGGCCAAGGGCTTTGCCGACTACCGCCTGGACAACGTGGCCGGCAGCATCTACCAGTTTGTCTGGGACGAGTTCTGCGACTGGTACCTCGAAATTGCCAAGGTGCAGATCCAGAACGGCACACCGGCCGAGCAGCGCGCCACACGCCGCACCCTGATCCGCACCCTTGAGGCCATCCTGCGCCTGGCGCATCCGGTGCTTCCCTTCATCACCGAAGAGTTGTGGCAAAAGGTCGCCCCGGTAGCCGGGCTGAAAAAAGGTAAATACATCGGCCAGGCCGCTTACCCGCAAAGCCAGGCCGCCAAAATCGATGCGCAGGCCGAAGCCCATGTGGCCAAGCTCAAAACACTGGTGGATGCCTGCCGCAACCTGCGTGGCGAAATGAAGGTGTCGCCTGCCGCGAGGCTGCCGCTCTTCGTGGTCGGCGACAACGCTTTCATGAGTCAGTCCGCGCCAGTCATCAAGGCGCTGGCCAAGCTCAGCGAGGTCAAGGTGTTTGACAGTGAGGCCGACTGGGCGCTAGCGGCCGAGGCCGCCCCGGTCGCCGTCATTGGCGACGCCAAAATCTGCCTGCACATGGAAGTGGACGTCGCTGCTGAAAAAGCCCGCCTGGGCAAGGAAGTCATGCGGCTCGAAGGCGAACTCGTCAAGGTTCAGGCCAAGCTGGCCAACGAGGCTTTTGTGGCCAAGGTACCTCCAGCGGTGCTGGAGCAGGAGCGCAAGCGCCTGATTGACTACACCGCGACCCTGGAGAAAATCCGCGTCCAGCTAGCGCGGCTCAACTAACACCCTGCCGAGCGCGGGGGATCAATTCAAGCAAGGCCCGCGGGACCGGCTTAGCCGGCCGCAGGCGCAGCGGCCCCCTCGGGAGCAGGGCGCTACACGAAGTGAGCAACCGTGGGGGCCATACCCTACCGGGCCACGAACTCCGGTTCAGACCACTGGGAAGGCGACACGGCGCCGGGCAGTTCCAGGTCCATCGGCGCGCTGGGCACGGAATCAATATTGCGCGGCCGCCCGGCCATGATGGCTTCATGCATGCGATGCGCCACATACCAGCTCGAACGCAGGCGCGCTTCGCGGGTGTGCGAACCCAGGCGGGGTGTGATGAACAGGTTTTTCAGCCCCCGAACGGGTGAACCGTCGCGCGTGAAATTATCCTCGGCGCCATCCAGGATGCAGGCCTCAATGCGGCCATCACACAAGGCCGCCGCCAGCGCGGTTTCGTCAAACAGCGCGCTGCGACTGATACCTACCCACAGTTGCCCGTGTTTGCAGGCCGCCAGGAGCTTGTCGTTGACAAAACTGCGAAAACGCGCGGCATACAGCATCTGCACTGATACCGCATCGGACTGGCTGACCAGCTCGGTCAGGGTCACGGGCTGAATGCGCAAACGCTCCCAGATGGGTGCGGTGTGGTGAACCGCCGGGTCATAACCGATCAAGCGCACGCCTAAGCCCGTGAGCATGCCTGCCAGCGTGTGCGCGGTCGGGGCGAGCCCCAGAATGCCCACCGTGCTGCCATGCAGCTCGCGGCCCATCTGGGTGGACGGATGGCGCTTGCCCATCAGCGCCGACACGACGCCGCGGCGGTAAAGCAGCAGCAGGCTGCTCAGCAGGTACTCGGCGTTCGAGCGCACATTGGCGCTGCTGGCATGGATGACTTTGATGCCGCGCTCCTTGCAGGCCTCCAGGTCGGTGTTGTCCGTACCCACGTGCAAGCGCCCCACCGCCTTGAGCTTGGGCATGAAATCGAGGAACTCGCGGGTAACCACAGTTTGCCGCGGAAACACGATGCCGCGGCTCTTGTATGCCGCCTTGCGCAGCACTACCAGGTCGTCCGCCAGTTCGGGACGGTATTCCACCGTGTGCCGGGTTTCAAGCCAGGCCATGGCTTCTGGAACCAATGCATCAAGAAGTAAGATGTCCACGCAGCGCCCTCGTTTACTGTTATTCTTTTCTATCCTGCTACTGACAATGTGTCAGCAACGCAACACTCTAGCCCCATTCCCAATTCCCGCAAATGAAAAAAGTCACAACTTTAAAGAAGGCGGTCTTCCCGGTTGCTGGTCTCGGAACCCGGTTTTTGCCTGCCACCAAAGCCCAGCCCAAGGAAATGCTGCCCGTCGTGGACAAACCGCTGATCCAGTACGCGGTAGAGGAAGCCTACGCGGCGGGCATACGCCACATGATTTTCGTCACTGGACGCAATAAGCGGGCCATCGAAGATCACTTCGACACCGCCTATGAGCTGGAAACCGAACTAGAGGCCGCCAAGAAGCACCACCTGCTGGAACTCGTCCGCTCCATGAACCCTGGCGACATGGATTTTTCCTATGTGCGCCAGCCACGTTCACTGGGTTTGGGCCATGCGGTGCTGTGCGCCGAGCATCTGGTCGGCGACGAACCCTTTGCAGTCCTGCTGGCTGACGACCTGATGGTGGGCAAGCCGCCGGTCCTGGCGCAAATGGCCGCCAAATTTGAACAGATCCAGCATTCCATTCTGGCGGTGCAGGAAGTGCCCATCGAGCAGACTCGCCGCTACGGCATCGTTGCCACCGAAGCGGCTGTTGACGGCCTGATGAAGATCAAAAAAATGGTGGAAAAACCGGCCCCTGAGGTGGCGCCCTCGCGCATGGGTGTGGCTGGCCGCTATATCCTGACGCCCGCTGTTTTCAGGCACATCCGCAACCAGCCTACCGGCGTAGGGGGGGAAATCCAGCTCACCGACGGCATTGCGGGGCTGATGGCCGAGGAAGGTGTTTACGCCTATCAATACACCGGTAAGCGGTATGACTGCGGCAGCAAGGAAGGCTTCCTGGAAGCCACGGTCGAATTGGCCCTGCAGCATTCCGAAGTGGGCGCCTATTTCAGGAACTACCTCGAAAACCTGCAAATCGGCTGGTCAGGCCGGGAACGCAGAAAGCAGAATCTCGTCGCCCTGAGCGACTAAGACTGTACCAAGCGCTGCCTTAGCGGCGCTTGAGCACGTGAATGAAGTCGCCGCCTTCCGTCTGCTGCTCGACCAGCTCGTTGCCGGTCTGCTTGGCAAAGGCCATGAAGTCGCGGGTGGAGCCCGCGTCAGTCGAAACCACCCGGAGCAACTGACCGCTGCTCATCTCGGCCAAGGCTTTTTTAGCCTTCAGGATGGGCAGGGGGCAATTCAGCCCACGGGTATCTAGCTCTTTATCGATGTGCATGCGTATGTCCTTGGATGCTGCGATTTTAAGCAGTTCCGGCGCATGCGGCTGACCGGCCCACCCTCCACTCCGCCGGCAGCCGGCCCAGCATGCCGGACACTATAAAAATGGTAGCTGCTTGCCCCCAAGGGATAAGGGCCAGAGGCCAATTTCACCAAAAAAATTCCCGACCCTGCACGGCAGGGGCGGGAATTCGGTACCCGAGGGCAAACTTGCCAAGCCCGGGGCTGTCTTACTTTTCTTACTTCCTACTTCTTACTTCATGCCGAATTTTGCCTTGGCGTCGTTCTGACAGGCGTCCTTGGCATTACCGGACATCGCATCGCAACGTTCCTTCGCTGCCTTGTATTTCGCGTCATTTTTGTCACTCGCTGCGTCTTTTTTGGCATCTGCCATGGCGCCGGCCCTGTCCTTGTTGGCGTCAGCACTGGTCTTGCTGACCTTGGCGTCCGCCTTGGCCGAAGTGCGGGCAGCCTTGGCGTCTTTCACGCATACATCCTTGGCATTGCCGGCCATGTCGTCGCATTTTTCCTTGGCGAGGTCGTACGCAGCATCGGCCTTGGCATCAAGCACTTTCTGGTCATGGCGCGGGCTGGGTTTGTATTGGGCCTCGAGCTCGGCTTTGGCCACTTTTTCAGCGCCCTTGGCTTCAGCCTGGCAGATGTCCTTGGCATTGGCAGACAGAGTGGCGCATTTTTCGCGGCTGGCCTTGTAGTCGGCTTCCACACGTTCTTTCTGCGCTTTGTACTCTTCCTTGGTCAGCGCCATCGCGTTTCCGGCGAAAACGCAGCTTGCTGCCAGCGTCAACATGATGAGTTTCGATTTCATGATGGTTTCCTCTTTGGTGAAGTTGATGTTTTTAAACTGATGCCGGCCTAAACCGAGCCCGGGCGCACTCAGTAGCGTTCAAAAAAATCGGTGGGGTTGCGTTCCTGGAAAGCGTTGACCTGTCTCTCGGCCTCGTCCCGGGCAATGCCGTGACGTTCCTGGATGCGGCCGAGCAATTGGTCGCGCTTGCCGGCGATGATGTCCAAGTCATCATCGGTGAGCTTGCCCCACTGCTCCTTGACTTTGCCCTTGAACTGCGTCCAGTTGCCTTCAATACGATCCTGGTTCATGGTGACTCCTTGATATGGGTGTATGCCGCGCGGCCCAGAGCCCTGCGGCGAGGAAATTCCAATCTAAAAGCACCTGCTTTTCAATCGGGTAGGCACGCAGGGTTGACAGGCGTAGGTGACTGCCTACATCCTCGGAAGGCCTGAGCGCCTTGGGAGATACAGTGGACTTACGCCCCTGCTAACGCGTTCGCAATGAGCGTCCGAGCAGCAGCACCGGCAGCAAACCCACAAGCACCAGGGCCAGCGCGGGCAGGGCTGCCTCGCCAAGCCGTTCGTCGCGGGCGAGCTGGTAAGTGACCACCGCCAGCGTGTCGCTGTTAAAAGGACGCAGCACCAGGGTGGCAGGCAGCTCCTTCATCACATCGACAAACACCAGCAAGGCAGCGGCACCCACGGAGCGCTTGAGAAGCGGCCAATGCACTCTGGCCAACAGGCCGGTGCCGGTGACGCCCAGCATATGCGCGCTGTCGTCAAAACTGCCTGGAATGCGCGAGTAACCGCTTTGCACGGACTGCAGTGCCACGGCAGTGAAACGTACCAGATAGGCCCAGACGATGCCCAGCGCTGTTCCGGTGATCCAGTAGCCGACAGACGTTTGGGGCGCCGCTGCCTGCAGCCAACCCACAGGCAGCAGCAGGCCGACCACAATGACCGCACCAGGCACCGCGTAGCCCAGGCTCGCCAGCTGCGCGGCAGCACGTGTCAGCAAGCGGGGCTGGCGGCGCAGGGCGAAGCTCAGGCCCAGCGCCACGCCGGTCGCCAGCACGGCACTCAGGCCGGCCAGGCTCACACTGTTCAGCGACCAGCGTGCAAACTGCGTCCACGGCAGCTGGCCCCAACCAGCCATGAGCGGACGCAGCATGAACAGCACTGGCAGAAAAAATCCCAGAGCAATTGGCAGCGCACACAAGGTCCAGACCAGACCGGCACGCATGCCGCGCAAAGGGATGGGCGCGGCATCCGCGGCACCGGCGCGGCCGCCGCGGCTACCGGCGAACCGCATGCGCTTTTGCGCATGGTGTTCGATCTTCAGCAAAACGGCCACGGTCAGCAGCAGCACCGTGGCCAGCTGAGCCGCCGCGAGGCGGTTGTCCATGGCCAGCCAGGCCTTGTAGATGCCGGCGGTGAAGGTCTGAATGCCGAAGTAGCTGGAGACACCAAAGTCGGCCAGCGTCTCCATCAGCGCTAGTGCAACGCCGGCCGCCACGGCCGGCCGGGCCAGCGGCAGGGCCACTTCGCGAATGCGCCGACGCAAGGGCGCACCGAGCAGCCGGGCGGCTTCCATCAAATGCACCGCCCGCTCGGAAAGTGCGGTCCGCGCCAGCAGGTAAACATAAGGATAAAGCGTGACCGTGAAGACCAGCATAGCGCCGCCCAGGCTGCGAATTTCAGGCAGTACCCGGCCTTCCAGCCCGAAGCCCGCACGCAGCCAGCCCTGCAAAGGACCGGCGTACTGCAGGAAGTCGGTGTAGGCATAAGCCACCACATAGGCCGGCATGGCCAGCGGAAGAAGCAGTGCCCAGGCAAAGAACCGCCGGCCCGGAAACTCAAACAGCGTGACCGCGCAGGCCGTCCCCATCCCAACCAACGCGACGCCCAGTCCCACCGCCAGGCACAGCAGCACCGAAGTAAAAGCGTATTCGGGCAAAACCGTTTGCAGCATCTCCCGCAGGATGGGCAGCGACTGGCTGTCCAGTTTCAGCCAGGACAGCATCACCGCCAGCACCGGCAGCGTGAGCACAGCCATCAAGAGAAACAGCAGGACCGGCGGAATGAAACGACGAAGCATGAAGTCCAAAAAGAAGGGTGGCTTTTCGCCGATCGGCCGGGTATCCATCACCGTTCACACGCCAGGGCGACCGGGCGAGTGCAAATGAGAATTGTAAGCATCTACAATTGCAGCCATGTTCCTGGAACTTTCCCACTTGGTGGTGCATTACGCGGGCCGCTCCAGCCCGGCCGTCAACGATGTATCACTGGGGCTGCGCGCAGGGGAGATCGGCGTGTTGATCGGCCCTTCCGGTTGCGGGAAAACCACCCTGCTGCGGGCTGTGGCCGGCCTGGAGCGAGCCCAGGGCGGCACCATTTCGCTGGCACAGGACATCGTCAGCAGCGGCAAGCAGCATGTACCCGCGGAACAGCGCCGCATCGGCATGGTGTTTCAGGACTACGCCCTGTTCCCGCACCTCGATGTGGGCCACAACGTGGCGTTTGGTCTGGCACACCTGAGGCCTGCACAGCGCCAGGAACGCGTCGGCGAGGTGCTGGACATGGTCGGCCTGGGCAATGCACAGAAACGTTTCCCGCATGAGCTGTCAGGCGGGCAGCAACAGCGCGTGGCCCTGGCGCGCGCCCTGGCCCCGAAGCCGCGCCTGCTGCTGCTTGACGAGCCTTTTTCCAACCTGGACGTGGATTTGCGCGAACGCCTGGCGCATGAGGTGCGCGGTATTCTGAAGCTGGCCGGTGCCACGGCGCTGTTCGTGACACATGACCAGCTTGAAGCCTTTGCCATCGGCGACCGGATCGGCGTCATGCATGAAGGCCAGCTGCATCAGTGGGATGACGCTTATGCGCTGTACCACCGGCCGGCAACCCGTTTTGTGGCCGACTTCATCGGGCATGGCGTGTTCACACATGCCCAGATCACCCAGCGGGGTGACGACGTGTTGGTGCAAACGGCACTGGGCGACCTGAGCGATGTGCTGGAGTGCCCGCTGCCCAGCGCCTATCCCGGTGGTTTGTGCGATGTGCTGCTACGCGCCGATGACATCGTGCACGACGATGCAGCCCCAGTGAAAGCGCAGATTGTGCGCAAGGCCTTTCGCGGCTCGGAATTTTTATACACGCTCCAGCTCAAAAGCGGCGAAACCCTGATGGCACACGTTCCGTCTCACCACGATCATGCGCTTGGCGAATGGATAGGGATTCGCGCCGAAGTCGACCACGTCGTCACTTTCCAGCGCGAGTAGACACGCTGCCGGAAGTCTCAGCGCCCCTCGCGCAGCAAACGCTCCACTTCCTTTTGCAGATCGGCCGCCCAGGTGCGCCTGTCCCGTCCATGGCAAAGCTGCGGTTCACCAAAAATGACTTCCGCCCGCAGGTGACGGACATTCAGTGTTTCCCAGATGGACACGAAAATCGAATCATCATCGATATAACGCGGTGCGAAACTGGTCTGCCCCGTCCCGGCGTCAACGAAACGCAAGGCCACCGCCTGCACCGGCGTATTCGTCACGATGGCTGCCTGCAGCAAATTGGCATGGAAGGGTTTGAGCTTCATGCCGTCGCCAGTCGTTCCTTCCGGAAAAACAGCGAGCACATCGCCAAGCTTCAGCCGTTCGGCCATGTGATGAACGACGCGATGTGCATCGCGCCGGGATTCGCGCTCGATATACAGGGTTCCCGCGCCGCCGGCGAGCGTACCGACCAGTGGCCAGCGTTTGATGTCCGACTTGGAGATAAAGCGGCAATAACGCGAAGCATGCAACACCACAATATCCAGCCAGGACAAATGGTTTGCCACCAGCAGTACAGGGCCATCGGCCACGGGTGTCCCCCTGACAGCCAGTTCGATGCCCACCAGCTTCAGCATCGTCATCGCCCAGACCTGAACCCGCGCTTCTCTCGCAGGCTGTCCGAGCCGGGGAAACAGCGTCAGGATGGTCCACATGCCGCCTGCAATATGCGCCAGGGCACGCAACAGGCGCCCGACCGCCCTCGCCTGCCGCATTCCGTTCAGGCCTCGAACGCCACTTGCCCGCCCACCAGGGTCCAGCGCACGCGGGCAGGCAGCTGGTAGCCGGAAAACGGCGTGTGTTTGCCCTGGCTGCGCAAGGTATCGGGCTGGACTGTCCATGCTGACTGCGGGTCAAACACACAGACGTCGGCCACACCGCCCTTGACCAGTTGCCCGGCGCTGGCTTGAAAGCTATCCAGGGCTCCGCCCAGGATACGGGCCGGTTCGCTGGTCAACACAGCCAGCGCGCGCGACACGCCTACACCGCTGTCCTCCCCCCATTTGCAAGCCAGCCCCAGCAACAGCTCCAGCCCGGTAGCGCCCGGCTCGGCCTCGGCGAAAGGAAGTGTCTTCGCATCAGCTTCGACCGGCGTGTGGTCGGACACCAGCGCGTCGATGGTGCCGTCGAGCAAGGCCTGGCGCAGCGCATCGCGGTCACGCTGCTGGCGCAAGGGAGGATTCAGGCGCATGCGGCTGTCAAAGTAGCCAATGTCGGTATCCGTCAGGTGCAGGCTGTTGATGCTGACATCAGCGGTGACGCCCAGGCCGTCTGCCTTGGCTTTGGCGAGCAGAGCCACGCCCGCCGCGCTGCTGATGCGGCAGACGTGCACACGCGCACCGGTCACCCGCACCAGCTCGAACAGGGTGTGCAGTGCAATGGTTTCAGCCGCGACGGGTACACCGCTCAGGCCCAATCGGGTCGCCAGCGCGCCGCTGGCTGCCACACCGCCACCCAGCCAGCTGTCTTGCGGACGCAGCCAGACGGTGTAACCGAAGCTGGCAGCATATTGCAGCGCACGCAACAGCACCTGGGTGTTGGCCAGCGGCACTTCAGCCTGGCTGAAACCGACACAGCCGGCCTCCGTCAGCTCGACCATCTCCGTCAGCGCTTCTCCCTGCAAGGCACGCGTCAGCGCGCCCAGTGGAAACACCCGCGACTGGTGCAGCTTTTCGGCGCGGAACTTGAGCATCTCGACGAGTCCGGGTTCGTCGAGCACCGGGTCGGTGTCGGGCGGGCACACCAGGCTGGTGACGCCGCCGGCGACGGCCGCCGCGAGTTCACTCTCGAGCATGCCCTCATGTTCGTAGCCGGGCTCGCGCAGCCGGGCTGACAGGTCGATCAGACCGGGCGCAACAATGCAGCCTGTTGCGTCGATGGTTCGGTTGGGTGCAAAGTCCGTGACCGTGTTTTTCAGCGACAGAATGCGGCCCGCGGCGATAGCCACGTCCCCTATTTCGTCAAGGCCGGAGGCCGGATCAATGACGCGGCCGTTTTTAATAAGTATCTTCATGTTGCGTCTCCAACGCGCATAAGCTGACAAGCGTGGGGGCATCCTCGAAACCAGCCGGGGCCGCGGAACCGGCTTAGCCGGGCCGCAGGCGCAGCGCCCCCCCGGGGGGCAGCGCAGTACGCGAAGCGACAAGCGTGGGGGCTCATATTCATGCTTCGTTCCCGGCAACTATGCTCATGACCGCCATGCGTACGGCGATGCCAAAAGTCACCTGCGGCAGGATCACGCTTTGTGCGCCATCGACGACCGCCGAATCGATTTCAACACCGCGGTTGATGGGGCCGGGGTGCATGACGATGGCATCGGGTTTGGCCAGTTGCAGTTTTTCGTTGGTCAAACCAAAACTCTTGAAAAACTCATGGCTGCTGGGCAGCAGGGCACCGGACATGCGTTCGTTCTGCAGCCTGAGCATGATCACCACGTCGGCGCCTTTGATACCCTCCTCGAGCGTGTGACACACGCGCACCCCCATTTGCGCGATGTCGGCAGGCACCAGGGTTTTGGGACCGACGACACGCACCTCGGGGCAGCCCAGCGTGGTCAGTGCGTGGATATCGGAGCGGGCAACACGCGAGTGCAGCACGTCGCCGACAATCGCCACCGTCAGCTTGCTGAAGTCCTTTTTGTAGTGGCGGATGGTGTACATGTCCAGCAGGCCCTGGGTGGGGTGGGCGTGGCGGCCATCTCCGGCATTGATCACGTGGACATGCGGCGCCACGTGCTGGGCAATCAGGTAGGGCGCGCCCGATTCGCTGTGGCGCACCACAAACAGGTCGGCCGCCATCGCACTCAGGTTGGAAATGGTGTCGAGCAGGGATTCGCCCTTGGAGGCCGACGAACGCGCAATGTCGAGGTTGATCACATCGGCCGACAGCCGGGTGGCCGCGATCTCGAAGGTGGTACGGGTGCGGGTGGAGTTTTCGAAGAAGAGATTGAACACACTCTTGCCGCGCAGCAGGGGCACTTTTTTCACCTCGCGGTCGCTGACGCTGACAAAACTGGCTGCGGTGTCGAGGATGTGCGTGAGGGTGGCTTGGGGCAGGCCCTCAATGGACAACAGGTGAATCAGTTCACCGTTTTTATTGAGCTGCGGGTTTCGTCGGTACAACACTGTCAGGCCTTTCGCGAAACGACAAAAAAGTAGGCCTCCGGGCCGTCAACACAAGGGATCATGGGGTCACCCCCTGCACCTGAAAACTGAACCTGCCATCATCACCGCGCGCCAGCGCCAGTGATTGCGACGCCGGGAGTGCCACCCGGGCGGCTGCAAAGTCAGCCTGTATCGGCAACTCTCGACCGCCGCGGTCCACCAGCACCACCAGCTTGACGCTGGCCGGCCGGCCGTAATCAAACAGCTCGTTGAGCACGGCCCGAATGGTGCGCCCGGTATAAAGCACATCGTCAATCACGATCAGGTCGGCACCGTTGACATCGAAAGGCAGCACAGTCTGGCCGCTCGCTGACAGGCCGCGCTGGGAAAAATCGTCGCGATGCATGGCCGAAGACAGCGTGCCGGGTGTATCGGCCAAGCCCAGGTCGGCGCAAAGGCGTTCGGTCAGCCAGACCCCGCCGGAAGCCACCCCCACCAGCCGGGGCGGGTGATCGTAGCTTGTCAAAAGCTGGCGCATGCTGCGCAAGACCTCCCGGTAGAGCGCTTCGGCATCCAGGGTCAGGCTGGTCATGAAAGACTCCTTAAAAACTGCTCGAGGATTATGCAGGCAGACGCCGCATCCGCATCCGGGGCGCCCTGAGACAGGGCTTCCGTGGTGCTGTAGCGCTCATCGACCTCGAACACCTGCAGGCCGAAACGGCCGCGCAGCTGGCGGGCGAACTTGCGTGCCCGCGCGGTGTTGTCATGACTGGCGCCATCCGGATGGAAGGGAATGCCGACCACCAGCGCATCAGGTTGCCATTCCCTGATTTTCAGCGCGATGGCCGGGAACCGGGCATCGCCTTCTGCGGCAATGCTTCCCTGCGGCGTCGCGGTGCGCGTGAGCCGGTTTCCGGTGGCGACACCGGTGCGTTTGAGACCAAAATCGAAAGCGAGAAATGTTTGCAGCTCAGCGGTCACGGCGGGCCGGGCCACGTCCATCACGCGTGCCCTGCATCGGGCGACAACATCCAGCTCTGCAGGCCGAGCAGCAGGAGCGCCTTGTCATAACGCTGCTCAACCGGGGTGTCGAAAATCAGCGACAGGTCCGCTTCCACGGTCAGCCAGCTGTTGTCTGAAATCTCGGACTCCAGCTGCCCCTGACCCCAGGCCGAGTAACCGAGGGAGACAAACACCTTGCGCGGTCCGGCGCCGGTCGAGAGGGCTTCCAGCACATCCTTGGAAGTGGTCATCTCCAGCCCGCCCGGAATCGTCATGGTCGAGGCGTATGCGGATTCACTGCCCTCCAGCATGCATTCGTGGAGCACAAAGCCGCGCTCCGTCTGCACCGGCCCGCCCTGAAATACCGGAGAGTCGGTCAGATCGTCGCGCCGCAAAGGCAGTTCCACCTTGTCGAACAAGCCCTGAAGATTGATGTCGCTGGGCTTGTTGATCACCAGCCCCAGCGCCCCGCGGTCACTGTGTTCGCACATGTAGACCACACTTTTTGCAAAGGCCTCATCATCCAGCCCGGGCATGGCAATCAGGAAGTGATGGGTAAGATTGATCGATGCAGAATCCATGGCCATGAGGGAATTTTACGCGTTGCCGGCATGCCGGGAGAAAAACCACCGGCCGTCAGCACCAAGCCGAGTGGCCGCAGCGCTCCCGGCTCTCTGATGCATTCCGACGCATGAACTCAAGGACCATGTCGTTTTTGAGCGCGAGGAAACCATGGCACTGGCGCCGGGGTGAAAGATATTTCGCTGACAGCTCAACGATTTTGACCTGTCCGCCAACAGCAACGGCGGTTGGCAATGGGCGTCCAGCAGCGGCTGCGATGCCAATCTTATTTCTGCATCTTCAAGCCGGTCAGCCAGAGCGAGAAGTTCGATGCCGCGGGAAAGTTCATCCACAGATACCTGCCGCAGCTGGCCGCCCTGTATGGGCCAGCCTGCACAGCCCCTGGCTGGCCACACCCCTGGAGCTGGCTGGCGCCGGTGTTCGCTTGGGTGAAAACGACCCTCTCCCCATCGTGCGGCATGACGAGGCGCGAGTGCGGACCCTGTAGCGTTATGCACCCGTCAAGAAATCATTTGCAGGGTAGCTTGCTCTTCTTTTAATAGCTGCTTTCGCTTATGCAGTAAAGGCTGGAGCCTTATTTTGCATAAAATTCAGCCCTTCGCGCCTAGGACACGGCGGCTTCTGTGCTGCAGTAGTGGCGAATCAGGCTGAGCAACTCGTCTTCGGCATAAGGCTTGCCCAGGTAATGGTCAACGCCCAATTCCTTGGCGTGTTCGCGGTGCTTCTCGGCAATTCGTGACGTGATCATGATGATGGGCAGATCACTCAAACGGACATCACCACGGATGTTGCGCGCCAGGTCAAAGCCGTCCATGCGCGGCATTTCGATATCGGACAGAACCACTGTGGGACGCTCCTCCTGGAGGCGCTCAAGCGCCTGCAACCCATCGGCCGCCATGGACACGCGATAACCTTCGCGCTGCAACAGGCGCTGCGTCACGCGGCGCACGGTGATGGAGTCGTCAACCACCAGAATCAATGGGATCTGTGGCGCGGCCGGCACCGGCGAGGAAACCGCCAAGCCGCGGCCATCTGCGGCGCCTGCCCCAGACTGCTCCAGCATGTGCGGTTCGGCACTGTCGGAACTCCAGGCGCGGGCCTGCTGGCCATAAACGAAAGCCAGTGCAACCGGGTTGTAGATGAGAACCACCGCACCGGAAGCCAGCACGGACATACCCGCCAGACCCGGCAAGCGCGACAGCTGCGGCCCGAGGTTTTTAACCACCACCTCCTGGTTGCCCAGAACTTCATCCACATGCAGCGCCAGCCGCTGGGCGGCACTGCGGAAAATAACCACCGGCGCGGTTTTGCCCTGCGGCTCGCTGCTCAGGCGGGACACCTGCAACAAGGCGCCGGCCCAGAAGAACGGAACGGCTTCACCCGCGACATCCAGCACGCCGCTGTTGTAGGCCTGCTGCAAATCCTTCGCCGAGATCCGGCGCACGGTTTCAACCACGTTGGCCGGTACACCCACGGAAGATCCGCCGGCTCGCAACATGACCACCTGCGTCACCGCTGTGGTCAGCGGCAGGACCAGCTTGAAATTGGTGCCTTTGCCGGCGACGGTACTGGTTTCAATACGCCCACCCAGTGCGTTGATTTCCGAGCGAACGACGTCCATGCCAATACCGCGGCCGGACAATTCAGTGACCTGGGAGGCTGTGGAAAAGCCAGGCATGAAAATCAGATTGGCCGCCTCATCGTCGTCGATCTGCTGACCCGCAGCGAGCATGCCCGAGGCCAGCGCTTTTTCGCGGATACGCGGGAGGTTGAGACCGGCGCCGTCATCCCGGAACTCCACAGACACGTCATTACCCGACTGCTGCACGCTCACGGTGATCAGGCCGCTGGCGTCTTTGCCTGCATCGGTGCGGGTCTGCATGTCTTCGATGCCGTGCGCCACGCAATTGCGCAGCAGGTGCTCGAATGCCGGTGTCATGCGGTCCAGCATGCCGCGGTCCATTTCGATGGTGCCGCCCTGCAGGTCCAGCCGGACCTGCTTGCCGGTTTCCTTGGATGCCTGGCGCACCACGCGATAAAGGCGTTCTGAAATGCCTTCAAACTCCACCATGCGGGTACGCAGCAGATCGCGCTGCAATTCCCGGGTCTGGCGCGCCTGGGCAATCAGGTCATCCTCGGTGGCTTCCACCGTTCGCTGCAAGGTGCGCTGCACCGTCGCGACGTCATTGACCGACTCGGCCATCATGCGGGTCAATTCCTGGACCCGCGTGAAACGGTCAAACTCCAGCGGATCAAAACCCAGCTGCGCCTCTTTGGCCTGCTGCAGGCGCGACTGCATCTGGGTTTCGGAATGCAGTTCCACGTCACGCAGCTGGGCGCGCAGGCGGTTAAGGTTGCCGCTCAGATCATTCAGCGAACCGCGCAGTTGGTTCAGCTCGGCTTCCAGCCGCGAACGCGTGATCATGACCTCGCCGGCCTGGTTGACCATGCGGTCCAGCAGTTGTGAGCGCACACGTATCGAGCCTGACGCTGCGGGACGCAAAGGCTGCAGGGCCGTGGCCTGGGCCACCGACATCATGACTTTGCGCGAACCGGGCTCGGCCGGAACGGCAGGCGACGTTGCTGCCGCCTCCAGGGAATCCTGTGCCGGGACTCCTGCCTCCTCAGCAACTACAGACGAAGAGAGGGGCACCAATGGCTCCAGCGCCTGGGCCGTCTCGCCCGGATGGCGCAGGGCCTCAAAATTGGCCTGCATCGCGTCAAAAGTAGTCAGTAGCGAGTCAAAGTCCTGTGAACCGGCAGCATCGGAGCCCATATGTTCGATATCGGACTCAATCCTGTGGGCCATTTCCCCAAGCCGCATGGCGCCCGCCAGACGGGCACTGCCCTTGAGGGTGTGCAGGGCCCGCAACACTTCATTGCGTGCGCCATGGTTGTCGGGACGCGCCGACCACTGCCGCAGGGCGCCGCCCAATTGCGGCATCAACTCAGCGCCCTCTTCCTCAAAAATCGGAAACAGGTCCGGATCGATCATGTCAACCGCATCGATCTCGTCATCCACGTCTTCATTGAATACTGAAGGGGCGGGTGCCGTCAGCGCCGCAGGTGCGATCGGATGTTGCGCCATGAAGGGCACTGGCACAACAGGAACCGCCACCGGCACGGCTGGAACGGCAAGCGGGTTCACCGTGATCTTGGCTGTCACCGACAGGGGACGCCCCTGTGCAGGAGAAGAGGTGGCCGCAGGCGCGAGCGGGACGGCGGAAGGCATCGCTACTTCAACAGTCGCTGCACTGGAAACCGATTCCAGCAATGTACTGCGGTCTGGCGCGTCATCCTGGCCATCGATTTCCAAGGCCATCTCGTTGCCTTCGTCGGAAAAATCGATTTCGCGCAGTGTCTGCAGGATAGCCGCGTCGGGTTGTTTGAGAAAACCGGCTGCAAACTGATGCAACAGGCGGCGGATGTCTTCGGCTGCGTTGATAAAGAGCTGGCTGTACCTGCCGCCGCCCCGTCCATGCTGGACTCGCGTTTGCTGCAGAGCGTTTTCAAGCGCACGGGCCACTTCAGACAGCGCTTTAAAGCCGACTGTCGCCGAGCTACCGGCCAGGGAATGGGTCAGAGCCAGAGTGGAGTCCCCAATGGGGTGGTCCGTCTCCATCGTCCACTCCGTCACCTCTGTGACCAGCCGTCTAGACCATTCGTCAGCTTCGTTCAGGTAGACGTTGTAGAGGGGAATGCCAATCCGTAAAGAGCCAATCACCTTGACCTGCTCGTCCCCGGCAGCTTCTCCCGATGCTGAATCTTCAAAAGCCATCTCCTCCACGACGGGGGCCGTAGCACGCGCCGGGTCGGATTCGGGCGTAGAAAAATCAAAAATCTCCACATCCGGCAGCGATGCGACAGCTGTCAATGGCGCTGGAGTAGCGGTGTCTGCGCTGGCAGACTGGTTCAGAAAATGTGCATCAAAGTCGATGGCGGACAACTCCACCGGATCTGCTTCCGTGGCGGGTGCCACATCGGGAAGATCCAACTCAAACATGGCCACGGGAGGAGCTTTCCCTGCCGCATGCGTATCGGCACCCGGCTGCGACAAGGCCGCCAGGCTCTCGAAGTCTATGCCTTGTATTTCGCCAACAGGCTGCTCCTGGGGGGCTGGAGGCACTTCGACAACAGACGCAGGAGGCTCGAGCACAAAGTCCAGATCCTGTTCCGGTGCCTGGGGTGCAGCTTCCTGTGCCATGGCAACCGGCGCAGCCGGGCGCTGGATCGGACTGAAACGCCCTTCCGTCCGCATCGCATCCGCGCTGGCACGAAATGCCGACGAAGTCCAGGACGTCTCACGGTTGGCGGCGATGTCCTCGATCCAGGCGGCAAAGCCATCCATCGCCTGGACACACAATGTCCGAAACTCATCATTCGAAGGCTTTTGCTCGGCCAGCCAGCCATTGAGCATTTGCTCCATAGACCATGCGGCTTCACCAAATTCATTGAGCCCAACCATGCGGGAGCTGCCCTTGAGTGTGTGGAAAGCCCGTCGCAGTATCGTGAGTTCTCCGATATCCCCGGGCTCAAGGGCCAGCGCAGCAAGCGCCGCCTGGGCGTTGCCCGCCACCTCACGCGCTTCCTCCAGAAAGATATCGCGCAAATCGTCTTCTTCAAAGTCGTCCGAAGCTGCAGTCGCGCCCGTAGGCACCGCTTCAGGCACACTTACTGGCGCGGCCGCTGCCGCCAGATCGGTCAAGGTGTCGGCATTCGACTGGGGGCTCTGGCTGGACACAGCCAACGCAGCGTCACGGGCGGTCTGAGCCAGAGCAGGCTGATCTGCCAAGGCTGCATGGGTCGCCAGAACGTCCAGTTTGACACTGAGGTTCTCGGCGGTGTCGCCTGCCTGAGCATCCTGAACAACTGAAAGCACCTCTTGGGACAGTTCATTGTTGACCGTCACCGTCGCAGCGGCATCCTGCGCCGTGTGAATGCGTCCCATCAGGGGTTTTAGCTCCCCTTTAATGTCGTCGTATACAAAAAGTTTCTTCGCCAGCGTCGGCTGGTAGTTAAGCATATCGATCAGGAAGCTCAGGGCGCCGAGGTTGTTGCCCAACTGCTCGAATGTCCCGGCAGAACGCGCCAGTTGCTCGTCAACTTCGGTCACAAGCATTTGCTCAACGCTCTCGCGCATGCGCAAGACCGCCTGGGAGGCCTGGTCCAGACCCAAAACGGACAGTACACCGCGCATCTGCGATAACTGGCCGGGCACTGCGGCAAGGGCCGTTTTTTCCTGCGGATTGCGGAAAAACACGTCCAGCGATTTTTCCAGCTCACTCAGGGAAATGCGCAGCTCGCCCACAACGCTGCCCATGGTCTGCTTGTCGCTGACACGCCGGTACAGCTCTTCCATCCAAGGCTCAAGTGGCTGGGCTGCGCCGCCACTGCGGGCACTGTCGAGCCGTTGCGCCAGACGCGCAGTGCGAGAAGCCAGTTGCGGATCGCTGGGGTCGAGGTCATCAAAAGCAGCCTCGAGGTAAAGCACGGCCGTAGCCACCTCAAGCGCCAACTCGATGGGAGGCGCCTGGCCGGAGCGAACCGTTGCCTCGATGACCTGCGACAACGCCATGGCCAGCGGCTCGCTCGGTGGATGCAGCTTGACCAGCGAGTCTGTCACCAGGCTGAATTGGTCGGCCACAGTCTTGAACTTGCCGACATCCCCCGCGGTCAGCGAAGACCATGTTTCCTTGGCAGAGACGATCCGCTTGCGCGCTTGGGCGAGCAGCGCGGGGTCGAATCGGCCGAACTGGACCGCTTCATAATCCACCGGTTTGAAGCGGGCCAGACCGTAGCTTGCGCGGATGGCGGACAGGACAGGTGCATCGCTGGCGCGCGCAGCTACTGCCTGGGAACAGTAAAAAAGGAGGTCTTGAGCCAGCCGGTCCGACGCGTTGGTGCCGCCCTTCGCGAACGACGCATACTGCAGAAGAACGCGCGACGCGCCGCGTTTCACATAGAGATCGACCTTGAGCAAACCCTGGGCCAGAGCTTCAAAATAGCCGGCCGCAATTTTCCAGAACGCCCTCGGTTCGCCAGCCGGTTCGGCCTGCGCAAACCCCAGGCACATGTCCCTGAAGCTCTGCGCGGCCTGCCTGTCACCGGTACGCATGATTTTCAGCGCCAGTGGATCAAGCAGTTGCCTGGCCGCGTCATCGTAGGCGACCGCCTCCACCGTGACAGGCAACTCGGGATCCATCCAGCGCCACTCATACATCCAGAGGTCCGCCGGATGGATGCGATCCGCACCGACCAGCCCTTGGACATCGCGGTACTGAGGAAACAGCGAGACAGCAGATACCGGTTTGTCGGCCAACACACCTTCAAGATATTCAGTCAGCGCGAAACTGGCCTGCTCGACCTTGGCTGCCGCTTCCTGGCTGCATTGCTCAGGCCGCTGGACAAACCGCTGCACAGCAGCTTCCATCGAACGCAGTACCAGCGCTGGTGCACCCAGCCCCACCATCTCCAGCGCTCCCACAGCCTGATGCAATTGCTGGCGTGCGATCCGGAGCTGGCTGGCGTCAAGGGCAGCAAGATCAGAGCCGCGTGCAAGCTCGGCGTCGCGCACAAAACGTTTCAGGGCCTTGGCGGAACCATCCAGGGATTTCCGAAGTTCATCCAGTACCCAGGCTAGCGGACCCAGGTCATTGACCACCAGGTCGAGCTCAGCAGAGGATGAATTCGAAGCGTTCGATTGCATAGATGGCAGGCCGGTTCATAAATCGGAGGTCACGGACAAAGACAGATCATGTATGCGTCAGGCGATCTTGAATCGCGAGACCGACTGCCTGAGCTCCTCGGCCATGCGGGACAGGTCACGCACCTGCTGGGCCGTGGACCGCGTACCTTCTCCGGTTTGCTCCGTCACCGCGAAAATATGCTGGATGTTGCCGGCCACAACGTTGGCTGATTCAGCTTCGCGGGAGGCTGAAGCTGAAATCTGTTCAATCAGGTCAGCGAGTCGGCGTGACACCAAGTCAATCTCGGACAATGCGGTACCTGCGCTGTCCGACAGCTTGGCCCCTTCGACCACACCCTGCGTGGAGCGCTCCATGGCGGCCACGGCATCCTGCGTATCGGTTTGAATCGCTTTCACCAGCGCGGAAATCTGACGCGTCGCATCTGCGGAACGTTCAGCCAGTCGCTGCACCTCCTCGGCCACAACGGAGAAACCTCGTCCGGCTTCACCGGCCGACGCCGCCTGGATGGCGGCATTCAGCGCCAGCACGTTGGTCTGCTCGGTAATGTCTGAAATCAGTTCGGTGATTTCACCAATCTCCTGGGAAGATTCACCAAGCCGTTTGATCCGCTTGGAAGTTTCCTGGATCTGGTCGCGGATCGAATTCATACCGCCGATGGCGTTCTGCACAGCTTGCAAGCCAGACTCGGCAGCTGTCAGCGATTGACGCGCCACCTGGGAAGATTCCTGCGCCTGGCTGGACACCTGGTTGATTCGGGTGGCCATGTCGAGCACCGATTGACCGGTTTCGCGAATCTCGCGCAGCTGCTCGGTGGAGGCCGCCAGCAGTTCCGTCGATGTGCTTTCCACCTGGGCGGTCGTCTGCGCCACCCGGGTCACCGTGTTCTGTACGTTACCCACCAACTGGCGCAACTCTTCCACCGTGTAGTTCACCGAGTCGGCGATAGCGCCAGTGATGTCCTCGGTCACCGTCGCTTCCTGGGTCAAGTCACCCTCAGCCACTGTCTGCAACTCATTCATCAAGCGCAAAATGGCGGCCTGGTTGGCGTCATTGACGCGCTTGGCATCCTGCTCCTGTCCTTTGGCTTCGAGCCGCTGGCTTTCAGCAATACCCTGGCGTTGCCGGCTGTCCAACACCTGCAAACGGGCCAGGCCGGCCGCACACAGCAGGGCAAAGGCGGCGGCAATCGCCAGCGTTGTCAACGAACCAGCGCTCAGACCCGTCTGCGTGGACAGTTTGCTCTGGATGTCTTCCAGGCCACGGCGCAAGGCTTCGCTGTCAGAAATGATCGATGCCTGCGCCTCACGTGCCGACACCAGGCCCTGCAAGTTGCCCAAAATCGCACCGGCCTGGACCCGGGTCTGCTCATAGAGCGCCAGCAGCGCTTCGAGCCGCTCCCGTGTCTGTGGGTCCTTGGAGCCGGCCAGGCGCAGCTCGGGGCTGCCCTCCTGCAGGCCCTGCGCAATTTCCTTGAACGAGTTCAAGTCCTTGCCCAGCAAGAACACGGCTTCCGGGCTCACACCTTCCATCGTCAGGAACTCGTTGGCTGATTTACCAATACGCTGCGTCAACATCACCAGCTGGCCGGCGGCTGAGATCTCTGCCGGTGCCGCGTTCTGCTGGAGCTTGAGCGAAGAGACTGTCTCGGCGATCTCAAGCAGGTCCGACGACTGCCGGTTAATGGTGCGCAGCGCGTTACCCACCTGCGTCAGAATCGCCTGCTGGCCCATCACGGTAGAGGCATTTTTCTCAGCACGCACCATCAGCGGCGTGACAGTGTCAACATCCGGCTGCAACTCGGTAACAACCGGTTCCAGACGCAGCGACTCATCACCTGCCTTGAGGCCTCGAACGGTTTTGGCCAGCACGTCCGAACTTTCGCGCACGTCGGGGAAAGCCTGGGCACTTCCCACCAGGGCCTGAGACACCGATTTCGCCAGCCGCTGCGACTGCATCAGCGACTGTCCGGTAGCTGCCACCTGCTGGGCCACCCTGTCAGCCTGATTCAGCGCAATAAAGGTTACCGAACCGAGCACCACAACTGCAAAAGCCAGCAAAATTACCAGAATCCGCTGATGCTCACCCATGGGCCGGCGCCCCAGAACAGGCAGGGACAGACGTTCGACGCTCTCGACAGCCCCCTCCTCGGACTGGCTTTCAAGGCCCGCACTGTCGCCCAGGCGGCCCGTGGAACCACCCGAAGCGTCCATAGCCCCCGTCGCCAAGGGATCGACCGACATGTCCAGAGAGACACCATCCATGCTGTCCTCGGGGGGCGCAGGCTTTGTTTTGAACAGCTTCTGAATGACAGACATGGTGAGGCCTTCCTGGGAAAAAACGTAATAGCGCTAGGCGCTGATGGTCAAAAAATGGGCCTGCTGGGCGAGCAGTTGCAGGTTGATTTCCTGCCAACGGGCACCGTTCGAATCGACATAACTGTGGCCAAAAAACTCCGGCGAGTCAGCAGCCTTTTCAGCAAAATCGGTGAACGCCTCCGGATTACGCAACCCGGCCAGCTTGTCGATCTGCAACGCGCAGTTGATCTCCAGAGCGCTGTTCAGGGCCACCAGCCGGGACTCGGTGCGCGCCAGTTCGGTGCGCGGGGGCGGCATTTTGCCGGTCACAAAACTGGCCAGGTCAACAACGCCATACAAGCCACCCCGCAAATTGGCCACGCCGGCAAACCAAGCCTGCGTATAAGGCACATTTTGCGCATTGACCCACGGGAAAATTTCTCCGGACTGGTTCAGGGGGAACAGGTATTTGTCGCCGCCGGCTTCCACGGCAAGCCAGGATGCCGAAACGCCCTGGGTTTTGGCGGCTTTCAGCCTGTCGGCCAGGCGGCTTTGCAGTTCTCTCAGTGCTTGTCGGTTGGCCATGCTTTATCGGGATCGGTGCGGGATCAGCCCAGCGCCTTGATTTTGGCCATCAGGTCGTCGGCATCCACCGGCTTGGTGATGTAGTCTTTGGCGCCCTGACGCATTCCCCAAACACGGTCTGTTTCCTGGTTTTTGCTGGTGCACATGATGATGGGCACGTCAGCATACAAGGGATCGCGGGTGATGGCGCGCGTGAGCTGGAAGCCATTTTGCCCGGGCATCACCACGTCCATCAGGATCAGGTCAGGTTTTTCCTCAGCAAGCCGACGAAAGGCATCTTCCGCGTTCTCAGCGGTTTTGACGGAGAAACCGTTTTTGACCAACAGGTCGGTCATGAACATCAACTCCGTTTTAGAGTCATCCACAATCAGAACTTTTTTAATCGCCATCACGCTACTCCTTGTTTTGCGCTGCCAAGTTCCTGCACGGTATGCAGCAACTGGTCTTTGGTAAACGGCTTGGTCAGGTAGTCTTGCGAACCGACCATCCTGCCCCTCGCCTTGTCGAAAACGCCGTCTTTGGAAGACAGCATCACAATGGGTACAGTTGAAAATTTAGGGTTGCGCTTGATGATTGCGCAGGTCTGGTAACCGTCCAGACGAGGCATCAGGATGTCGCAGAAGATCAGGTCGGGCAGGTAGTCGTTGACCTTGGAAAGCGCGTCAAAACCGTCTTCGGCAAGCAAAACCTCATGCCCGCCCTGCTTCAGGAATATCTCAGCGCTACGCCGGATGGTGTTGCTGTCGTCGATGACCAAAACTTTAAGGCCCGAACTGGTAATACTCACTGACTGTGCTCCTTGTAACGCGCCACCGGCACTGCAACGCCCGATGCGCGCTTTTGTTTAGACATCCGGCCCGGCCGTTCAGATCTGGACCATTTCAAAGTCTTCCTTGCGCGCGCCACACTCGGGACAGGTCCAGTTCATCGGTACCTGAGCCCAGGGCGTTCCCGCCGCAATTCCGTGTTCTGGCGCGCCAGTCGCTTCGTCATAAATCCACCCACAAATTAAACACATCCAGGTCATTGTTTGAGTCACAGCTTAAGTTGCCTTCGAATAGAATGCAACAATTGTATCGAGGCGGCGTTGCTTATTCGCTTACGAGGCAAAATTCCAGCCCTATGGCAAACCCCACCCCCCCTCCTCTGGACATCCGGCAAATGGAAACAGAGGACAGCGAAACCTCACCCGCCTGCGTGATGACCTTCAATGCCAACGACCCAAGTGGCGCAGGCGGTCTGACGGCGGACATCAGCGCCATCGCATCAGCCGGCGCACACGCGCTGGCCGTCGTCACCGGCGCCTATGTACGCGATACCGCCGAGATTTTCGACCATACTTCCTTTGACGAAGATGCGGTCACCGAGCAGGCCCGCACGGCACTCGAGGACATGCCGGTTGCTGCCATCAAGGTCGGTTTTGTCGGCAGCCCGGAAACCATCAGCGCCATCGCGGAAATTGCATCGGACTATGCCGACGTCCCGCTAATCGCCTACATGCCCAACCTGTCATGGTGGGAAGAAGAAGCCATTGACAGCTACCTGGACGCCTTTCGTGAACTGATGCTGCCGCAGACCACCGTGCTGGTGGGCAACCACAGCAGCCTGTGGCGCTGGCTGCTGCCGGACTGGACTGGCGACAAAAGCCCCACGGCCCGCGATATTGCCAAGGCAGCTTCGGAATTCGGCGTGCCCTACACGCTGGTCACGGGCGTGCCCCTGCCCGACCAGTTCATTGACAATGTACTGGCCACGCCGCAAGCCATTCTTTACAGCGAAAAATTCGAACGTTTTGAAGCGGTGTTTGCTGGTGCCGGCGACACGCTGACCGCCGCACTGTCAGCTCTGCTGGCCAACGGCCACAACCTGCAGGCCGCAACTGCTGAAGCCCTCACCTACCTCGATCACAGCCTGGACGCCGGTTTTCGTCCTGGCATGGGCAACATCGTGCCCGACCGGCTGTTCTGGGCACAGGCAGAAGATGACGCAATAGACGCCGGCGACGACGAAGGCAGTGATCCGGATGAATCCCTGCTCCCCTTGCCTCCCTTTGACCTACCCACCAATGGCACCAAACACTAGTCCCGACAAGTCCCGCAACGCAGCGCTGTTCGAGCGTGCCCGAAAACTGATTCCTGGCGGTGTCAACTCGCCGGTGCGCGCCTTCAAGGCCGTCGGCGGCACCCCGCGTTTTGTGCAGCGCGCGCAGGGCGCCTACTTCTGGGACGCCGACGGCCAGCGTTACATCGACTACATCGGCTCATGGGGTCCGATGATTCTGGGCCATGGCCACCCTGCGGTGGTCGAAGCCGTGCAAAAGGCTGTGCTCGAAGGCTTCTCTTACGGCGCACCGACTGAACGCGAGGTGGAGTTGGCCGAAGAAATCGTCAAGCTGGTGCCCTCCATCGACATGCTGCGCCTGGTCAGTTCGGGTACCGAAGCGGGCATGAGCGCGATCCGCCTTGCGCGGGGCGCCACCGGACGCAGCAAGATCATCAAATTCGAAGGCTGTTACCACGGCCATGCCGACGCTTTGCTGGTCAAAGCTGGTTCAGGCCTGGCGACTTTTGGCAACCCGACCAGCGCCGGCGTGCCGCCCGAGGTCGTGCAGCACACGCAGGTGCTCGAGTACAACCACATCGCCCAGCTCGAAGAAGCCTTTGCCCTCCATGGCAGCAGCACCGCCTGCCTGATCATCGAGCCGATTGCCGGCAACATGAATTTTGTGCGGGCCAGCGTCCCTTTCATGAAGCGCTGCCGGGAGTTGTGCACCCAGTACGGCGTGTTGCTGGTCTTCGACGAAGTCATGACGGGCTTTCGCGTGGCGTTGGGCGGCGCGCAAAGCGTCTATGCAAAAAGCATCCCGGGTTTCAAGCCCGACATGACGGTCATGGGCAAAGTCATAGGCGGCGGCATGCCACTGGCCGCCTTTGGCGGCTCTCGCGCAGTGATGGAGCAGCTGGCTCCGCTGGGCCCCGTGTACCAGGCCGGCACGCTGTCGGGCAACCCCGTGGCTACCGCCTGCGGCTTGGCAACCTTGCGCGAGTTGCAAAAACCCGGGTTTTACGAAGCGCTGTCCGAGCGCACGCGCAGCCTGACCCGTGGCCTGACGCAGGCGGCCCACCAGGCAGGTGTCACCTTCAGCGCCGACAGCGAAGGCGGCATGTTCGGCTTTTTTCTTCTGGACCCACTGCCGCAGAACTACGCCACCGTGATGACCACCGATGGCCCGACCTTCAACCGTTTCTTCCACGCGATGCTCGATCAGGGTGTCTACTACGCGCCGGCCTTGTACGAAGCCGGCTTTGTCAGCTCGGCGCACACGGCGGCCGACATCGAAGAAACGGTGCAGGCGGCTGCCCGGTTTTTTGCCGGTGGCTAAGCAGGCATTTCCCGCTTCGCTCTCAGCCCCCCATCAATCCCGGATCATGTCCTGGATGAAAGGCTGCGCTACAAATTTGCTACTAATTCAGTAGCTAATTAAGCCCGCTGGACGGGGGCTAAAGCCACTTTTTGCTTTCAAAAAGTGGCTTCAGTGCCGGAAGTGCCGGACACCGCTGAGCACCATCACCACGCCCCGCTCGTCTGCCGCGGCAATGACTTCCTCATCGCGCATGCTGCCGCCCGGCTGGATCACGCAGGTGGCGCCCACGTCCACCACCACATCCAGGCCGTCGCGGAAGGGGAAAAAGGCGTCGCTTGCGACAGCGGAACCGGCCAGATCGAGACTGGCGTTGGCCGCCTTGATCGCGGCGATGCGGGCCGAATCGATGCGGCTCATCTGGCCCGCGCCTACACCCAGCGTCATGCCGCCGCCGCAGAACACGATGGCGTTGGACTTGACGTACTTGGCGACCTTCCAGGCGAACAGCAGGTCCTGCAGCTGCGCAGGCGTCGGCTGCAGCTTGCTGACCACCTTCAGGTCAGCCAGTGCCAGTTCATGGTTGTCGGCGGTCTGCATCAGCAGGCCGGAACCGACACGTTTGACGTCCATCAGGTTGCGCCCCTGCTTCCACGCGGTGTCGCCACCCGGCGGCAAGTCGATCTGCAGGATGCGGACATTGACCTTGGTCTTGAACACTTCCAGCGCCGCGGGCGTAAAGGCCGGCGCCATCAACACCTCGACAAACTGTTTGGAGATTTGCTGCGCAGCCGCTTCGTCAAGGGTGCAGTTCAGCGCAATGATGCCGCCAAAGGCCGAGGTGGGGTCGGTCTTGAAAGCCTTGCTGTAGGCTTCGAGCGCATCCTTGCCCACGGCCACACCGCAGGGGTTGGCGTGTTTGACGATCACACAGGCGGACTCGGTAAAGCCCTTGACGCATTCCCAGGCGGCATCGGCATCGGCGATGTTGTTGTACGACAGCTCCTTGCCCTGCAGCTGTTTGGCCGTCACGAGCGAACCCGGCGCCGGGTACAGGTCGCTGTACAGCGCGGCTTGCTGGTGCGAGTTTTCACCGTAGCGCAGGTCCTGTACTTTGACAAAGCGCCCATTGGACTGCCCGGAAAACAGGCTATGTGCGCCATCGGACTGGATGCCCGAGAGGTAATCGCTGATCGCGCCGTCGTACTGGCTGATGCGGTTGAAGGCAGCCACCGACAAAGCAAATTTGGTGGCATCAGCCAGCTTGCCCGAGGCCTTGAGTTCTTCCAGCACACCAGCGTACTGCGAAGCATCCGTCAGCACCCCGACATCCTTCCAGTTCTTGGCGGCCGATCGCACCATGGCCGGGCCGCCGATGTCGATGTTTTCAATCGCGTCTTCCAGCGTGCAGCCGGGCTTGGCGACCGTGGCTTCAAACGGGTAGAGATTGACAACCAGCAAGTCGATGGTGTCAATGCCGTGGGTCTTGAGCGCCGCCATGTGTTCGGGCACATCGCGCCGTGCCAGCAGACCGCCATGCACCATCGGGTGCAGGGTCTTGACGCGGCCATCGAGCATTTCGGGAAAGCCCGTCAGCTCGGCGACTTCGGTCACCGGCAGCTTTTCATCGGCCAGCAGCTTGGCAGTGCCGCCGGTGGAAATCAGTTTGATGCCCAACGCATGCAGCGCACGCGCAAAGTCAACAATGCCGGTTTTGTCGGAGACGGAAATCAGGGCGTTCATGCTTGTCTTTGTTTCTCGGGGGATGGAATGCGACTGCCGGGTCACTTGATCAGTTTGTGTTCGACGAGTTTTTTGCGCAGGGTGTTGCGGTTCAGGCCCAGCCATTCGGCAGCGCGGGACTGGTTCTGGTCGGCATGTTGCATCACGACTTCCAGCAGCGGTTTTTCGACCACGCGGACCATCATGTCGTACATGCCGTCGGGCTCGGTGCCGCGCAGGTCCTTGAAATAACCCTCCAGGCTGGTGCGTACGCACTCTTCTATGTGTTTCTTGCTCATGCGAGCTCTCCCTCCTTCTTGTTCTGTCTGTCATTGTCGCCGGCCGCGGCTTGTACCATGCCTGAAGCCGCTGCGGGCATGCGGTCCATGCGGCCGCCAAGTTCATCAAAAAAATCTGCCACTGCCTGCCATTGCGCTTCGCTGTCTTCCAGGAGGTTCATGCGTGCGCGAAAGGTTTCCCCGCCCGGCAAGGGCTTGACGTACCAGCCGATGTGCTTGCGTGCAGTACGCACACCGCTGAAGGCGCCATACAGCTCATAGTGGTCCAGCAGGTGATCGAGCAGCAGGCGCTTGACCTCGGCCACCAGCGGTGGCGCAAGATGCGTGCCGGTCGCCAGGAAATGCGCCATTTCGCGAAAGATCCAGGGCCGGCCCTGGGCGGCTCTGCCCACCATGACCGCATCGGCCCGGGTGTAAGCCAGCACATCGCGGGCTTTTTCCGGCGTGTTGATGTCGCCGTTGGCCACCACCGGCACAGACACCGCGGCCTTGACCGCAGCAATCGTGTCGTACTCGGCCTGCCCCTTGTAGCCCTGCTCGCGCGTGCGGCCATGCACGGTGAGCATCTGCACGCCGGCGGACTCGAAGGCGCGCGCCAGCACGACGGCATTTTTATGCGTGTCAGCCCAGCCGGTGCGCATTTTCAGGGTCACAGGAACATTGCGCGGTGCGCAGGCGGCAACCACGGCCTCGGCAATCGCGAGCGCCAGCGGCTCATCCTGCATCAGGGCCGAGCCAGCCCATTTGTTGCAGACTTTCTTGGCCGGGCAACCCATGTTGATGTCGATGATCTGCGCGCCGCGGTCGATGTTGTAGGCAGCAGCCTCGGCCATCATCTGCGCGTCGGTGCCGGCAATCTGCACCGCAACCGGCGCCACTTCGCCATCGTGGTTGGCGCGGCGCGAAGTTTTCAGCGTGTCCCACAGGTCACGCCGCGAGGTCACCATTTCGCTGACCGCGTAGCCTGCACCACCGGCCTTGCACAGGCGCCGAAATGGCCGGTCGGTAACCCCGGCCATCGGCGCGGCAAACAAATTGTTTGCCAAAACGTAGGGGCCGATATTCATGGAAGGTGCAGGCAGGTGGTGGGTGCGCAAAAAGGAGGCACGATTGTAACTGCCCAAAATTTCAGCAATTGAAATTTAGACCCCCAGTTGTAAGCGCTTGCCCTACACACCCACAAATGAGCCATCCCTATACTCGACTTCAATGGAAGCTTGGCTACGACACCTGATTGAAGCACTGGCTTTGCCGGAATATGGCCTGAGCACGGTGTTCGTCGTCTCCTTTGTTTCCGCCACCCTGTTGCCCCTAGGTTCCGAGCCGGTCGTGTTCGGCCTTGTCAAACTCAGCCCCCACATGTTCTGGCCTGCAGTCCTGGTGGCTACTGCAGGCAACACGCTGGGCGGCATGCTGGACTGGTGGCTGGGTTATGGCGCCCACAAGGTGGTGGACAAATACTCGCATTCGTCCCACCACGGGCGCGCCATACGCTGGCTGGAAAAACTCGGCCCTAAAGCCTGCCTGCTGGCTTGGTTGCCTGCGGTGGGCGACCCGTTGTGCGCTGTGGCTGGCTGGCTCAAATTTCCGTTCTGGCCCTGTGTGGCTTACATGGCCATCGGCAAGTTTGCGCGCTACTTCCTGATGACGGGCGCACTGGTCTGGGCCTTTCCGGGAGGCTTCAAATTCCTTGGTAGTTGATGAGCCCTCACGGTCGCTCACTGCGTGTAGCTCCCTGCCCCCCGAGGGGGCCGCTGCGCCTGCGGACTGGCAGAGCCAGATCCGCGGCCCCGGCTGGTTGAAGGGAGTGCTCGTTGCGCTTTTAAAACCGTTCGTGAGGCTGCAGATAGCGCCACTGGCCGACCGGCAGGCTGCTCATGGGTACGCGCCCCACACGGATGCGCTTCATGGCGGACACGCTGAGCCCCACGCTTTCGCACATGAAGGCGATCTGGCCCGGGCGTTCGCCCTTGAGCGCAAAACGCAGACGGGTTTCGTTCTGCCAACTGACCTTGGCCGGTGGCAACAACACCCCGTTAAAAGTAAAGCCGTGGTCGAGGCGGTTAAGACGTTGCAGGCCACCCGGTGAGATGGTGCCGGTTACGTCCACGATGACCTCATGCTCCATCACCGAGGCATCCTCGTTGAGCTTGCGCGCCACGCGCCAGTCCTGCGTGAACACCACCAGACCGCTTGCCGGCGTGGCAAGTGGGGTCGCCAGCGTCAACGCCGTAAAGTGCTTTTTCAGGGGCCGGATACCCGAGCGGTCATCTTTTGCCTGGTTGGCCGCCACCAGCAGTTGCGGCGCCGGGCTTGCTGGACGGCCGGCACCTGAGTCCAGGCCAGCCTCGAAGCCTGCGGGCTTGTTCAACAGCAGCGTGACGGGTGCCAGTTCCAGCAGACTGGCGTCGGGGTCGAGTTCGATCTTCTGATCCAGCACGCGGTGCTGGGGTTCTTCAACCACCACACCGTCGACCCGCACCCAGCCACCCTCGATGTACTGCTCGGCCTCGCGGCGCGAGCAGTTGAGCATCTGGGCCAGACGTTTAGCGAGGCGGACGGGTTCGGTCATGCGATTTGCGCACTCCTTTCAAGTGCCACCGTCGAACCGGCTCCGCCGGTCGACAGGAGGCGTCCCCTGCAAGGGGAGGATGGGCTACACGCAGTGAGCCCAGGCAGGGGTGTACTCATCTAGCTGCTAAACAGGAAATTCATCACGTCGCCATCTTTGACGACATATTCCTTGCCTTCGCTGCGCATCTTGCCGGCGTCCTTGGCACCCTGCTCACCCCTGTAGGTGATGAAGTCGTCAAAGGCAATGGTCTGTGCGCGGATGTAGCCCTTCTCGAAATCGGTATGGATCACACCTGCGGCCTGGGGGCCGGTGTCACCCACATGAATGGTCCAGGCGCGCACTTCTTTCACACCAGCGGTGAAGTAAGTCTGCAGCCCCAACAGCTTGAAGGCGGCGCGAATGAGGCGATTCAGACCCGGCTCTTCCTGGCCGATCTCTGCCAGGAACATGGTTTTGTCCTCGTCGCTCATGTCCGCCATCTCGGCTTCCATCTTGGCGCAGATGGCCACCACAGGCGCGTTCTGGCTGGCCGCGTAGGCACGCAGCTTGTCGAGGAAGGGATTGTTTTCAAGACCGTCTTCGGCCACATTGCCAACAAACATGGCGGGCTTGGCCGTGATCAGAAAGAACTGCTGCAGCAAGGGCAACTCTTCCTTGCTGAACTCCAGCGTTCGCACGGGCTTGGCCTGATTGAGCGCTGCCTGGCATTTCTCAAGAATGGCCACCAGCTTGATGGATTCCTTGTCGCCTGAACGCGCCGTCTTGGTCACGCGATGCAGGGCTTTTTCCACCGCGGTCAGATCGGCCAGGCAAAGTTCGGTCTGGATCACTTCGATGTCGGAAATCGGGTCCACCTTGCCGGCCACGTGGATCACGTTGTCGTCTTCGAAGCAGCGCACCACATTGACAATGGCATCCGTTTCGCGAATATGTGCCAGAAATTTGTTGCCCAGCCCCTCGCCGGTGCTGGCACCCGCCACCAGGCCGGCGATATCGACAAACTCGACGATTGCGGGCACGATGCGCTCGGGATGGATGATTTCTGCGAGCTGGGCCAGCCTCGCATCGGGCAGCTCGACGATGCCGACATTGGGCTCGATGGTGCAAAACGGGTAGTTCTCCGCTGCAATGCCCGCCTTGGTCAAAGCGTTAAAAAGGGTGGATTTCCCCACGTTGGGCAAGCCTACAATACCGCACTTCAGACTCATGACAAACCTTCAAAAACAGGCTGTGAAGTGTATGCGATACGCGACCGGCCTCCTGGCGGCGCTGCTGCTGGCGGTTCTGTCGGGTTTGCTGGGCGCAGCCAGTTTTGCCCAGCCCATTGTCATTCTGGACGACCAGCATCCCGTCACAGATCTGCAAGCCAGTGCCCTGACCTGGATGGACAGCGATGCCCAGGCCACTATCACGCAGCTGGCGGCCAGCAACACCCGCCCCCCCATGAGTCCCGCGCAAGCCCATGCTGTTTATGCGCTCGGTCCGCAGTCCGCGCTGTGGCAACACTATCGCTTCAAGAAATCAGCCCATTCACAGCAAGACTGGGTGCTGCAGTTTCCCCTGCCCCTGCTGGACCAGGTCACCGTCTTCCAGCAGACCCCCACAGGCGGCTGGATCGGCGAGACGGCTGGTGACACCGTCGCCGTTTCCACCTGGCCGGAGTCTGGCCGTTACCCGCAATTCCATCTGGCACTGACAAGCGATGGCGTCCGCGACGTGTATGTTCGCGTCCAGCACGCGACACGTGTCAACATTCCGGTCAGGGCCATCTCAGGCAAAGCTCGCAGCCATGGCCAGCAGGTCGAGGCCATGGCCTCAGGCATGATGCTGGGCGCCCTGCTTTTGCTGATTGTTGCCGGGGCTGCCCAGAGCCTGGTCTACCGCGACCCGGCCTACGGCTGGTATGCCCTGTATGTGGCGGTCATGACGCTGGTGGCCGCCGCATGGACGGGTGTGGCCAGCCAGTTGCTGTGGAGCGGTTCCGGTGGCTGGGCCGACCTGGCACCGGGCTGCCTGAGCCTTCTGGCGGCGGGCGCGGCACCCATGGTCGTGCATCACCTGTGCGGCACAGGCACAGGCCAGAAATGGCTTGCCCCGGTCGCGTACTGGCTTGGCGCGGCCAGCCTGCCACTGGCAATCACCTATGCCATGGTGGAGCGCGGCACCGGCGTCATCATTGCGGGCGCCTATGTGATGGTGGTATTGGTGCTGGGCATGCGCAGGGCCATCATCGTCTGGAAGGGCAAGGACATGGTGGGGTTCTGGGTGCTTGCCGCCTTCATGCCATTGGCGCTGGCTGCCCTGCTGACGCTGGCCGGCACCTCGGGCCTGCTTCCAGTGTCAGCGCTATCGCAATACGGGCTCCTGGCCGGCCTGACCCTCCAGGTGCCTTTGCTGCTGGTCGCGTTGAACCTGCGCTCACGCGAGCGCCACAGCATGGAAGCCAGAGAGCAGGCCATGGCGAGCCAGGATGCGCTGACCGGCCTGCTGACCCCTCATTTGTTCAACGACCGGCTTCACCGGGTGGTCTCACGCGCCACGCGCCACGGAGAACCGGCTGCCGTGGTTTATGTGGAGCTGGCCAATTACGATTACGTCAAGCGCACCCACGGCACCGCGGTGGCCGAACAAAGCCTGTTGCGCAGCGTGATCAAGCTGCGCCGCATCCTGCGGGATGTCGACACCGTGGGCAGGGTGGATGAAGCCCGTTTTGGCCTGATCATGGAAGGCGCCTCCACCCGCGAGCCGGTGACCGACATGGCCGCGCGACTGATCGCCTCGGGACTGATGCCGCTTAAAGGACTCAAGCCCGAAGTTATTCTGCAGTTTCACGTCGCCGGTGTGCTGCTCACCGAGAAGCTGGCGAACGGGCCGGAACTCTCGCAGGCCCTGGCCCATCTGCTCGACGGCATGGCGGCGCGCACACGCCGGCCCATCCGTTTCCTGGAGCCCGAACTCACCCGGCCCATGCCGTTGGAAGAGGACTCCACGGACGAGAGCAACCGCGACAGCGATCCGATCCGGAATTACCCGAAGTTGTAGTTGGCCGTGACGCCCTGCCCCACCTTGAGCAGGTGGTCGTTGCCCTGCAGGACAATGGCATTCATGCCGAAGCTCACCGCGCCCTTGAGGCGTGGCTCCTGCCGGTAAGTCTGCAGCATGTCGCCTACGTCTGGGCTGCTCAGTGCCGTGGCCGGATCAATGTTGGGAATCGGGCAGCGTGGGCAAGGCTTGACGGGCTTGAGCCGCACCACCCCCTGGTCCGTGGCAATCTCCAGCAGGTCAAGCCGGTCTTCATCATGCGGCGCGAGCCCGTTGCCGCCGGACACATCGCCCAGCACTATGTTGGGCCGGAAACGCACCATGCCGACAGCCACAGCGCCTCGCGTCTGCAATTTTTCATTCAATCCTGCCAGCGAAGCTTCGCTGAGTACCAGCAACGGATAGCCGTCACTGAACTGGTTGAGGGCCTCCACGTCCCCGGTCCATTGCGGACTGGATGCACGTTTTTCCTCGGGGTCAAAACGCACCAGCCGCGCTTTCACGCCGAGGAAATCGCTGAACCACTGGGCTGCAATGGGCCCCATGTCGTAGGCCTTGACCTCGTCGTCCCAGATGTTGACGCGCACCGGCTTCTGCACCTGGTCTAGCGCGATATGCAGCGCCAGCATGCCCGGGGCGCGCAGCACCATGTCGTGGTACTTGAGCTGCGGCTGGATCAAAGCCATGCGGGGCAGCTCGCGCTGTGTCAGGAAGGAACCCTGTTCATCAACCACCATCCAGGCCCGGTCAAACTCCAGCCCCGTTTCAGTCAATATCGCCTCTTGCACCTGCACACCCGCACAGGACTTGACGGGATACACCCACAGCCCGGCAATCACGGCCCTGACGTCGGCCGTCCGGGCGCCTGGTGTTTCGCTCAATGGTTCACTCATGTGGCAAGTCCTTCAAGTCAGATAGTACAAGTTGCAGCAATCCGGGGACGATTTTGCACTGCCTTCTAAAATGAGCCATGTCCAAGCCCTTTGATGTCTGTATCCGCGGTGGCGGTGTGGTCGGCCGCACGCTGGCCCTGTTGCTGGCGCGCGATCGCCTGCATGTGGCCCTGGTTGCCCGGCCCGCGCCGGCCGCCGGCCCGGCTGACAAGCCCGCTTCGCAGGATGTACGGGCTTATGCCCTGAACAGCGCATCACGCCGGTTGCTGGCCTCGCTCAGGGCCTGGCCAGATGCGCCCGCCGCCACTCCGGTGCTGGAAATGCGCGTCTGGGGTGACGATGGCGGCCGGCTTGATTTTTCAGCGCCGCCGGCCGACCCTGAAGCGGCCCTGGCCTGGATCGTCGATGTGCCGGCGCTGGAGCAGCAACTGGCAGAAGCCGTGCGTTACCAGCCGCAGATAGAAACCCTGGAGGCAGAAACCCTGGAAGCACCGGTCAAAGCCGCGCTGACCGTCATCTGCGAAGGCCAGAAAAGTACCAGCCGTAATGAGTTCGGCGTGCAATGGGTCGTCAAGCCCTATCCGCAAAAAGCCATGGCTGCCCGCCTGCGAAGCGATCTGCCGCACCGGGGCGTGGCCCGCCAGTGGTTTCACAACGGCGAAATCCTGGCTCTTTTGCCGATAGGCGGCGCCGAAGGGAACTCTGTGGCGCTGGTGTGGTCAGTCTCTGTGGAACATGCCGCCGCGCTGGAAAAGTTGACCCCGGAAGAATTTTCAGCAGCTGTGCAAACCGTCTGCGGTGCCGAAGCGGGTTGCCTGGAGCTGGCGAGCAGCCGGGCCAGTTGGCCGTTGGCGCTGTCGCGGGCCGAGCGCTGGGTGGGTCCGGGCTGGGCGCTGGCAGGCGACGCCGCACACGCGGTGCACCCGCTGGCCGGCCAAGGGCTGAACCTGGGGCTGGCTGATGCAGCCGGGCTTGGGGCCGTGATCCACGGGCGCGAGTACTGGCGCGGCCTGGGTGACGAAAAGCTGCTGCGGCGCTACGAACGCTCGCGCAAGGCCGATGTGGCGGCTATGGGCGCGGTGACCGATGGCCTGCACAGCCTGTTTGCACAAGACGATGCGCGCTGGCAGGCTGTGCGCAACTGGGGCATGAAGGGTTTTGCGCGCAGTGGGACGCTTAAGGAGTGGGTCATGCGGCAGGCCATGGGTTCGCCGCAGGGTTGATTCTGGATGAATAGCCCCTTGAGGGGACGATAGATTAAATTGACTGGAAAACGATGACATTGTTCAAATCAATTCTGGCTGGCGCGTTGCTGGCCATCAGCCTGGGCGCCACGGCGCAGGAAGCAGCCATTCGCAAGGCCCTCACCGAACGCCTGCCCAACCTGCCCAAAATCGACGAGATCAAACAGGCACCCATGGCCGGCCTGTATGAGGTGCGCGTCAACGGCAGCGAAATTTTCTACACGGATGCAGAAGGCAACTACCTGATCCAGGGTCACCTGATCGACACCAAGGCCAGGCGCAATCTGACGGAAGAACGTGTCGATAAACTCAATGCCGTGGCTTTTGACGCGCTCCCGCTCAAGGACGCATTCACAATTGTGCGCGGCAACGGCAAGCGGAAAATGGCCGTGTTTGAAGACCCGAACTGCGGTTATTGCAAACGTTTTGAACGCGACATGCAAAAGGTCAGCGACGTCACCGTCTACATGTTTTTATACCCTATCCTCAGCGCAGACTCTGGCGAAAAATCGAAAAATATCTGGTGCGCCAAAGACAAAGCCAAAGTCTGGCAAGACCTGATGGTGCGCGACCAACCGGTGGCCAGCGCCAGCTGCGATGTCAGCGCAATGGAGCGCAACATCGAGTTCGGGAAAAAATACCGTATCACCGGTACACCCACCGTGATTTTTGCCGACGGATCGCGCGTACCCGGTGCGATCAGCGCCCGGGAGGTCGAAAAGCACCTGGCCGAGGCTAAAGTCCCCTGATTCCGGGCTGGCCTTCCGCTTCAAATTTTTAACAAAATATGCCTCTAGCCCTTTGATGGTGGGCGATAGCAGCTATCCAATCGATAGCAAATTAACAACCCTCTGTGCACCCGCCGGCTGAGGGCCTGCATTTCACCGATGCAGTATTCTTTGCGCATATGCCCAAACATCCTGCCAAGCCTTCCGGAGCCTCGCTGGCGGCGGTCCACTACCGCGTCGAAGTCGCCGACCTCCACGCCCATCTGTTCCGCATCACACTGACCATTGCCCGTCCCGCGGCGCTACAGCGACTGGTCCTGCCAGTGTGGATTCCCGGCAGCTACCTGGTGCGCGAGTTCTCGAAAAACCTGCAGGGCTTGCGGGCCCGCCAAGGCACACGCGCCCTACCCGCCGGCCAAATCGAGCAACTGGACAAATGCAGCTGGCAGGTCCTTTGCAGCCCCGACCGGCCGCTGGTGCTGGCTTACGAGGTTTACGCCAATGACAACTCGGTACGCACCGCCTCGCTGGACGCCGGACGCGGTTTCTTCAATGGCAGTTCACTGTGTTTACAGGTCGAGGACCAGCACCGGGCAGCGCATGCACTTGAAGTGGTCTCTGCACCGGCCATCAGCGCCTGGTCTGTCGCCACGGGGCTGAGTCCGCTGAAAATCAACAGACAAGGCTTCGGGACCTACCTCGCCGCCAACTACGACGAGCTGGTTGACTGCCCGGTCGAAATGGGTTCCTTCTGGAGCGGCTCTTTTTCCGCCTGCGGCGTACCACACCGCTTTGTGGTGGCCGGAGCCACGGCCAGTTTTGACGGTGCCCGGCTGCTGGCCGATACCCGGAAGATCTGCGAAGCGCAAATCCGCTTCTGGCATGGCAGCAAGAAGCCGCCACACAAAAACTACCTGTTCATGCTCAATGCCGTGGACGACGGTTACGGCGGGCTGGAACATCGCAACTCCACCGCGCTGATCTGCCAGCGCCAGGACCTGCCGCGCCTGGGCAGCAGCAAGCTGCCCGAGGGTTACACCACGCTGCGTGGGCTGATCAGCCACGAATACTTCCACACCTGGAACGTCAAGCGCCTGCGGCCCGCCGAGTTCGGCACCTACGCCTATGGCCGCGAAAATTACACGCAGCTGCTCTGGTTTTTTGAAGGTTTCACGAGTTATTACGACGACCTGCTCCTGCGCCGCGCCGGGCTGATTGACGACGCGGCCTACCTCAAGCTCCTGAACAAGACCATCAACCAGGTCATGCAGACACCCGGACGGCTGTTGCAGTCTGCTGCCCAGGCCAGCTTTGACGCGTGGGTCAAGTACTACCGCCAGGACGAAAACACGCCGAACGCCACCGTCAGCTACTACACCAAGGGCGCGCTGATCGCCTTGTGTTTTGACCTGACATTGCGCGCAGAAAGCAAGGGCACCACCCTAGTCACTCTTGACGACGTGATGCGCCAGCTGTGGCTGCGTTGCCGTGGGGGAGTGATGACCGAAGCGGACTTCGCGGCGGCACTGCAAGAGGTCGGTGGCCGCTCCTACGCGCCGGAAATCGCCAGCTGGGTGCACGGCAAAAGCGAGCTCCCGCTGCGCGAGCTGTTGCAGCGCCACGGCGTTGCCGTGCTCGATGAGCCCGCGCAGTTAGCACAGACCCTGGGCCTGCGCGTGCAGGAGTCAAGCGGGGTGCAGGTCAAGACCGTGTTGCGCGGCGGCGCAGCCGAACGTGCCGGGTTTGCAGCCGGTGATGAGTGGCTGGGAGTTGAACCCGTCGCCACCGGAAAAAGAAAACCGCCCGCCGAAGGCTGGCGCCTGGCCAGGCTCGATGACCTGATGCTTTACGCCGGGGCACGGAAAAAGATGCTGGCCCTGGTTGCGCGTGACAAGCGGCTGCTGCGGCTGGAGCTGAGTCTGCCGCCGGCAGCGAGCACCTGGCGCCTGGTCCTGCGCGACGCCGCATTGGTGGCACCGTGGCTCTCTCCGGTTGCATGACCCGATCGCCCTGGGACAGCGGCTCAGCTTCCCGGCGTGTGCAGTTCGACCTGTGCAATAAAGTTTTCTGCCCCTGAGTTGCCCTTGACATCGCGGACGATTTCCCTGGCGCGCTTGACCGCAGCGACAAACTCCGCGAGATTCTTGGCCGTCTCGATTTTCATGCACAACACCTCGGCGCTGGGGCCGAGCAAGTCGGTCAGAAGACGCGCGGTAAAACGCTTGGCTTCCGGCAATGAAACCACCATCAGGGGCGCCGGCTCGGTGTTGGCCATCGAAGAGACTGCATGCGCAGATGCGGTACTGGCCGGCACTGCACCACCGACCGGCTCGATAAAGCCGTCTTGCGCCAGCTGCAGCAGCATCTGTTCGCAGTCGCCGACCACCAGGGACATGGCGGCAAGCTCCGTGTAGCCGCGTTTTCCATCAATCATGATCAACAGGGATCGCAGTTTGGGCGCCAGACCCGACTGCCTGTTCGCAATCGCCTCCACACCTTTCGGCGTCTTGTGGTAGATCGCTTGCTTGTCAATCATGGCAACCTCCTACAACTCGTTGTCGAGTCAGTCTAAAACTAAAGTGACACACCGTCGAGAGGGTGCTTACCCGGGAACAAACCGGAGCCCCGGGCCTCGCCGCTCAGTGCCTGTGGTCCAGTACCCGCTTGGCCTTGCCCAGGCTGCGTTCCACCCCGCCCTCGGCACGCAGCTCGATGTCCGCGCTGGTGCCGACATAGGCTTTGATTTCTTGCTGCAGCAAACGTGCTGCGGCTTGCGCAGGCGCGCTGTCGGTCGCCAGGCCAGGCCGGGCCGGGTTTCCACCACCACGCACAGGCTGTCCATCGCACCGTCGCGGGTTAGGATGCACTGGTAGTGCGGCGCAAGTTCGATACGTTTGAGAATCAGCTCCTCGATCTGCGTGGGGAACACGTTGACGCCGCGAACAATCATCATGTCGTCGCTGCGCCCGGTGATTTTTTCCATGCGCCGCATGCTGCGTGCCGTGCCGGGCAGCAGGCGTGTCAGGTCCCGCGTGCGGTAGCGGATGATGGGCAGGGCTTCCTTGCTCAGGCTGGTGAACACCAGCTCACCTATCTCGCCGTCAGGCAGCAACTCGCCGCTGACGGGGTCGATGATCTCCGGATAAAAGTGATCTTCCCAAATGGTTGGCCCATCCTTGGTTTCCACACATTCGCTGGCCACGCCCGGGCCGATGACTTCACTCAGCCCGTAGATGTCCACCGCGTCGATGCCCATGCGCTTTTCGATTGCATGGCGCATGTCGTTGGTCCACGGCTCGGCGCCGAAGATGCCTGTGCGCAAGCTGGAGTCGGCCGGCGTCATGCCCTGCTTTTCGAACTCGTCGGCAATCGCCAGCATGTAGCTGGGCGTCACCATGATGATGTCGGGCCTGAAGTCGGTGATCAGCTGCACCTGGCGCTCGGTCTGCCCGCCGCCGAAGGGCACCACCGTCAGTCCGAGTTTTTCGGCACCATAATGCGCGCCGAGTCCCCCGGTGAACAGGCCGTAGCCATAACTGATGTGCACCAGGTCGCCAGGCCGCGCGCCTGCCGCGCGTATGCTGCGCGCGACGCAGCCCGACCACATATCCACATCGTTCTTCGTGTAGGCGACCACGGTCGGCTTGCCGGTGGTGCCGCTGGACGCATGAATACGCATGCATTGCTCGCGCGGCACCGCCAGCATGCCGAAGGGATAGCTGTCGCGTAAATCCTGCTTGGTGGTGAAGGGAAACTTCGCCAGGTCGGCCAGCGTCCTGCATTCCCCGGGGTGCACACCGGCCGCATCGAATTTGGCCTTGTACACCGGCGAATGAAGATAAGCATGCTGCAGCGTGGACTGCATGCGCTTGAGCTGCAAGGCGCGCAGTTCGTCGAGACCGGCCTTTTCTATGGCTTCGAGCGGGAAACTTGTCATGGCGCCTCCGCAGCAGGGCCGGGAATCACGCTGCCTGCAATCTGCGCGCTCTTGCCGCGGAACATGGCCACCACCTCGCCGCGCTGGTTGCTAACCTTCATGTCGTAAATACCATGCCGACCCTGTAACGCCTGCTCCATACCCTCGCAGGTCAGCACATCGCCGAGCTGGCCTGGCTTGAGGAACTCGATGCTGCAACCCGCCGCCACCGCGACCTTGTTGCGGCTGTTGCAGGCAAAGGCAAAGGTGGAGTCTGCCAGCGTGAAGATCAACCCACCGTGGCAGATCTTGTGCCCGTTGAGCATGGCCTCGCGCACGGCCATGCGCATCACGGCGCGGCCGGGCTCGCAAGACAACAACTCCATCTGCATGAATTCACGTGAGGCACTGTCGGCGGCAAACATGGCTTCGCCGACCTGGCGTGCGAGTGTTTTGGCGTCCATCATTCGCCGCCGGGCCGCCCCAAGGCGGATGACGCCCCCTCGGGGGGCAGTGAGTACATGCAATGACGAACGTGGGGGCTCATGCTAATCGCCCCTGAACGCCGCTGGGCGCTTCTCGAGAAAGGCCATCACGCCTTCGATGTAGTCATGCGTGCGTCCGAGCGCTGACTGCGTGTCGCGTTCTTTGTCCAACTGGGCATCCAGGTCGCGGCTCGCACCTTCGCTGAGCAGGCGCCGCGTTTCAACCAGGGCGCGGGTCGGCATCTGCGCCAGCCGTGTGGCCAGTTGCATGGCTTTGTCCACGCAGTCTTCGCCCTCGGCGGTCACGTCCCAGATCATTCCCCACTCTTTCGCATCCTTCGCGCTGAGCTTGTCACCCAGCATGGCCAGCCCCATCGCGCGCGCCAGGCCCAGCCGCTTGACCAGGAACCAGGAACCGCCCGCATCGGGCACCAGGCCGATCTTGCTGAAAGCCTGGATGAAACTGGCGCCCGGCGCGGCAATCGCCAGGTCGCAGGTCATGGCCAGCGAGGCGCCCGCGCCGGCGGCCACACCATTGACCGCGGCAATGGTCGGAACGCGCAACTTCTGCAACCGCCGCACCGTCGGGTTAAAGGCCTGGTCAATGATGGGGCCGGGATCGGCGCGCTGGACCAGGTTGGGCCCGGGCACGAAATCAAACTCGGCCAGATCGGCGCCGGCGCAAAAACCCCGGCCAGCGCCGGTGATGACCAGGGCACGCAGGGCGCGGTCGGCCTCAATCCTGTCCAGCGCGTCCCACAGCTGCTGGTGCATCTGGCGCGTGAAGCTGTTCAGTGCCTGCGGCCGGTTCAGCGTCACCAGCACCACGGCGCCGTGTATGGAAAAAAGAACCGTCGGTTCGGAAGGGGCATCGCTCATGTCTGTCTCCTGTTCTTGAATTTAGCATTAACCGACTCGACGGTCGGTTAATGTTTTCCCTTGCCCGCCAGGCCTTGGACGCATGGCATGATTCAGCCACAAGGACTTGCCATGACTTACGAACTCATTCTGACCAAAACCGAGGGCCACGTCGGCATCGTGACGCTGAATCGCCCCAAGCAGCTCAATGCACTGAACGACCAGTTGATGGACGAACTGGGCGCCGCGCTAAAGGCTTTCGACGCGGACGACCACATCGGCTGCATGATCCTCACCGGCAGCGAAAAAGCCTTTGCGGCCGGCGCCGATATCGGCGCCATGGCCACTTACAGCTTTGCCGATGTCTACAAGGGCGACTACATCACGCGCAACTGGGAACAAATCCGAAGCATACGCAAGCCGGTGATCGCCGCGGTCAGCGGCTTTGCGCTGGGCGGCGGTTGTGAGCTGGCGATGATGTGCGACTTCATCATTGCCGCGGACAACGCCAGGTTCGGCCAGCCGGAAATCAAGCTCGGCGTCATTCCCGGTGCCGGGGGCACACAGCGCCTGCCGCGCGCGGTCGGCAAAGCCAAGGCCATGGACCTTGTTCTGACCGGCCGCATGATGGACGCAGTGGAGGCTGAACGCAGCGGCCTGGCCAGCCGCGTCGTTCCACTGGACAAGCTGATGGATGAAGCGCTGGGCGCGGCGCTGCAGATTTGCGACTACGGACAGATTGCCGTGATGGCCGCGAAGGAGGCGGTCAACCGCGCCTACGAGGGCACCCTGGCCGACGGCATCATGTTCGAGCGGCGCCTGTTCCATGCAGCCTTCGCCACCAGCGATCAAAAGGAAGGCATGGACGCGTTTGTGAACAAGCGCAAGCCAACCTTTACCAATCGATAGCGTAGCGGGGGTTTCCGGCACTTTCAGAAGTCTGACTAACCGGGATGCAGGGCAAGGCGCGTGTCGCATCGCTCTTTCGAGCTCATGCGAGGGTCGCGCAGGACACCGGAATGCACTTCGGTGCATGAGGATTCCGAGCACCGCCGAACGCCTTGTGTTCGCTCACGCTTTGTGCCGCCATGCGCCCGGCAATCAGACTTATGGAAGAGCCGCTATAATCTCGGTCGCGCGGTGATATAGCTCAGTTGGTTAGAGCGCAGCATTCATAATGCTGATGTCGGTGGTTCAAGTCCACCTATCACCACCACAGTTTCGCGGAGCCTCAGAGGTGTCATCCTCTGGGGCTTTGTCACTTCACAGCCTCTGGACATACACCATGAAACGCTGCCTGCACCTGTTCACCCTTCCGGCTACCATACTGGCCATCCTGATGGCGCTGGCCCCTCCGACGCTGGCGCAGACCGATGAGATTGCCGGCGTCCGAAACTTCCCCAAAGCCGCCCAGCGTGGGCTGCTTGTCGTGCAGACCCCGCCCGAGATTAGCCTGAACGGCAAGCCCGACCGCCTGTCTCCTGGTGCCCGCATCCGCAACAGCAGCAACCACTTTGTGTTGTCGGGCGCCTTGCTGGGTCAGGAACTCCTCGTCAATTACACGCGGGACAGCGCCGGGCTGGTGTATGAGGTCTGGGTGCTGACTGACGAGGAAGCCAAGGAAAAACGCGCAGGCCTGTCCTTGCGCAACTTCATCTTCGGCTCGGAAACCGAAACCGTGCGCCAGGACGACGGCAATACGCCTTACCACCAGTTGCCGAGCTACAAGCAATAAACCTGCTGTTTCTGCAAGCCAAATCGGCCTCCAGCCCTTATTCCACGGGCGCAAGCAGCTCCTAATTCGGTAGCAATTCCATGAGCAAAAAAGTCTTTATCAAAACCTTCGGGTGTCAGATGAACGAGTATGACTCGGACAAGATGTCCGACGTGCTGCACGCCGCCGAGGGCTACGAGCCCACAACGAATGTCGATGAAGCCGACCTGATCCTGTTCAATACCTGTTCGGTGCGCGAGAAGGCGCAGGAAAAGGTCTTCAGCGACCTCGGGCGCATCAAACACCTGAAGAAAAAAGGCGTGCTGATCGGCGTTGGCGGCTGTGTCGCCAGCCAGGAAGGCGCGGCCATCATCGAGCGCGCACCTTATGTGGACGTGGTGTTCGGCCCACAGACCCTGCACCGCCTGCCCGACCTGCTGAACAGGCGCATGAACCTGGGCAAATCGCAGGTGGACATCAGCTTTCCGGAGATCGAAAAATTCGACCACCTGCCGCCGGCCCGCGTGGAGGGCGCCAGCGCGTTTGTCAGCATCATGGAGGGCTGCTCCAAATACTGCAGCTACTGCGTCGTGCCCTACACCCGCGGCGAAGAAGTTTCGCGCCCGTTCGAGGACGTGCTGGTTGAGGTCGCTGGCCTTGCCGACCAGGGCGTGCGTGAAGTGACCCTGCTGGGCCAGAATGTCAACGCCTACCGCGGACCAATGGGCGGCACCACCGAAATAGCCGACTTCGCCACCCTGCTCGAGTACGTCTCCGACATCCCGGGCATAGAGCGCATCCGCTACGTCACCAGCCATCCCAACGAATTCACGCAGCGCCTGATCGACGCCTACGGCAAGCTGCCCAAGCTGGTGAACCACCTGCACCTGCCGGTGCAACACGGCTCAGACCGCATCCTGATGGCCATGAAACGCGGCTACACCGCGATGGAGTACAAAAGCACCATCCGCAAGCTCCGCGCCATCCGCCCCGAACTGGCCATGAGCAGCGACTTCATCGTCGGCTTCCCCGGCGAGACCGATGACGACTTCAACAAGATGATGAAGCTGATCAACGACGTTGGCTACGACACCTCGTTTTCCTTCATCTTCAGCCCGCGCCCCGGCACGCCGGCTGCCAACCTGGCGGACGACACGCCGCACGAGGTCAAGCTCGCCCGCCTGCAGCGCCTGCAGGCCGCCATCGACGACAGCGTGCGCGCCATCAGCGCCAGCCGCCAGGGCACGGTGCAGCGCATCCTCGTTGAAGGCGCCTCGCGCAAGGACGCGTCCGAGCTGATGGGCCGCACCGAATGCAACCGCGTCGTCAACTTCACGGGGTCGCCGCGCCTGATCGGCCAGATGATTGACGTCACCATCACGCAGACCTCGCAGCGTTCCCTGCGCGGCGAGGTGCTGCGTCATGATGAAGTGGCCCTGACCGTTTGAGGCGCGTCTCTCCCCAGCCAGCACGGATCACCCATGCTTGAGCGCGTCTCCTTCCGTCAGTTGCTGGTGGTCGCGTTTTTGCTGATTGCTTCCCTGCTGGCCGCCGCCTCCCTTCGCGCGCTGTTCACACTGGAACAGCTGACGATGCAAAGCCGCGACGGTGCCGCACGCGCGCTGGACCTCAGCGCAGCCGCCCAGACCCTGAACGAGCGCAGTGTGGCCATGGAGCGGACCGCGCGCCAGTCGCTGGTGCTCGCCGACCGCGTGCTGCGGCAGCGTTTCGACGAAGCTGCCGGCGAAGCACGCCAGGTGCTGGGACGGCTGGGGCCGCAGGACGTCCCCGAGGCCCTGGCCAAGGACTGGAGGGATCATCTCGAGGCCGTCACCAGGTTGCTGTCCGGCTCGCCCGACACCGCACTCGACAGGGACAGGCAAGTGGCCGACGAATTCCAGGAACTGGACCGCATCAATGCGGCCATTGCGCAGCAGGTGCGGCAAACCATTGCCACGCAAAACCGCGACCTGCTCGACACGCTGGAAACGCGCCGCCGTCAATTGACACAGCAGGTCATAGGTGCCATCGGGTTGGCCGTCCTGATGGCCCTGGCCTTCGGCATCTGGCTCACGCGGCCGCTGAACCGCCTTGAAAAAGCCATCATCGGCCTGGGCGAAAACCGCCTGGACCAGGCTATCCGCATAGACGGGCCGGCCGACTTGCAGCTCGTCGGACAGCGTCTGGACTGGCTGCGCCTCAGGCTGGTGGAACTGGACGCCGACAAGTCGCGTTTTCTGCGCCATGTTTCGCACGAACTCAAGACGCCGCTGGCCTCGCTGCGCGAAGGTGTCTCGCTGCTCGAAGATGGTGTGGCTGGTGAACTCAGCGAGAACCAGCGCGAAGTCGCCAAAATCCTGCGCCACAACACCAGCCTGCTGCAAGGCCAGATCGAGGACCTGCTGCGCTTCAATACCGCGGCATTCGAGGCCCGCCAGTTGCATCGGGAAAAAACGGACCTGCTGCAACTGATCGAGGCACAGGTCGACAGCCAGCAGTTGCAGTGGCGTGCCCGCGACCTGCAGATCGGCATCGAGGGCAAAGCTGTACAGGCCGAGGTGGACCGCGACAAACTCGGCACCGTGATTGCCAACCTGCTGTCCAACGCCATCCGGTTTTCCCCTGCCGGAGGCAGGATACGCATCCGGCTGAGTCGGCTTGCCGAAGTTGTCCGCATCGACCTGGAAGACGAAGGTCCAGGCATCGCGCTGGACGACCAGGCGCGGATTTTCGAACCCTTTTACCGGGGCGAGCGGCAACCGCCGCAGGCAGTACGCGGCAGCGGCATCGGCCTGTCCATCGTCCACGAGTACATTGCTGCACATGGCGGCCGGGTGCAATTGCTGCCGGACGGACCTGGTGCACACTTCAGGATAGAACTTCCCCATGTTTTCAAGATTTAAGGCCTTCGGCTGTTCCCTTCCTCACGCCGCGGCCTGGACCCTGGCCATCAGCCTGAACGCGGGCTGTGCCGCGCCCGCGCCGCCTTCCCCTATGCAGGACAAAGCGGCAAGGCCGGCACAGGCAGAAACGCCAGCCCAGGTGGCGTCTGCGGAGAAAGACAGCGAAGCCTTGACGTCCCTGCTGGCTCACGCGGACCGTATACGCACCCTCCAGGGCGCTGAACTGACGCAGGAAATCATCCGCCTGGCCGACCCCACGCTGCCCGCCGACCAAGTGCGGCTGGCCCTTGCGCTCAGCCAGACCCGGCAACTCTACGACCTGGTGCGCGCCCAGGAACTGCTGCAACGCGTGCTGGCCAACGCCAGCGCCGAAGCCCGGCCGCTGCACGCCGTCGCACGCCTTTTGGCTACCCGGCTTTCCGAACAGCGGCGTGTCGAGGACCTGCTCGACCGACAGAACCAGCAGCTGCAGGGCCTGCAGCGCCGCCTTGAGCAAACCCAGGAAAAACTTGACGCGCTCAAGGAGATCGAGCGCAGCCTGAACAGCCGCCCGCCGGCTGCACCTGCGACGTCCCCCGCAAGCCGCCCCCGGCCACCCGGATCATGAGCACAGCCGACGCCCACCTGCTTGTTGTCGACGACGACGCCGACATGCTGCGCCTGCTGACCATGCGGCTGACAGCCGCAGGCTATCGCGTCAGCGCCGTGAGTTCGGCCGAGGCGGCCTTGACGCAACTCGACATCGAGCGCCCGCAACTGGTGCTCAGCGACGTGCGCCTGCCCGGCAAGGACGGCTTGGCGCTGTTTGACGAAATCCGCAGCCAGCACCCCTCATTGCCGGTCATCCTGCTGACCGCCCATGGCACGATTCCGGACGCGGTGGAAGCCACCGAGCGCGGTGTATTCACCTACCTGACCAAACCATTTGACGGTAAAGGCCTGCTCGACAAGATCGCGCAGGCACTGGCCCTGAGTGCACCGGCGTCATTGGTCCCTGCGGGCCAGGCACCGGTCTGGCAAAGCGGCTTCATCAGCCGCTCCAGCCGCATGGCCGAAACCCTGGCCGAGGCGCGCATGGTGGCCCGCTCGGACGCCAGCGTGATGCTGCGCGGTGAAAGCGGCACCGGCAAGGAACTGCTGGCCCAAGCCATCCACCAGGCCAGCCCGCGCGCGGCGCATCCTTTCATCGCCGTCAACTGCGGCGCCATTCCTGAGGCCCTCCTCGAGTCGGAACTTTTCGGCCATGTCAAAGGCGCATTCACCGACGCCTCGGCTAACCACAAGGGGCTGTTCCAGGCCGCCGAGGGCGGCACCTTGCTGCTTGACGAAATTGGTGACATGCCGCTGGCCCTGCAGGTCAAGCTGCTGCGCGTGCTGCAGGAGCGGACGGTCCGGCCGCTGGGCTCCAGCCAGTCCATTCCGGTCAATGTGCGTATTCTGTCGGCCACGCACCGCGACCTGGATGCGGCCATGGCCGAGGGGCAATTCCGCACCGACCTGTACTACCGGCTCAATGTCGTCACGCTGACCTTGCCGCCCCTGTCCGAAAGGCGCGAAGACATTGCACTGCTGGCCAACCACTTCCTGGTCAAGCTGGCGGACAAATACGGCAAGCGCCTGAGCGGTTTTGCGCCGGAGGCGCTCAAGGCCCTGAGCACCGCCGCCTGGCCGGGCAATGTGCGCCAGCTCTACAACGTGGTCGAACAGGTCTGCGCCCTAGCAAGCACACCGCTGATCCCGCTGACATTGATCCAGCGCGCCTTGCGCTCGCCTAGCGTGCAGGTGCTCACACTGGCGGAAGCGCGCCAGCGCTTCGAGCGCGAGTACCTGGTCGGCCTGCTCAAACTGACTGATGGCAACGTCGCCGATGCTGCCCGGCTGGCTGACCGCAACCGCACCGAGTTTTACCGCCTGATGCAAAAACACAGCCTCACGCCCGGCCATTTCAAGGCCGATGCGACGCTCCCGCCAGAGCCTGTCGCCACAGAGCGACACGGTCAAGCCCCTGATTCCAAACACTAATTTCCCACTGGAGGGTCAAGCTGTCGCTGTCAGGCGACAGAAAACTGGGGTAAACCCGCTGTTCTGGCACTCCTCGCGAGCTACAAAGCGGGTGGAATGATTTAAGCCGTTGATTTGAAACAGTTTTTCCAGGTTGGCACAGGGTTTGCCCTAGACCACCGATGCAAGCTGTTTTATCCCGTCCTGCCATCCCGCGTCCCTGGGCACCGTTGGCCCGTTTTTTTGCCTTGCTTGGACTGTGTGCAGGCCTGGCCAGCGCCCACGCCTGGTCATTGGACGATGTTGCCAAGCTAGCCCGCGAGCGGGCCAATACACCCCGCCAACAGGAGCGCCCCGCATTGCCGGCAGAACTGGTCGGCATGGAATACGACGCCCTGCGCGACATCCGCTTCAAGGACGACAAGGCTTTGTGGCGGGCCGACCAGTTGCCCTACGAAGCCAAGTTTTTCCATGTCGGCCGGCAGGCCGAACCGGTCCGCATCCACGAGCTGTCTGCCCTGGGCAACAAGACCCTGCCGTATAGCACCGACAACTTCAGCTACGGCAAGAACCAGCTCGACCCGGCGCGCTGGGGCGACATCGGTTATGCCGGTTTTCGCATCCACACGGCACTGAACTCACCGGCCTACAAGGACGAACTGATCACCTTCCTGGGTGCCAGTTATTTTCGCGCCCTGGGCGCCGGCCAGCGTTATGGCCTGTCGGCTCGCGGCTTGGCCGTCGACACGACCGGCGCAAAACAGGAAGAGTTTCCACGCTTTACCGATTTCTGGCTGGAAAAGCCGACCGCCGATGCCAAGCAGATCACGGTTTACGCCTTGCTCGATTCGGCGCGCATGACCGGTGCCTACCGCTTTGACATCCGTCCCGGCGAACAGACTGTGACCGAAGTGCATGCCCGCATCTTCATGCGCGCGGGTGCCGACCCCCGGGTCGCCACCCTGGGTGTGGCGCCGCTGACCAGCATGTTTTATTTCGGTGAAAACCAGCCCCGCCCTGGCGACTTCCGGCCTGAAGTGCACGATTCGGACGGCCTGATGGTCGCCACCGGTGACGGCGAATGGTTGTGGCGTCCACTGCAAAATCCGGCCTCGCCGCTGGTGACGTCTTTCGGCATGAAAAGCCTCAAGGGCTTTGGCCTGATGCAGCGCGACCGTGCCTTCAGCAGTTACGAGGACACCGAAGCCAGTTATGAGCTCAGGCCCAGCGCCTGGGTGACCCCGTTGGGCGAATGGGGTGCAGGCCGCGTCGAGCTGCTGCAATTTGGGATACCCGACGAAACCCATGACAACGTCGCTGCCTACTGGGTTCCGGAAAACATGCCGGCGCCTGGCCAATCGCTAGACCTCGCTTACCAGATCGCCTGGCAGGGGAAAAGCCAGCAGCGGCCGCCCAACGGCTGGGTCACCCAATCACGCCGCGGCATCGGTTTCAGCAAGCTCAGCGCCGAGGAGTTGGGCCGGCAAACCCAGTTTGTCATCGACTTTGCCGGCCCCGCCCTGGACGCCTTGCCCGCAGACGCCCAGGTCAAGGCCATTACCACGGCCAGCAGCAACGCCCGCGTGCTGGAAAGCATCACCCACCGCAACCCAGCCACCGGCACCTGGCGCATGAGCCTGCGGGTACAGCGACTGGACGCCTCCCCCAACCAGCCCGCCCAGCCGATTGAGCTGCGCGCCTTCCTCCAACACGACACCAACACACTGACAGAAACATGGACCAACCTGATCACACCCTGAATGCCCCAAATCCCGGCCGGCGCAGCCCGCTGCGGGAAGAACGCCATCCGAATTCCGTGACGGCACCGCCCATACACCGCGGCAGCATGGTGCCGCGGCCATGGCGCGGTTTCTGGAACAGCCTGGGCACTGCCGTGCTGCTTCCCCTGCTGGGAAAAGGCGAAGCCGCGGCGCCGCCCGCGCCAGCCAGTGCAGAACGCCAACCCTGGCAGCAGGCGGCCCTGCGACGACGCGCAGTGTTTATCCTGCTGACCGTGCTCAGCACGGCAATGGCGACCCGCCTGTTTGCCGGCATACAGCCCGACTATGACAGCGCAGGGCTGCAATACGGCCAGATCACGCTGTTTGCGCTTTTGTCCGCCTGGGTGGTAACCGGCTTCATGACGGCCATGATGGGTTTTTACGTGACGGTGCGCGGAGACAAACATGCCCTGTCGGCCAAAAAAGTGCAGCGCCACACGCTGGCCGCAGGCACGCGCACGGCGATCATCATGCCGATCTGCAATGAAGACGTGCGCACCGTGTTTGCCGGCTTACGCGCCACCTGTGAATCGGTGGCAGCCACCGACCACGTCCAGGCCTTCGATGTGTTTGTGCTGTCCGACACCAGCGACGTAGCCACACAGAAAGCCGAACGCGCCGCCTGGGAAGACCTGCGGACCCAGCTGGCCACCCACCCTGACCAGCCGCAAATCGAGGTTTACTACCGCCTGCGCAAACGCCGCACCGACCGCAAGGCCGGCAACGTGGCAGATTTCTGCCGCCGCTGGGGCAAGGACTACCGCTACATGGTGGTGCTCGATGCCGACAGCGTGATGAGCGGCGACTGCCTGGTGTCCATGGTCAAACTCATGGAAGCCAATCCGACGGCCGGCATCATCCAGACCGCGACCCAGGCCATTGGCCACATGACGCTGCATGCACGCGCACAGCAGTTTGCCTCGCGCGTGACCGGCCGCCTGTTCACGCTGGGCATGCAGTTCTGGCAAATGGGCGAGTCGCACTACTGGGGCCACAACGCCATCATCCGCATCGAACCCTTCATGCAGCATTGCGCGTTGGCGCATATCTCGGGAAAAGGCGGCATGTCGGGCAGCATCATGTCGCATGACTTTGTCGAGGCCGCGCTGATGCGCCGCGCCGGTTACCACGTCTGGCTGGTGGCCGACCTGGTGGGCAGCTACGAGCAGCAGCCACCCGATTTGCTGGCCGAACTGCAGCGCGACCGCCGCTGGTGCCAGGGCAACCTGCAGAATTCGCGCCTGATTGCCGAACCCGGCATTCACCCGGTGCACCGCTCCATGTTCGGTACCGGTGCCATGGCCTACCTGTCGGCGCCTTTGTGGCTGTGTTTCCTCACGATGGGAACGGCGCTCTGGCTATCGGGCTCGCCCATGGTCAGCAACTGGGCGCTGCTGCCCGGCGAACTGCTGACCTTGTGGGCCTGGACCCTGTGCATGCTGTTTCTGCCGCGCGTGCTGGGCCTTGCGGCAGTGCTGATCAACCGCCAGCAGCAAGCCTACGGCGGCACGGCCAGCCTGCTGCGCAGCGCAGTGCTGGAAACATTGATCGCCCTGCTGCAGGCACCCATCCGCATGCTGGCGCATTCGATGTTTGTGCTGGTCGCGCTGACCGGGCTCAAGCTGGAATGGAAATCGCCTCCGCGTGAAGCGACAGCGGTTCCATGGCGCATCGCGCTGCAACAGCTCTCCCCCATGAGCATGGTCATTATTCTGCTGGCGGCCGGCATCACGCTGATTGATCCGCGCGCCCTGGTCTGGCTGCTGCCTGTGGGCTTGCCGCTGCTGCTCGCCATTCCGATGACGGTGCTGACCAGCCAGGTGGGCATGGGCGTTGCCATGCGCACCAACAACTATCTGCTGATTCCCGAGGAATCGAAATCTCCGGCGGTTCTGCGCCGTGCCTGGCTGCATGCCAGCCAGCAGCCGCGACGCAGGGTCAGGGCCATCTGAACGCATGAGGACGTTGACACTATCTATTTGATAGCTGCTTGCGCCCGCAGTATAAGGGCTGGAGGCTGTTTTCTCTCGAAAACATGGAGAAATCAGAACTTCGGCATGCCTTTCATGCCGCCCATGCGCTTCATCATTTTCATCATGCCGCCGCCCTTCATCTTTTTCATCATCCCCTGCATCTGCTCGAACTCGTTGAGCAGGCGATTGACGTCCTGAACCTGCACGCCAGAGCCGGCGGCAATGCGGCGCTTGCGCGTGGCCTTGATCAGTTCGGGCTTGCGGCGCTCCAGCGGCGTCATGCTCTGGATGATGCCTTCCTTGCGGCGTATGTCTTTTTCGGCCTTGTCCATGTCCACCTGGCCAGCCTTGGCAGCCATCTGCGCCGGCAGCTTTTCCAGCAGACTCGACAGGCCGCCCATGCTTTTCATCTGCTGCAGCTGGCTTAAAAAATCGTTGAGGTCAAAGCCGCTGCCGGACTTCATCTTGGCGGCGAGTTTTTGCGCCGCCGCCATGTCCACACCGGCCGTGACCTGCTCGACCAGGGCGACGATGTCGCCCATGCCGAGGATGCGCCCGGCGTGGCGCTGCGCATCGAACACCTCGAGGCCGTCGATTTTTTCGCTGGTGCCCGAGAACTTGATCGGCGCGCCGGTGATCTGGCGCACGCTGAGCGCCGCGCCGCCGCGCGAATCGCCATCGGTTTTGGTCAGGATGATGCCGGTCAGCGGCAGCGCTTCCTTGAAAGCCCTGGCCGTGTTGATCGCGTCCTGGCCCTGCATGGCGTCCACGACAAACAGGGTTTCAACCGGGTTCAGCGCGGCGTGCAGGCCCTTTATTTCGGCCATCAGTGCTTCGTCGATGGCCAGCCGGCCCGCAGTATCGACCAGCAGCACGTCAAAGAAATGCTTGCGCGCATAGTCCAGCGCGGCTAACGCAATATCCACCGGTTTCTGGTCAACCGAGCTTGGAAACCACTCCGCACCGGCCTGCTTTGTCACGGTCTTGAGCTGTTCGATGGCCGCCGGACGGTAAACGTCGCCGGAAACCGTCAGCACTTTCTTTTTGCGCTTCTCGATCAGGTGCTTGGCCAGTTTGGCGGTGGTGGTGGTTTTACCGGCGCCCTGCAGGCCGGCCATCAGGATCACAGCCGGCGGCTGGGCCGCCAGATTGATGTCGCTGACACCCTCGCCCATAGTGGCGGCGAGCTCGCGGTTAACGATGCTGACCAGCACCTGCCCCGGCGACAGCGAAGCCATGACTTCCTGGCCGAGCGCCTTCTCCTTGACGCGGGCAATGAAGTCGCGCACCACCGGCAAAGCCACGTCGGCTTCCAGGAGCGCCATGCGCACTTCGCGCAGCATGTCCTGGACATTGGACTCGGTGATGCGGGCCTGGCCTCGCATTTCCTGGACGAGGCGGGAAAGTTTGTCGGTAAGGGCAGAGGCCATGAATAAGCTCCACAACTGGAGCGAAAAGGAGGTGAAAGAAGGACCAGGCGTCTGGCCCAGAAGCTAAACTGTAGCCATGATTTTAACTTTGAGCGCCTGGTGGGGGCTGGCCACGGCCATAGGCGCTGCGCTGGCCTATGCCATTCTGGCACTGGCTACCCCGCGATTAAGCAATGGCGCCACACGGGGCGTGCTGTTCATGGCCTGGCTGCTGCACGCTCTCACCCTGGCAGAAGGGCTGCTCGGCGAGCCGCCGCGTTTTGGTTTCGCGCCCGCCCTCTCCATGACCGTCTGGCTGGTCTTGAGTGTCTATGCCGTGGAAAGCCGGCTGTTTCCGCAACTCAAGGCGCGCTGGGCGCTGGCCGGCCTGGGCAGCGTGGCCGTCGCTCTGGCGCTGGTATTTCCTGGCACCCCCTACCATGTAATCGCGTCTCCCTGGCTGCCCCTGCACTGGGCGCTGGGCATTGCCTCCTACGGTCTGTTCGCCGCAGCCGTGGTGCATGGCTGGCTGATGAACCGGTCCGAACGCTCCATCCGCTCGGCCGCGCAGCCCGATACGGGCGTGCCACTGCTGACGCTCGAGCGGCTGACCTTTCGCTTTGTGCAGGCCGGCTTTGTGCTGCTGACCGCGACGCTGCTGGTAGGCTGGCTGTTTGCCGAAACCCTCTACGGTCCCGGGCTGGCCGGGCAATGGAACCACAAAACCATTTTTTCGGTGCTGGCCTGGATCACCTTCGCCGGTCTGCTCGCCGGTCGGGCGCGCCTGGGCTGGCGCGGGCGCCAGGCGGTGCGGGTGCTTTATCTGGGTTCAGGCCTGTTGCTGCTCGGTTATGTGGGCTCGCGTTTTGTCCTTGAAGTTATCCTGAGGCGCGCATGAAATACCTGATCGTGATTGTGTTGGCACTGGTGGTGGTCTGGATCTGGCGAAGCAACCGGCAAGCCGGACAACCAGGCAAGCCGCCGCGGCAAGCCGCCGTTCGTCCTGGCCAGCCGGCGGCCACCGAGGTGGTGGCTTGTGCGGTCTGCGCGGTGCACCTGCCCCGTGCTGATGCCCTGCCCGGCGGTCAGGGGCTTTACTGCAGCGACGCCCATCGCCGGCAGGCTGAAGGCGGATGAGAAAAGACCGCGCCGAAGCACCCAGCTCCTGGTTTGGTCCGGTAGAAAAGCAAGCGGGCGCCTGGGAGTCGGAGCCTGGCGAATCTTTTGGCCGCCTGTGGCGCGCTTTCATGGCGGCGCGCGTTATGCTGGCCGTTGTGCTGCTCGCCCTGCAGGCTTTCATCTATGCCTTGGGCCAACCGGTCAGCCAGGTCATGATCGCGCTGTGTATGGTCTATTTTGTGGCCGCACTGGCCGTGCGCGTATGGGCCCATCCGCGACCGCCGGGCAGCAACTTCGACGCACAGTGGGTATCCACAGTCGGGGTCGATGTGCTGGCGTTTTCGGCACTCAATTTCCTGCAGTCCGGCGCCATCAATTACACAGCGCTGTTTGCCTTGCCGGTATTGCTGGCCTCTGTGCTGGGGCCCATTTTGCTGGCGCTCGGTACCGCCGCGAGCGTGACGCTGTTGTTGCTGGCCGATGCCTGGTGGACGTCTCTGCAACTGCCGGGCGATGCGACGGCACGCTTTCTCCAGGCAGGCCTCAGCGGGTCCGGCTTTTTCATTGTGGCCCTGCTGGCCAACCAGCTGGCCCTGCGCCTTTCGCGGGAAGAAAACCGCGCCCGGAGCAGCCAGTCGGCCGCGCGCATGCAGACCCAGGTCAATGAGCTGGTCATCGATACCTTGGCCGATGGCGTGCTGGTGATCGACACACACGGCATCGTCCGTGCGGCCAACCCTGCCTCGCGGCGTTTGCTGGCCACCGAGGGAAGCGCCCGGTCGGCTCCTTTTGTACTGGCCGCCGAGGCGGCATGGCAACCACTGGCCAAACTGGCGCAAATGACCTTCGATAAACACAGCCCTCAACAGGCCGATGTGAGCCTGGAGCACGCCTCACGCCATGCCCGCCGCCTGCAGGTGCGTACACGACTGGCGGCCTCACGCGATGGCTCGCATGAAAGCCTGTGTGTGATGTTCCTGGAAGACCTGCGGGAAATGGAGGCACGAGTACGTACGGAAAAAATGGCGGCGATGGGGCGCATGTCTGCCGCGGTGGCCCACGAAATCAGGAATCCGCTGGCCGCCATCACACAGGCCAACGCCCTGCTGGAAGAAGACCTGCCCGATGCAGGGCACAGGCAACTGACGAGCATGGTGCGGCAAAATGCGCAACGGCTGGCCCGGATTGTGGAGGAAATCCTCAATATCTCGCGCGTCCAGGAGCAGGCGCCCTTGGCGCAGACCGACAGCCTGCCACTCGATGGCATGGTGCAGCAGATCTGCGCAGACTGGACACAGCAAACCGCATCGGGTCATCGCCTGCAGGTGCACCCGGGCACCGGACGGACTGCCGTGCTCTTCGAAGCCGAACACCTGCGCCGCCTGATGGTCAATCTGCTCGACAATGCCGCGCGGTATGCCAGCGCGACGAGCGGCGCCATACAGGTTGCCACAGACGTCACGGCATCAGGACAAGCCAGGCTGTCCATCTGGAGCGATGGACAGCCCCTCGAAAAAACCGTGCAGTCGCATCTGTTCGAGCCATTCTTCTCGTCGGAAAGCCGATCCAGCGGCCTGGGCCTGTACATCTGCAGGGAACTCTGCGAACGCCATGGCGCCCAGATTGGCTACCAGCGGGTCATGCGCAACACCTTGGAAGGCAACGAGTTTTTTGTCCTCTTCCGCTCCGCGCGGGCCGGAGAGGCTTTCCCCCGGACAGGTTTTGACACAATGTCAGCTTGAACTGATGAGCACACCATGACCCTCCCGACTCCGGCGCACATACTGGTAGTGGACGATGAGCCCGACCTGCGTACCCTTTATGAACTCACGCTGCTGCGCGAAGGTTATCGCGTTGAGGCGGCGGCAGATCTGGCCCAGGCCCGCACCCAGCTGCAACAACAGCGCTTCGACGCGGTGATCACCGACATGCGCCTGCCGGACGGGCTGGGACTGGAGCTGCTGCGTGACATGCTGGCCCAGCAGCGCTCCGAGCGCTGCGTGGTCATCACAGCACACGGGTCCGCCGAAAACGCAGTGGAAGCGCTGAAGGCCGGCGCCTTTGACTACCTGACCAAGCCGGTGGACCTCAAGCAGTTCCGCAGCGTGGTGGCGGCAGCTGTCCAGGAACGCGGCAAGCCCGACAGCGAAGCAACTGGCCCGGCACTGGCGAAAGCAGTCCGGCCCGGAGAAGCAGCGCCTACACTGCAACGCCTGGTCGGCGAATCGGCCGTGATGCAGGCAGTCAAGGCCCGCATTGTCAAGGTTGCCAGCAGCATGGCGCCGGTATTGATCCAGGGCGAGTCAGGAACCGGTAAAGAACTGGTCGCGCGTGCCGTGCACGACTGCAGCCATCGCGCGGCGGGACCGTTTGTCGCCGTCAATTGCGGAGCGATCCCTGAAAATCTGCTGGAGGCAGAGTTTTTCGGAGCACGCAAAGGAGCTTATACCGGCTCGGCGCAAGACAGGCTTGGCTATTTCCAGTCGGCCAAGGGCGGCACCCTTTTTCTCGACGAAATTGGCGACCTGCCGCTCGCCATGCAGTCCAAGCTGCTGCGCGCGATTCAGGAGCGAGTCGTCCGGCCGCTCGGGTCCACGCAGGAGGACATGGTCGATGTGCGCATCGTCAGCGCCACCCACAAGGACCTGGGTGCCGCGGTGACGGCCGGTATCTTCCGCCAGGATTTGTATTACCGGCTAAACGTGATTGAGATCAGCGTGCCGCCGCTGCGCGAACGCCGCGAAGACCTGCCAGCCCTGTGCAAGGAGCTGCTCGGAAGAATCTGCAGGGAGTCGGGCGTTCACATGCCTGACCTTTCGGGCCAGATCCTGGCTACCTTGCAGCGGCATCCCTTCAACGGCAATGTCAGGGAACTCGAAAACATCCTGCACCGCGCTGTCGCGCTCGGTGACAGCGGCGACCTGCACCTCGAATCCCCGCCGGCCGAATATGTTGCCGTGCCCGAAAACCTGCAGGATTTCCTTGATGGGCAAGAGCGCAACATCCTGTCCAAGGTCCTGCAGGAAACCGGTTTCAACCGCACGGCGGCTGCGGCCAAGCTCGGTATCAGCCTGCGCCAGATCCGCTATCGCATCGCCCGCCTGAATATCGTGACGCCCAATGGCGATGAAGCGGCCGATGAGCAGGCATGAAGCGGCGCAGGTGCTGTGGCGGCAAGGTTGGTACCGCTATGCCCGGTCGCTGGGCTCCCCCAACTTTGGTCCCCGCCCCACAGCGAGCGTCATCGACCTGATTGTTGTCCACTCGATCAGCCTGCCGCCCGGTGAGTTTGGCACCGGCCAGGTGCAGCGCCTGTTTACCAACACGCTGGATTGGGATGCGCATCCCTATTTTGAAAGCCTGCGGGGACTGCAGTTGTCCTCCCATTTCTTCATCACCCGCTCCGGCGAACTGTGGCAGTTTGTCAGTTGCGATGAGCGGGCCTGGCACGCGGGCGGGTCCAGCTACCGCGGCAGGAGCAATTGCAACGACGACTCGATCGGCATAGAACTCGAAGGGCTGGAGGGCGGGTTGTTCGAAGCCGCGCAGTACGAAACCCTGACGAGCATTTGTTCGGCGCTGCTGAGCCACTATCCGGTGGCCCATCTCGCGGGCCACGAACACATCGCGCCCGGGCGCAAGCAGGATCCGGGCGCGGGCTTCGACTGGACCAGGCTGCAAGCTTCGCTGGGTTTGCCGGCTAAGTGTTTTCCCGAGATCAGCTGAGAGGGACAGCTTCGGCACAAGCCTCGGCCGCATGCATCCATCGACGGCCTGATCGCCCCGCAGGGCGCGCCAACACGTGATCGGCATGTGGCAGGCAGCATGCACCGTCGCGCCAGATCGGCGCATGACGCTCCCAAAGGCGTGCATTTTTACCTTCAGAAAAAAGCCACAAAAAGTAACCTGCGCGTGACGGGGCGATGAAGGGCCGATACACTACCTGTAGTGCTTGAAATCACTCCAGACCCTAGGTATAGTGTCTTAGCCCATATTCCCCATGGATGGATTCAGGTGCCCCACAGCCCAAGGAAAGCCCGCCACCAAGCCAGCCCAGGCAACAGTCCGCCCTTCGCCCTTCCCTGAGTCACATCGAACTTACCAACAACAAAGCACAACGAGGAAAACATGCAAACAGCCCAACATGCAGCACCCGCTCCCGCCGGCATGCCCGCCGCACCCCAGTCTCCTGCCAGCAGCGCCCACGTCAGTTCGCTGACCCATTACCAGATCATTCGCCGCAATGGCGCCGTGGTTCCGTTTGAGCCGAACAAGATCGCTGTCGCGATGATGAAAGCCTTCCTGGCCGTGCATGGCACCCAGGGTGCAGCTTCGGCCAGTGTGCGCGAAACCGTCGACGGACTGACCCAGGCCGTCATGCGCGCGCTAATGCGCTCCCGCCCAGGTGGCGGCACCTTCCATATAGAAGACGTGCAGGACCAGGTCGAGCTGGGCCTGATGCGCGGCGGCCATCATGAAATTGCCCGCGCCTATGTGCTGTACCGCGAGAAACGCACACAGGAGCGCGCCCGCCAGCCGCAGACCCCGGTGACTCAGGCTCCGCAGCTGCATGTGCTGGACGGCGGCAAGAAAATTTCCCTGGACATCGGAAAACTGCAGGCCCTGATCGAAGCGTCCTGCGCCGGCCTGGGTGCCGATGTCAAGCCGGACCCCATCGTTGCCGAGACCATGCGCAACCTGTACGACGGTGTTCCCATCGACGAGGTCTATAAAGCATCCATCCTGGCGGCCCGTACCCTGATAGAAAAAGATCCGGACTACACCTACGCCACTGCGCGCCTGTTGCTGCATACCATCCGCCGCGAGGTGCTGGGCGAGGAAGTCACCCAGGAAGACATGGCCACGCGTTATGCCGAGTACTTCCCGGAGTTCATCGCCAAAGGCGTGGCGAACGAGCTGCTCGATGAAAAACTGCAGCAGTTTGATCTCGTCCGCCTGGGTGCCGCGATCAAGCCCGAACGCGACCTGAAGTTTGACTACCTCGGCCTGCAGACTCTGTTCGATCGTTACTTTCTGCACGTGCGCAAGCAGCGCATCGAACTGCCTCAGGCATTTTTCATGCGGGTGGCCATGGGTCTCGCGCTTGACGAAATCGACCGTGAAGCCCGCGCCATCGAGTTTTACGAAATCATGTCCTCGTTCGACTTCATGTCGAGCACACCCACACTGTTCAATGCCGGCACCCTGCGTTCACAACTGTCCTCCTGCTACCTGACCACCGTGGCCGACGACCTGGGCGGCATTTACGATGCCATCAAGGAAAACGCGCTGCTGTCCAAATTCGCCGGCGGCCTGGGCAACGATTGGACCCCGGTGCGCGCGCTGGGCGCCCATATCAAAGGCACCAACGGCGAGTCACAAGGCGTCGTGCCTTTCCTCAAGGTGGTCAATGACACCGCCGTAGCTGTCAACCAGGGCGGCAAACGCAAAGGCGCGGTTTGCGCCTACCTGGAAACCTGGCACCTGGATATCGAGGAGTTCCTGGAACTGCGCAAGAACACCGGCGACGACCGCCGCCGCACGCACGACATGAACACTGCCAACTGGATTCCCGACCTGTTCATGCGCCGCGTGATGGAAAAAGGCAGCTGGACATTGTTCTCGCCGTCGGACACGCCCGATCTGCACGATAAATTCGGTGTCGAGTTCGAAAAAGCCTATACGGCTTATGAAGCCAAGGCCGAACGCGGCGAGATCAAACCCGCCCGCAAACTGCAGGCCATCGACATGTGGCGCAAGATGCTCTCGATGCTGTTCGAGACCGGCCATCCCTGGATCACCTTCAAGGACGCCTGCAATGTGCGCTCGCCCCAGCAGCACGTCGGCGTCGTGCACTCGTCCAACCTGTGCACCGAGATCACCCTGAATACCAGCGACACTGAAACCGCAGTCTGCAACCTCGGCTCCGTCAACCTGGTCCAGCACCTGAAGGACGGTGCAGTCGATCATGAGAAGCTCAAGAAGACCATCACCACAGCCATGCGCATGCTGGACAACGTGATTGACATCAACTACTACGCCGTCAAAAAAGCTCGCGACTCCAATATGCGGCATCGCCCGGTCGGCTTGGGCATCATGGGTTTTCAGGATTGCCTGTACGAGTTGCGCATTCCCTATGCATCGGACGCCGCCGTCGAGTTTGCCGACAAATCCATGGAAGCCGTCTGCTACCACGCGTACTGGGCCTCTACGGAACTGGCCAAAGAGCGCGGCAAATACACCAGCTACAAGGGCTCGCTGTGGGACCAGGGCATCCTGCCGCTGGACACCTTGGACATGCTGGTGAAAGAGCGCGGCGGTTATGTGGAAGTCGATCGTTCGGCCACGCTGGACTGGGATGCCCTGCGCAAAAAAATCGCCAAAGATGGCATGCGCAATTCCAATTGCGTGGCCATCGCACCGACCGCCACCATCTCCAACATCATCGGCGTTGATGCCTGCATCGAACCCTGCTTCGGCAATCTTTCGGTCAAATCCAATCTGTCCGGCGAGTTCACGGTCATCAACCACTACCTGGTGCGCGACCTCAAGCGCCTGGGCTTGTGGGACGACGTGATGGTGGTAGACCTCAAACACTTTGACGGATCACTGCGCCCCATCGACCGCGTTCCACAGGATGTCAAAGCGCTGTATGCCACCGCTTTCGAAGTGGACGCCACCTGGCTGGTCGAGGCGGCCTCACGCCGTCAGAAATGGATTGACCAGGCGCAGTCGCTCAACATCTACATGGCGGGCGCGTCCGGCAAGAAGCTTGACGACACCTACAAGCTGGCATGGTTGCGTGGCCTGAAAACAACCTACTACCTGCGCACCATGAGCGCCACGCACGCCGAGAAATCCACGGTGAAAGCCGGCAAGATGAATGCCGTTGCTTCCGGCAATACCAGTGACACCGGCAGCATGAATGCACTTGATGCCGCTGCTGCCACAGCGCAGGCGCAGATGAGTGCATCGCCCGCGACCGACATCAAGTTTTGCGCGATCGATGATCCTGGTTGTGAGGCCTGCCAATAAAAATCGGGGCAGCGCACCGGAATTTTCGGTAACTGATTCGATGTAATTGAGCAACACTAATTTATAGCGATGTGAATGAACACTTTTCATTTTGTATCGCTGCTTTCATAATCCAACTTATTGGAAACATCTATGTTGACTTGGGACGAAGAAGCTAAACCATCGTTGCAAAAATCTTTGACCAGCAGCCTTCCTGAAGGCCGCTCGATGGAACTTCCGCCTCTTTCTTTGCAGTCCCACACTGCACCGCGCATGCTGGACGACAGCGCCCTGGCTTCCTCAGGCACTCGTGCAGCACCAGCAGTCGTTGCCCCGACAGCTCATCGCGTCAAGGCCGCTGACAAACGCATCATCAACGGCCAGACCGACGTCAACCAGCTGGTCCCGTTCAAGTACAAGTGGGCGTGGGAGAAGTACCTCGCCACCTGCGCCAACCACTGGATGCCGCAGGAGATCAACATGTCGCGCGACATCGCGACCTGGAAAGACCCGAACGGCCTGACCGAAGACGAGCGCCGCATCGTCAAGCGCAACCTCGGTTTCTTCGTCACCGCCGATTCGCTGGCCGCCAACAACATCGTGCTGGGCACCTACCGCCACATCACGGCGCCCGAGTGCCGCCAGTTCCTGTTGCGCCAGGCCTTCGAAGAAGCCATCCACACCCACGCCTACCAGTACATCACCGAATCCCTGGGCCTGGACGAAGGCGAAATCTTCAACGCCTACAACGAAGTGCAGTCGATCAAGGACAAGGACCAGTTCCTGATTCCCTTCATTGAAGCGATTTCCGACCCCAGCTTCAAGACCGGCACGCCCGAGGCCGACCAGACCCTGCTCAAGTCGCTGATCGTGTTTGCCTGCCTGATGGAGGGCCTGTTCTTCTATGTCGGCTTCACGCAGATTCTGGCGCTGGGACGGCAGAACAAGATGACCGGCGCGGCCGAGCAATACCAGTACATCCTGCGCGACGAGTCCATGCACTGCAACTTCGGCATCGACCTGATCAACCAGCTCAAGCTGGAAAATCCACTGCTGTGGACCGCCGAGTTCAAGGCTGAGATCAAGGCCCTGTTCATGAAGGCAGTAGAGCTGGAATACCGTTACGCGGAAGACACCATGCCGCGCGGTGTTCTCGGCCTCAATGCGTCCATGTTCAAAGGTTACCTGCGCTACATTGCCAACCGCCGGGCCACGCAAATTGGCCTGGAAACGCTGTTCCCCAATGAGGAGAACCCGTTTCCATGGATGAGTGAAATGATTGACCTGAAAAAGGAACGCAACTTTTTCGAAACCCGTGTGATCGAGTACCAGTCCGGTGGTGCTCTGTCCTGGGATTGAAGAGACAACAACAGGCACAACAATGATTTCCAGACTTGCAATGACCAGCGACGCCACCGAAGAGTGCGCGCTGGGCTTTGCTCCCCTGTTCGCGGCGCTGGGCTCGGTTCGCCGACAGCCCAACGCCGTGAATCGCTTCGCGTACTCCAAACGTGAAGTGCTCTTTGCAATGTGATCAAGGAGAAAACTATGGCAACTGCGAAAAAATCTGCGGCTAAAAAAGCTGCTCCGAAGAAAGCCCCTGCTAAAAAAGTAGCGGCGAAAAAAGCGCCTGCTAAAAAAGTAGCAGCAAAGAAAGCCCCGGCCAAAAAAGCGCCAGCGAAAAAAGCAGCAGCTAAAAAAGCTCCTGCGAAAAAAGCGCCAGCGAAAAAAGCCCCGGCGAAAAAAGTAGCGGCCAAAAAGCCAGCTGCGAAAAAAGCAGCAGCTAAAAAGCCTGCGGCGAAAAAAGTAGCGAAAAAAGCGCCAGCGAAGAAAGCTGCTGCGAAGAAAGCCGCTGCCAAAAAGCCAGCAGCCAAGAAAGCAGCGAAAAAGCCCGCTGCGAAGAAAGCCGCGAAAAAACCCGCTGCCAAAGCACCTGCTGCACCGGCTGCCCCTGCGGCTCAGACTACTCTGAACCCGCAAGCTGCCTGGCCGTTTCCAACAGCCAGCAAGCCGTAATCAGTCAGGCACTTTTGCTTGGAGCCCGACATCGCAAGATGCCGGGCTTTTTCTTTGGCTGAAAGAGTTTTGAGGTAGCACCATAATCAGATTGCTATCAAATGAATAGCATCCAACCACCGTCAGAAATGGGCTAGAAGCCTGTTTGAGCAGAAGCCAACGTATAGTTCTGGCCACCCCGGTAGGCTATCTTGTGGGCGCCAACACGGTTGCCCAGCTCGGCGCAGCGCGCCAAGGGCCAGCCCTTCTCCAGACCGAACAACAAGGCGCCCCGAAAAGCATCCCCGCATCCCGTGGGGTCCACCACTTCCTTGGCCGCCACCGGCGGCACCAGCGTTTTCTCGCCGGCGATCCAGACTTCGCAGCCATGTGCACCCAGTGTCACCACCAGGCCCTGCACCTGCAGGGAAATCTCGGCACAGGACAGGCCGGTCCGGTCGCAAAGCAGCTTCGCCTCGTAGTCGTTGACCGTCACCCAGGTCGCCAGCTCGACAAAATGAGCCAATTCCTTGCCGTCGAACATTGGCAGACCCTGACCGGGATCAAACACAAAAGGAATGCCGGCCGCCTTGAACTGTTCAGCATGCTGCAGCATCGCGTCACGTCCGTCGGGAGAGATGATGCCGATGCCGATGTCGGCCCGCGCCGCGATTTTCGTCGTGTGCGCCTGCCCCATGGCACCCGGGTGGAAAGCGGTGATCTGGTTGTTGTCGCGGTCCGTCATGATCATGGCCTGGGCCGTATAGGTGTCGCCAACCTCGCGGACAAATTCGGTGCTGATGCCCAGCGTGTTCAGGCGTGCCACATACTCGGCGCCATCGCTGCCGACGGTTGCCATGGGCAGAGGGGTACCACCGAGTTGCTGCAGGCTGTAGGCAATATTGCCGGCGCAGCCACCAAACTCCCGGCGCAGGGCCGGCACCAGGAAAGACACATTGAGGATGTGCAGTTGGTCGGGCAGGATCTGCTCGGCAAAACGCCCCTCGAAAGTCATGATGGTGTCGAAGGCCAGGGAACCACAAATTACAGCAGACATGGGTATCTCAGTTCAGTCAGGGATAAAAAGCAAGGACGCGGTAACCGGCAATACGCAGCGGACCGGATGGGAGTGTTGCAGAGGCCGGGGAGGTGCCGGCCTCGGGCGGAGGTTTCGAAACGCTGATAGCGACCATCCCTGAAAATTCGGCGCCCGCTGTCAGCGTGGGGCTCGTTGCACCGAGTTCCGCGGGGGTCAGCACACGCCGCAGCTGCGCCTGGTCCTGGGTATCGGTCAAGGTCAGCTCCAGGGAAGGCAGGGCCAGTGCCATGGCACCCGCATTCCTGATCACCACCTTGAGCCGGTAGGCATCTGCAGCCAGCTTGTTGAAGGAAGAACTCTCGATCACCACCGACTCAATCTGTTGCGGCGGCCTGATCTCGCAACGCAGGTAGGCACACAGCGTATGCAGGCCCGGGCTGAGCCACGGCTGCGACACGGCCAGCGCATTTCTTTGAAACAGGGCGACCTGCAGCAGCAAGGCGGCCAGCAGCACACATGCGGCCATAGCGAGTGCCCAGCGCAGTGCGGGCCGGCGCCAGAATGCATGGCGCCTGGCCTGGCGCACAAACGATACTTCGTGGGTACGGTCGGGTTCAGGTGCTTCCGACTCGCCAAAGGCGCTTTCCGTGCGCATTGTTCGCGCCGTTGGAGGCACATCCCCGGAAAAATCGGACGGCTCCGGACTCACCGAAAATGCAAATACATCAGCGGCAAGGTCGGGCGAGGGAGAGACCTGGACCTCCGGCAGGGAAACATCTGTGGCAGCGGGAAGCTCTTCTTCCTGCAGGACCACTGGCTCGACTGTTTCAGGGTCTGCGGAAGCCGCCACCAGCATGGGAGCCACGGACGCAGCGCTTTCGGTTTTCTCCTGAACGGCCTGCGAGGCGGCAACGGCACTGGAAGCCGATGCCGGGGACACGTAGGGCTGCAGATTGGCGGCGGCGTCGAAAACTTCGGCGCAATGCCCGCAACGCACCCAGCCCTGAGAAATCTTGAGTTGATCAGCCACGACTTTGAACATCGTGCCGCAGGTGGAACAGCGCGTAATCAGGCTCATTTAGTGCCGTATTGTACGGGGGCTGCGCGGCACGACGACCCGGTCAGAACCTGGCCGTCATCAGAATCCAGCCCTCTTCCTGGTCAGCCACCTGTAGCTGGCAGTAAGGTGCATACGCGAGCTTGAGCTCGTCTGCCTGTCGCTCCAGAATGCCGGCAAGCACCAGCGCACCGCCGGGAGCCACGTGTGCGCACAGCAAAGGTGCCAGCACCTTGAGCGGCGTGGCCAGAATGTTCGCCAGCACGGTCTGGTAACTGCCTTCGGCCTTGTCGGGCAAGCCGGCATTCAAGGTGACATGGTTGGCTTCGGCATTGGCCCGCGTGGACTGCACGGCCGCTTCGTCAATATCCACCGCGTCAATGCTTGCAGCGCCAAATTTGGCAGCCCCAATGGCAAGAATGCCGGAGCCACAGCCGTAGTCAAGCACGCGCCCCAGCGGTGCAGAAGACGAGGCGATCCAGCGCAAGCACATGCGTGTGGTGGGATGTGTGCCCGTGCCGAAGGCCAGGCCCGGATCCAGACGGATCACCTGCTGCGCCTGCCCAGGCGGCTCGTGCCAGCTCGGCACGATCCAGAATTCGGGAGTGATTTCCACCGGCGCAAACTGCGACTGTGTAAGCCGCACCCAATCCTGCTCGGGGACCGTCTGAATGGCCACCAACTGGCAGCCGGCAAAAAAGTCCTGCGCGGCCAGCACGGCGGCTGCGTCACGCGCACCGGCCTCATCCGAAAAAAGCGACACCACGCGAGAGCGCTCCCAACCCGCTTTCGGCGGCGGCATGCCGGGCTCGCCGAACAGTGCCTGCTCGGCCGGCGTCTGGGCATCTGCGTCTTCGACGGACACGCTGAGCGCGTCGAGCGCATCCAGCGCATCGCTGAGGGTTTCAACCTGCGCAACAGGGGCCAAAAGGATCAGTTCAAACATTACTTATGCAGCACGTCCGCCGCGATCCGTTCAAGCAGGGGCCGCGGAACCGGCTTTGCCGGGCCGCAGGCGCAACGGCCCCCTCGGGGGGCAGGGAGCGACACGCAGTGCGCGACCGTGGGGGCCACATCAACGGTCCCGCTGGGAAAGCCACTCTTCAAGGTAATGGATATTGGTGCCGCCATCCATGAACTTGGCATCCACCATCAACTCGCGATGCAAGGCAATGTTGGTATTGATGCCCTCGACCACGGTTTCGGCCAGCGCCGTGCGCATGCGGGCAAGCGCCTGTTCACGCGTGTCGCCATGAACAATGATCTTGCCAATCATCGAGTCGTAGTTGGGCGGCACAAAGTAGTTGGCGTAGATGTGCGAATCCACCCGCACGCCCGGCCCGCCCGGCGTGTGCCAGGTGGTGATGCGGCCAGGAGAGGGAACAAACTTGTAGGGGTCTTCCGCGTTGATGCGGCACTCGATGGCGTGCCCCTTGATTCCGATCTGGCGCTGGGTGAACGGCAGTTTTTCACCGGCCGCCACCTCAATCTGCGTTCTCACGATGTCTACACCAGTGACCCACTCGGTCACGGGGTGCTCGACCTGGACCCGCGTGTTCATTTCGATAAAGTAGAACTCGCCATTTTCATACAGGAACTCGAAGGTGCCGGCGCCGCGGTAACCAATCTTCTTGACGGCCGCCACGCAGCGCTCGCCAATGCGTTCGATCAGCTTGCGCGGAATGCCGGGGGCTGGCGCCTCTTCGATGACTTTCTGGTGACGCCGCTGCATGGAGCAGTCACGCTCACCGAGCCAGACGGCATTTTTGTGCTGGTCGGCCAGGATCTGGATTTCAATATGGCGCGGGTTCTGCAGGAATTTTTCCATGTAGACCTCGGGATTGCCAAAGGCAGCGCCCGCTTCGGCCTTGGTGGTCTGCACCGCGTGGAGCAGCGCCGCCTCGGTGTGCACCACCCGCATGCCGCGCCCCCCGCCGCCGCCGGCTGCCTTGATGATCACCGGGTAGCCCACCTGCTTGGCGGTGCGCTTGATCACTGCCGCGTCATCGGGCAAAGCGCCTTCCGAGCCGGGCACGCAGGGCACGCCGGCCTTGATCATGGTCTGCTTGGCCGAGACCTTGTCGCCCATGATGCGGATCGATTCCGGCGTCGGGCCGATGAACTTGAAACCGCTTTTCTCCACGCGCTCGGCAAAGTCGGCGTTTTCGCTCAGGAAACCGTAACCGGGGTGGATCGCCTCGGCATCCGTCACCTCGGCTGCCGAAATAATGGCCGGCATGTTGAGGTAACTCAGCGCCGAAGGCGCCGGGCCGATGCAGACCGACTCGTCGGCCAGCTTGATGTACTTGGCCTCGCGGTCGGCTTCCGAATAAACCATCACAGCCTTGACGCCGAGTTCCCGGCAGGCGCGCTGGATACGCAGGGCGATTTCGCCGCGGTTGGCGATCAGTATCTTTTTGAACATGCGGCGATCACTCGATCATGAAGAGTGGTTGTCCGTATTCCACCGCCTGGCCGTTCTCGCACAGGATGCGGGTAACGGTGCCGGATTTGTCGGCTTCGATTTCATTGAGGATTTTCATCGCCTCGATGATGCAGATGGTTTCGCCTTCCTTGACCTGGCTGCCCACTTCCACATACGCTTTGGCGCCGGGGCTGGAGGAACGATAGAACGTGCCCACCATCGGAGACTTGACCGCATGGCCTGCGGGTGCGGCAGGTGCTGCTTCCACTGGTGCTGCCGGTGCAGCGGCGGGACCGGCCGCCGGCGCAGGCGCCATGGGCGCCTGCATCACCATGGGTGTACCGCCCGATTTGACAATGCGTACCTTGCCTTCAGCCTCGGTGATTTCCAGTTCAGACACATTGGACTCGGAAACGAGGTCAATCAGTGTCTTGAGTTTTCTTAGATCCATGGTTTCTCCAACGACGGTGGTTGCTCAAACGGCACACCTCTGACATTCATTCTTGCCGGCAGGATGACAGGCGGGCCAGGCGTTCATTTGCGCCTAAACTCTGCTTTGTACACCTTTCAGCGTCTAAAAATCAGTAGTTTTATTAATTCAGGCTGTTTTGGCCAGACGGGAAAGGGCGAAGTCTACCGCATAGCGGTACCCGGCCGGACCAAAGCCGGCCATCACGGCTTCGGCCAGATCAGAGAAGTAGGAGTGGTGGCGAAAAGCTTCACGCCGGTGAACGTTCGACAAATGCACCTCAATGAATGGCAGGGCGATACCGGCGATCGCATCGCGAATCGCCACACTGGTGTGGGTAAAGGCTGCCGGGTTGATGATGATGAATTGTGTTCCGTCCACACGCGCCTGCTGGATCCGGTCCACCAGCGCTCCCTCGTGGTTACTCTGAAAAGTTTGGAGTAAAACACCTCGATCTGCGGCGAACTTGACCAAATCTTCATTAATTTGATCCAAAGTTGTCGATCCATAAATTTGTGGCTCTCTTGTACCCAGCAAATTCAGATTAGGCCCATGGATTACCAGTATGCTCATCACGCTCCTCCTTCCCGGCCAGCGCCGGGCAAGAGCGAACTTTACCCCAGTTCCGGCCGCTTACAAGAGTTCAGGAAGCTGGCCCAAGTCAGGCCAGCAGAGCCCACTGGGCCAAGTCTTCGGTGGAAACCTTGCCGCTCCTGCGGTGCAGCAATTGCCCCGACGCGCCAAACACGACGGTGAACGGCAACCCTCCCGACAGATTGCCCAGGGATTTGCTGAGTTCTGTCCCCGCGAAGCCGGCCATGGCCACCGGAAAACTCAGAGGCTGGCGCTGCAGCCAGGTGCGCACCGCCGGTGCTTGATCAACAGCCAATCCCAAAACTTGCCAGCTTTTAGACTGATTTGCTTGATAAAAACGATCAAGTAGCGGCAGTTCCTCGATACAGGGTGGACACCAAGTGGCCCAGAAGTTGACCAACAGGGGTTTACCGGAAAAACTGGCCAGCGCCAGTTTTGCGCCGTCAGGCGTCTCGAAGGTTTGCGCCAGAAAGGCGCCGGGGACGGCTTCCGGCCCCTCGGCGTAGTTGTGCGAGGAAGCCTGCCACCAAGCCACCCCGACGCCAGCCAGCCCGGCCGCGGCAGCCACGCCGCCGAGCATCAGCGGTCTGCGTTTCACGGGGAGGACTCCGGGCCGGTCATCAGCAATTTTTGCACGTCCGCCAAGTCCCCGCGCGGCTTGCGCCCTTTGGCATCCGGGCGCAAGGCACCGCGCAGGTGGTCGTGGTCGTAAATCATCAGGTGCACGCCCACGGTTTCCTGCAGCGGCTTGCACAGGCTGCGCACACTGAGGGCTTCCACACTGTCGCCGGTAAACCCGGTCACCGTACGCGGTTCGTAATCGACCCGGTGCTCAATCAGCGCGATTTCTGCGGATTTGGGGTCGTCGCAAAAGAGCTGGATATAAATATCGGAGAGCCGTGTCGCCGTACCGTGCCAGACCGCGCCGCCGAGGTAGGGGCGGAAGGCGACCATGCGCTCCATCCACGTCAGGGCCAGTTCGCGCAGCGCGGCCAGTTCCGCTGGCTGCGTATTGGCGCAAAACAGGGCGATGTATTCGCGCACCGCATCTTCCACCTCGTCGTTGCCGGGCAGCTCGCTGCGGCCAGGCAAATCCATTTGCTTGACGGCGCGGCGCTTGGCGGGGCCGTATTCCAACCCTTCCTCGACGACAAGCGCAGCAGCGGTAGCGGCGATTTCGAGTTTCAGGGTATGCGGGCTCATGGTATTTCTCGGGGAAGGTGACGGGTTGACTCAGCAGGGATGGACTCGGCCGCGGCCACCAAAGTTGCAAACGGTAGCCAGGCCGCTTCAGCCCCGGCCCGATTACTATCGAATTAATAGCTGACGGCGCTTGTCTCATAAGGGCTGGAGGCCTTTTTTACCATACTTTTGGTCAACCTCCGCGAAAATGGCAGACCGCGGCAGGGCCGCCGTCTTGCCTCCTAAAATACCCTGCATGCATATACACATCCTCGGGATTTGCGGCACCTTCATGGGCGGCCTGGCTGCGCTGGCCCGCGAGGCCGGGCACAAGGTGACCGGTTGCGACACAGGCGTGTATCCGCCTATGAGCGACCAGTTGCGTGCATTGGGTATTGAACTCATTGAAGGTTATGGCGCCGACCAACTGGCTTTTCAGCCTGATGTGTTTGTAGTCGGCAATGTGGTCTCGCGCGCGCATGACGCCAGCGGCAAACCCCGGTACCCATTGATGGAAGCCATTCTTGATGCCGGCGTGCCCTACACCAGCGGCCCCCAATGGCTGTCGGGCCATGTGCTGCACCATCCGACACACCACTCCACCGGCCCGCGCCATGTGCTGGCCGTGGCCGGCACCCACGGCAAAACCACCACGACGGCCATGCTGGCCTGGATTCTGGAATGTTCCGGCCTGCAGCCGGGCTTTCTGGTCGGCGGCGTGCCGCTTAATTTCGGCGTGTCAGCCCGGCTGGGCACCGGCAACACCTTTGTGATCGAGGCCGACGAGTACGACACCGCATTTTTTGACAAGCGCAGCAAGTTTGTTCACTACCGGCCGCGCACCGCCATCCTGAACAACCTTGAGTTCGACCACGCCGATATTTTTGACGATCTGACCGCCATCGAGCGCCAGTTTCATCACTTGGTGCGAACGGTGCCCGGCTCGGGCCGACTGGTGGTCAACGCCCGCGAAGAGAGCTTGGCCCGTGTGCTCGCCCAGGGTTGCTGGAGTGAGCGTGTACTCTTCGGAGGTCCTTTGGCTGAAGGATTTTCAGCCCAGGGCGAACCGGCAGCTTTCGACGTGTTCAAGGACGGCCGGAAAGTCGCCCGTGTCGAGTGGGCCATCAGCGGCGTGCACAACCAACTCAACGCGCTGGCCGCCATGGCCGCTGCCGAACATGTGGGTGTGGCGCCGCAAGCCGCCGCAGACGCCTTGGGCAGCTTCGAGAACGTCAGGCGCCGCATGGAGGTGCGCGGCAAGGTGGCACGCGCTGGTGGCAACATCACTGTCTACGACGACTTTGCGCACCACCCGACGGCCATCCACACCACCATCGATGGCCTGCGGCGCCAGCTGGACAGCCAGGGCGGCGACCAGCGCATCCTGGCCATCTTCGAGCCGCGCAGCAATACCATGAAGCTGGGAACCATGACGGCCCAGCTTCCATGGAGCCTGGAGCAGGCCGACCTGGCGTTCTGCCACGCCGGCGGACTCGGCTGGGACGCCCGTGCCGCGCTGGCGCCCATGGGTGAGAGCGCGCAGGTAGCGGACAACATCGAGCAGTTGGTAACCCAGGTCAAGGCGGCGGCCAGACCCGGCGACCATTTGCTGTGCATGAGCAACGGCGGCTTTGGCGGCATTCACGCCCGGCTGCTGGACGCGCTGCGTGCGGGATAATTTGCTACGCTTTTGATAGCTTGTTTCGCCCGTGCTTAAAGGGCCAAGTGCCAAAATGGCTCTAATTCCATTCCCAAATCATCCGTGCACTTTGTCGCTTCGCTAGCCGTACGTCTGTGCTGTCGTCGCTTCGCCTTCGCGTTCACGAATGATTTAGAAATGGAATAAAGAGACTAGTAACTGATCGCCATGGCCTGCACATCAATGTGAATCACCGGCTTGGCCAGCGAGGCGCTGGCGGCGCGCGCAAAGGCTTGGGCCCAGGCGGCGTCGGCAAACTGCGCGGGACCTGCGGCTTGGGCTACCACCAGCACCTTGTCAGCCATCAGCAACTTGCCGGTAGGCCGCAGGGGCTCGCAGTCCATCCGCGTGAACTGCTCATCGAGCCAAGCCCTGGCCGCATCGTGCGGCATGGGTTGCACTTCATTGAGGTCCACCCGCAGGGGCGGGCTGTTTTTGAAGGTAACGGTGACTTCGCTGCGCATGGCTGCCTCGGTATCGAAGAAAAGCGGGAGGCTCCAGCATGAACGCCGCAGCCCCAAGGGGCAATCCGCTAAAACCCGCGCACCCGCCCAGGACCCCCCGGGACAACACGCAGCCTATTTGCGGCCCAGCTGCGCCGGTGCGGTCAAATCCCGCCTTGGTACCGCACCAGGGAGCTGCGCCACAGCCGCAGCCAGGGTCAGCCCGTTATGCGTTTTACCGGGCAGGCTGTCCTCGCCAACAGAAAATGCGGAAGTGCCGGCCTTGTCCGGCGTCGTGGTGACTGAACCGGCGAAATACAGGCTGGCCAGGTCCCGTGTCAACTGGCCAGGGGTCAGCCCGGTGCGGCGCTGCAGGGCGTCAAAATCCCCGCCTTCGACCGACAGCTCGCGCAGGAGCAGCAACTGCGAGTCTCTGAGCCAGCGCGTGGGCACAGCTGGCGCGTGGCGAAAATAGAGCGGCCTGCTGCGATACCGGGGGGGCAGCACATCGCGCTCGGTACGTTGTGCATAAATCCAGCGCAGCTGCGTCAGGCTGCTGCGCAAAAAATGCGAGGGAATATCATGCGCCTCCAGCGGGCGCCGGTCCCAGTGGGCCTGCTCAAAATCGACGGGATCGGCACGGCGTGAAATCCCGATGCGCCATTCGCGAAAATCCATCACCGCGAGCAGCGTGCCTTTCTGGCTGACGTGGTAAATGCCAGGCAGCAGTTCGCTTTCACGCGCGATCAGTTGCCCCCCCAGTACAAACTGTGAACGCAGGGGCCGCAGCCAGCTTTCAAATTGCTGCAGGGCCTTGTGGAGGCTGGCCGCCGAGTTCAGGTCGAAGGTGTGCTTGGGATCGAAATCACTGGAGGCCAGCGGCAGCGCAAAGGCAATCGGCCGGTCTACCTCGTCCAGGTCAAGTTGCACGGCCCGTTCGGTCGGCAAGCCGGCCAGGATTTTCAGGGTGTCAGCGCCAACCAGCCGGCACTTTTCGCCGGCGACCAACCAGCCGTCGGCTTCAGCGAATGCACCGACGCGCCAGGACGGCCCCCCCTTGGGCATCAGGGTCAGCAGTGAAGAGAGCTGATCGCGCTGCTCGGGTGTGAACCCGGCCAGACCTAACCAGAGAACAGGTTGCTCAAAAGACATGATGTTTTCATTGATCGACTGCTCTGGTTTTCAGAAGCGGAAAGCGCAGTGACTCCGTTCGACATGTAACGGCAGGCTAACAATTTAACACCAATTGCTTAGCAAACCATCCCCTGAATGGGGGAGCAAGCATCAAGCGTTGCGCCGCAGCTTCACCGCCTCCGACAACACATCCAGCAGTTTCAGCGAATCATCCCAGCTCAGGCAGGCATCCGTGATGCTTTTGCCATATTCCAGTTTCTTTGCATCGTCCTTGCCCGGCGTGAATTTCTGGGCTCCCGGCTGCAGATGGCTTTCCACCATCAGGCCGAATACCTGTTGCGAGCCGCCGCCAACCTGGGCGGCGATGTCGCGTGCCACGTCCAACTGCTTTTCATGCTGCTTGGAGCTGTTAGCGTGGCTGCAATCGACCATCAGTGTGGCGGGCAGTTTGGCCGCTTCCAGGTCCTTGCAGGCTGCGCCGACACTGGCCGCATCGTAGTTGGGCGCCTTACCGCCGCGCAGGATCACATGGCAGTCCTTGTTGCCGTTGGTTTGCACGATCGCCACCTGGCCGTTCTTGTGCACCGACAAAAAGTGATGACCACGCGCGGCGGCCTGGATCGCGTCGGTGGCGATGCGGATGTTGCCGTCGGTCCCGTTTTTGAAGCCAATGGGTGCCGACAGGCCGGACGCCAGTTCCCGGTGTACCTGGCTCTCGGTGGTGCGCGCGCCAATGGCGCCCCAGGCAATCAGGTCACCGATGTACTGCGGCGAAATCACGTCAAGAAACTCGCTGCCCGCTGGCAGGCCCAGGCGGTTGATGTCAATGAGGAGCTGCCGCGCGATGCGCAGGCCTTCGTCGATGCGGTAGCTTTCATCCAGGTAAGGATCGTTGATCAGGCCTTTCCAGCCCACCGTGGTGCGTGGTTTTTCAAAGTAAACACGCATCACGATTTCCAGCGTACCCGCATACTTTTCGCGCTGCACGGCCAGGCGGCGCGCATATTCGAGCGCAGCAGCCGGGTCATGGATGGAACACGGGCCGATCACCACGAGGAGGCGGTCGTCCTTGCCCGCCATGATGCGGTGCACGTTGCCTCGCGTCCGGGTGATCAGCGACTCCACGGCGGTGCCGCTGATCGGAAAGAAACGAATCAAATGCTCGGGCGGGGGTAACACAGTGATGTCCTTGATGCGTTCGTCGTCTGTCTGGCTGGTTTTATCGACAGGACTCGCATACCAGGCATCGCTGGCTGGGGTGGCTTTGGCATTCATGGCTGGCTTCCTTTAAGAACGTTCAAGAATCGATTCGGCAAATGGAGGAGGCAAAAAAAAACCGCCGGGGACCCGGCGGTTTTCAAGAATCTGTTGCGTACCTGTCAGCCTACGCGAGGATCTCTCTACCGCCGGAGGCGCTTGAGAACCAAAAGTAAGCAAAATAAAATTTCGCGGCTGACATGGACTGGAATGTAGCACAGCCGGCGCACGGCCCTATTTGGCTGGCGCGTCCTCGCAGTGAGCCGCCCTCTCGGGGCATCCTTCGACAGGCTCAGGAAGAACGGTTTCCAGCGGCAGCGGGGGAATTTCCCCTTACAAGCAGGGGCCGCGGATCTGGCTTTGCCAGTCCGCAGGCGCAGCGGCCCCTTTCCAAGTGCAAGGGGCAGGGAGCCGCCGCAGGCTCGAAGTGAGCGACCGTGGGGGCTCTGTCCTCAGCCGCGCAAGCGTTCCCACCAGGTTCTGGCCCGCGCCGCCCGCACTTCGTCGAACGGCGCAGCGGTGGAGTCGCCCGCTTCCCTGCCGGCAAGCTGCTCGTACATGTCGATCAGCAGCATGCCTTCACCCAGCGTGCGCCAGCCCACCAGTTCGAAGTCTTCAAAACTGATGGCCCTGATCTGGCTCGATGGAGCTTTCGGCGTCGCCGCGAGCAGCCACTCGCCAATCAGCACCCGAAAGTTGTTCAATGCAGCCAGGTAGGAGGCGTATTCGTAGAGGCCGCGCCAGGCGGGCGACAGCGCAATCACCAGCGCGCGATGTTCACGCAGGATGGTCATCAGGTCCATCAGTGCGGGCGCCTGCGCCGCGGGGTCGGCAGCGCGCCTGAGGCCGGAGAGCACAGCTTCGATGCTTGCCGCCAGGCCGCCCATGCCGTCGGCTAGTTGCAGCGACTCCTCGTCGGCCATCGCCGAACGCAGAAAATGGCTGAGTTCGCCAAAACTCTGGATGCTGGGAAGCTGTGTGGAGGGGTTGATCGGCAATGCCGAGTTGGGCGGGTCACTCATGGACAGCTCCGCAAAGGTGTCAGGCCGTGCCGCCCACCGTCAGCCCGTCAATGCGCAAGGTCGGCTGGCCGACACCCACCGGCACGCTCTGGCCTTCCTTGCCGCAGGTGCCCACGCCACTGTCGAGCTGCATGTCATTGGCGATCATGGTGACGCGGGTCAGCGCATCCGGGCCGTTGCCGACAATCGTCGCGCCCTTGACCGGATACAGGATCTTGCCGTTTTCCACCCAGAAGGCCTCGCTCGCAGAGAACACAAACTTGCCGGAAGTGATGTCTACCTGCCCCCCGCCGAAGTTGGTGGCGTATAGGCCTTTCTTGATGCTGGCGACGATTTCCTCCGGCGCCTTGTCACCGCCCAGCATGTAGGTGTTGGTCATGCGCGGCATCGGCACATGGGCATAACTTTCGCGGCGGCCGTTGCCGGTGGGCTTGACGCCGGACAGGCGCGCGTTGAGCGAGTCCTGGATGTAGCCTTTGAGAATGCCGTCTTCGATTAGCACATTGCGCTGGCTGGCATGGCCCTCGTCATCGACGTTGAGGGAGCCGCGCCGGTCGGCAATCGTGCCATCGTCGAGCACGGTGACGCCCTTGGCGGCCACGCGCTCGCCGATGCGGCCCGAGAACGCGCTCGACCCCTTGCGGTTGAAGTCACCTTCCAGGCCGTGGCCGATGGCCTCGTGCAGCAGGATGCCGGGCCATCCGGGGCCAAGCACCACGGTCATCTCGCCGGCCGGTGCCGGGCGCGCTTCCAGGTTGGACAGGGCAGCCTTCACCGCGTCGTTGACGTATTCGTTGATCTGCGCCTCGTCGAAATAGGCCAGGCCGAAACGCCCGCCGCCGCCGCCCGAACCCATCTCGCGCCGGCTCACGCCGCCGACTTTTTTCTCCGCAATCACGGTCACCGACAGGCGCACCAGGGGCCGTACATCCGCAGCTAGCGTGCCGTCGGCGCGCGCGACCATCACCACATCGTATTCACTGGCCAGTCCGGCCATGACCTGCACGATACGTGGGTCCCTGGCCTTGGCGAGTTTTTCCACGCGTTCCAGCAGCTTGACCTTGGCCGTGCTGCCCAGCGTGGAAATCGGGTCCATGTCCTGGTAAAGCGACCGGCTGGGCGCCACCTTGCGCGCCGGCACCTTGACGCGGCCAACGCGGGTCACTGCCGAAATGGTGCGCACAGTGCGCGCAGCATCCAGCAAAGAAGCTTCCGAAATATCGTCCGAATAGGCAAACGCTGTTTTTTCACCGCTGACCGCCCGCACACCCACGCCTTGGTCAATGCTGAAGGACCCGGTCTTGACGATGCCTTCTTCCAGGCTCCAGCCTTCGCTGCGGGTGTATTGGAAATAGAGGTCGGCGTCATCGACACCATAAGAGGTGATTTCACCCAGAGCCCGGCTGAGATGCCCCTCGGTCAACCCGAACGGAGCCAGCAGCAGCTTTTGCGCAATCGCTAGCCGTTCCGATGTCGCGTCGGAATGGGGGCGACTGGCAGACGCGGAGGCGGGTGTTGGCTTGCGGGCAGACGAAGACGAGGATTTGAGTACGGTCATGGGCTCATTGTAGGCAGTCTGCCCCCAACCTCCTTGCAGGAAGGCTTCTGCACAGCGGAACCGGATTGACCCAAAAGCGGGGCAGCCACGCCTTGCCAGCCATCTGTGGTGCCGGTTTATCGGCTGGCCAGATACCTGAAAATCGCCGCGTCATCCAGGCCAGCCAGCCCCGCCTTGTGAGCCTCTGCAAACACCTGGCTGGCCCGCGCGCCCAGCGGGCCCTCAAAACCGGCGGCGCGCGCCGCCTCAACCGCCAAACGAGTGTCTTTTTCGAGCAGAGTCACATGCGCGCGCGGCGCATAGTCGCCTGCCAGGGCCCGGTGCATGCGGTCCGACCCTATCCAGCTCTGGCCACTGGACTGCTCGATGACGTCCAGGGTACGCCCCGGGTCCAGCCCCAGACGCACGGCCATTGCCAGCACTTCGGCCGCACCCACGAGATTGATGCCGGCCAGCAGGTTGTTGACCAGCTTGGTGCGCGCGCCGTCCCCGGGCGTTTCGCTGATGTGGAACAGCTTGTCGGACAGGGCTTGCAGCAGGGCAGCCTGCTGCGCGTACACCGCGGCGGCGCAAGCCACCATCAGGCTCATCGTGCCATCGCGCGCCCGCACCGGCCCGCCCGACATCGGCGCATCCACGGTGTGGACACCCAGCGCAGCCAGCCGGGCCGCAAAAGATTCGACATCCTGCGGAGAAATCGTCGGGCACAGCATCACCGTATGCCCCGACTGCAGCATGCGGGCCAGGCCTTGCGCGCCAAACAGCACCTCGTCAGTCTGTGCAGTATCCACCACGCAAACGATGAATGCTACTGAATTTATAGCTGCCTGCGCTGGTACAGCAAGGGCCAAAGCCCCTTTTTTCTCCAAATCGGCAGCTTTGGCCGAGTCCATGTCGCACACCTGTACCGCCCAGCCCTGCGCCAGCAGGTTCGCTGCCATGGCCCCGCCCATGTTGCCGACACCGATGATTGTGACCCCCACGCTTTTCACTGCGTGTAATGCGCTGCCCCCCAAGGGGGGCGGCCCGGCGGGAAATTGGACTCCTCCGACGCTTTCTGCTGTCAAGATTGCACGAGCCGCTTGGCTTTGGAGATGGACATCAGGATTCCGACCGCCAGCCCGAGGGTGACCATGGCGGTTCCGCCATAACTGATGAAAGGCAGAGGCACGCCCACCACCGGCAGAATGCCGCTGACCATGCCCATGTTGACGAAGGCGTAGGTGAAAAAAATCATGGTAATGGCGCCCGCCAGCAGCCGTGCGAACAGCGTGGGTGCTTCCAGCGCAATGAGCAGGCCGCGGAAAATCAGGAAAACAAAGGCGCTGATCAGCGCCAGGTTGCCCAGCAGCCCGAACTCCTCGGAGTAGGCGGCAAAAATGAAGTCGGTGGTGCGCTCGGGAATGAATTCCAGATGGGTTTGCGTGCCCTGCATGAAACCCTTGCCCAGCACGCCTCCCGAGCCGATGGCGATCATGCCCTGAATAATGTGAAAGCCCTTGCCCAGCGGGTCGCGCGTCGGATCGAGCAACGTGCAGATGCGCTGCTGCTGGTAATCGTGCAGCACCGGCCAGCGCATGCCGTCGGCACACAGCTGCGGCTCGAACCAAACCACCAGGAAAATGCCGGTCAGCCCGATCAATACCGGCGGGGCAATCAGCTTCCAGCTCAGTCCCGCGAAGAAAATCACCGCCAGGCCCGCGGCCAGCACCAGCAGCGAGGTGCCCAGGTCGGGCTGCTTCATGATCAGGCCCACCGGCGCCACCAGCAACAGGCAGGCCACCAGGAAATCGAAAGGCCGCAGCTGGCCCTCGCGCTTCTGGAACCACCAGGCCAGCATCAGCGGCATGGCAATTTTCAATATCTCGCTGGGCTGGATCACGATGCCCAGGTTGATCCAGCGTTTGGCGCCCTTTTTGGTAACGCCGAAAATCGCCACCGCCACCAGCAAGGCCACGCCGGCCACATACAAAGGCACAGCAAAAGCCATCAGGCGCTGCGGCGGAATCTGCGCCACCACAAACATGATGGCTCCGGCGATCAGCATGTTGCGGCCATGGTCGACAAAGCGGGTGCCATGGTCGAAACCTGACGAATACATGATCATCAGGCCCGCACTGGCCAGCAGAAAAACCGCAAACGCCAACGGGCCGTCAAAGCCCCGGAACAACGGGGCAGCGCGCTGGAAAAGAGAAGGTTTGTCGAAAACGGCAGACATGAGATGGGATTATCTGCCAGCTGGGTGCTGGCGGGTTCGCTGCAGGGTTCCTCCAGCAAAGCCTGCCCTGCGGCTAGAGCTCCGGCGGGTCCATTCCTTGTGCCCCGTTCAGGCAGCCGACGTCGGGGCCGTTGCACCGCCAGCGCCACCGCCAAGAACGGGAGGCGCCGTGACGATCGAGGTCAGAGCGGGCTCGACGGAACGCAGGCGGTCGAGTGCGGGACGTGGCCGCCGCAGCTCATCAGATCTGACAAAGGCCTGCTCCAGGGCCGCCGCAGCGCCAAGCACATGGTGATCCGCGCGGAAGCGCCCGATCAGCTGCAGCCCGAACGGCATGCCCGCGTGGTCGAGTCCGCAAGGCAGGCTGAGCGCCGGCAAGGTGGCCAGCGTCACCACATAGGTCAGAGCCAGCCAGTGGTAGTAGTTGCTTTGAGGCTTGCCGTCTACAGCGTCGGCATACAGCGTCGTCCAGGGGAAAGGCGATACCGGCGTGGTCGGCGCGAGGATCAAGTCGTAGTCGGCCATCGCGGCGTTGAACCGCGCGAGGACGCGTGTTTGTTCTGCCTGCGCCCAGGCGCAGTCGAGCAAACTCATCGCGGCACCGATTTCGAAGTTGGCCCGCGTGTTGGGGCCGAGACTTGCGGGGTCGCACGCGTAGGCATCGCGTGTGCCGGCAACAAAAGCCTCGGCGCGCAGCACGTCAAAGCAGCGGTGCACATCGCCCAGTTCGAACCTCACCTCTTCGCAACTGCGGAACAGATGCTTCATCGAAGCGATCTTCCGGCGAAAGGTCCCGCGGATCGACGCGTCGACGTCGCAGGCGCCGAAGTCCTCGGTCCAGCCGACACGCAAGGCCCCGAGGTCCACAGCCGGTGGATCCAGAAAACCGGCCGGGTCCACCGGATAGCTGAGCGGGTCATCCACGGCGGCGCCGGCTGAAGCCGCCAGTTGCAGACAGGCGTCTGCGACGGTACGCCCCATCGGCCCCACCACCGAGATCGGCGTCCAGCCCAGCAGCTTGCGCGAACTCGGTACCAGTCCCGGCGAAGGCCTGAAACCCACCACACCGCACAAAGCCGCCGGAATGCGCAACGAACCACCGGTGTCGGATCCCGTGCACACCGGAAGCATGTCGCAGGCCAGCGCCGCCGCCGACCCTCCCGATGAACCGCCCGCGTTGAGTCGCGGGTCGAAGGGATTGCCGGTTGCGCCCCAGACCTCATTGCGGGTGTTCGCACCGGCACCGAGCTCGGGCACGTTGGTCTTTCCGACCACAATCGCACCGGCGGCGCGCAGCCGCGCCACAAGTACATTGTCGGCCGCGGGCACATGGCCGCGATACAGCGGCGAGCCCAGGGTTGTGAGCAGACCCTCGGTGGCCTCCAGGTCTTTCACGCCCATCGGCAGGCCGTGCAGCAGGCCCAGCGGCCGGCCTTCCAGCACGGCGCGTTCGGCGGCCCGGGCTTCGCTGCGCGCGCGCTCGAAGCAGGTGGCCGTAACGGCATTGACGAAGGGGTTCACCGCCTCGATGCGAGCTATGCAGGCTTCGAGCAACTCGACTGGCGAGAGCTGTTTGGCCCCGATCAGCCGTCTGAGTTCGACGGCGGACAGGGCGACCAGGCTGCCATCAGTTGCCACGGTCATTCCGCCCGGATGTTCGCGCGCAGCGCCATGGCGCGCATGCGAGGCAACTCGTCTTCAATCCGCGCCGTCACCGCGGCAGCGGACTCGTACGCGGGTTGCAGCCCGTTGGCGATGAGCTTGTCGCGGATCTCGGGGTCGGCCATGGTTTTGGACAGTGCCTTTTGCAGCTTGGTCTTCGCGTCGGCTGGCAGACCACGCGGCGCGACGACCGCCAGCCAGGAGTCGGCGGAAAAACCCGGGAAGCCGCTTTCCGCCACCGTGGGCACGTCGGGTAGCTGCGTCGCACGCGCAGGGCCCGCGACGGCGATGGCCTTGATCTTGCCAGCCTTCAACTGAGGCAACGACGCTGCCACGGTGTCGATGGTGAAAGGGATCTGGCCACCGATCAGGTCACTCATGGCCGGCGCGCTGCCCTTGTAGGCTATGTGCAGCAGCTTGATACCGAGGGCGCTCCACATCAGCTCGCCCGCGAAGTGGCCCGTCGTGCCGCTGCCAAAGGAACCGTAGACGTACTTGTCCGGCGCACCGCGCACGGCAGCGACCAGCTGCGTCAAGTTGTTGACTGGCACCTCGCGGTTCGCAATCAGGACAAGAGGGACGCGCGCGGCAAGGCCGATCGGCTCGAAGCTCTTGACCGGGTCATAGGGCAGCTTGGGGTTGAGCGCGGGGTTCACGGTGAAGGTGGAACCCGAGCTGATCAGCAGCGTGTAGCCATCGGCCGGTGCTTTGGCGACAAAAGCGGCACCGACGACGGTGCCCGCGCCGGCCTTGTTTTCAATCACCACAGGCTGGCCGAGGTGTTCGCCCAGCTTCCTGCCAACAAGCCGGCCGACAATGTCGGTCGCCCCGCCAGGTGGAAAGGGAATGACCAGCTGGATCGGCTTCGACGGATAGCTTTGTGCGCTCGCACCACTCCATGGCACCAACCCGGCCAGGACTGCCGCGAAGACAGCGAGGTTTGCAGCAAGGTTGGCGAGTTTCAGTTTCATCATGTTGTCCACCGTTTCAATGGCAGCCCGAGGGCCGCGGTTGGCATGCGCGAAGGCCTCGCTGTATCCAGCAGACCCTCGCTCCAGAATGAGCATGTCTCCTCACCGACTAGTCGGCAGCGACGTACTCAGTACCCGCTGCCCGGAGACCGTGCGGGCGCAAGGCTCCCCGCGGCTCTCCCGGCAATCGAATCGGTGTGGTTTTCCCACAGAATCACTTCCACGCAACCCGGCACAGGCAGAGGTCAGCCGTTGCGGAACAGGAAGCTGTAGGCATTGAGCGCAGGCACGCCGCCCAGGTGGGCATACAGCACCCGGGACCCCTCGGCGAACTCGCCGCGGCGCACCATGTCGATCATCCCGTGCATGGATTTGCCCTCGTAGACCGGGTCGGTCAGCATGCCCTCCTGCCGGGCACACAGGCGAATGGCTTCCAGCGTCCCTTCGCTCGGCAGGCCATATTCGGGCCCACCGTAGCGGGTATCGAGCACCACGTCTTTCGCGGTGATGTCGCGATCCAGCTCGACCAGCCTGGCTGTGTTCTTTGCGATGCGCAGGATTTGCTCCTTCGTTTGCACAGGCTTGGCCGAAGCGTCGATGCCGATCACCCGGTCGGCACGGCCGTCGGCGGCAAAACCAACCACCATGCCGGCTTGCGTGCTACCGGTGACCGAGCAGACAACGATGTAATCGAACTTGAAGCCCAGTTCGGCCTCCTGTGCCCGCACTTCCTCGGCAAAGCCGACAAAGCCAAGGCCGCCATAAGGATGTTCGGAGCAGCCGGCCGGAATGGGGAAGGGCTTGCCACCGGCCTGGCGCACGTCGTCCATGGCCTGCTCCCAGCTCGGGCGAATGCCGATATCAAAACCGGCTGCATCCAGGCGCACGTCAGCGCCCAGGATGCGTGACATCTCGATGTTGCCGACGCGGTCGTACACCGCGTCGGAATAGTTCACCCAGTTTTCCTGCACCAGAACGCACTTCATCCCCAGATGCGCCGCGACGGCAGCGACCTGGCGCGTCTGGTTGGACTGGATGCCGCCTATGGACACCAGGGTGTCGCAACCCTGCGCCAAGGCTTCGGGGATCAGGTATTCGAGCTTGCGGGTCTTGTTGCCGCCGAAGGCCAGGCCGCTGTTGCAGTCCTCGCGTTTGGCGTAGAGCTCAACCTTGCCGCCCAGGTGGGTGCTCAGGCGCTTGAGCGGCTGGATAGGCGAGGGGCCGAAGGTCAGCGGGTGTCTGGGAAACTTCTTGAGATTGAGCGTGAGTGGCATGGAGGGTGGTTCCGGTGTAAGCCCCATTGCGTGGACTGTGATGGCCGCAAAAAAGGAGGGCATGGTGGGCTGAAATGTCTTGTGCAGTCGTAAACAAATCGTAGCCAATCTCATCAGAAATTAATTGCAAACAATCCTCATGAAATATCATTCAAAAATCCATTTTTTTGAATTTTTGGAAATTAATTTCGATAATTTTTATATTTGTGAAATATTTAATCAAGGCACCCATGGAAATCACCCTCGACCGGATAGACCGCAAGCTGCTCAAGCTGCTGCAGCAGGACGCCTCCCTGCCCAACATCGAACTGGCGGAAAAAACCAACCTCAGCCCGCCCGCCTGCTCGCGCCGCATCGCCAAGCTCAAGGAAGTGGGGCTGATCCGGAAAACCGTGGCGCTGGTGAACCCGCGTGCGCTGGGCTACAACGGGCTGGTCATCATCGGCGTGGTGCTGGACCGCTCGACCACCGACTCCTTTGCCGCCTTTGAAAAAGCCGTTGCCGGCCTGACAGGTTGCCTGGAAGTGCAACTGGTGACGGGCGAATTTGACTACTTCGTCAAGCTGCGCATCCAGAGCATCGACTCGTTCAATGAACTGCATGCGGCGCAACTGATCGCCCTGCCCGGCGTGAGGCAGATTCGGACCTTTGTCTGTTTGAAGGAGGTGTTTGAGACGACGGCGATACCGGTTTAAGTCTGATGGACCTGGTATGAGCCGGTATTGAATTTGCAGCGGGCGGAGTTTTTTTGAGAGGCGCCGGACCCACAACATGCTACTAATTTAATAGCTGCTTGCGCTCGAATCCATTGGGCAAATGCCGTTTTTCACTGTATAAATTTCCCGATCATCTCCACAGCTCCCAGAGATTTACCATTCGCCCCATGCCCACCACCCACCTTCTCTACCTTCACGGCTTCCGCTCCTCCCCCCAGTCCGCCAAAGCCCGGCAGGTCGCCGCCTGGATGCAAAAACGCCATCCTGAGGTGGTCTGGTGGTGCCCGCAACTGCCGCCTTCGCCCAAGGAGGCCATGCAAATGTTGACCAATGGCGTGGCCGGATGGCCGCGCGCCACGATGGCCGTGATGGGTTCGTCGCTGGGCGGGTTTTACGCGACGCATGTTGCCGAAACCTGCGCCTGCAAAGCCGTGCTGCTTAACCCGGCGGTGAACCCGGCACGCGACCTGGCCGGCTACATCGGCGAGCAGACCGCCTGGCATGACCCCAGCGAACACTTTTTCTTCGAGCCGCGCTTTGTGGACGAACTGCGGGCCCTGGCGCACGGGCCTGTCGCGCGACCGGAAAACTACTTCGCCATCATCGCCAAAGGCGACGAAGTGCTGGACTGGTGCGAAATGACCGGTCGCTACCCGGGTGCCCACATCAGGTTGCTGGAAGGCGGCGACCACGCCATCAGCGACTTCGAGCGCTACCTGCCAGAAGTGATGGACTTCCTGGCACTCTCCTGAGACTGTCTGAGGGCAGCCCGAGACCGGCTGATTACACTAGCAGGAGTAATTAAAGGATGCCGTTTTGTTTGTATTGTTTGAAGAGGCTGGCAAGTTTTTGGCCGGCCGCATTTTGTCCGAGGCCGACACCTCCCTGCAGGTGGAGCTCGACTCGGGAAAACGGGTCAAGGTCAAGGCTGCCAACGCACTGCTGAAATTCGAGAAACCCGCGCCCGCCCAGCTGACAAGCGCCGCCCAGGCCCTGAGCCAGGAAATCGAGCTGGACCTGGCGTGGGAGTTTGCAAGTGAGGAAGACTTTGGTTTTGCCGATCTGGCGCGCGACTACTTCAGCGCCGACCCAGCCAAACCAGCTTCCACCGAGCAACAGGCCGCCGCGCTGTTTCGCCTGTTCGAGGCGCCGCATTACTTCAGGCGCGCCGGCAAGGGCCGCTTCAGGAAAGCGCCGGCCGAGATCCTGCAGCAGGCGCTGGCCGCCATCGAGAAGAAGAAACAGGTGATCGCGCAGATCACAGCCTGGGCCGAGGAACTGGTGCAGGGCCAGTGCCCCGCACCGGTACGTGAGCAGCTCTACAAAATCCTGTTCAAGCCCGACAAGAACAGCCCCGAATACAAGGCCGTGGTCGAGGCCTCGCGCTCCGCGCACAAGGCGCCGCTGGACCTGCTGCAGCAATCGGGCGCGATTGCCTCGCCCTACCAGTTCCACTGGAAACGTTTTCTGTTCGAGAACTTTCCAAAAGGCACCGGTTTTCCGTCCGTGCAGGCGCCGAAGATTCCGGACGAGCTGCCGCTTGCGGACGTCAGGGCGTTTTCCATCGACGACTCCAGCACTACCGAGATCGACGACGCGCTGTCGGTGCAGGGGCTGGGCAGCGGCACGGTCACGCTGGGCATCCACATTGCCGCCCCGGGGCTCGCGGTGTTGCCGGGCAGCCCGGTGGACGCCGTGGGGCGCGCGCGGCTGTCCACCGTGTACATGCCGGGCTACAAGCTGACCATGCTGCCCGACGAAGTGGTGCAAAGCTACACGCTGCAGGAGGGGCGCAACTGCCCCGCGCTTTCCCTGTATGTCACGCTCGATGAAAACACGCTGGAGATCCGCGAAACGGCAACGCGCCTGGAACAGGTGCCGATTGCAGCCAACCTGCGCCACGACCAGCTGGACAGCGTGTTCACCGAGGCTTTTTTTGAAGCGGCGCAGACCACGCCCCCCGACGGCATCGCCTGGGGCGTGGAACTCGCCTTCCTGCACCGGTTGGCCTTGCACCTGAAGGCCGGGCGCGAAGTGGTGCGCGGCAAGCCGGAGAACTTCAACCGGCCCGACTACAACTTCAGCCTGGACAACCTCTCGGGCAAGGAGCCCGAAGGCAACGAAGCCGTCAGCATCAGCATCCGCAAACGCGGTGCACCGCTGGACCTGATCGTGGCTGAAGCCATGATCCTGGCCAACAGCACCTGGGGCGAGTGGCTGGCCGCGCACAGCGTACCCGGCATCTACCGCAGCCAGGCCAGCCTACTGCCGGGCGTCAAGGTACGCATGGGCACCAAGGCCCTGCCGCACGCCGGCATTGGCGTCAAAAGTTACGCCTGGGCCACCTCGCCGCTGCGCCGCTACACCGACCTGGTCAACCAGTGGCAAATCATCACCTGCGTCAAACATGGGCGCACCGCTGCGCTGGTGGCACCCTTCAAGCCCAAGGATGCGGAACTGTTTTCTATCATTTCAGGCTTTGACGGCGCCTACAGTGCCTACAACGGCTTTCAGGCCGGCATAGAGCGCTACTGGACCCTGAAGTACCTGCAGCAAAACAAAGTCACCGAACTGACCGCGACCGCCTTCAAGGACAACTTGGTGCGTGCCGACGACCTGCCGCTGGTGCTGCCGGCCGCCGGTGCCCAGGGCCTGCCGCGTGGAGCCAAGGTGCGCATCAGGCTTGGCGAAATCGACGAAATCACGCTTGACATCAACAGCACCGTGGTCGAACGCCTCGACGTGGTGGTGGACGATGCTGCCGCCGAACAGGTGGACGAAGAAGACAACGAATCGGAAATCGCCGCTGGTCCGATCTCTATTGCCGTCGATCTGAATGAACCAGCCGACCAGCCCCCCGTGACAGCGGCTTAGCCCCGATAATCCTGTCCTGTGAAGTCACCCAGTACCCTGCAAATCGCCCTGGGCGTTTCCATCGCCGTGCATGCGGTCCTGCTGACCGTGCGTTTTGTCGATCCGGAACGCTTCAACCGCATTTTCCAGGACACCCCGCTGGAAGTGATCCTCGTCAACGCCAAAAGCAATGAGCGGCCCGACCAGGCCAAGGCCATTGCCCAGGCCTCGCTGGCCGGCGGCGGCGAGGCGGAAAAAGGCCGGGCCACCAGCCCGCTGCCGCCCTCGGCGCTGACCGAGCTGGGTGATGCGAGCGAAGACGCACAGCGCAAGGTCGAGGCCATGCAGGAGCAGCAAACCCTGCTGCTGGCGCAGCTCAAGAAGCAGCTGGCTGCCATGCCACCACCCGACCCCAAGGTACCGTCCACCGACGCGGCCCATGTCGATCGCGAGGAAAAGCGCAAGCAGCTGATCAAGATCCTGGCCGAGATCGAGCGCCGCATCAACGAAGAAAACGCCAGGCCCAAAAAGCGCTATATCAGCCCCGCCACCCGCGAGGAGGTGTATGCGATCTACTACGACACACTGCGCCGGAAAATTGAAGAGAAAGGCACGGTGAACTTCCCGGAAATGGCCGGCAAGAAGCTGTATGGCGAGCTCACCATGATTCTCACCGTGAACTTCGACGGGCGCATCCTGGCCACCGAAGTGGCCGAGACATCGGGCAACCTGACGCTGGACCGGCGCGCGCAAAGCATTGCGCGCAGCACCGGCCCGTTTGACCGCTTCAGCGACGCCATGCGCCGCAAGGCCGACCAGATCGTGGTGGTCTCGCGCTTCAAGTTCACGCGCGATGAAACGCTGGAAACCAAACAACTCGAGCGCTAGGTCCTGTTCACACTATTTATGGATCACTATTGCGTCCTCGGCAATCCGGTTGAACACAGCAAGTCACCTGCCATCCATGCGCGTTTTGCCGAACTGACGGGGCAAGCCGTGGCCTATAGCAAACTGCTAGCGCCGCTGGACGATTTTTCCGGCACGCTGCAGCGGTGGATAAACGGCGGCGGGCGCGGCTGCAACGTGACCGTGCCCTTCAAATTCGAAGCTTTCCGGCTGGCCACCAATGCCACCGAACGCGCGCAACTGGCGCAGGCAGCCAACACCCTGAGGTTCGACGGCGGGCATGTGGCGGCAGACAACACCGACGGCCTGGGACTGGTGAATGACATCCAGAACAACGCAGGCCTCAGCCTGGCCGGGCGCGACCTGCTGCTGCTGGGCGCTGGCGGCGCCGCAGCCGGTGTGCTGGGGCCGCTGCTGGCGGCCGGGCCGCGCCGGCTGGTCGTGGCCAACCGCACACCGGCTCGCGCCGCCGAGCTGGTGGCGCGCCATGCGAGCCATCCTTCGCTGCAACAGTTGCTACAAAAAACAGAGCTGCTTGCGCACGACCTGCAAGGGCTGGAGGCCGATTTTGATGTGATCATCAATGCCACGGCAAGCAGCCTGAGCGGCGCCGCGCTGGCGCTGGCACCACGCCTGCTCAAACCCGGCGCGCTGGCTTACGACATGATGTACGGCGCAGCGGCAGAGGATTTCGCCGCCTGGGCACGAGCCCATGGCGCCGTCCCGCGCGACGGCCTCGGCATGCTGGTGGAGCAGGCGGCCGAGTCTTTCCTGTTCTGGCGCGGCGTGCGCCCCCCTTCCGCGCAGGTGCTGCAGGAAATGCAGGCGCAGCTGAAGGCCACGGCATGAAAGCCGTGTTGCGCTGGGTGCTGCTGGTGCTGCTGGCGGGCCTGGCGGTGCAACTGTATTTTGTCACCCGCATTGCGCTGATGGCGGTGGTCGACCCTCAGTCCACGGCCTTCCAGCGCTCTGAAGCCTGGCGCCTGGCCACCGAAAAGGGCGAACTCAAATGGCGCCAGCAGTGGGTGCCATATGCCGAACTGTCCGTCAACCTCAAACGCGCTGTCATCGCGTCTGAGGACGCCACCTTTGTCGAACACGAGGGAGTGGATCTGGAAGCGCTAGAAAAAGCCTGGGAGAAAAACACCCGGGCCGAGCAGGCGGCGGGCAAGCTGTCCAGCCGCGCCGCCCCGGCGGGCACCCGGCCTGCAGCCAGGCCGCCGAAAATTGTAGGCGGCTCCACCATCACGCAGCAACTCGCGAAGAACCTGTTTCTCTCGGGGGAGCGCACCCTGATGCGCAAGGGCCAAGAGCTGGTGCTGACACTGCTGCTCGAGGCCCTGCTGAGCAAGCAGCGCATTCTCGAGATTTACCTCAACAACGTCGAATGGGGCGAAGGCGTGTTCGGCGCCGAAGCCGCAGCCCAGCACTACTTCCGCAAGCCGGCAGCCAAACTCAGTGCCTACGAAGCCGCGCGCCTGGCCGTCATGCTGCCGCGTCCCCGGTACTTCGAGACACGGCCCGGCTCGGGCTACCTGGCGTCGCGGGCATCCACCATCGCGGCCCGCATGGGTGGAGTGGAGGTGCCATGAACATACGCGCGAAAACCATGAGCCTGTTTTTACTCGGCCTGATCCGCGCCCTGACCGGCGCCCAAGCCCGCTGGCAAGGCTGTCCGCCCAAAGCCGAGCAGCGCATCTATTTTGCAAACCACCAGAGCCATGCCGATCTGGTGCTGATGTGGGCCGCCCTGCCCCAGGAACTGCGCAGCATCACCCGCCCGATTGCCGCGAAAGACTACTGGACCAAAACGCCCTTCAAACAGTGGATCACCACCTCGGTATTCAACGCAATCTATGTAGACCGCGCCAAGACCGGCGACCAGGACCCGCTGGAGCCACTGATCGACGCGCTGGAAAGCGGCGACTCCATCATCCTGTTTCCCGAAGGCACTCGCGGCAACCAGGAAGAGCCGCAAGCCTTCAAATCCGGGCTCTACAACCTGGCGCTGAAGTTTCCCCAGGTCGTGCTGGTGCCGGCCTGGATCAACAACGTACAGCGCGTCATGCCCAAGGGCGAAGTGGTGCCCGTGCCCATCCTGTGCTCGGTCACCTTCGGGGCCCCCCTTGCGCTGGAGCCGGGCGAGGACCGCAGTGGCTTCCTGGTTCGGGCGCGCCAGGCCGTCATCGCGCTCAAGGACTCCTGATGAGCAACTTCTTGCGCAACCTCAGCCCGTCGCACCAGGTCGGCCTGCTCTTCGTGATTGTTTTTGGCCTGCTGACCGCCGCCACGGTGGCGGCCGTGGTCATGTCGCTGCGCGACGACGGCGAAAACGAAGTCCGCACCCAGGACATCCGGGAGCTGGGCAGCTTGCTCAACACCTCGTGGCTCATGTGCAGCGTGTTCTGGGTCGGCTGGACGCTGGGGGAAACGGTGGCCACCCTGCTGTTTGCGATCGTGGCGTTTTTCGCCCTGCGTGAATTCATCACGCTTTCGCCCACGCGGCACGGCGACCACCGCAGCCTGGTGCTGGCGTTTTTTGTGGTGCTGCCCGCGCAGTTCTGGCTGGTCATGACCGAACATTTCGACTTGGTGACGGTGTTCATTCCGGTGTATGTGTTCCTCGCCATTCCGGTGGTCAGCGCACTGGCTAACGACCCGCAGCGCTTTCTGGAGCGCAACGCCAAGCTGCAGTGGGGCATCATGGTCTGCGTCTACGGCATCAGCCATGTGCCGGCCCTGCTGTTGCTGGACTTTCCCGGTTATGGGGGCAAAAGCGCTTTTCTGGTGTTTTTCCTGGTGTTTGTGGTGCAGACCGGCATGCTGGTGCAGCACCTGGCCGCGCGCAAATGGCCGCAGCCGCCCACGGCGCCCCAGGTCAGCCAGAGTTTTCACTGGAGCAGTTGGCTGATTGGCTTGGCGGTCGGCGGCTTTGTGGGTGGGCTGATGTCTGGCCTGACACCGTTCAAGCCGGCCCAGGCTGTGGCCATGGCGCTGATCGCCTGCGTAGCCGGATCGCTCGGCCACCTGGTCATGAAAGCCCTCAAGCGCGACCGCGGCATCACCAACTGGGGCACCGAAGGCAAGTCGGTCACCGGCGCCAGCGGCCTGCTGGACCGCGTCGATGCCCTGTGTTTTGCCGCACCCGTGTTTTTCCACTCCGTTCGCTGGTATTTTGGCCTCTAGCCCTTATGCAATATACAAAATTTGCTATTAAAAGTATAGTAAATGAAGGAATCTGGCCATGAGGATTCTGGGCATCGACCCGGGTCTGCAGGTCACCGGGTTCGGTGTGATCGATGTGGAGGGCCACGCGCTGACCTATGTGGCCAGCGGCACCATCAAGACCACGCATCTGGCCACCCGCAAGCTGCCCGAACGGCTGAAGGTCCTGTTCGACGGCATTTGCGAAATCACCACGCGCTACAGCCCCGACTGTTCTGTCTGCGAGATCGTGTTTGTCAACGTCAACCCCCAAGCCACGCTGATGCTGGGCCAGGCGCGCGGCGCGTGCGTCACGGCCTTGGTGAGTCGCAACATCGAGGTGGCCGAGTACACGGCACTGCAGATGAAAAAAGCCGTCGCCGGTTACGGCAAGGCCGGTAAACCTGAAGTGCAGGAGATGGTCAAACGTTTGCTGAAGCTACCCACGCTGCCCGGCAAGGACGCCGCCGATGCGCTGGCCCTGGCGATCACCCATGCGCATGTGGGCGGCTCTGCGGCCATCCTGGCGCGTGCAGCCACGCTGGGGCGCAAGTCAAGCGCATCGGTCAAGGATGGCCGGCATCACTGAGCGGCGGTTTGTGGAGCACCACCTCAAACGTTGGAGCTGATCGGAATGCAGCAGCGTGGTGAAGCTGCTCGATAGGATCTCCACGTCGATCCGCCTCTCACCGCGAAAGAGTTCCAAAGGTTCACTGGTTTACGCCGGGAAAGCCTGCGAAGCAGCACCACAACTGTCGGTCATCGCCAAGCTGCTCAGGAATGCGATGCCCACCCTCTGTCCAGTAAAAGGAGGTGGCCGAGAGTCACTTTGCTGAAACTCAAGGTTTGACATAAGCACTATCCCCCTGGGCGAAGCACTTTGTTGGTCGTCCGCCCGATGGAAGGGCTGGCCACCTGCTGGCTGCCCGGTAGCCCGATGCGCTTCAAATACGCCTCAAGGCTTGTGGACCAGGCGGCAGGAAACGCCGGAAGCCAGTGGCCATTCTCGGCAGGAAGCACAAACTCATGGAAGAGACCCTTTCCACCCGCAGCAGTGAACGCAGTAAAGTTTTCGCGGCTGTGCGACAACGAGTAGTAAGCGTCGTTTTCAGCGTGGAGCCACAGAGACTCACCCGGGTAGCCCGCGCCGCGATTGAACAAGGTCCGGTTCACAGAACCCATAGTCGGGCACGGCTTACCCAGCCAGCCGCCAACAAAGTTGATGACGCCGCGAACTTGGGCTGGATGAGTACCAGCGTAGGCAACGCTAAGGGCGCCGCCACGTGACACACCGCCGACTACGACGCGCTCCGCGTCAACGAACGGCATGCCTAGTATGGCCGTCATTGCTGCCTCGATATCATGCAAGGCGCGGTCAGCACCGGTCAGCAAAAGCGACGCAATGCAGGAATAACCCAGCGCGGATTGTGGAGAAGCCATCGTCGTACTCACCTTCGGAGCCGGCGCGGCCACGACGCGCAGGAATGACCACGGCTCAACCGCGTTGGACGAAGAAGGCGGCGACAGCAGGCGCATCCACAGCTTGTTTGAACCGGCTGGAGTCAGTGCCGTAGCCCATGGAGCCGTGGTGGAAGACCAGCGTGGGAAACCTGCCATCACCGGCAGGCTTGTAGATGCGCATTTGAAGGCGAATACTTTGGCCGTCAACAGTGACGGGAACTTGCTGCAACGAGCTGGGCTGCGTGGCGCCCTGAGCGAGAGCAGAGGCGACGGCAAGCAATCCTGTCAACGCGAGGAATCGCGCGAGACCTGTCAACGCTCCGAAATCTTTTTGAAGGCTGATGAAGAAGCTCACGCTTGGTCTCCCAGGGGTTAAGGTTGCCATAGCTGTGGCTCCGGATGGTGAAACCACTAGGAAATGTCCGCTCGGTGGCATGGATCAGGCCTCACTCGCGCTCTATCAGCGGAATGCCCGACTTGAGACACTTACCGGGTTGTTGTCAGGGTCTTTGGCGTTGGCGAATTGGTAGCCATTGGCCTCATGCACCGGACCAAACCTAAGTCCATTTTTTTGGGCGTCGGAGACGAACACTTCTACATTGCTGACATGGAAAGAAAGCTTGACCCCGACCTGGCCCAGTTTGATGGCCTTGGCAGCCTGGTGGATCAAAATTTCGGCGCCGCCCTCGGGAGACTGCAGTTCAATCAGGCCCTCGACAACTACGCCGGTAGTTTCAAAGCCGAAATACCTGCTGTAGAAAGCAGCGGTTTTTTCCATGTCTCGCGCATAGAGAATCACCGAGCCAAGCGATGGACTTTCAGACATTTTGCTTTGCCTTTCTTGGAGGGAGTACGTGAAGCCTAACGTGGAAATCTGACCTGACCTGCCCAGACCGGACCGTGGCCCCAGCGGCGAAGCGGCAGCCTGGAATTACGCTCCGTGTGCAGCGACCGGTTACCGCTCACAAGCGCTTTTTCATTAGAAGAAGATGGAACCGACCTATATAGTTCTCTATGCGCGAGACTTCTCGGTAGCCGTGCTTCACGTAAAAAGTGGGCGCCTGCCATTCGAATGTTTCGAGCACTGAGTTCTTGGCGCCCAAGGCCAATGCAATTGTCTCGGCTTCTGCCGGTAAGCGCGAACCGATGCCAGTACCGCGGAGCTGGTCGTGGACCCAAAGAACCTCGACGCGCAGCCAGTACATGAAAACCAATGCGCGGATTCCGCCAACCACACTACCTTCGCCGTCCCGAGCATTAAGGCGAATGTATTGCGTTTCCGGGTACTCGCCTACATGCCGATAGTTGAACTCGCGCAATTGGCGACCGACATAGCCCGTTTGCACCTCTTCCTTGGTCGCGGCTGAGATAATGATATTCATGTGAAACGACTGATCTATATGAGCAAACTCGGCTCTATAAACTTTCCGCCTGCTCGCTGAGCCGCTGCCAACCGGCCCGCAACATCGCGTCAGTTAGCCCGGCCTTTCGCCTTTGCGACAAGCAAGCATTCAAATTCACGGCGACTCTAATGGAAAGAGAGAGCCCATTGCCTAACCCTTGTTCCACAAGAGACCTACCAGGGTCGGATCCGCTGCAAGCCAGGCGGCGAGTGCCAGCGAAACCGTCACAAACAGCGCACCGATCAGTCGGGCCTGGCGACCATGAAAGCTCCGGAAAAAGCGTGAGCGCAAGCTCACGGCCCATGAGTGCACGTATTCCCGCGATCAGAAGGATCAGCACCAACAGGAGATAGAGCAAGAGTGGCATTCAGCTTCCGAAAGGTTTGTCGACGCATTCAATGCCGTGATTCTGATCGAATGGTCGACAAATGGTACCTCCCCTGCGCGGAGCGCCGCGACCGTGGCAACGAGGCTAACCTCCGATATTTTTTGCCGGGCCACAGCGTTGGGAAGGACTCAAAACAATCTTGCATTGTTGAAAAGCCTCTGCTTTTATCCCCCGCGGGAACAGGTGAGGTGCAAAGCACCGCTGGCTGTCATGGTAAGTGCGCCATAGTGCGTCACATTCCGTTTCTGGCTTGTCCGTTGAAGACTGCCCTCCCGGACTCGAAGCAGCCGATACTGGACTGGAAGCGGGGAGCTGGGCGGCCTCCGCACGGCTTCGTTGGGTTTCGATAGCGGCCAGCCGCTCGCGGTCCTTGGCAGCGCGTGCGGCCGCAGCCGCACGCTCACTTTCAGACAACTGAAACTTCTGGGATTCGATTTTGGTCGCGGCGGCCTTATAACGTTCGGGAACAGAATCGGCCATGTGTGTGCGGCCATGCTCGTCCACCCAGCGCCAGATGTCGGCTGCCTGGGAAAGACCTGCAGCAAACATGAATACGATAGCTGCAATGCTCTTCATCGTGGTCCCTGGTGAATTGACGCTGCGATCCCTCGTACCGCAGCCCCACCCGGACTGCGCCGCTCAGCTGGAACTCAGGCAGAGGGACCTTCGTTATACACCACGCGGCGTTAGCTCTGCCGAGGCACCAAGGCGCTGGCTACATACGATCGAGTATCAATATTGCAAAGAATACGAAAGCGGCCACCAGCGTCCAGATGAGGAGTTTCAGCCCCACCCGTTTGTAACGGTCCTGCGAAGTAAGCGCGTAGGCCGCAAAAAACCCCGCCGATGTGAAAAGCAGCAGGAAAACGGCAACACGGAACATGCCCATGCAGGTCCTGCGGCGCGCCGGCCTACCAGGCTCGCGCCAGGGTCGCAAAACCCCGGGGCGCGCTTTTTTCATCGTCGAAAGTGACGACCTCATAAGCGTCCGGGCGGGAAAGCAACTCACGCAGCAGCTTATTGTTCAGTGCATGACCGGAGCGGAACGCGCTGTAGGCAGCCAGCAGCGGTTTGCCCAGCAGATGGAGATCGCCCATGGCATCAAGGATCTTGTGTTTGACGAACTCGTCGTTGTAACGCAGCCCATCGGTATTGAGCACCTTGTAGTCGTCCATCACGATGGCGTTGTCCAGCCCGCCGCCCATCGCCAGGCCATTGGCCCGCATCATCTCAACGTCCTTGGTGAAGCCGAAGGTGCGTGCGCGCGCAATGTCGCGGCTATAGGAGCCACTGCCCATGTCGAACTCCACACGCTGGCCGGTAGAGTCCACGGCCGGATGGTCGAAGTCAATCTCGAAACCGAGCTTGTAGCCGTTGTAGGGGATCAGGCGCGCCCACTTCTCGCTGGCGCCCTGCCCTTCGCGCACCTCGACCGGCATAAGCACACGGATGAAACGTTTGGGTGCCGACTGCAGTTCAATCCCTGCGGATTGCAGCAAAAAAACAAAGGAGGAAGCCGAGCCGTCAAGAATGGGCACCTCTTCCGCCGTGATGTCCACGAACAGGTTGTCGATGCCCAGGCCGGCGCAGGCCGACATCAGGTGTTCGACCGTGTGCACCTTGGCACTGCCGCTGGAAATGGTGGAGGCCAGGCGCGTATCGGTCACTGCCTGCGCGGAAATGGGAATGTCCACCGGCTGCGGCAGATCCACCCTGCGAAACACAATGCCCGTGTCCGGCGCCGCGGGCCGCAAGGTTAGCTCCACGCGCTGGCCGCTGTGCAGGCCCACACCGACGGCTTTGGTCAGGGACTTGAGGGTTCGTTGCTGAAGCATGCAGATGATTTTAAGTGTTAAGGCCGGCGGGCGCAGTTGAATCGATGGATGGCCCTCATAGGCAAACTGCTACAGGTTTTGCTTGAAAAACCCTATCCAGTGGGGTACCGCAATGAAGCGGTCCTTCCAGTAGCCCGAGTGATAGACCTTGCCCACACATTTCGCCAGCATCGGGTTGATGTTGGTGGCGCCCGGCATTTTCTCTCCGCTGTTCAGCTCGGTGACACCGGTTTCGTCCACCAGGATGTCGCACTTCGCGTAGTGAGGCCCGAAGACATTGCGCTGGCGTTTGTAGGGCGCGTCAAAACTGTGGCCCTCGCCCGGAAGCACGATGATCTTTGCATTGCCGCCACGTTCGTTCATCCAGGGGACGTAGCGCTCGCAATACTTGCTCGGCGTCTCGTCATCCACCTCACCTGTGATGAAAAGAAAAGGCGTGGAGAAGTAGGCATCGCGCGTGGCATGGCGGAAGCCGCAGAAACCGTACAAACCCACCACCGCGTCCAGCGGCCGGGTCCGGAAGTCGCTGCCGTACAGACGCCGAATGTTGCGCTCGATCAGCACATGGGCCCACTTTTGCTGCAGCACAATCGCCGCCGATGAACCCTGGGACTCGCCGATACTGCCCACCTTTTCATAACCTTTGCTGCGCAGCCAGTCTGCGGCGGTCAGACTGTCCGACACCATGTTCAGCTCGTTGCCGCCCCGGAGCGAGGCCGCCAGGTAGTCGTCATGCGTGACGCCGATGCCGCGCGGCTTCCAGTGGTCGATCACCAGCGCGGCAAACCCTTCCTTCTGCAGGCTGTCCACATACTCGAACATCCGGCTGTCAACACCCTGGGAGCCGTGTGAGATCAGAACGACCTTCTTTGCGCCCGGTGGTGCAAACAACAGGCCCTGGCCGGCCAGCCGCGTGCATACCCCACCCGCACACAACATGCTGGGCCAGCTCACTTTTTCAGCCTGCTCCGGCCGCGCGGTCTGGGCGTCTGCATGCCCCGAGACAAATACCGCCAGCAGAAACACATACATCAATGGCGTTTTCATCACATCTCCCGGTAAGCACGAGTACTGTCAGGCATAAAAAAGGGTGGGCTTCCGTGCAGCCCACCCAGTTTTTACTCCATCAAAGCCTCAGTCGGCTTGCTTGCGCAGGAAAGCAGGAATCTCGAAGTCGTCCATGCCACCCGATGCCAGCGCATCGACCTTGGCCGCTGCCTGCGTGCGGTTGGTACGCCAGACGCTGGGCACGGCCATATTGCCGTAGTCCGGCTGTGCCGACCCCATGCTGCTGCCACCAGGATGCGTGCCGCTGACCGTGCCAGCGCCGACAGCCACGTTGAGCACCGGCATGTTGTCGGTACCCGTGCGCAGCACCTGCAGCGGCGGCGCTGTGCGGCGCATGCCCTGGCGGCTCAGGCCGGTGGCGACCACGGTGACGCGGATGTCTTCGCCCAGCTCATCGTCGTACGCTGTGCCGTAGATCACATGCGCGTCGGGCGAAGCGTAGGCGCGAATGGTGTTCATCGCCAGCTTGGACTCGTTGAGCTTGAGCGAACCCTTGGCGGCGCTGATCAGAACCAGCACGCCCTTGGCGCCCGACAGGTCAATACCTTCGAGCAGCGGGCAGGCCACGGCCTGTTCGGCCGCAATGCGCGCGCGGTCCGGGCCATTGGCGCGGGCCGTGCCCATCATGGCCTTGCCGGGCTCGCCCATCACGGTGCGTACGTCTTCGAAGTCGACGTTCACATGGCCGGGGACGTTGATGATCTCGGCGATGCCGCCTACGGCGTTTTTCAACACGTCGTTGGCATGGGCAAAGGCTTCATCCTGCGTCACGTCGTCGCCCAGCACCTCAAGCAGCTTCTCGTTGAGCACCACGATCAGCGAATCGACGTTGGCTTCCAGCTCGGCCAGGCCGAGGTCGGCATTGGTCATGCGGCGCCCGCCCTCGAACTCGAAAGGTTTGGTCACCACACCGACGGTGAGGATGCCCATTTCCTTGGCGATGCGTGCAATCACCGGCGCCGCGCCCGTACCGGTGCCGCCGCCCATGCCGGCGGTGATGAACAGCATGTGCGCGCCGTCGATGGCCGCGCGGATGTCGTCCACCGCCATCTCGGCGGCCTCCCGGCCTTTCTCGGGTTTGCTGCCGGCGCCCAGGCCGCTCCCGCCCAACTGGATCTGCTTGTGCGCGCTGCCTCGACCGAGCGCCTGCGCGTCGGTATTGGCACAGATGAATTCGACGCCCTGGACATTGCGTTCGATCATGTGTTCGACCGCATTGCCGCCGCCGCCGCCCACGCCAATCACCTTGATCTGCGTGCCCTGGTTGAACTCTTCGATTTCAATCATTTCGATGCTCATGTGAGCCTCCTATCCATATGTTGCAGTTGCCAAAAATTTTTATTAAGTTCTTGTTGATAGAAAAAGTCTCACGCAGGGGGATCGGCGCCCCCCGAGTGTTTGCACCGCTGATTCCGCCGAATAAAAGATGGAAAAATTTTCATTAGAAGTTCCCCACGAGCCAGTCTTTGACCTTGCCAAAAGCGTTGTGCACGCTGCCTGCCTTTTGCGCGACGCGGTGGCCGCGCATGCGTGCCAACCGGGCCTCTTCGAGCAACCCCATGACGGTGGCCGCACGCGGCTGGGCAACCATGTCAGACAAAGCACTGGAGTAGCGCGGGATGCCGCGCCGGACCGGCTTGAGAAAGATGTCTTCGCCGAGCTCGACCATGCCTGGCATCACAGCGCTGCCGCCGGTGATCACGATGCCGGAGGACAGCACTTCCTCATACCCCGACTCGCGGATGACCTGCTGCACCAGTGAGAAAATTTCTTCGATGCGCGGCTCGATCACACCAGCCAGTGCCTGCCTGGACAACATGCGCGGACCGCGGTCGCCCAACCCTGGCACTTCGACCTGGGTGTCGGGATCGGCCAGCAGTTGCTTGGCAAAACCACTTTCGACCTTGATGTCCTCTGCGTCCTTGGTCGGCGTGCGCAGTGCCATCGCGATGTCGCTGGTGATCAGGTCGCCGGCAATCGGAATCACAGCCGTGTGCCGGATGGCCCCGCCGGTAAAAATCGCCACATCGGTGGTGCCGGCCCCGATATCGACCAGCGCCACGCCGAGCTCCTGCTCGTCGCGGCTGAGCACCGAGAGGCTGGAGGCCAGCGGATTGAGCATGAGCTGGTCCACTTCCAGCCCGCAGCGGCGCACGCACTTGATGATGTTTTCCGCCGCGCTTTGCGCACCGGTCACGATATGCACTTTGGCCTCCAAGCGAATACCGCTCATGCCGATAGGCTCGCGCACGTCCTGCCCATCGATGACAAACTCCTGCGGCTCAACCAACAGCAGACGCTGGTCGGTAGAAATGTTGATGGCCTTGGCGGTCTCGATCACGCGCGCCACATCGGCCTGCGTGACTTCCTTGTCCTTGACCGCAACCATGCCGCTGGAGTTGATACCGCGGATGTGGCTGCCGGTGATGCCGGTGTAAACCCGCGCGATCTTGCAGTCGGCCATGAGCTCGGCCTCTTTCAGCGCCTGCTGGATGCTCTGTACGGTTGCATCAATGTTGACGACTACACCGCGCTTGAGCCCGTTGCTGTAGGCAATACCCAGGCCGGCCAGCTTGAGTTCGCCGCCGGGCAATACCTCGGCCACCACCGCCATGACCTTGCTGGTCCCGATGTCCAGCCCCACCACGAGATCTTTGTATTCTTTGGCCATATCTTTACCTTGTTGCTTTCCTGTCCTCTTTGTCGCCCAACACCGTGGTGGTGACGCCCCGCAGCTTGAGTGCATAACCGTTGCTGTAACGCAGGTCCGCCGATTCGAGGTTGCGGCCGAACTTGCTGGACACCTGCGTCAGCGTGGCCGCAAAACGCTCTGCGCGGCTGAATATCTCGTCCTGCGAGCCCAGCCCCAGCTCGACTACGATCCCCCCATCGAGCCGTGCTCGCCAGCTGCCGCGCGTTGTCAGCTCCAGCCGCGTCAGCCGCATGTCTATTTTTTCAAACACCGGTGCCAACCTGCGGTAGGCCTGCAGCACCGGAGCAGACTGCCCCGAGGGGCCGTTGAGCAGAGGCAGGTCATCGGACTCGACGTCGCCCTGGTTGGCCTCGAAGACCTCGCCGTAGCTGTTGACGAGGCGGGCATCGCCTTCGTGCCCCCAGAAAGCGACGGCCTCGTGTTCCTGCAGCAGCACCCGGAGCCGGTTCGGGAACTCGCGCTGCACCACCGCGCGGCGCACCCAGGGCACGCTTTCGAAGGCAGCCTGCGCCCGCGGCAAATCGGTGGTGAAAAAATTACCCGTCAGCTTGGGCACGACGTTGGCGCGCAGTGTGACGGCGTTGTTGTGGCTCAGATCGCCACCAACCCGGATGGCCGAGAGCCGGAACAGGTTCTGCTGCAGCAGCCACGACACCCCCAGCGTCACCAGCATGCCCGCAAACGCCAGCACCAGCACCAGCGAGGTGGTGTTCATGAGCTTGACATCCAGCGGGACAGGCAGGGCTTGGTTCACGCGGCGCCTCCCGGTGCGGGGTGGTGGTCCAGCCCGGCCGTGCAAAGCACTTCCAGGCACAGGTCTTCATAACTGATGCCGGCGGCACGCGCCGACATCGGCACCAGCGAATGGCCGGTCATGCCGGGCGAGGTGTTGATCTCCAGCAGGTAGGGCTGGCGGGTCTTGCCGTCAATCATCACGTCGAGGCGGCCCCAGCCGCGGCAACCCAGCACGCGGTAGGCCTTGAGCACCAGCGCCTGGATGGCTTCTTCTTCGCCGGCCGGCAGACCGCAGGGCACCAGGTATTGCGTGGTGTCGGTGAAGTATTTGTTCTGGTAGTCGTAGTTGCCTTCAGGTGCCACGATGCGGATCACCGGTAGCGCCCGTGCGCTGTCGCCCGTACCCAGCACCGGGCAAGTCACCTCATCGCCACTGATGAACTGCTCACACAGCACATCGGCGTCCATTTGCGCCGCCTGTTTGACCGCGTCAACCATGCCGGAGTAGCCAGCCACCTTGACCACACCGATGGACGAGCCCTCACGCGCCGGCTTGACGATCAGCGGCAAGCCGAGGTCGTCGGGGACCGCAATCACCCGCTGGCGCTCATAGGCGCCGCGGCGCAGCAGCGTGTATTTCGGCGTTGACAGGCCCTCGGCCAGCCAGACGCGTTTGGTCATGACCTTGTCAATGGCTATGCTGGAGGCCATCACGCCGGAGCCGGTGTAGGGAATGCCCATCAGCTCCAGCGCACCCTGCACCGTGCCGTCTTCGCCAAAGCGGCCATGCAGCGCAATGAAGCAACGGTCAAACTTTTCGCGCTTGAGTTCGCCCAGCTCCCGCTCCGCAGGGTCGAAGGCATGGGCATCGACGCCGCGTGAACGCAGCGCTTCCAGCACCCCGCGGCCGGACATCAGCGAGACCTCGCGCTCCGCAGACTGGCCACCCAGCAACACGGCCACCTTGCCCCATTTGGAGTCTTTCAGGCTCACAGCCCTCGTCCTTCCTGCGCAGTGCGCTCTGATTTTTGCAGCAAGTCAAGCACTTTCGCGGGCACGCCGCCAATCGTGCCGGCACCCATGCACATCACCACATCGCCGTCCAAGGCGTTGTCGGCGATGGCCTGCGGCATGGCCTCGATGTCATCGACAAACACCGGTTCCACCTTGCCGGCCACGCGCAGCGCGCGCGCCAGCGAGCGACCGTCGGCCGCGACGATGGGCGCCTCACCGGCGGCATACACCTCGGACAGCAGCACGCTGTCGGCCTGGCCGATGACCTTGACGAAGTCTTCGAAGCAGTCTCGTGTGCGTGTGAAGCGGTGCGGCTGAAACGCCAGCACCAGGCGCCGGCCCGGATAGGCACCGCGCGCCGCCGCGAGGGTGGCGGCCATCTCGACCGGGTGGTGGCCGTAGTCGTCAATCACTGTGAAGCTGCCGCCGGAAGGCGCCGGCACGTCACCGTAATGCTGGAAGCGCCGGCCCACACCCCTGAACTCGGCCAACGCCTTCTGCACGGCCACGTCGGGGATATTGAGTTCCACCGCCACCGCAATCGCGGACAGGGCGTTGAGCACGTTGTGTTCGCCGGGCAGGTTGAGCACCACCGGCATGTCAGGCAGCGTCACGCCGTTGCGCCGCTGCACGGTGAAGGACATCTGGCTGCCGATCGCCTTCACGTTGATGGCGCGCACCTGGGCCTCTTCGCCAAAACCATAGCTGGTGATCGGACAGGACACCTGCGTCACGATCTCGCGCACCGCCGCATCATCCGTGCACAGGATCGCCGTGCCGTAAAACGGCATGCGGTGCAGGAAGTCGACAAAGGCTTTTTTGAGCCTGGCGAAATCGTGCCCGTAGGTTTCCATGTGGTCGGCATCGATGTTGGTGACCACCGCCATGACCGGCAACAGGTTGAGGAAGGATGCATCCGACTCGTCGGCCTCGACCACGATGTAGTCACCCGAGCCCAGCTTGGCGTTGGCACCGGCGCTGTTCAGGCGGCCGCCGATCACAAAGGTCGGGTCCAGGCCGCCCTCGGCCAGCACGCTGGCAACCAGGCTGGTCGTGGTGGTCTTGCCGTGAGTACCGGCAATTGCGATGCCCTGCTTCAGGCGCATCAGTTCGGCCAGCATCAACGCGCGCGGCACCACTGGAATGCGCTTCTCGCGCGCCGCCAGTACCTCGGGGTTGTCGGCCTGCACGGCGGTCGAGGTGACCACGGCGTCAACGCTAGCCAGGTTTTGCGCGGCATGGCCGACAAAGGTCCGGATGCCCAGCCCGGCCAGACGGCGCAAGGTGGCACTGTCGGACAGATCGGAGCCGGAAATCACATAACCCAGGTTGTGCAGAACCTCGGCAATGCCGGACATGCCCGAGCCGCCCAGACCGATGAAGTGAATATTTTTGATCGCGTGTTTCATGACGCCAGCTCCTCGCAGGCGGCCACCACGTCGGCGGTGGCATGGATTTTTTGCATATTTTTGGCCTGTAGCGCCCGTTGCATCAGCGCAGACCGCTCTGTTTTTTGTAGCATGTCAGCGAGAAAAACGGGTGTCAATTCCTGCTGCCGTACCAGCCAGCCGCCCCCCTGGTCCACCAGAAAAGCAGCATTGCTGGTCTGGTGGTCATCGACCGCTGCAGGAAACGGCACAAACAGCGCCGCGGCGCCGACGGCCGCGATTTCGGTCACGGTGCTGGCGCCAGCGCGACAGACGATCAGGTCGGCTTCGGCAAAGGCAGCCGCCGTGTCATTGATGAACGGTGTGAGTTCGGCCTTGACCCCCGCTGCGCGGTAGTTCTGGCGCAGTTCCTCGATTTGCCGGGCGCCGCTCTGGTGCAGCACGCTGGGCCGTTGCGCCTCGGGAATCAAGGCGAGCGCCTGCGGCACGATACGGTTAAGGGCCTGAGCCCCCAGGCTTCCGCCCACCACAAGCAATCTCAAGGGACCGCTGCGCCCGGCAAACCGGACGGCAGGATCGGCTTGCTGTGTAAAGGCCGGGCGCAAGGGGTTGCCTATCCACGCCGCATTTTTCAGCACACCCGGGAAAGCCGTGAATACACGATCGGCCACGCTTGCCAACACCTTGTTGACCATGCCGGCCACCGAGTTCTGCTCGTGCAGCACCAGCGGTTTTCCCAGCAGCACACTCATCATGCCGGCCGGAAACGCGATGTAGCCACCCAGGCCCACCACCACATCCGGCTTGACACGACGTACAACGCCGATGCTTTGCCAGAAGGCCCTCAGCAGGCGAAGCGGCAGGAAAGCCAGGGTGACCGGCCCCTTGCCGCGCACGCCCGAAAAATCAATGCTCTCGAAGGAAAAACCGCGCGGTGGGACCAACAGGCTTTCCATGCTTGGATGCTCAGCACTGCCCTTGCCGCCCAGCCAGTGCACACGCCAGCCGCGCTCGCGCAAAGCTTCGGCCACGGCCAAACCGGGAAAGATGTGGCCGCCGGTGCCACCGGCCATGATGAGAGCGCACTTGCTCAACTTCGCCCCCCCCTCATCAACGGCGCTGACGCGCCGCAGCGCTTCGCGCTGAACCGGTTTTGGTGAAACAGGCTTTTCATGCGCGGCCTCCGCGCATCAAAAGCCTGTTTTCATAGTCAATGCGCAGTACAACAGCCAGCGAAATCAGGTTCATGAGAATTGCCGATCCGCCGTAACTCATTAAAGGAAGTGTCAGCCCCTTGGTCGGCAAGGCGCCCAGGTTCACACCCATGTTGATGAAGGCCTGGAACCCTATCCAGATGCCTACGCCCTGGGCCACCAGACCCGCAAACACCCGGTCCAGCGCAATCGACTGGCGGCCGATGTGCATGATGCGGCGCGTCATCCACATGAAGGCGCCAATCACGCAGAGCACGCCCAGCAGGCCGAACTCTTCGCCGATCACCGCCAGCAGAAAGTCGGTGTGCGCTTCGGGCAACCAGTGCAGTTTTTCGATGCTGCCGCCCAGGCCCACGCCGA
>NZ_JBDTTH010000007.1:0-108064 GCF_039930745.1 Polaromonas sp. | reverse complement strand
TCGGCGGCAGGTCGCCGGACAGCAGGTTGGTCAGCGTGGACTTGCCGGCGCCGTTGGGGCCGATCACGGCGTGAATGTGGTTGCGCAGCAGATCCAACGAGACGTCGTTGACGGCCGCCAGACCACCGAAGCGCTTGGTCAGGTTTTTTGCCGAAAGGAGTATTTCACTCATCGCCGGCTTTCGCTGATTTGCCGAAACGCTCGGCCAGGCCGAGGATGCCGCGCGGCGCAAAGGTCACCAGCAGCACAATGAACAGGCCCATCCACAGCTGCCAGTGTTTACCGAGGTTGACACTGCCGACCTGCGGCAGGTCCTTGAACACATGCAGCAGGTATTCAAAGGCAAACGCGCCGACGATGGCGCCGGCAAAGTTGCCCATGCCGCCCAGAATCACCATCATGATGGCATGCGCGCTCATATGAAAGCCCATGAGCTCGGGGTTGATGTAGCCGGTTTGCGTGCCCCACAAATACCCGGCCAGGCCAGCCAGCGCGCCAGCCAGGGTGAAGGCTGTCAGCTTGTAGCGGAAGGTGCCGAAACCCATGGCGCGCATGCGGTGCTCATTGACACGTATGCCGGCCAGTGCGCGACCGAACGGGCTCCACAGCAGGCGGCGCAAAAACGCATAAACAAGCAGCAATACTGCCAGCGTGAAGTAGTACAGCGTGAGCTTGTTGTCCAGGTCCCACCAGGTGAACGGTGTCCAGCCAAACAGCGCAATGGTTGGCTTGAAGTTGATGTACAGGCCGTCGGAGCCGCCCAGCACCTTGTTGTCGAAGAACAGGAAGAACACCATCTGCGCAAACGCCATGGTGACCATGATGAAATAGATGCCGTGGGTGCGCACCACAAAAAAGCCGATGATGAGCGCGGCCAGGCCGGAAGCCAGCACGGCCAGCGGCAGCGTCCACCACAGGCTGACGGCTTCGCCTTCGGGCGTGAGGAAGGCCAGCGCATAACCGGCCAGGCCGAAGTAGGCCGCATGGCCCAGCGACACCAGGCCGGTGACGCCCTGCAGCAGGTCCAGGCTCATGGCAAAAATCGCCATGATCATCATGCGTGTAACCATCTGGGTGTAGAAGTCGGTAGCTGCAAAGGGGAAGGCGACGAGCGCGATCAGGCCCAGCACCAGCGTCACTTGCACGCCGCGCGGCAGCAATTCAAGATTTGACTTCGTCATGCCACAACCGTGGAAAGTGAATAGCCTGAAGGGAAAGCCCTTTCAGCCAGGGCCGCGGAACCGGCTTTGCCGGGCCGCAGGCGCAGCGCCCCCTCGGGGGGCAGCGCAGTACACGAAGTGACAAGCGTGGGGGCAATGGAGTTCATTGTTTGAACAGACCTTCAGGCTTCCAGAGCAGCACGGCCGCCATCAGCATGTAAACCAGCATGCCCGCCACCTGCGGCAGCAGCACCTTGCCGAAGGTATCAACCAGCCCGACCAGCAAGGCGGAAATCAGGGCACCGCGCACGGAGCCGATGCCGCCGATCACCACGACCACAAAACACATGATGAGCACCTGAGAGCCCATGTTGGGGTAGACGCTGGCGATTGGTGCGGCGATCATGCCGGCCACGGCGGCCAGCGTCACGCCGAGTGCAAACACCACGGCATGGATCAGTTTGATGTTGATGCCCAGGGCGCCTGCCATGTCGCGGTTGAAGGCACCGGCGCGGATCTTCATGCCGAGCCGGGTCTTGGAGATCAGCAGGTACAGGCCGACGGCCAGCGCAATGCACACGCCCGACATGAACAGGCGGTACACCGGGTAGGAGAGGTTGTCGGTCAGCGGAATCGATGCACCCAGCAGTTCGGGAATCGCCACGCCGTGCACGTCATCGCCCCAGAGGATGGAGCGCAGTTCTTCAAAAATATAGATCAAACCGAAGGTCAGCAACACCTGGTCGAGGTGGTCACGTTGGTAGAAGTGGCGAAACAGCAGCCACTCGAGCGCCAGCCCGAAAATCGCTGAGAGCGCGGCGCCGCCAAGGATGGCCAGCGTCAGGCTGCCGAAATACGCGCTGAGCGACCAGGCGAGATAGGCGCCCAGCATGTAGAAGCTGCCATGGGCCAGGTTGACCACACCCATGATGCCGAAGATCAGTGTCAGGCCAGCGGCCAGCATGAACAACAGCAAGCCGTACTGGACGCTGTTGAGCAGCTGGATGAGGAAGTTGGCGAGATCCATAGATGCTTTAGGCCTGCCGACGGGTCGTGAGCAGCAAAAGCCCGCCCATGAGCGTGAACAGCCCGCCGGAAACCCGGTTGAACCAGCGCACGGCGCGGCTCGAACGCAGCAGCGGTGCAAGGCGTGCCACGCCGAGTGCGCAGCCGCTCAGCACGGTGAATTCGAACGCCATGAAAGTCAGAGCGAGGATGGCGAACTGCGGAACGAAGGGAGCAGCGGGATTGAGGAACTGGGGGAAAAAGGCGGCGAAGAAAAGCACGGCTTTGGGATTGCTGGCGCCGACAAGAAAGCCGCGCAGAAAAAACGAGCGGCGGGACGTTTCGGCCGCACCAGCATCGGCACGCAACACCGCGGCTTCACTGCGAAAAGTTTTGACGCCCAGATAAATCAGGTAAGCCGCACCAAGCACCTTCGCCACCGTGAAGGCGGCCTCGGACGCCGCCAGCAACGCACCCAGGCCCAGGGCTGAGAGCAGCATCACGCACAACACTGCGCTGACGCTGCCGGCCACTGACGTCATGGCCTTGCGCGGCCCATGGTTCAGCGAGGTCGTCATGCACATCAGCATGGTCGGCCCCGGCGTGAAAATCAGCAGCGCGACAGCGGCGAGGTAAAGAAGATAGGTGGTGAGAGTCATGGGAGTGAAGATAGCATTGCGGCAAGACCGTAAGCACGCGCCGTACCAGAAGTTCAAAAAGGGCCGGGAGCCACGCGCCGCGCGCAACCCTTGGACTCTTAAACCAAGCCGGGGCCGCGGAACCGGCTTCGCCGGGCCGCAGGCGCAGCGGCCCCCTCGGGGGGCAGGGAGTTACGCGAAGCGAACGACCGTGGGGGCCACATCAACCCATCTTGCAGCCGGCACCGGAATCAGCCAGCGCCTTGGCAGCCACGCCGAGCACCTTGTTTTCCTTGTTCTCGACGACGCGCAGATAGATGTCCTGCACTGGGTTGTGCGCCTTGCTCATGGTCCACTTGCCGCGCGGGCTGTCGATCACTGCGGACTCGAGCGCCTTGTACAGCGCCGGTTTGCTGTTCAGGTCGCCTTTGACCGCATTGGCGCCCTGCACCAGCAGCAAGCCCGTGTCGTAGCCTTGCACCGCGTACACGTCTGGCTGGCTGCGGTAGGCCGTGGCGTAGGCCAGGCGGAAAGCCTTGTTGCGTGGCGTGTCCAGCGAATCGCTGTAATGCATGGTGGTGATGATGCCGTCGGCCGCAGGGCCGGCTGCGTCAAGCACGCCTTCGGTGAGAAAGCCCGAGCCATACAGTGGAATCTTGCCTTTGAGGCCGGCCGCAGCGTAATCACGGATGAACTTGGCGGCGCCACCGCCGGCAAAGAAGCAGGCCACGGCATCGGGCTTGAGCGCGGCGATTTCGGTCAGCAGCGCCTGGAATTCGACTTGGGGGAAGGGCAGGCCCAGCTCCTTGACGATGGTGCCGCCGGCTTTGGTGTAGCTTTCCTTGAAGCCTTCAAAGGCTTCGTCACCGGCTGCGTACTTCCAGGTGATCCAGACGGCTTTTTTGTGGCCCTTCGCCATCATGGCCTGGCCCAGTGCGCGCGTCGGCTGTGAATTGGTAAATGAAGTGCGGAACACATTGGGTGCGCACAGGCCGCGCGTTGCGGCATGCACACCGGCGTTCGGGATCAGGCTGAGCACGCCGGAGTCGCGCGCCACTTTCTGGATACCCATCTGCACGCCGGAGTGCACGGTGCCGACCAGCACATCGACCTTGTCGCGCTGCACCAGCTTGTTGGCGTTTTCAACACCTTTGGACGGCTCGGACTCGTCGTCCACCTTGAAGTATTCGATCTCGCGGCCACCGAGCTTGCCGCCTTGCTGGTCGATCGCCAGGCGGAAACCGTTTTCAATGGCGACGCCGAGCTGCGCAAAGGTGCCGGTGTAAGGCAGCATGAAGCCCACACGCACCTTGCCGGACTGCGCCCGCACCACTTGAGGGAGCAGCAGGCCGGTGGAAGCCGCGCCGATGACGGCGGCACTCTGGCTCAGGATCAAACGACGTGAAGGAAGGCGTGAGGTCATGGAAAACTCCTGGTTGGAACGGAACGAATAGCGCCGGAAGCCTTTGATGGTAACGGTGCGATGCTGCGAAAACCCTAGTGAAAAACCCGAGATTGAGGGTTGAATTGTTTATGTTTAAAGCAATTACCCTGCCAGCTTGCCGGCTTGAACAGCCGCCTGGCGCAACTTGAAGCGCTGGATCTTGCCGGTTGCTGTTTTAGGCAGCTCGGTGACGAACTCGATCCAGCGCGGGTATTTGTAGGGTGCCAGCTGTTGTTTCACATGCACCTTCAGTTCGTCGGCCGAGGTGGCCTGCCCAGGTTTGAGCACCACAAAGGCCTTGGGCTTGACCAGCTGGTCGGCATCGGCCACGCCTATCACCGCCACTTCGAGCACGGACGGATGTGTCATCAGCGAAGCCTCGACTTCAAAGGGCGAGACATAGATGCCGCCAACCTTGAGCATGTCATCGGTGCGGCCGCTGTAGGTGTAGTAGCCGTCCGCGTCCATCGTGTATTTGTCGCCGCTGCGGGTCCACTCGCCGGCGAACGTGGCCTTGGTCTTGGCGCGGCTGTTCCAGTACATCAGGGCCGAGCTGGGCCCCTTGATCTGCAGCTCGCCGATGTCGCCGGTGCCGCATTCTCTGCCGTCATCGCCGACGATGCGCAGCTCGTAGCCGGGCACGGCCTTGCCGGTGCTGCCGTAACGGACCTCACCGGGCCGGTTGCTCAGAAAGATGTGCAGCATTTCGGTGGAGCCGATGCCGTCGAGAATTTCGCAGCCGTAGTGCGCGGTCCATTTCTTTCCGATCTCGGCGGGCAGGGCCTCGCCGGCGCTGGTGCAGACACGCAGCTTCAGTTCCGACTTCTGCGGCCGGGCCGGATCAGCCAGCAGGGCGGCGTACAGCGTGGGCACGCCATAGAAGATGGTGGGCTGATGTTTCTTGAGAATGCTGAAAACTTCGGCCGGTGTGGGGCGTGCGGGCAGCAGCACCGCGGTAGCGCCCACACTCATTGGAAAGGTCAGGCCGTTGCCCAGGCCATAGGCAAAAAACAGCTTGGCCGCGGAATACACCACGTCTGACTCCTGAATGCCGAGCACGCCGCGGCCATACAGCTCGGCTGTCTGGATCAGGTGGCTGTGCAGGTGCACCGTGCCCTTGGGCGTGCCGGTCGAACCGCTGGAATACAGCCAGAAGCAGGTTTCGTCGGCGCAGGTAGGCGCTACATTTTTGGTAGCTGCCTGCGCCCGCGCCATTTGGGCCAGAGTCGCATGGGGTGCTGTGTCTTCGGCGCCCGCGACGATAACGCTGCGCAGGGTCGGAATCTGGCCGACCAGTGGTTCAAAGGCGGGCAGCAGGGCTTTGGAGACGATGAGGCCTTGCGCGCGCGAGTCGCGCAGCATGAATTCAAAGTCAGGCGTGGTCAGCAGCGTGTTGGCCGCGACCGGCACCACACCGGCCAGAATGCAGCCGAGAAAAGCCACCGGCCACTCGACGGTATCAAGCACGGCCAGCAGGACGCGGCTTTCGGGGGCAAAGCCCTCGGCGCGCAAGGCGTTGGCAAAACGGTGTGACTGTTCCGTGAGTTCGCCATAGGTCAGGGTGGCGCCGCTGACCGCGTCAATGAATGCCAGCTTGCCGCTGCGGCCGGCATTGCGTTCGAGCAGATCGTGGGCGGCGTTGTACTCACGGGGAATGTCCACGCGGGGCGGGTTGACGCTGTGGTCGGCGCGGCTCAGTTTCATCAGGGTCTCCGGGTGCTCTAATTTTTATAGCTGACTTCGCCCGCTGCGCAAGGGCTGACGGCTTGTTTTCTATGAAAATTCAGGCGGTTTCGGTGCTGGGCGTGCTGCTCAGGACCAGGGCCAGCCATTCGCGGCACCAGGCGGCGCCTTCGGTCTCGGGCAGGGTGCCGGCGCTGGCGTCGTGGATCCAGATGTCGCCGATGCGCTGGGCGCCCAGGCCTTGCAGGCGCTCGTCAAACTTTTTGCCGCCGAAAGCAAAAGTCTGCTGGTAGGTGCGGTCGCCCAGGGCAATCACGCCGTAACGCACGTGGCCGAGGAACTTCGGCTGGCTGTCGAGCGAGTCGTACAACGCACGTGCGTTGTCCGGCACATCGCCTTGACCGTAAGTGGAAGTGCATATGAGATATATTGCATCTTCTTCGACGGCGCTATCGAAAGTGCTGATGTCCAGGCCGTCCATCAACTGGACATCAATATCCGGCACCAGATCGGCGCAATCCATCTGTATCGCCTGAGCCACGTAGTCAGCGGTGCTGGTCATGGTGCCTACAAGAATTTTGAGCTTCATGTTGTTCCGATCATCCTGCGCTTGTCGAGGGGCAAAAAAAAGATGCAATAAACTGCTTGACGATTACTTGAGGTGAAGTATACTGCAATCTTGATATAGCGCAAATACTTTTCACAAAAAGCGGTGTTCGATGCAAGTCATGTCCGAAATTGAAGCAAAAGCCACGCTGGCCGAACTGGGCGCCCGGGTGCGCGCCTGGCGCGCCCGCCGCGGCATGACGCGCAAGGCCCTGGCCAGCGATTCCGGCCTCAGCGAGCGTTTCCTGGCTGACGTGGAAAGCGGCAAGGGCAATGTGTCCATCAACTCGCTGGAGGCCGCGGCCCGTGCGCTGAACATCTCCATTCTTGAATTGCTGCAGGATGCACCGCGACCAGCGTTGGCGCGGGTGCATGGCCTGCTGGGCCGGCTTGACGACACACAGCTGGACCAGGCTTATGCCTTGCTGGGCAGCACCTTTGGCTTGAGTGACGCACTTGGCCGCGAGCAGCGCATTGCGCTGATTGGCCTGCGCGGCGCGGGTAAATCCACCTTGGGCCTGAAATTGGCCACCGAGCGCGGCGTGCCGTTTATCGAGCTCGACCGCGAGATCGAGCGGGAAGCCGGCACCAGCATGAATGAAATTTTGCTTTTGCACGGGCAGGCCGGTTACCGCCGTTATGAGCGCCGCGCACTGTTTCGCATTGCCGAGGATCATGCCGATGGTGTGGTCATGACGACTGGCGGCAGCATTGTCAGTGAGCGTGAGACTTTTGACTTGCTGCAAAGCCGCTTTTACTGCGTCTGGCTCAAGGCCAGCCCCGAAGAACACATGGCCCGCGTGGTGGCGCAAGGCGACATGCGGCCGTTTGACACAACCCGCGGTGCCACGAACGAGGCGATGGAAGACATACGCCGCATTCTTGCCAGCCGTGAAGCGCTGTACGCGCGCGCGGATGCTGTGGTGGACACCTCGGCCCGCACGCTGAAACAAAGCCTGAAAGACATGGAACGCGCCGTTTCTGCTCAGGCACAACCGAAGGAGACTCCATGAACGCCATGACCGAACCGCTTTTGTTCAAACAGGTGATTGAAGGCCAGGAGCGCGAGCTCGTGAGCTTTGCCACCCACCCCAGCAAGTACCAGCACTGGACGCTGAGCGTCGAAGGCGACGTTGCGCGCCTGAAGCTCGACATCAACGAAGACGGCGGCATCAAGCCCGGCTACAAGCTCAAGCTCAACAGCTACGACCTGGGGGTCGACATCGAACTGCACGACGCGATCAACCGCATCCGTTTCGAGCATCCGGCCGTGAAGGTGGTGGTGTTCGAAAGCGGTAAGGAAAAAATCTGGTGCTCGGGCGCCAACATCTACATGCTGGGCCTGTCCACCCACGGCTGGAAGGTCAACTTCTGCAAGTTCACCAACGAAACCCGCAATGGCCTGGAAGACTCCTCGCGCCATGACGGCCTGAAGTCCATCGCCTCGGTGACGGGCGCCTGCGCCGGCGGTGGCTACGAGCTGGCCCTGGCCTGTGACCGCATCGTGATGGTGGACGACCGCTCCAGCACCGTCAGCCTGCCCGAGGTGCCGCTGCTTGGCGTACTGCCAGGTACGGGTGGCCTGACCCGTGTGACCGACAAGCGCAAGGTGCGCCGCGATCTGGCCGACATCTTTTCCACCACGTCGGAAGGCGTGCGCGCCGACCGCGCGAAAGACTGGAAGCTGATCGACGCTTATGCCAAGCCGCAACAGTTCAGCGCATTGCTTGCTACAGAAATTGAAGCACTCCGCGCACAGTCCACAAGGGCTACAGGCTCAAAAGGCATTGAATTGACGCCGCTGAAGGCACTGATTGATGACAAGGGCTACCACTACAGCGTGGTTGATGCCCAGGTGGATCGCGCGACACGTATCGCCACCATCACCGTCAAGGCACCGGCTACCGCGATCGAGTCCGCACCGGAAACCATTGAAGCTGCAGGCGCCAACTGGTACCCGCTCAAGCTGCAGCGCGAACTCGATGACGCCATCCTGAACCTGCGCACCAACGAGCTCGAAGTCGGCACCTGGGTCATCAAGACCCAGGGCGATGCCGGGCAGATCATCCGCATGGACGAGGTGCTGGCCAAACTGAAGGAGCACTGGCTGGTGAAGGAAACCACCGGTGCGCTGCGCCGTACGCTGGCGCGCATCGACGTGACCAGCCGCTCGCTGATCGCGCTGGTCGATGCCGGTTCATGCTTTGCAGGGACCTTCTACGAACTGGCGCTGGCCTGTGACCGCATCTACATGCTGGACCTGCCGGATTCGCCCGATGCCGCGCCTGTGCTGCAACTGAGCCCGGCCAACTTCGGCTGGTTTCCCGCGGTGAATGGCCTGACACGCCTGCAGACGCGGTTTTATGAGGACGCCACCACCATCAGCCAGCTGGAAAAACTCGGCGACAGCAAGCTGCGTGCCGACCAAGCACTGGAGCTCGGCCTCGTGACCCTGACGCCCGATGACATCGACTGGGACGACGAGATCCGCATCATGCTGGAAGAGCGCGCCTCGATGTCGCCTGATGCCATGACCGGCATGGAAGCCTCGCTGCGCTTCCCAGGCAAGGAAACCATGGAAACGCGGATTTTCGGCAGGCTCTCGGCCTGGCAGAACTGGATTTTCATTCGCCCGAATGCTGTGGGTGAGGAGGGTGCGCTCAAGCTTTTCGGCACCGGCAAAAAGGCGAAATTCGACTGGAAAAGGGTGTAACCCCCCGAAGCGCCTGCGGCGCCTCCCCCCAGGGGGCGCCCGCTGCGGCCCGGCAAAGCCGGTTCCGCGCCGGCACTGGGTTTGATTGCACTTCCCGCAAGCACTTAATTGAAAGAACACCATGAGCACCATTGACCTGCAAGCGCTGATCCCCAACAACGTCAACCTCGGCGAAAACCGCCAGCTGCAGCGCGCGCTGGAGCACTGGCAGCCGGCCTTCATGAGCTGGTGGGACGAGATGGGCCCGAGCGACTTCAACGCCAAAGAGGTCTACCTGCGCACCGCCGTCGGCGTGGACGCGTCCGGCTGGGCCAGCTATGGCTACACCCCCATGCCCGACTACCGCTGGGGCATCTTCCTGGCCGACAAGGAAGAAAACCGCAAGATCGGCTTTGGCGACCACATGGGCCAGGACGTCTGGCAGGAAGTGCCGGGCGAGTACCGCAGCGCCTTCCGTCGCCTGATCGTGACCCAGGGCGACACCGAGCCCGCCTCTGTCGAGCAGCAGCGGCTCCTGGGCCACACCGCGCCTTCCCTGTACGACCTGCGCAACCTGTTCCAGGTCAATGTGGAAGAAGGCCGCCACCTCTGGGCCATGGTTTACCTGCTGCATGCGCACTTCGGCCGTGATGGCCGTGAAGAGGCCGAAGAGCTGCTGACGCGCCACAGCGGTGACGCCGACAAACCGCGCATTCTGGGCACCTTCAACGAGCCCATGGACAACTGGCTGAGCTTCTTCATGTTCACCTACTTCACTGATCGTGATGGCAAGTTCCAGCTCAAGTCTTTCGCCGAAAGCGCGTTCGACCCGCTGGCACGCACCACGCGTTTCATGCTGACCGAGGAAGCGCATCACATGTTTGTTGGCGAAACCGGCATCGGCCGCGTGATCAAGCGCACGCTGGAAGTCATGAAAGAGCTGGACACCGACAATGTCGACACCCTGCGCAAGGCCGGCGTGATCGACTTGCCGACCATCCAGAAATTCATGAACTTCTGGTTCACTTCGTCGCTGGACCTGTTCGGCTCGGAGGCCTCTTCCAATGCCGCCAACTATTTCAGCAACGGCATCAAGGGCCGTCCGGATGAAGCCAAGTTTGCCGACCATGTCGAACTCGAAAGCGAAATGACCATCCAGGTGCCGGACGGCAAGGGCGGTTTGAAAAACGAAACGATTTCCACACGCAACGGCATGAACGAGATCACGCGCCTGGAATACGTGAAGGACTGCAATGTCGGCGTGACCCGCTGGAACATGGCGATCAAGCGCGCTGGTGTGGACTTCGAACTGAGCCTGCCCAATTCACGTTTTCGCCGCAGCGTGGGTGCCTGGTCGGGCGCGTACACCGACCCGCAGGGCAATCCCATCAGCGAAGCCGAGTTCAACGTCAAAAAGGACGCCTGGCTGCCGACCGACGAAGACAAGACCTTCATCCACAGCCTGATGCAGCGCGTGACCGAGCCGGGCAAGATGGCCGGCTGGATTGCTCCGCCGGACCGCGGCATCAATGCCAACGCGGTCGAGTACGAGTACGTGAAGCTTTAAACGTGGCCCCTACGGTCGCTCGCTGCGCGTAGCTCCGGCGAAACCGGTTTCGCGGCCTTAGATCAAGAGCGAAGCAGCCGGCGCATGAGCAGCGCCTGCATATCGCGCCTGCCATCCACAATCAGGTACACATAAACACGCGTCCCGGCAACGCGGTAGATCACCCGGTAGGGTTTGAAGTAGGTTTCCCGATAATCGCGGATGCCGACGGATTGCAGCTCTTTGGTCACTGGGTTGCGTTCCGGGAATATGACCAGGGTGCCCAGCAGCTTCTCGATGGCAGCCAACAAATGCTCGGCCTTGGCCGGGGCATCGTGCTCGGCAACGTAGTCGTAGAGTTCTTCCAGGTCGCGTTGCGCGTCTTCGGTCAGCAGGACCTCATGACGTGCCGGTTTTCCCGTCATTGCGGCTCAGGCCTTGGTTGTGCGCTGGCGAATGCGTGCGATGGCGTCAACTGCGGAAACGATTCGGCTTTGCTCGATCTGTTGGTTGCCGAGAGCCAGGATTTTCAGCAACGCCAGCGTCTCCTGGGCGTCTTCGTAGGAGGCGATGTCCTGAATGACCGCTGTAGCTTCACCGTTCTGCGTGATCACCATGGGCTCACGCTGCTGGGCAATATCGCGCAGAACCTGAGCTGCGTTGGCCTTGAGGTAACTGATCGGTTTGATCTGGGTAGAGTAACGCATGGACTGAATATAGTCCTTATTCAGTCTTATGGCAACGAAGGCGCTAACCCACTCTCGCGCCACGTTTTATGAGCAACTCCCGCAGCAGCGAGCGATGGCAGCGCGCTTCGTTTTCGCAATAACAACCCACCGCAAAATTCGTGTGATGCGACAGCGCCGCCAGCAGGTCCAGATTGCGGCTCGCATCTGCTTCGTTCATTTCCGCACGGTACTTTTTGCTGAACGCGGCCCAGTCTTTTTCGGATTCAACGGACTGACCCAGCTTCATGGTTTCCACACTGGGCGCGAGGTTGGGGTACCAGACGTCGTACCAGTCCTGCGATGCAAACTCGGTTTTGGGGACACCGCGCGGCGGCCGGCGGACCGTGCCTATGCGCAACCCTTCATTCGCACTGCGCGTTGTTCCCAGCCTCACGATCTTGACGGTCATGGCGGTTTCCTTTCACTGTGAAGGTAGGTGCCTGCTATCGGAGAGCCAGGGACAGGACGTTTGGCGCAAGCGGTGGTCTGCCCGGAGGGGATCGAACCCCCGACCCTCAGCTTAGAAGGCTGATGCTCTATCCAACTGAGCTACGGGCAGTCTGTGTTTTCGCGGTAGTGGACACTAACCGAATGCGGAGCGCTCCGCAAAATCTGCTGAAGCGCAGCCGGGGAGTTTAACCTGACGGGGGCACGATCTTGCCGCGTCGCAGGTAGTGTTTCTCGGTCGTTTTTTCGCTGTCGTGTTTGAGTAGATCAGTGGCCGCGCGCACGCCGCGCACCTCTGCTGTGTCGTCGGCCGCCTTGGCGCGCAGGTCATAGAACCAGAAGGCGCGAATCTCTGCAGCGAGCGCCTTATTTTTGTCGGCGTCAGCTTTCGCGGCTGCGGCTTTGCGTGCGGTGTTGAAGCCCAGGCGCAGCATCTGCTTTGTCAGGGGCAGGCCGCGCGTGTTCACCAACAGGTAGCTGCTCCAGACCTTGTAGCCCTTCTTGCGGGCCTTGATGCGGTCCAGCACGGCCTCCAGCCGTCCCTCGATGCGCACGCGCAGCTTGGCCTTGGTCTTGCCCTGTTTGACGCCCAGCAACTCGTCCTTGATGTGCTGCTCGGTGAATTTGAGCAAGTCGCCCGGCCGCTGGCCCACCGCTTCGGCCAGGTCCATGGCGTCGCGCACCGGTTCGCCGGCTTCCTCCCACACTGCCCGATAGACCGTTTCATTGATGTCCACCTCCCGGCCGTCCAGGGTAAAGCCGCGGACGCCAATGCAGGGGTTTTGCTGGGTGGTGAAGCCTTCGCCCCGGCCCCAGTTGAATATCGTGCTGAAGAGGCGTTTCAGGCGGTTGGCGGTGGTCGGCTGCTTGGCCTTCCACTTCAGCAGGGCCTTGATGTGGTGCGGCTTGATTTCATCCAGCGGCGCTGGCTCTGGATCGCTGAAAAAATCGCGCAGGTGCACCAGGTCGGAACGGTAGGTGGCCTGCGTGCTGGCGGCCTTGGCCAGCAGGCCATCTTCGGCCGCTTCGTATTTGCCGATCAGGTCGATGAACGTCATCACCGGCAGGTCGACGTCTGGCTGTTCGATGAGGCGGGACCACTCCCGGACGGCCTTGATGTAGTCGGAACCCAGCGGGATCTCGCGCCGCGGCGTGCCGCCGGCGTCGAAGTAGTAGTAGGTGATGCCCGACTTCTGCGGGCGCACCCGGAAGTGGCGCATTTGCAGCTTTGGCATCAGGCGTGAGCAGGCCGGCGGCCGGGCTCCCATGCTGCCTTCTTCTTAGGCTCTGGCTTGCCGCCTTCCAGCACGGCGCGCACGACCTTGGGCTCGTCCCGGGCGTTGACGTAATGGGGGATGTTCATGGCTTTCAGGGCTTGGGCTTGCAGCTGCTCGCGGGTGAGGCCATTCTTGCCGATTTTGACGCCGGTAAGCTCGGCAACCTCGGCGGGGGTCAGGAGGGTGTCGGACATGCCTGTTTCTCCTTCTTGTCCATCCGGCTGCGGACCCATTCCACCGCCTCGGCGGGTGAGCCCAGGGCTCCGGTGGCGCGACGGCGCACGGTCATGCACCCGGCTTGGCGCCACGTAATTTCCACGGCGCCGGCCGCCACGGCCTTGGCGCGCATGCTCAGCGCGATGTCGTAGTGGCTGTCGTGCTTGGGCGGCGCCTGGTGCCAGCGGCGCGACACGCCGATCCGGGCGGCCATGGCGTGCAACTCGTCGTCGGTGTCGGCCAGCATGTGGCACATCACCATCCGGCCGAACTTGGCTTTCATGTCGTCAACATACACGGGCATGGTCAGCCGCCGGATTTCGCTGCGGTGGGCTTGCACTGGGCTTTGCCGCACCAGTGGCGACAGGGGAAGTTCTCGGTGTTGTTGGTGCAGCCCGGGGGCACCGAATCCAGTGCGGCATCCTGGTTGGCGGCGTCGTAAGCTGCAACCGCGTTCCGAATGTCGCCCATGGTCAACGTCTTGCCTGACGGCGATTTCGCGATGACCCAGCAATCGGCGCGCCCATAGGGTCCAAAGCCTCGCCCCCAGTTGGCGAACGGCCGCAGCGCTTCCCGGGCTTTGCTCGGCTCCTGTGGTGCTGGTGCTGGCGGGGAAGCAACCGGGTTTGCGTCAAGCAAGTCCTCTGCTTCTGAGGCATTGCGCTCGCATTGATGGCACGAACTCCAGTAGTCCGGCTTCGGCGCATCCTGCTTGGAAATCTTCGTCACGAAATCACGGAGGGGCATTGGCTCCCCCACCATCGCTACAGCAGCCTCAGCGGACACATCTGGCCCGTAGTAGTGCTTGATGTAATCCCTGCGCTCAGCAGCCTCAGCTGGTGCTGGTTCAAATACGTCACGCGGATCAACTCGCTTGCCGTCCACCATGATCGCCGTGCCGGAAGTCGCCAGATCGCGGAACGCCTTGTCGTGCTCCGACTCAGCGGGTGCTGTGTGGTTAAGGGCGGCGCAGAACGCCTCAAATTCGCTGGTCGAGAATATGACTGATTCCAACTCGTCGCCAGCAAGGCTGTTGGTACTTGACGCGCCGTGCTCCCAAGCCAGGTCATAGAACGGCTGCGACTCTTCCTCGCTCAGGGCTTGCCGCATCGGGCCAAGTGACGCCCGAATAAACTGATCTGCCAGCTTGTCCGCCACCGTGTCCGCGACTGGTGCAGTTGGTGCGGTGGCGTAGAGCTTGTCGAGCAAGTCAAGCGCCGCATTTATGTTTTCTTGCGCGCGCTTTGCGGTTGAGGTGAAGCTGTAAGTTTCTTCGAGCAACGCCCGCACCTCGCTCACCACCTTGTTTGTTCTATCGTCCATTAGGGTCTCCAATCAATCAATCCGCCAAGGGTGGCGAGAACCAGGGCTATGGCGATCAGTGCGACAACAAGCCAGAAAACAGCTTCGCAGTTGCTCATGACTTACGTGCCAGTTGTTCAATGCGTTTAAAGTCGATGGCCCACACCCAGGGGTTGGCGTCCCAGCTGCCGGCGCCGTTGATCGTTTCCCAAAGGGGCTTGTAGAGTTGACGGGCGGTCAGCGTTTCGTCAGCGTCAGGAACATGGCGCAGGAAATCCACACCTTCAGCCTCGGCGTCGGCCTCGCTGATGTCCTGCAGGCGCTCCACGCGCACGCCGGTGACCTCCAGCGTGATGCGGCTGGCCACCCGTGGCATGAAGATGGCTGGTCGGCGCCACCATGCGGGCAGAACACCGCCTCGCTGATTGCCCTTCTGAAAAGCGGCAGGCGCGCCATCAGCGGAGTAGTGATAGGCCTTACCGCATTCCAGCGTCATGTCGATGAAATGCCATTCGTCGCGGCCCTTCTTGCCGCTGAAACGAGTCTCCCAGCGGCCGAACGCGAAGAATGTTTCACGCACCCAAATGCGATCACCGGCGTACCCGTAAGGGCACAGGTGATTGGCAGGGTCGGCGACAAATTCGGGCGAGAAGCCGGCCTCGCCCAGCCACTTGAGCGGCTCGCCCTTGACTGGTCGCCGCGTCTGCGTCTTGGGGTCAACTTCCCGCTGCAGGGCGTGCACCATTGGCGCGCTGAACAGGATGCCGCGTTCCTTGAAGGTTGCACTGTTCATTGGATGGTCCTCGCGTCGGCCGGGGGCCATGCCTGCCAGCATTTCACCGATCTGCGTGATAAAGGACTGAGCAAACTCGTTGCCAAAGTCGGCGGCAATGGAGCCATAGGCCGCACTGATGAACCCACCGTACAAACCCGCAAGGTCCTGCGGACTCAACTGCTGCGCCGACACACGGATGACGGGCATGACCATCTTGATAAAGATGTCAGACCCGATAGCGCTCGGGCTGCCCTCGAACACTTCCGTCATGGCCGGCCCCTCAAAAGAGCGGTTGTCAGTTGCCGGGCAACTTCCTCCTGAATGTAGCGCTGTCGGTGGTGCGTCGGGATGCCGGCCCATGCGCTGCGAGTCATACCCAAGGCCTGCACCTGGTCACCGAACTTCACGTAGCAATGCAGCGCGCCGTCCAGCCTGGAGCGATCAACGCGCGCAATGAGCAAGTCCAGCGGCAGGGTTGAAATACAGGCTGTCATCGATTCGTCCATCATTGACGGGCCTGACAAGCTCATCGGCGACGACGCATCAACGTAGACCGTCTGGTTGTCCGTGCTCTTCCCGTCCACGACTATCGTTCCGGCGGCCGGGAAGATGATGGACATGTGGCCGGCGATTTCCTTTGCCGCGTGCAACTCTTCCTCAAGCTGGATCAGTTGACGGGTCCTGACGGACAGCGCTGTGTCGGCCTGGTTCAGGTTGGTGTTCAGCTGGGCGATGGCTTCGCGCGCGCGGCGGCGCTGGTTTCGTCCGAATCGTTGGCTCATGATGGGTACCCGTCGTGGGTCACGCCGTCCAGCAGGCGGCCGGCGGCTTTCTTGCCGACTCGGCCCAAGACAGCAATTGCTGGGTGGATCGAGCCGCCATCATCCCGCTGCTCCCCTTTTGGCGACATGCGTGGCGCGCCTGTGTGGTTAGACCAGATGCCATCGTCATCAACGATCCAACATAAACCCGATCCGCCAGTCTCGGCATCGACCCACGCATGCGCGTGTTTCTCTTCGCGGGCGTGCGTGTAGTGATCCTCGTTGACGAACGGCCAATGCTCTCCCCACTGCTTGAATAGGAAGGGAACGCCAGCAGCTGCGCATTGATCGCGCAGGCTCCGGAACCAGTCAGGGTGTGATGGGCGGGCGCCTTGGCCGCTTTCGCCGCCGGCAATCACCCAGTCGACACGCGCACGGAGCGCCGGGTGCAGCGCGTCAATGTGGTCGTGCTCCGGATTAATGCCCCACTGGTGGTGCAGGTCAGTATCACAGCCGATGTGAAGACGATGTAACCGAACCGGCCCCAGCAGCGGCTCCATGCTCAGAAACCGCTTTGCCGCCGGCGTGGCCAGCAGCTTGGGAATGTCGCGGTCGGCCTCGGCCTGGGTAACAACGGTCGCACCCAGCCAGACATTCGGCCACGGCCAGGGCAGTTGCTTCCAGCCACCGAGCCGCAGACGGGTGATGGCTCCGTTGATCATGCCGTCGGCATTCCCGATTCGCTTTGTCAGCAGCAGCCAATCGAGGTTCGGAGTCTGCGCAATAAGGTCGAACAGGTCGGCGCGCCATTGCTCAGGCACCTCGTTGTCGAACACATCGGACAGGCTGGAACAAAACACCCGCTGCCGGCGGCCGTGTTGGGCAAAGAATGCTTCGTGGTTGGCATTCCACTTCACGGGGTCGCCCCAGGTCTTGGTGCGCGACCTGGGCGCACCAGGTCCCCAGGTTTCAAGGCCCCTTGCTCGCAGTACCCGCGCCGGCGTGCTCACCTCGGCATAGCAGCCCACGCAGGCTCCCTGCGGCCCAACGCTGACTTTGGTGCAACCGATCCAGCCGTTCAACGTGTGGTCAGCCCACTCGATTTTTGTGTTTTCGCTCATGCTGGCGCTCCATAGACGGCTTCACAGACCGCCCGGCACTTGGCCAGGTCGAAGCGGTCGCCGTCGTCGCGCACGCCACTTTCCATGTCGATCCAGTAGCGTGTCGCCCTGGTTCCCATGATCGCCACGGCCATGTCCACGTTGTCGGGGCGCAGGCCGCCGGCATAGCCGCAGAATGTGGTGTTGACGGCCTCCGGCCAGTCACTGGGAACGATGCCACGGCCACCACTGGCATCGAACAGCACGTCAACGGATGCGACTTTCGGAAACTCGCCCCGGCACTGCAGGACGGCCCGCAGGTCGCGTATCGCAGCCCAGTTGCCTATGTTGCTGGGTCGGGCATGTGGATCGGCCGTATTTATCTGGCAGCGCTGGAAGTGCGCCGTCAGAATGCGGTCGTGCTGCGAGCCATTGGTTTCAATAACTTCGCGTGCATCGCCGCCGCAGAGGTGGGCCGCCCAGCGCAGCGGCAGTTCCTCAACCAGCCACCAAATGGTGGACAGCCTCGGATAGCGCAGCTCGTTGCCTTGGCGCTTCGGTGAGAACAGGAGACCCCATTCGACCGGATAGTCGTCGGCCAACTGTACGAGGCCGGCCGGGTCGGTGGTTTCGTCCACACCGGTGAAGGTGATGAACTCGGGTTTGTGGTGTTTCATGGCTTCTTGCCTTCGTGGGTGGGGTTAAAACGGGATGTCGTCGTCCATGTCATCGAACCCGCTGGCAGACTTGGCCGGAGCGGGACGCGGCGCGGCATCTGGGCGCGCTGCAGGGCGGGTGCGGTCGCCCTGACTCTCGCCGCCGGCGCCCTGGGGGCTGCCCAGCATCTGCATTTCGCTGGCGATGATGTCGGTGGCGAACTTCTCCACGCCGTCCTTGTCGGTGTATTTGCGAGTTTTCAGGCGGCCCTCGATGTAGACCGACCGGCCCTTTTTGAGGTATTCACCGACGATTTCAGCCTGTCGGCCGAAGAAGCTGATGCGCACCCATTCGGTGGATTCCTTCATTTCACCGGATTGCTTGTCTTTCCATTTGTCCGTGCAGGCAATGGTGATGTTGGCCACAGCATCCCCGTTAGGCAGGTATTTCACCTCTGGATCACGACCTAGATTTCCGATACCAATCCACTTATTTACTGATGCCATGATGTTTCCGGTTTGGTTGTTGTTGGGTCAGCCAGCTCGTCAGGCGGCCTGCTTGGCCTGGAGCTGTTCCAGGTGCTGAACCAGCGCGGCCAGCATGAGTGGGTAGCTGGATTCATGGAACAGGCAAGCGCCACGCTCCTTGACGTGATCGAAGCCCAGCGGGCGCAGGAAGTCGGCCGTTACCGCAAAGCCCAGGCGGGTGCTGATTTCACCCAGCTTGAGAGTGGGGGGTGTTGTCGGTGGCGTTGCGGGCGCTGGCGTCGGGCGCGCGGCGGCTAGGGTCACGACGTTGGCAGTATGTTCTTGGCGCGGCGCGAACATCGCCTCTTGGTATGCTGTGCTTGTTTCAGCGCAATCGCTGCAGACTGCACCGATCAAACCCTGAGCCTGCCCCTTTTCGCAGCAGTATGCCTCCACTTGCGCCAGTGCCACGGGCGGGACGGCCGTTGCTGCTGCGGCTGCTGCTTCGCGGGCAATCCTCGCGTCGGACTCGATCTGATCACGCACGGCCTTTTCAGCCTTGGCCTGTTCTTCAGCCCGGATGCGCTCTCGCTGCGCGTCTTCCTTGCGCTGTTCTTCAACCTTGTGGGCAGCGATGCGGTTTTCGATCAGCGCGCGGCAATCGTCTGGCGCCTTGAGCACGATGGCACCGGTATCGGCGAACAGGAACGCATGGGCTGCAGCGAGTTCACGCAGGGCACCCAGGTTGATCTGTATCTTGTCGGCCATGGAATTGGCTTCACCCTTGGCGCGCGCCAGTTCGGTGCTGACGGCGTCTTCCATGCTGTCGAGGTTCTTTTTACCCTTGATGACGCCACCAAAATCAGCGGCCACCGCTGGCATGTAGGGTTTGCCTAGGCGGGTGTTCAGGCTGTCCATGTGCGTGCGGAATGCCGTGACGCCGCCGGCCACAATCTCGCCGCGACGGCGCTCTTTCTCAGTGGTCAGTAGCTTCTCAGCCATCAGGCGGTTGTCGCGGGCCATCTTGTGCAGCATGTCTTTGGTGCGCTTGGCACCGTCCACCGTGGCAAGCTGGGCCAGCATCTGCGCTTCTGCGCTGTCCAGGGCCGCCTCTGCGCCTTTGAGCGCTTTGATCTGCTGGTCAAGGTCGGCAAAGTCCTGGTCGGTCTTTGGGGTGCGAATCAGGCGGTGCTCGATGAAGTCGAACAAGGCGACCTCAAAAGCCTTGAAGTTGTCGGTGACGGTGATCTGGCCGGCGACTTGAACGGTGACGGCGGGCAGGGCGGTGACGGCGGCGGCGACGACAACCGGGGCGGCAGCGGGAGGCACGTAGGCGGCTAAGTCGATTGCAAGCTGCTCCCAGCCGCGCTCGATGGTTTCGCGCAGCTTGTCGTCGCTGGTGTACCAGCAGTGCTGCTCGACATCCAGCTCGTCACCATCCCAGCGGGATGCCATGAACAGAACCTTTTCAGCGCCGGACACCATGAGTTGCTGTTCCATCTGAACACGGTATTGCAGCGGAATCTCAAAGTCAGAACCCCAGGGCGCGCCATCACCATAAAGCGCTGCATTCATGGTCTTATGCTCGAACGCAATGCTTTCGTCCATGTTCAAACCATCGAAGCTGGCGCTGAGTTTGCCGCTGGAGCCGACGACCGGGTAGAGGTCTTCGCCGATGATCTTCTCTGCCAGCGGCCGGGCAAGTGCTTCAAAGCGGTGCCCGTCGGCATAGCGGCGCTGCGTGCTGGCGTCAACTTCTGGTGCCAGGCCGGTGTGCATCTCATGCAGCAACTGGCTGCGGGTCTTGTACGGGCTGCAGCCCATCATGGCCGGGGCGTCGCTGGCGTTGAAGTGAGTTGCGCGGTGGGCCAGCCACTCGGGGGTGCCCTGCAAAAATGGGACGATGTTCATGATGTTTTCTTTCAAGCGTTGAGTTCAACTACGCGGGCTTCATACAGTTCAGCCAGTTCGCCCTGGTGGCCTTTGTCTGCCACGGTGCCGATCAGGCTGGCGACTTCGTCCAACTTCTCACGGGTGGTGGATTTGGAAATCCTGTCAGCCACTTGGGCATAGGTCATGGTGATCACGCCGTCTTCATCGGCCACGACTGCCGGCTTTGGCACGGCACGGATGGCGGCCTCTTGTTCTACGGACAGCGGGTATTTCGTCTTGGCCTTTCCGATGATCGAATCAGCAGTGGCTTTTTTTGCAGCAATGGCTTTGTGCCAGTCAGGCAGGCGTTCAGCGAACAGGGCGTCGGGCCAAGCGGTTGACTGCACGACTTCGGCGGCACCCATGTCGCGTGGCTCTTGGATAGTCTCCAGTTCGTCCGGGGTGTAGACACCCAGAATGGCGCCGGGATGATAGGCGCGCGCCCAGTTCTTGACCTGCAAGTAGCCAAGCTGCTGCTTTGGGTTGGTCTTCCACAAAGGCGAGTTCTTTGTGGTGACTGTGCCGGCACACAACCACTCCCCCCAAGTGATTGCGCGCTGGCCGGTGCTGACGGCGCCGACGCGGCATTCCAGACGGTCACCGTCGCCCCTGTATTCGTAGCTGAACTCCCCGGTGATCGAGTTGGTCTGCTTGAGCACCGCATTGACCAGTTGCGCCTCATAGCCCAGCGTGCCGTTCACCAGGTGAGTCTTTTGGGCGACAGCGTAGGGGTTCATGTTCCATTGCGTGGCCTGAATCACGACGGCCAGGCAGTCGGCGGGCTTGCCCTGCAGGTGCTTAGGCACGGTGGCTACGCCTTGCGCCATCAGCTCAGCGAACTTGAACATCAGGGTCATATTCCCTTCGTTCAGGATCAAGGCGATGCTGCTGGCCGACGATGGCATGGCGTTGGCCGGGGTGGACACAACGGTCGAAACGGCGGTATTTTCAGATTGGCTGTTATTCATGGTTTTCCTCAGTAGTGGTGAAGGGTCAGGCAAAGAATCGGAAGGCGCCATACGCGAAGCCGGTCAGGACTCCAGCAGCGAGGCACTTTTGGTAAAAGCTCAGGCGCCGATACCACGGCAGGGGTGGCTGTGGTGGCTTCTCCCCAAACTGCACGGCATCTTTGACCTCGGCATTGTTGAAATGGCAGTCCATGGAGCAGGTCGGCGTGTTCGGACATTTGCGGCGCGCCTGTCCGTCGCATTGGCGTGTGAAAGTTGCGACTGTCACAACTGCACCGCCACCAGCCCGCGCCGGGTTGTGCACACCAGATCGCCATCGACGGTCCAGCGTGCTTCGCTGTTCGGTCCTCGCTCTGAAGTGCAGAGGGCTTGCGCTGCGGCTTGGCGCTTGGCGGTGCCTGCCTCGGTGGCCTGCAGGGCGGCCAGCTCGTCAGACTGGCTCCAGTCGGTGCCGTGATCTTCGGCGCCGGGTAGGTAGTGGCTGGTGCCAAGCACCAAGGCGATTAATGCGGCGGCCAGACAGTTGATGGTGGTGGTTTTCATTGGGTTGTCTCCGATTCAAGCGAGCCACCAAAGGCGGCAGCATCTGCGCGCATCTGCGGCGTGAGGGTGGGGCGTGGATGCCAGAACAACGCAGCGGTTTCGCGCATGGCATCGGCGGCAGCTAAAACTGGTTGGGTGCTTGTGATGGAATAGACAAAGCTATTTCCAAGAGCAAGATCCAGCGCCTCCAGAATCACTGCTGCGCCCTCTGCCTCAAGGTTCAGGCCCGCCAGCATGTCGGCGATGTGCTGGGCTTCCTGTGGGGATGCGTTGCGGCGGGTCATGCTGCACCGACTTTCTCAACACCCATCAGCTCACGCACCGGTTCCCCTGTGTCCACGTAGTACCAATCCGAATCGGTCAAGTTGTTGATCAGGAAGCGCTCAAATGCGGATTTGGGCGTGGTGTCGATCACGCGCTGCAGCTTCTTGTTTGGACCGCGCCAAGTGGGCTCCAAGCCCGCCTGTTGTGCTGCGGCTAGGTTGTGATGACCATCGGCAAGAATGCGATACGTCCGCCCGCGCAGCGTGGTTTCAAAGGTGCGGACCACAAACGCCTGAAAGGTTGCCGCCTTGTGCGACACGATGGCAGGATCTAGATGCCTTTGCGATGAGATAAGTGGCGCGCTCACGTCACAACCCCCGCATTCCCATACCGGAGATCCAGCGCATGAGCCGCATCAACCCGACGCGCCTCTTCACGCACGTAGCGCGCACGGTTTGCCGCATCGCAGCGAGCCCGCAGGGCAGGGTCAGCCGCCAACTGCCGCGCGGCTTCGGCCAGGCTCTCGGCTGTGATCTGCTGGTTCGTCGGCGTGCCAGCGCGGGCCTGCTTTGCTGCCGGAGCGGCGCAAAGGACTGGGGCTGTCGGTTGGTTCATCAATTAACTCCTGACCCGGGATTGGGTGCGTGGGAATTAATTTAACAAGTGTTGATATTGTTGTCAACAACTGTTTTTAACAATCGTTGATTTAGCTTTGTAATCAGACGTAAAAAAGCCCGCTTTTGCGGGCTGTGTAGGGTGATGCTGCGTTTATCGGAGCAGGAACGCTACCAGCGGGGCCAGCAGAAGGCCACCAAGCACCCCAAAGATCATGCAGCCATCCGTTGCGACTTTGGTTTCGGCTGTGCTGTTGCGAGCCTGAGCAAAGGCCCAGCCGACTGCTGCACCTACGAGCGCGCAGGCCACCAGCCCAAGAATGCTATCGCCAGAGCCTGGTTCGCTGTCGACCGCACCCATGCCGCCGAAGCCGGCGTGCGCGTTGGTCACCCAAACAGCCAAGAGGGCGAGGGTGGAAATTAGTCTGGTTGCCATTTACTGGGAGATAGTACGGCGCCGACTGCCTGGATGGCGTCGAGCTCGTCACGATAGATGGTGCGCCGCTGGTCACCGTTGACCGATGTGATGCCGATGGAGTCACTGCGCTCAAACAGGAGTTCTTTGACCATGCGCTGGCCGTCGAGCATTTTGATCAGCACGTATTCCCCAGCGGTGGGCGTTGAATTGGGCTCGATCAGCACGTACCAGCCATCCCGAATAGCGGGGTGCATGCTGCTGCCGCGCACGCGCAGGCAATAGGCATTGGGGTCTGCGGTCTGTATCTCAATATGACCGTCGCCAGCGCCGACTTCACTGCTGATTTCGTCATAGTAGCCATCTTCGCCCATGCGAGCCGTGCCGATCACGGGGACGCGCTTGGATATTCTGCTGGCCCGGTATTCGGTGGTGCTTTCCATCGCTCTGTGCGATTGGTCTGGCACCAGCGTGCCGCGGCCCGTCCGCAGGTACTCGTGACTGATGGTTGCAGGGGGAAACGCGGCAATGAGTGCTTCGGCAAATTCTGAGCGTCGGCTATCACGATTTTCCAGCGCGCCGATCGTCGTGTTGGCCACGCCGGATTTTTGGGCAAGGTCAACCGCCGACCACTTCATGTGTTCGCGCGCTTCCTTGATCCGCCCACCTAATTGCATACCCGGCGACTCTAAAACAGTTGTTGAAAACATTGGTTGACGGCTATATCAACAGGTGTTAATCTTCGCGCACTATGCAATTAACACACGTTGATTTACTCAAGCGAGCCTGTGAATTGGCAGGCGGACAGAGCGCGATGGCGGCCAAGCTGACCGAGCGTTTTCCTGACGCGCCCGTTTCACCAGCTCGCATTTTCAACTGGATCAAGCGTGATAGCGATATTCCGCCGGAGTACATCGCAGCCATTGAAAAGATTGTTGACGGTCAGGTGACCAGGCAGCAGTTTCGGCCTAACGATTTCCAAGAGATTTGGCCCGATCTTGCTGGACAGCAGGCCAAAGACGCGAAAGCCAAGCCGAAAACTCCCGCACGTCAGGAAGCCTGAGCCATGGATTCGGATGACGTGATGTTCTCCCGCACCGGCGTGGTCGGCCCGTTCGGCACGCTGACCGAAGATGCGAAAACCAAGATTGATTTCGACACGATGGCCGACTTCCGCCGTCTGTGCAACGACGCGGGCACAGATGTAAGTGGTGCCATCCGTGACTGGGTGTACCTCAAAACTCGCGGAAAGACTTACACGGCTTTTTGTGTTCATGCAGCCGAGGTTAAAGCTGCCAAGTTGTTCGGCGAAGGCCCTGTTGGGGCCCCAATGGGGGAACAGCGGAAATGAATCGAGCTGACATCACGCGAGCCATGGTCATGGACTTATTGGATTACAGCCCGGAAACGGGCAAATTCACCTGGCGCGTAAACCGTCGAGGCAAGGCTTTGGTTGGCGCCGAAGCAGGCTCCGTGGATGGGTATGGCTACATCGCTATCAGCGTGTTCAATATACGTTTTCTTGCGCACCGGCTTGCGTGGTTGGTTGTGTATGGCGGTTGGCCAGCGCTTCAACTCGACCACATCAACCGCAACAAAAAGGACAACAGTATTGGAAACCTGCGAGAGGTCACGGGCGCGCTGAACAAACAAAACCACATTCGTCCTATGCCCAACAATTCATTGGGATTGATAGGTGTGACTCCGGAAAGAGGGCGCTTCAAGAGCGTGTTAACCGCCAATGGCGTAACCAGATTCTTAGGGCGATTTTCAACGCCGGAATTAGCTCACGCCGCGTATATGAACGCAAAGCGCGCTCTCGACGGGAGCGTGCTTTGACTGTCGAAAAAGGCCAGTGGTTTCGTCTCCCGTCTGGTAAGACCGCTCAGGTGTGCCGAATCGTGGGCGGCAAAGCCCCCGAGGTGGTGATCCGATACCTGGACAACGACGGCGCGATGGCGGCCGGTGAATTTCAGATGACCCTTGCTTTTTTACTGACGCATGGCAAGCGCGTGAAGGTTGCGGCTGCAGAGCCTGCGAGGGCGGTATGACCGTAACCCTAATTCACAGCGATTGCATTGAAGCGATGCGCGCGATGCCTGATGCCAGCGTGGACAGTATTTGCACAGACCCGCCCTACGAGCTTGGTTTCATGGGCAAAGCCTGGGACAGTACCGGCATTGCCTGCAGTGTGTTGATGTGGACCGAAGCGCTGCGCGTACTCAAGCCAGGCGGCTACCTGCTGGCATTCAGCGGATCACGTACCTATCACCGTATGGCTTGCGCTATCGAGGATGCTGGGTTTGATATTCGTGATCAGATCATGTGGCTGTATTCGAGTGGCTTCCCGAAAAGCCACAACTTAGATAACTTGCGAGGGGAGGTGATCTGTGGCTGTGGAAGTGAATCGAAGACCGAACGTAACGTGCGACCTGTGCGGAGCGGGGATGTACCGGCGGCCGAATCTCCTGATGAAGAATGCCGGCAAGTTTTGCAGCCGTCCTTGTCGCAATCGGGCACACCCATTGCCGGACGGACGAAATTTCCCGCCGCCGAAATTCGGAGCCGCCAATCCAGCCTGGAAGGGTGGGGTAACGATTTTCAAGAAGAAGGGCAACTACAAGGGCGTTCGCTACATCAGAGCGCCGGATTGGATGCGACCGATGGCGCGCAAGGACGGCTACATCATGGAGCATCGGATGGTGATGGCCGAGTGGTGCGGATTCTTGCTGACCAGGACGGAAGTGGTTCATCACGTCAACCACAACCCGACGCAGAACAGTCGGACGAACATGGAATTGTGGCCGGACAACCGAAGCCACAAGTTGGCGGAACATGGCCGATTTGTGGAGGGTGCGGCAAACCGATTTTGCCTAAAGGTCTTGGCACCGCGCTAAAGCCAGCCCATGAGCCCATCTGCATGGCGCGCAAGCCGCTGATCGGCACCGTGGCCGCAAACGTGGAGCTGAACGGTACCGGTGCCTTGAACATCGCCGCCTGTCGAATCCAGACCGACGAAAAGCTGCGCGTCGGTTCGGGCGGTATCCCTTGCCGACATGACGTCGACACCCCGCGTCGCGCTGGAGAGGCCAGCGCCAATTCAACCTATGCCGACGCTGGCGGTACCAACTTCGCCATGACTCCCGGCCCAAGAGGCGGTGACGCGGCCGGGCGCTGGCCGGCGAACGTCATTCATGACGGCAGTGACGAGGTAGTGCGGGCATTTCCATACACCGCAAGTGGCCACAGCGCCATCAAGCGTGCGAGCAGCGCCCAAGGCCACGGCAACGCCGGTGCCGCGTATGGCGCCGAAAGCAGAGCAGAGGGCACGCCCATGGTCAGCTATGGCGATGCGGGGAGCGCAGCCCGCTTCTTTTATTGTGCAAAAGCGAGCAAGGATGACCGTGACGAAGGGTTGGAGCGCTTCAAACGGTACAGCAAGTCTCATATCGCAAGCACAGACGGCGGCGGCGGTGGGTGGTCAAAAGATTCGGCAAAGAACCCCAACCTACCGCGCGCCAACACCCACCCGACCGTAAAGCCCACTGACTTGATGCGCTACCTGTGCCGCCTTGTCACGCCACCGGGCGGCACCGTGCTCGACCCTTTTATGGGAAGCGGCAGCACCGGCAAGGCGGCAGTGCTGGAAGGCTTCAACTTCATCGGCATCGACATGACCGCTGAATACGTGGAGATTGCACGCGGGCGCATCGACCACGCCCAGCGGCAGGACCAGCAGCCATCCCTTGACATGGAGGCCACATGAAAACCGCAGTCCGCCAGACCAGCATCGACACCTACCACTCCCCTGTGGCGGATCGCTTCTCAGGCCAATGCAATGCCATCGTGGCTGCCATGACGCCCGGCAAGCTCTACAGCCGCCGCCAAATCGCCAAGGCTTTGCATATGGAAACCAGCACCATGGCCGCCCGCATGAACTCGCTGATCGCCGATGGCAGGTGCGAAGTGTGTGGAACGCTGAAATGCCCCATCACCGGCGTCAATGTTGAAGCTGTGAAGTTGACCTCACAGCAAATGGAAATTGCATGACCGACGAATTTCCCGAGCCGCTGACCCCGGCGGGCTGCAACCTACAGGACTTTGCATTCATGCCGCTCGACGTGGCACGCCTGCGCGACTCCGACCTTGCATCGAACGAGACACCAGACGCCTGCTGGGCTGCTGTACTGCTGTGGGCAGCATCATGGCACCAGGTGCCGGCCGCATCCATCCCGAACGAAGAGAAGTGGATTGCCAAGGCTGCAGGCTATGCCCAGCGCGGCAAGATCGACCGCGGCTGGGCTGGCGTGCGCGATGGCGCGATGCGCAACTGGATTGAATGCTCTGACGGTCGCCTGTACCACCCTGTCGTCGCCGAGAAGGCCGTGGAAGCATGGAAGGCCAAGCTGGCCCAGCGCCACCGCAGCGAGTGCGCGCGCATCAAGAAACACAACGAGCGCCACCCCGGCGCCAACGTGCAAAAGCTGGAATTTGATGACTGGTTGGCCGCTGGTTGTCCCCAGGGACACCCCCTCTACGTCCCCAGCGAAACGGCTGCCCGTCCCCAAAAAGTCCCTAGTGAAACATCATCCAAGGGACAGGGAGAGGGACAGGGACAGGGAAAAGATAGTAATACCCCCCCACCCCCCAAGGGGGGCTGCAAACGGTTTGAGGAATTTTGGAACACATGGCCGAAGTCCGAGCGCAAGCAGGACAAGGTGAAGTGCGCCCAGAAGTGGCGACGTGAGAGCCTTGACGCTGTGGCAGACCTGCTGATTGCCGACATCGCGGTGAAGCGCAAAACCACGAAATGGATTGATGGCTTTATCGAGGCCCCGCTGGTGTACCTCGGCGGCAGGCGCTGGGAGGACGGCGTATCACCCGATGAACCCATGGGCGCAGGCATGGCTGACCCAGACAGCCGCGTGAGCATCGAGGCCGAGGCGGTCAAAAAAGGCGTTAGCCCATGGGATCAATTGGCCGAGCAATGGCCGGAATACCGCGCCCGCGTGCGTGCCGCCACTGAAAAAACCGCGGAGGTAGCGTGACATGCACGGACTGTTCAGCCGCCGAAGAGACAAAAGGGCACTGGCGCCAATACAACGCGCCGCAGTGCGTGTACTGCGCGGGCAGGCTTATCAGGCAGATGGACACCCTCCGCACGCCAACCGCAGCGCAGATCGTGGAGCGAAAGCGCGTGGCGCTGGCCGAAGCGGTGGCTTGGGGCCACACGGAGGCAGAAATCCGCGCGCTGGTCAAGAACGGGCCGTTTGTGCAGCCGCCCCAAGTCCCCAAGGGCAAACGTAAATGAAATTCAATCTCCCCCTCAAAACCGTGAGCCTGCTGAACATGCGCGAGCACTTCCGCGTGACGGCAAAGCGCAAGAAGGCGCACCGTGAAGCCGTGGGCTGGGCAACGGCAGGGATCAAACCGCCAGCGCTGCCGGTGACTGTGACCCTCACGCGGGTATCACCCGGCACGCTGGACGCGCACGACAACCTTCCGAGCAGCATGAAAAATTTGGTCGACGGGATTGCCGACTGGCTGGGTGTTGACGACGCAGACTCGCGCGTGACGTGGCGGTATGCGCAGGAAAAGTGCAAGCGCGGCATGTTCGGCGTGGTGGTGGAGGTGACAACGTGACCCGCTACTACATCGCCGGGCCAATGACCGGGTTGCCCGACTTGAATTTTCCAGCGTTCAACGCGACAGCCGCGACGCTGCGTGCAGCTGGCCATGAGGTGGAAAACCCGGCGGAAATCAACCCAGATCCGACGGCAGAGTGGACCGACTGCATGTTTGCGGACTTGAAGGCGCTGACTGGCTGCGACGGCATTGTGATGCTGCCGGGCTGGGAGAAGTCACCCGGCGCCCAGATCGAGCGGCTTTGGGCGACCCGGACCGGGAAGCCAGTTTTCTGCGCGATGAAGCTGCATGAGGTGCCTGCGTGACCATCATCCACTGCGTATCGGTATCGACCGGCAAGGACAGTGGCGCCACGGCGATTGTCGCGCTGGAAACCGAGCCGCGCGAGAGCCTGCGCTTTGTCAGCGCAGACACGGGAAATGAGCATGAAAACTACCATGACTATCTGGGATACATGGAACGGCACCTTGGCATCAAAATCGACGTGCTGCGAGCCAACTTCGACCGGGAAATTGCCAAAAAACGCACCTACGTTCTGACGCACTGGGCCGGCAAGGGTGTGCCGCAGGCCGACATTGAGCGCGCGGCGGCTGCCTTGGTGCCGACTGGCAACCCTTTCCTTGACTTGTGCATCTGGAAGGGGAAATTTCCCAGCCGCACCGCCCAGTTTTGCACCCAGTACTTGAAAACGGAGCTGCTGACCGAGTATCAACTTGCCTTCATCGAGCGCGGCGAGGCAGAAGCCGTATGGTCGTGGCAGGGAGTTCGCATCGACGAGAGCGCTGCAAGGCGTAAACGACTTGCCTGCCCGGTGCACCCATCCTTCCATCGCACTTTCGATGTTGTCGGCGCTGGTCTTTTCAACTACCGGCCTATTCTGCGCTGGAAGGCCGAAGACTGCTTTGAAGCACACCGCATTGCCGGCCTGGAACCCAATCCGCTTTACAGCCAGGGCATGACTCGCGTGGGTTGCATGCCGTGTATCAACGCCGGTAAAGACGAAGTGCTGGAAATCAGCAAACGCTTCCCGCACCACATCGAGCGCATCGAATACTGGGAATTGATGGTCGGCCAAGCATCGAAGCGCCAAGCCTCCAGCTTCTTCCCAGATCCAGACCGGGATGCCCACCTCGACAAGCGCGGCATCCGTAAGGTCGTGGAGTGGAGCAAAACGAAGCGCGGCGGCCAGCTCATGGATTGGATACGCATTCACGAGGAACCTAAAGCGTGTAGTAGCGCCTACGGGTTGTGCGAATGACCTACAAAGAAGCCAAAGCCCTGCGCACGCGGCAGCTTGCCGGGGAGCAATTCCCACCTTCAGTGCTGGCCCAGGCCATCGCAGTGATTCAGCAGCCAACAGCCCGAGCGGTACCGCCAGCACCGCCGCCAATTTCCAAGCGCCGATCACGCTTCCGCCCCGAGGACACCGTGATAGTGAAACGCCTGCGGGCGATGCTGCGAAGGAGCGGAGGATGAGTGAAATCACACTGGTGCGCCAAGACGGAGCGCTGCCCGATGCGGACAAGGATGCCGCGCGCCGCGTGCTGTTCGGTTTGGTCGATGGGCTGGGCGAGGTCAATCAGAAGTCGTGGCGCCGGTTTTTCAATGGCCTGTTGAAGATGGAGCCCGGCGAAATGGTCCACATCAAGACCAACCGTGCGCGCAGTGGCCCGTTTCATCGCCGCCACTTCAAGATCGAGCAGACCCTTTTTGAGGCCCAAGAACGCTTTGAGTTTTTCGACCAGTACCTGTACTGGATCAAGGTCGGTGCCGGGTGGGTGACATGGGCGGCGGGACCGTCTGGCGGGGTGGTTCCGATCCCGAGGTCGGTCAGCTATGCCAAGGCTGACGAGGGTGATTTCCAGAAATTCCACGAACAGGTGATGACCTTCCTGCGCGGCCCTCACGCAGCGCGCTATCTCTGGCCGCACCTGAAAGACAAGGCTGACGAAATGATGAATTCGATTTTGGAGGGCTTCCACGAATGAAGCGTATTGACCACACCAGCCAACGGTACGGCCGACTTCAGGTTCTCAGTAGGGCCGCTAACGCTGGCAAGCACGTCAGGTGGGATTGCTTGTGCGACTGTGGCGAGCGGCCAACCGTTTCATCGACGCATCTGTCCAGCGGACACACCACCAGCTGCGGCTGCGTCAGAAACGAGGTGACGGCAGCGCGCAACCATGCTGGCGCAACGCATGGGATGTGGGAAACACCAGAGTTCCAGGCTTGGCAAAGCATGCTGAAGCGGTGTTATCTCAAAAGCAACAAACGGTATGCCGACTATGGGGGGCGAGGCATTGATGTCTGCAAAGAGTGGCGCGATTCGTTTGAGTCGTTCTATGCGCACATCGGGCCAAGGCCGTCGGCAAAACACTCCCTCGACCGCATCAGAAATGCAGAGGGTTACAAACCCGGAAATATCAGGTGGGCGACCGAGTCCGAACAAAACAACAACCGCCGCAGCAACGTGACGGCGAAGGTCAACGGCCAGGAGTTGACGGCCGCACAAATTTCACAGCAGTACGGACTCGGGCACGGAACGGTGGTTTACCGCATCAAGACCGGGAAGAGCGCGGCTGAAATCGTGGCGCCATCTACAAGGCTGTCACGCCGACATGATCGAAACCATATTGCACAGTTTTGAATGGCAGCACTGAACGAGCACAAGATTGATGCCGTGCGGCCCCGGCTCAGGGCGCAAACATTGAAAGCGAATCATGGACAAGAAAAGCACAGTGGCCGCAGAAAAAGAGAGAGCGGCCCAAAAGATCGACCGCGCGAGCACCGCATCACGGGAGCAGGGCGGTCACCACCTGACAAAAGCAAACGCCATCCTGCGTGGCGCGCCGGTGCCTGCCAAGACAGTCAAGGCGCTGAAGGCTGGTTGACATGCTGCGACGCACGGGCTTCAAGCGCAAAAGTTTTGATCACCACCACACCGGCGAACGTGTGACAAATTGGCCCGAAGCCCTTTCGCAGCCTGCGCGTGCAGCTATACAAACGATAGCGGATGCTTGCATCAGCCAGCCCAAGACCATCCAGCACCGCAACCCGCACCTGCTGGCGATGGCCCGGGACAAGCCTTGCCTGCTGCTGGTGCCCGGCTGCTGCAACCACCGCACCGATACAACCGTGGCCTGTCACAGCAACTGGCAGGAGCACGGCGGCAAGGGCGGCGCGCGCAAGGCAGACGATCATTACAGCGCTTGGGGATGTGCCGCCTGCCATACCTGGCTCGACACCGGGAAAGCGCCCAAGGCCCAAAAGCAGGCCATCTTCTTGGCTGGCCACCTGCGGCAGGTTCTGGCCTGGCGCCAGATTACAGCCAACCCAGCGACGCCGGCACGCGACCGCAAGGCGGCGCTGTGGGCGCTGGACTTGTTGAGCGCAATTCCTAACGAAATCAGCCTCCAGCCCTTATTGGGCGGGCGTACATAGCTATAAAATCAGGAGCAAAATGATGGGACGATTGATAGGCACCAGGATCAAGCAGGCGGTTGAGTTGGTCGAGCTCAACCCAGGGTGCACCAGCAAGGATGTGGCCCAGGGCATGTCGGGCGTGAGCCATGCGAACGCCTCGAAGTGCTGCCGGCTGGCCCAGGGGTACGGGCTGCTGACCAGTGACACATCTACCAGCCCCATGAAGTACACGGTGGTGGAAGGGTGGCGCAACACGGTGTCTGGCGTCGTCGCCCGTGAGCCCAACCCGGATGTTGGACTCAACGCTGAAACCACGGTGCAGCGCGCCATAGCCAACCAGCCGACAAGCGTATTTCACCTTGGAGCCCTTGCGCTGCGGGCGCAAGCAGCTATGAATTCAGGAGCATCCCTTGGAACTTGAAACCCCGTGGCTCCAGAAGGATGCCGCCGAGGACTTGCTTAACCTGGTCACCGGCACGCAGATCGGTTGGGGCCAGTACCGCCGCGTCTATGAGCACGCCTTCGACAAGAAGCTGGTCATCAAACAAGACAGCGGCCAGAACTTCAGCAACATCAATGAGTGGCAGGTGTGGAACGAGTTCAAGGATGGGCCCGTGGGCAAATGGCTGGCGCCGGTGCTGTTTTGCAGCGCCCGCGGCCTGTGGATCGTTATGGCCAAGACACGACCGATCCCGATAGGCAAGTTCCCCAAGCGTATCCCGGCCCTGTTCACCGACATCAAGCCGGATAACTGGGGTATGTACCGCGGCCGCCCCGTGTGCCACGACTACGGCAATCACACGGTTTTCACATTGGCCAGGCCGCACGCCGCAAAGCTCAAGGCTGCGCACTGGGAGCACCACGCATGAACCGCTGCACTGCCTTCTTGTTTTTCTGGTTGGTTGGGATGTTGCTAGGGGTGACCGGTCAACACGCCCTCGGTGCAGCCTTTGCAGCAACGGGCATCCTCATTGGTGCAGGACTTATATGACCACCGAAACACTCTTCCAAAGCGGCCAGGCCGCGCTGAACTTTGCCTACAGGCACAGCCACGGCGACTATCCATCCAACCTGCTGGGCCGGGCTCAGAAGAGGGGCCCGGCTGCAGCCGCGCCGGCGCCGCGAGGGCTGGATGCCGCCATGGCTGCCGGCTGGGTGCGGCAGGTGATCGAGGGAGGCGCTGGACACCCCGGACTGCCCGAGCCATACCGCAGCGTGCTGCTGGCCAAGTTCTCGGTGGACTCACACCTGAACCTGGCTGCGAAGCTGCGCATCCTGGAGGACGTCCTCGCGCTGTCCCTAGGGACAGGCCTGCACAAGCGCCGGATGGTGGACCTGTGCGTTCAGCGCTACTTCGGGGGCACGGTGATCTGCGCCGGGGAGCGCAGGCCCATCAGGCAACACCAGGTAGCAGACTGGTGCGATGTCAGTCAGCAGACCGTGAGCGCCACCTATGTGAAGGTAAAGACGTGGCTGGCGGCCAAGGAGCGCACCGCCATGGAGTTGGTGGAGCGCGAGCTGGTACGAAAGGGGATGGTGTGAGGCTCAGCGCCATCGCCTCCGCCGTCGACTGGCTGGCTGCCGATTACGCGCAAGCGCCACCCACCTACATGGCATACGTTGAAGCCGTCAACGAGGTGCTGGAGCTTCATCGAGGCGAGTTCGTGGCGCAGCAGATCGCGGGGTGTGAAGTTGGGCGATGGCAGGGCATCACCATACGCACGAAGCCAGTTCACGCTGGTATTTCGAGGGTACTTGAACCCGCTGGTAAAAACGGGCCAAATCCATAGGAATTTAAGTAGTGCTGGGACTGCACCCAGCGCCATCACGCATGCGGACTGTAAGACTGTCTCAAGTCCTTGACAGTGGGCGACTCGACGGAGTTATCTTTAAAACGCAGTCCGCAGCCGTGATGGTTTGTTAGCTCAGTTGGTTAGAGCGCCTGCCTGTCGAGCAGGAGGTCGACGGTTCAATCCCGTCACAAGCCGCCAGATTTCCGCTATGGCAAGGACCTTTCGCCGCCAGCCACGGCAACAACCTGAAGGATAGCTATGTACAGTTCCCGACGTCTCCTGACTCTTGCCCTTGCCTGCACAGCCCTGATTGCCAGCGCCGCCGACGCGGTGTACCAGCGAGCGGTTCGGCCAGTGGTTGAAGCCGCCGTCTGTGTTGGTTTGTGGCTGAAGCGCCAGATGCTCGACGCCTTCAAGCTGGCCGGTGGTGAAGATGAGGGCGAAGCCCAGCCGGCCGTGATGCTGGTGCAGGCCAAGGCCTTTGTGCTGCGACTAGCCAAGCGCGAGCGCCCCGAGGTCACTGGCTCATGGCGCATGTGCCCATCAACCTGAACACCGGCCCACAAGGCCAGTAACTAAAAAAGGCCCGGCAACCCCGGGCCTTTTGCTTTCACGGATACAGGTTGCCTGACAGGGGGGTCCTAGTCGGTGGCCAACAGCCTTTATCCGTGAGAGCCGTGATGAGGCAGTCGCACTAGGCTGGCAGACCTGACGTGCGCTGTAGCAGGTTGCGATTCCTGCAATACGTAGCGGCACGAGCCGGACGAGTCTGCTCATGGGTATCCACAAGCCCGCCAGGTCCTCTAGCCCTGGCGGGCTTTCTTATTTGCGACGGGAGTTTGTTATGGCCACCACCAAAAAACAGGCACCCAAGAAGAAACCCGCCCCAAGGGTAGCCAAGGCCGCGGCGCCGAAGGCGAAGCCACCCGCCAAGGGCTGGAAGCTGCCCACCGCGACGAAGGCGCCCAAGCCCGTAAAGGCACCGGTGCCCGTAGTGGTGAAGGTGGAGGGGGGCGAAGCCCTGATGGACCTCACACCGAAGCAGGAGGCGTTCTGCCTGGCCTACATCGAGTGCGGCAACGCCAGCAAGGCCTACAGGCAGGTTTACGACGCCAAGGACATGCTGCCAGGCACCGTTTGGTCCAGCGCTTGCCTTTTGCTCCAAAACCCCAAGGTTGCCGCAAGGGTCCGTTTCCTGAAGGACCAGGCATCGGCGCTCATCCTGCTGACCAAAGCCGACGTGCTTGCCGAGGCGATGCGCCTTGCCACCTTTGACATCCGCAAGCTGTACGACGACCACGGCAGCCCGATTCCGATTCATGAGCTGGATCCTGACACGGCCGCCTGTTTGCTGGGCGTGGACGTGCTCGAAGAGTTCGAGGGCCAGGGCAAGGACCGCAAGTTCATCGGCTACACGAAAAAGTACAAGACCGGCGACAAGAAGGGCGCGCTGGAAATGCTGTTCAAGCACTTCGGGCTCTACGAGGTGGACAACCAGCAGAAGACCGATCCGCTGCGCGAGCTTTTGAAGGCCATGGGCGGTAAATCGGCGTTCCCCGTGGTCAAGGACGCGCCCACATGAACATGCGCATGGCCATCCCGCTCGACTTCGTGCCCAGTGACCCCGAGGAACTGGCCGCTTGCCTGGCTGATCCGCAATGGCGCGTGGGATCTGGCTTTCTCTACAAGATCATGATTAAAGAGGATGACAACGACGACGGCACGGTCATCCCGTTCAAGCCCAACCGGGCGCAGCGCAGGCTGGTTTCCCGCCTGTGGCATCGCAACATCATCCTGAAGGCCCGCCAGCTGGGTTTCACGACCCTGGTAGCCATCCTGTGGCTGGACCACGCCCTGTTCAACGACAACCAGCGCTGCGGCATCATCGCGCAGGACCGTGAGGCCGCGGAGGTCATCTTCCGGGATAAGGTGAAGTTGGCCTACGAGAACATGCCGGAGAGTTTGCGCCAGGCCATGCCGCTGAAGCGTGACAGCGCCAGCGAATTGCTGTTTGGGCACAACAACTCCAGCATCCGGGTGGCCACATCGATGCGGTCCGGCACCATCCACCGGCTCCACATCAGCGAGTTCGGCAAGATTTGCGCCAAGTTCCCCGACAAAGCCAAAGAGGTCATGACCGGCTCGCTGCCGGCCGTGCCTCTGTCCGGCATCACCATCATTGAATCGACCGCTGAAGGGCAGGACGGCGACTTCTACACCATGACGGAGCGCGCCAGGGCGCTGGACGAGCAGGGCAAGGAGCTGACCGAGCGCGACTATCGCTTCCACTTCTTCCCATGGTGGCAGGAGGACGCCTACCGCATCACGTCAAACAGCGTGGTCATCACCGAAAAGGACCGCGAGTATTTCGCCGAGGTCGAAGCGCTCATCAAGCAGCCGCTGGACCAGGAGCAGCGCAACTGGTACGTGGCCACGCGCGATGCTGACTTTGCCGGCGACCCGGAAAAGATGTGGCAGGAGTACCCGAGCTACCCGGAAGAGGCCTTCAAGGTGTCGACCGAGGGCACGTACTACGCCAAGCAGCTGGCCGCGTCCCGTCTGGGCGGCCGCATCGGCTTCTTCCCGCACGTCGAAGGTATCCCCGTCAACAGCTTCTGGGACATCGGCAACAGCGACGGTACCGGCGTGTGGCTGCACCAACGTATAGGTGGTGAAAACCGCTTTATTCGCTACATCGAAGGCTGGGGCGAGGGTTACAGCTACTTCACCAACAAGATGCGCCTGCTTGGTTATGAGTGGGCCAAGCACAAACTGCCGCACGACGGCGACCACGCCCACCAGCAGTACGCCGGCCCTGTCCGACCCATTGACGAGCTTGAGAAGTCGGAGTTAGGTGGCGTGTGGGAAATCGTACCCCGCGTCAATGACATTCAGCACGGCATCGAGGCGGTCCGCAAGGTGTTCGGGCAATGCACCTTCCATGAGCCGGACACGAAGGAAGGGCTGATCCACCTGGCCCGCTACAAAAAGTCATGGAACACCCGCGGCGGCTGCTGGAGCCAGACGCCTTTCAAGGACATCCACACCGAATGCGCCGACGCATTCCGGCAGTTCGCCCAGGGCTATGAGGCCCCACGCATCACCCAAAAGAAACAGCCCCGCAAGGGCAATTGGAGAACCGCATGAGCACACCCACACTTCTAGGCCCGCGCGGCACGCCCATGGTCGAACTGGGCGGGGAACGGGCATGGCGCCAGTTCACCAAGGGCGACATGATCGCCAGCCTTCAATGGCTCGACCTGCAGGCGGTGGACCCCAACTTCCCCGAGGCCGGCGCGGTGCCGTGCATGTGCGTGTTCCATGCCCACCGCCGTGTTGAGACTGGCGCGCACGTCATCCCCCAGCGTTTTGCCTACCTGTACGGGGCGCGCGAGGGCAAACCCACCCCGTATTTCTTCAGCAGCGTGATGAATGCCTGCGAGACAGCCGGCTTTGACCGCAACGACAAGGCCGCCCAGCACCGAATCATGGACCTGGTGCTGGACGCCATGCCCGACCTGATTCTGATGCCCGGCGAGCAGCCGAGCGCCCTGGAACTGAAGGCCCGCCGCCAAGGCATCGAGGCGACTGTGACGATCAACGGGCGCAAAGCCCACGAGGAAAGGATCTGACATGTTCGACGTCCGACGCACCGCGCAAAAAGAAGGCTCAGCTATTTCAGTGGGCGAGGGCGCTGAACGCCCGGCAGAAATCACCGAGAAAGAGGAAACGGAGCGCCGGCACAAGGCGCTGATGGACCTGCTCGAGGACGAAGGCCGTCTGCAAGCCGAAGAGCGCATCCAGATGGCGATTGACGAGGACTACTACGACCACCTGCACTGGAGGCCGGAGGATGCCGAGGTGTTGATCGAGCGCGGCCAGGCTCCCGTGGTGTTCAACGAAGCCCGTCAGTCCATCGACTGGATCATTGGCACCGAAAAGCGCATGCGCAAGGACTACAAGGTGCTGCCGCGCGAGGAAGGCGACGAGGACGCGGCCGAGGTGAAAACGAAGGTCATCAAGTACACGGACGACGTGAACATGACCCAGCACCAGCGCTCGCAAGCCTTCGGGCAGACGGCCAAGGCTGGCCTGTCGTGGCTGGAAGAGGGTGTCAACCCGGATCCCGAGGACGAACTGATTTATTCCGGCATCGAGGACTGGCGCAACGTGTTCCGCGACTCGCGCTCACGCAAGCCTGACATGGATGACGCCCGGTACCTGTTCCGTCGCAAGGTCACCGACCTGGACTATGCGATTGCCCTGCTGCCCAAACAGGCCGAATACCTGCGCAACGGTGCCCGCGCGTATGGCGAGAACGACGGCGACACCGACATCTGGTACCTGGGCGAGCGCCTGACCAACGCCAGCGAGGGCGACTGGCTGGATTCGTCGTCCCGTTTCGGTGACCGCGCCGCCTATGTGAAGCGTGACGGCTTCTACGACTCCGGCCGCCGCCAGTCGGTGGAGTTGCTGGAGTGCTGGTACCGCGTGCCTGAATCGGTGGATGTGTTCGCCGATGGCGACCTGCGCGGCAAGGTCATGGACATCAAGAACCCCGAGCACGTTGCCGCCAAGAAGGCCGGCGCACGCCTTTACAGCACGGTGAAGATGCGCATGCGCGTGATGATCGCCACGAAGGAAATCTGCTTGTGGGATGGCCCGAGCCCGTTCAAGCATCAAAAGTTCCTGCTGGTGCCGATCTGGGGCTATCGCCGCGCGCGTGATGGCCAGGTGTACGGCCCGATGCGCGGCATGCGTGACATCCAGGACGACCTGAACAAACGCCGGTCGAAGGCCTTGTTCGCGCTGTCGACCAACCGCATCATCATGGACAAGGGCGCGGTGGAGGACATCGAAGAGTTGCGCGACGAGGCGGCACGGCCGGACGGCATCATCGAGAAGGCCGCCAACAAGAAGCTGGAGTTCCAGAAGAACACCCACGACTTCCAGGGCAACCTGCTGCTGGCTCAGGAGGATTCCCAGCTGCTGCGCAACGCCGGTGGGGTGACAAACGAGAACCTTGGCCGCAACACGCAGGCCCAGTCCGGTATTGCCATCGAGCGCAAGCAGGATCAGGGCTCGCTGACCACATCGGGCCTGTTCGACAACTACATGCTGGCAATCAAGCTGGCCGGCCAGCTGCGGCTGTCGCACATCGAGCAGTTCTACACACAAGCCAAGGCCGTCCGCATCTTGGGCGAGGACAAGCCGGTGGAGTGGCTGAAGATCAATCAAGTGGATCCGCTGACTGGCCAGATGCTCAACGACATCACAGCCACGCAGGCCGATTTCATCGTGGACACGCAGGACTACCGCGCCAGCCTTGCGCAGGCCGCGCTCGACCAGATGTTCGAGTTGCTGGGCAAGATCGCCACGTTCGCACCCCAGGTGGTGCTGTCCGTGCTCGACCTGCTGGTGGAAAGCGCCGACATCAAGAACAAGGACGAGTGGGTGACCCGCATTCGCAAGGTGAACGGGCAGCGTGACCCCACGAAGAAGCCCACACCCGAAGAAATGCAGGCCGAACAGGCCGGGCAGGCAAAGCAGGCCGCGCGCGAGGCGCTGGACGAGCGGATGCTGATTGCCAAGGTGGACGAAACCGAGGCCAAGGCGAAGCTGCTGAACGCCGACGAGGTGCTACGCCGCGTGAACACCATGTTCGAGGCGCTGCAGGCCGCCCAAGTGCTGGCCACCGCACCCGGTGTGGCTGGCGCCGCCGATGCGATCACCAAGTCCGCCGGGATGGTGGACGAGCAGCCAGGACCGATACCAGCGCCCGAGGCCATGCCCGCGCCTGAAGTCCTACCTGTCGTACCACCCGACCAAGCCGCACTGCCCGCACCCATTGCTGCCGACCCGGCTGCGGTGATCTGACGATTTTTTAACACGCCGCAGGGCGAGAAGGAGAGAGCGATGGACAACACAATTGCCGCCCCGGCAGAAGACAAGGGCTACGACTCATGGCGCGCAAAGGATGACATGCGCACCCTGATTGAGTCCAACAAGATCAAGAAGGACGTGACGCGCATGAAGCACGTCAAGCGGGCGGCCAAAGAAGAAATGGCCCAGATCACTGCCATCAAGGCATTGGCAGCGTAACGATTTTTTAACCAAAGGAGAGCAAGATGCTTGCAGGATATTCAGAGGAAGATTTGGCCGGTTTGAGCGAGGCCGAGAAGAAGATCATGTTGGCGGGTGATGACGACGACGCTGATGCGGTTGCCGAGCTGGCGGGTGAAGAGGATGAAGACGAAGCTGCTGCGGCCGCTGGTACCGACGGCAAGGGCGGAAAAGAGGGTGCGGACAAAGGCGATGCGGCCGAGAAAGACGCCGATGACGAGCCTGGTGTTGACACGGGTGTGACCTTCAAGCCTGCCACGCCAGCAGACGCCAAAGAGCAGCGTGATGCCCTGCAGACGCGCAAGGACGAGGCCTTCCAGAAGCTGATGGACGGCGAAATCGAGCCCGCAGCGTTCCAGAAGGTCGATAAAGAGGTGTCAGCCGAGCTCGAAAAGCTCATGGCTGCATCCATCACGGACAACGTGACTGGCGCCATCACCCAGGCCAACCTGGTGAAGGCATGGGAGGGTGAGGTTGCAGCGCTCACCAAGACCGCCAAAGCTGAAGGGCTGGACTATGGGGACGAGAAGCTCAAGGAAGAGCTAGACGGCCTGGTGCGAGTGTTCGGCGACGAGGCAGGGCGCAAGGGTATGACCGATGAAGGCCTCAAGGCATCAAAGTGGGCGCTCAAGCAGGCTCACGACACGATGAAGATGCGCCACGGCAAGGCCACCGCTGCGCCAGCCCCATCGCCTGCGGCAGGCGGCAAGAAGGCAGGCGCGCCAGACCTGTCGGGCATTCCACCATCCCTGTCGAAGGCTCCCCTTGCCGCCGGCGCGGCTGTTGCCGATGAGTTCGCGCATCTGGAGGGCCTGAAGGGCGCGGCGCTCGAAAAAGCCATCGCCAAAATGACGCCCGAGCAGTCCGATCGGTACCTGGCATGAGTGCCGCGCGTGTCCTGACGCGAAACATGCGGGTGGGCGAGTCCATCACGTTCGACAACGGGCGCATTGTTGCCCGGCTGGAAGAGCGCACTGGCCGCAACACTGCGCGCATTCGCTTTGAACTGGAAGTGGATGTCGTGGTGACAAAGCCCAGCGACCCGATCAAGCCGAAGGACACGCTGCCAGTGCTGTGAAAACGCAACAAATCCGAGGGTACTTGTAAACGGTTGTCTGTTTGCATACCCTCGGAGTTCTAAATGGCCCGTAGGGCTGCCGCCGGGGCAAACCGGTAAATATGCGCAAGAGCGCTTTTTCAACTTGATTGAAGGAGTGCGATATGCGTACATTGATTGGTGTAAATGACCGCCAGACGGTCAAAAAATGGGCAACGATGTTGTCCGTGGCGGTCAACAAGGCGAGCTACTTCGCTCGCAAGATGACCGGCGAAGGCAAGGACTCCCGCCTGCCCATCCAGCGCATTGACGATCTGGAACAGGGCGCCGGCGACGAGGTGACTGTTGACCTGCTGATGCCCATGAACATGGAGCCAGTGGTCGGCGAAGAAACCCTAGACGGCAAAGAGCAGCCACTGAAGTATTACACCGACCGCCTGCGCATTGACCAGGTGCGTGGTGGTGCCGATCTGGGCTCGCGTATGACCAAGAAGCGCACCCTGCGCAACCTGCGTCAGGACGCAAAGCGCGTTTCGACCGACTGGTGGAAGCGCCTGCAAGACGAGCTGTATTTCATCTACCTGTCTGGCTCGCGCGGTACAGGTACCGGCTACGTCTGGTCTGCCAACAACCCGTTCTTCCAGGTCAACCCGCTGACCGCACCCGATTCCATGCACTTGATGTATGGCGGCGCGGCCACCAGCAAGGCTACCGTTACCAGCGCTGATGGTTTCAAGCTGCGTTTGATCGACAAGGCCGTAGCCAAGGCTGAAACGATGGGTGGCGACGGTACCGACGAACTCTCCATGTTGCCCATCAACATCGAGAATGGTGAGCACTACGTTGCGCTGATGCACACGTACCAGTTCGACTCATTGAAGTCGGACACTGCGACCGGCCAGTGGCTGGACATCCAGAAGGCTGCAGCTGCCGCTGAAGGCCGCAAGAACCCGATTTTCGACGGTTCTGAAGGCATGTACGCAAACGTGATCCTGCACAAGCACCGCAACGTGATCGGCTTCAGCGACTACGGCGCCAGCGTCAACCTGCCGGCCCGTCGCGCCCTGTTCCTGGGCTCGCAGGCTGCCATGGTGGCCTACGGTTCCGGTGACGGTGAAACCCGCTTCTCGTGGACCGAGGAGGAAAAGGACCACGGCAACAGCGTCGCCATCGGTACACACGCCATCATGGGTGTGAAGAAGGCGACCTACAAGTCGAAGGACGACTCTGTCGTCCGCGACTTCGGCGTGATCGCCATGGACACCTACGCGGTGGATCCAAACGCCTGATGACGCAGAGCCGGGTAACTCCCGGCTCGCCCCTTCACCCAAGTCCTTTAGGAGCCTGTTATGACCAAGTATTACACCGACGCGGCTACGAACAAGAAGCCGCTCCCCCAGCCGTTCAGCGCGGCCGTGATGAAGATCGCGATTGATGTGATCTTTCCTTCGATCAACTATGTGGCCAACGAGCTGCACCAGTTGATCGAGATTCCTGCCGGCGTGCAGGTGGTGGATTACGACATCCACTTCCCGGACATCGACTCCAACGGCACACCAACCATCGTTTGCAGCATCGGCACCGAGAATGCCGGCGGCACTGATCTGGGCACCGTCTGGGACGCTGCGCTGACCGCAGGCCAATCGGCTGCTGTCGTGCGCGCCGCGACCGCGAATTGCGCCCAGGAATCGACCGCTGCGGCCCGCAAGGTGTCGCTGAAGTTCACCGCCATTGCCGCGACCTATGCGGGCCTTGGCAAGACCGGCCAAGTCATCCTCCATCTGCGAGGCTAAACCGCCGGGGCGTGTGTGTGAAGGGGGCCCAACCGAGCCCCCTTTTTTCTTTAACTCAGGAGTGCAAGATGCTGATTCATGCTTATCGCCGCACCGCGGCAACACAGGTCGATACCGGCCGCAACAAAATTGACTTCAAACCCAACGCTGCCGGCGATGTGGTTGCCGAAGTCGCAGGTGATGCAGACGCGGAACTGCTGATGGGCATCACCGAGGGCTATCGTGTCTACGAGCCCAAGGCCGCGTCCAAGCAGCCAAAACAGACCGCCGAAGAGATTGCTGCCGCTGCCGCCGCTGCATCTGCTGCCGCTGGTGCCGCCGCAGTCGCCAAAGGCTCCGCATTCGTGCTGAAAAATGGTGACGACACGCTGGATCTGGGCGCGATGAAAGACGATGCCCTTAAGGCGTTCGCCAAGGAAAACGAGATCCGTTTGCACCACACATGGACCGGTGACAAGCTGCGCGAGAAGATCAAAGAAGCCTTCGAGGGCTAAAACGTGCTGGCGTCACAGGTTATTGACAGCGCGACGGAACTCCTGCAAGACGAGGGGAACGTCCGCTGGGTGCGTGCCGACCTGCTGGGCTGGCTCAACGACGGCCAGCTGCAGGTTGTCGTGGTGCGCCCGGACGCCAAGACCTTCACTGGCCCCCTGGCGCTGGTGGCGGGCCCACTGCAAGCAATTTCATCCGGTGGACTGCGACTGTTGGACGTGACGCGCAATGTTGGAGGTAGGGCCATCACGCTCATCACGCGCCAGCAGCTGAACGACCTGAATACAGCCTGGTTCACCACCACCGGCAAGACGGCCATCAAGCACTACATGTTCGATGACCGCTTTCCCAAGGAATTTCATTGCTATCCGCCGGCCGCTGTGGGTGCGTCAGTCGAAGCCCGGTGGAGCGCCGTGCCTGTTCCGTGCGTAGCAGAAACCGATGTCATTGACCTTGACGACACCTACAAGTCGGCGTTGGTTGACTACATCTGCTACCGGGCGTTCCTGCGTGACAGCGAGGCGCCCAGTTCGCTCGCGCGCTCAAACGCCTTCCTGCAATCGTTCATGTTGAGCCTGACCGGCAAGACCAATGCCGACCAGGCAGCAAAACCGAAGAGGGATCCAGCGTGAAAACTTGGGACCAGTTCTTCCGCGATGTACTGCCGGACGTTCCGGGATGCCCTGAGCCAGTGGCAGAGCACGCCATCCTTCGGGCGGCTCAGGAGTTCTTCCAGCGCTCGCGGGCATGGCACCTATGGCTGGACGACATCACGACCCGGGGCGAAATCAGCGCATACGACCTGAACCTAGAGCCCAACTCCGAACTGGTGCGACTGGAAGGGGCAACGCTCGACGGCGAAATCATATCCCTGTCCCGTATCGAGGACATGCCGAGCAACTGGCGCACCCAAAGCTCGGGCATGCGGACATGTGTGTTCACGACCGACTCCAAGACCGTGCAGCTGCTACCCATCAAGGCGGCAGACATGAAGCTGTCCATCCGGGCAAGCCTCAAGCCGTCTAACAACGCACCGGGCATTGCGGATGACCTGTTCGACCTGTACGTCGAAACCATCGCCATGGGCGCCAAGTCGCGGCTCATGGCACAGCCGGGCAAGGACTACAGCAACATGGCCGGCGCCGACGCATGGGGCGGGCAGTTCCGTGATGCGGTCGATACGATCAAGTCGCGGCTCTGGCGCGGCAACGCGGCGACCAGGACGCGAAGCCGGGCCAACCTGTTCTAAGAACGAAAGAAGATCATGAGCAAAGGCAACACCTTCGAGAACGACCTGTTGAAGCTCCTGTTCAACGGCGTAGCGATTGCCAACCTGGCCGACAACGCAGCCGTGGGCCCGTTGACCGAGCTATTCGTGGCGCTCCACACCGCAGACCCGGGCGAGGCAGGCAACCAGGCTACCAGCGAAATCGCCTACACGGGCTACGTGCGCATGGCCGTTGACCGCGACGGCACCGGGTGGGTGGTGACGGCCAATTCTGTCAGCCCATTCGCAAACATTGAATTCCCTGAAATGACGGGCGGCGCTGGCGGTACTGCCACTCATGCCTCCATCGGTACAGATCTGGCGGGCGCTGGAAAAATTCTCTACAGCGGCGTTCTGACACCGAACATCATCTGTGCCCTGGGTGTCACGCCCCGGATTCTGACCACTTCCACCATCACGGAGGACTGACCTGTGGTTGACCTTCCACGCGCTGAGCTTGCCATGGGCGAAGTTCTTGTCTTTGAGGTGGCAATCGAGCGCTTTTTTGGCTTTCAGGACAGCGGACTCGTGGCTGCGGGTGTGGCTGTTGAGGCATCGGTGGGGCGGGCAACTGCCGCTTCGCTGCTGCAGGCCGCTGGCGTGGCAAATGCTGGCGTAGTCGCCGGAGCCCGTGCCAGCGCCTTGCTACAGGCCATCGGCGCGGCTCTGGGCTCATTTCGCGGCATTGGGGTGCGGAAGCTGTCCGGATCATTCAGCATGGCAGGCACCTGCACATGGTACGCGCGCGGCGTGACGTTCAAGCCGCGTATGCCGCTGGCCGATGACTGCATGGTTCGCGCCCGTGAGGGCCGCGGCATGCTGCGCCCGCTGGAATACCGCGCATCGATGGTTCTTGCCGCGTCTGAGGACCATCTATACGACGAGCAACGGAGGGCCATCCGATGATTTTGGGCAAACACGACAAGCAGCCAGCCGAGGTCAAAGACTACCCGATCGACTACAGCGAGTGGCTGTCCGAGATCCCGGCCGGCGACACGTTGGCCAGCGCCATTGCCGTCGCAACGTGCACCACGACCCCGGCCGACACCGCCCTGGTGGTGGATCAGGTCATTGTGTCGCCCATAGGTGTTGCCGTTTGGCTGAGCGCCGGCACCGATGGCGAAACCTACAAGGTGACCGTGACGGCAACCACCGTCGGCGGGCGCGTTGACCAATCAGAAATTACCGTAAGAGTGAAGGACACCTGATGACACAACTCCTTGCAAACAATGCCAGGGCACTGCTGACCGCGGACATACTCGCGGCCGATACGTCCATTACTATCGAGGTACCCAAGGCCGACTCCTTTCCAATTGCCAACACCGGCACCGACCCGGTTAACACGGTGAGCAAGAACTGGTTCAAGGCTGTGCTACAAAAGTCCACCGGCGAAATCGAAATCATCTACGTGCGCAGCCGGGCTGCGGGTGTCTCCATCTTCAGCAACGTGATTCGCGGTCAGGAGGGCACCACGGCGCTCGATTTCGTGGCTGGGAGCGTGACGGGCTTGCGCCTGACGGCTCTGGACCAGCAAAACGCTATTGAATTGGCCGCGATGGCCACGACGGCGGGCAAAGGGCTACTGAACGCTGCCGCTGCCGCCGACCAACTCGCGTTGTTGGGTGCAAGTAGCACCACGACTGCCGACCTACGAGTCCAAACCCTAGCCGCTACCCAAGCAGTCATCACCGGCACAGCTACGGCCATCATCGCCACGCAGACCCCACCGACCTCCGGCGTCAAGCAAATTGATTTCGTCGTTGTCGCGGGTAACGGCGGCGCTGCGACAACGATTGCAATCAACGGCGATGCAGCTTTGCCGTTAAAGCAATACGACAGCGCGGGCGCTCTGGTTGATCCTGTTCTTTACGCTGGGCAAGTCGTCCATGCGGTGAACGATGGAACACGGTTTATTTTGGCGAATCCGCTGCCAACAGCTTCAATTGCACCTACACTCGCATCTCCACCCGTCCCCCAAACTGTATTATCCGGCCCGGTGGACTCCAACGGATTCGCGGCTTTTGGTGGAGCCACTGGTAGCGCAACGGTGACGGCTACCGGCACGATCAAAGCCACGGCAGCGGCTGGCGGCGATGCGAATTACACCGGCTCAATCGTCAATCCGTCATGGACTGGCCTAAGCACTAACGGCACGATGTTCCTGTATCTGGACATTACTGCTACTGGTGTCGTTACAACCGGCAGCACAGCGCTTGCGCCGACATACCGCTGGGGTGGTGCTGACGTAGTTACAAACCTGCAAAATACTTTCAACATCCAAGCGATGACCATGAAGGTCGGCAACGGCACAACCGCAGCGCAGGTTTACCGCGTGTTTGTTGGCGAAGTGACGGTATCGGGCGCGGTGGTCACGGCGATCACTTGGTACGCTCTGATGGAGCAGTACTACAACGAGCAGGCTACGCTGGCCTTCTCTACAGCCTACTCCTTCAATCACAACATCGGAACGCCGCTCCTGAGCGTTTCCCGCTGGTACGAGTGTAAAACAGCAGACGCCGGGTATGCGGTGGGCGACCGGATTTATGAATCCTCCGGCGATTCAAACGGAACAGCCGCCAATGGTGGGGCATTTTGGACGACGGCAAAAACGTGCGGCGTGACGATTGGTGCAGGCGCAGGCGGATTCGCCTTGCTGCAAATCTCCAATAAATCAACAGGGGCTCTGGCGAACTTGGCTGTAGGCAGTTGGAAGCTTGGTTTCCTAGTAAAACGCGCATGGAGTTAATCATGTGGATTAATCAATCCGGCCATATGTATATTGGAGATCGCGCCCAAGGCGACCGCGAGTCAACGCCTGAAGAAATAGCGGCGTGGAAATTGTCACGCCAGCCAACGCCAAGCCAGCAAGCCATTTCCCAAATCCGCGCCCTTGAAGCGCCTTTTGAAGATGACCTTAAGAAGATTCAGCGCCAGACAATTATCGCTCTGCTACTGAAGGAGTCGATGGCGATGGCCCCGCAATTGACCAAAGAACAGGTTCACGCTTACCTCATGGCCCAAGCAGGTAAGAGCGGGGACGGCTATGCCAAGCTCGTCGCGCTGGAGGAAGCGGTCAAGCCCTACCGTGAACAGATCAAGGCGGGGGCATGAGCTGGCTGCTAGCGGTCATCCTGTCACCGCTCTGGCTGCTTTACCCGCTGTACCTAATCGGCATTCAGGCGCTGTACGCAAAGCGTGGCGGGTGGTGGAGGCTGTTTTATGTGTTCTTGCCGTTCACAAAGACGGCGTTTGTGCTGGACGTTGCGATGAATTACACGCTGCTGGCCGCGTACACATGGGACTGGCCGCAACCCGGTGAATACACCTTTTCGCAGCGCTTGCAGCGCCTGCTGTACGCGGGTGGTCGGCGTGCCTCGCTGGCGTGGTTTATCAAGTTGTGGATGCTGGACTGGGCAGCGCCTGGTGGCCTGCATATCAAGGTGAGGCCATGAACACACCCTGCCAAGATTGACATGACGGGCATTGTCATCACCTCCTTCCGCGGCAAAGTGCCCAAGGTTTCGACGCGCCTGCTCAGCGACACTTCGGCGGTCGTGGCGACCGATTGCGTGCTCACGTCGGGAAAGCTGGTGCCGATCAACCGACCAGGCCTGTCTCACACGTCGATGGCGGTCAGCATTGCCAGCATGTACCGGTACCGCTTTGGGGAGATCCTGAACTGGCTGACCAGCATTAACCCGGTGGACTGGGCGAAGTCCTCAACCTCACAAGATGCGATGGGTCGCATCTTCTACACCGGGGACGGTGAGCCGCGCATGACCACCTACGCGGACGCCATCATTGGCCCAGGGCCTTACCCGGCCGGCTGGTACGTGCTGGGTGTGACGCCACCAGTCACGGCGCCCGGCGTCGCGGTGGTCGGTGGTGTGGCGCCGACCGAGGCGCGCGCTTATGTCTACACCTTCGCAACCCGATTTGGCGAGGAATCCGGGCCAAGCCCTGCAACCCTGTTTACTGGCAATGTTGATGGCAGCTGGGATTTGACCGCCATGGACATCGCGCCGCCCAACACGGGCGCGGTGACGACAGCTGTTGCGGACACACCGAGCGCCGGCTTCGCGCAGGTGACGCAGGATTCGACCTTCGGCGTGGTGCCTGGTGAATGGGTGGTCTATGCCGGCATCGGTGGTCTGACCGACCTGAACGGCCGTTTCAAGGTGCTCAGTGTCACCGGCCTCAACGTGGTGGTGGAACTGGCGACAGCGCAGGTTTACACCGCCGGCGGCACCTGGACCCGTGAGGCACCGCACAACAAAACCGGCATGGTCAAACGAATCTACCGCACGGTGGGCACTGGCGTCGATTACAAGTTCGTGGCCGAAATCCCCGTGGCTGATGCCACGTACAGCGATACCGTCGTGGCTACAGACCTGGCTGAAACCATCCCGAGCCTGTTTACGCTGACACCGCCCAAGGCGGGGCACAGCATCATCGCCTTGGCCAACGGCGCGCACGCCATGCTGGCGGGCAACGAGCTTTGCATGTCAGAGCCCTACAAGCCGCATTCCTGGCCGCTGGCCAACCGCTACAGCTTCCCCGCGGTGTGCGTGGCGTTGTCGGCATCGCTGAATTCTGTGATCGTGCTCACGGACAGCTACCCGTACTTCGTGACTGCCACGGTCCCCGAGGCGGCCAGCCCGAGCCGCGGGGAAACTTATGCGCCGTGCGTGGCGAAGCGTGGCGTGGTGCACACCGGGGACGGCTGCCTGTACCCGGGCCACGACGGGCTGTATTCCATCACGGCCAGCGGCGCCAAGAATGTGACGCTGGGCATGTATCGCAAAAAGGAGTGGAAGGCGCTGCTGCCCGAGACATTCCGAGCCGCCTTCAACAGCCTGGGCTACTACGCTGTGCACGAGGACAATGACGGCGCGAAGTCGATCTGGTTCCTTGATGCCGCGGAGCCCGACGGGTGCATTGACTATTCCGAGGTGGCCGATGCACTGTATTCAAACGAGGTGGACGGCGACTTGTACCTGTCGATCGGCGACAAAATCTATCTGTGGGACGGTGACCCGGCCAACCGGAAAACCATGTACTGGCGGTCAAAGGACTTCCAGATGCCGCACGAGCTCAACTTCGCGGCCGGCCAGCTGAAGGCTCAATACCGCGAGGTCGTACCGATCAACACCACTGTGCAGGACGAAAACATTGCCTTGATGGCTGACGCCGACAACGTGGATGGTGAAATCGCTTCTGCCGAGGTGCTGGTGTACGAGGTGGCAGCTTCGGCGATTCAGCAGGTGTCAGACCAAACCGCAGGCTTCGCACAGATGATCTTGATTCGCAATGGCGCGCCAATCTACACGAAGGCGATGACCAGCGACAGGCCGTTTCGGTGGCCTGGTGGCTTCCGGGATGACGTCTACGCCCTGGGCATCGCTGCGAACATCACCGTCGACGCGGTGTATTCCGCTGAGTCGATGGAAGAGTTGGGCCAGGTGCCATGAGCGGGCGTGCCGCCGTCCCTGACCTGCGCAGCGGATCGCCACAGGTCGACGCGTGGGGGCAGGCCGTCAAGCAGAACATGGACTGGATGACGGGGCAGCAGAAAAACGCGCCCGTGCTGAAGGAATTGCCGGCAACCGCAACGCTGCAGGAGGTCATTGCGCAGCAAAACAAGATACTCCAGCGCCTGCTGGGCTGACCCGACCCCCATTGAATCGGCAGGCCCCTACAGCTACGCTTTGACGATGCGCGAACTGCTTTGTTTAGCTATGGCCCGCAGGATGGGGCAGACGATCACCAAGGACACGGCGGTGGAGATTCTGCGCGACCTGTTCCCGGACAGATCGTATGACCCCAAGCAGTTCGGACAGCAGGACTACAAGGGCTACACCTTCCGCTGTGAACGCCTGTCCGAGATTCTGCCGGAGTTGCACCCTTTGCACGAGGCGCACTATGCCGAAACGGAAAAGTACCGCCGAGGCATCCCGTTGAACATGCATTACGAGGCATTGAAGGACAGCGAGCGCGCCGGCGGGCTGCTGCAATTCACGGCGCGAAGAACAGACACAGGGGAGTTGGTCGGCAACATGCGGATTTTTGTCGGCCGCAGCCTGCACACGCAGACGCTTTTCACGACCGAGGACACGTTTTATGTGGTGCCGGAGCACCGTGGCGGCTTCATGGCCGTCCGGCTTTGGCAGTTTGCCGAGCGGGCGGGTCTGTCCATCGGCATCAAGGAAGCACGGTTTTCGAGCAAACTGGTTAACAAGGCCGACAAGATGGCGAAGTATCTGAAGTACGAGCCTGTGGCAACGCAATTCGTTAAATTTGCTGACTGACGCCGGTTAAGCCGGCATCCAAGCGCAAGAGCGCTACACCGATCAAGGAGTAGCCATGCGCATGTTTCTAATTTCACTGTTCGAGCCGCTTTACCGCCGGCTCTTCGCGCACATGTGCCGCACCGGCATGATTCTGATGTGCGCCGATGCACCCGACACCAGCGGGCAACAGGCTGCCGCTGTAATGCAGGCGGAAATGAGCAAGGAACAGCTGGAGTGGGCTAAGGAGATTTACGCTGAGACTGCACCAGACCGCGCAGCAGCGACCGAGCGCGCCAATGCTGTATCCGACGCTCAATTGGCGTCGATGGATGTGCAGAACAACATGGCGCAGGACTACGCCAACTACCAGAAAGACACCTTTCGACCGCTGGAGCAAGGCATCGTGGCTGATGCCGCCGCCTTCGATACGCCTGAGCGCCGGGCCGCTGAATCGGCCGATGCAATGGCCAAGGTGGGCGCGCAATTCGACGTGACGCGCGGGGCAGCCCGGCGCGACGCATCGGCGACTGGTGTGGACCCCAGTTCAGGCAACTTCGCTTCCCGGATGGGGACGCTGGACGTCGTGCAGGCCGCGCAACAGGCTGGCGCAGGAAATGCGGCAGCCAAGAACGTGGAAACCATCGGCGCAGCGCGCAAGATGGATGCCGCCAACCTCGGACGCGGGCTGGCCAGCAGCCAAGCCACCAGCGCCAGCCTGGCGTTGACAGCGGGCAACAATTCGACGGCCACCGCCCAGGTGCCGCTGCAGGTGGCTCAGTCCGGCGCCACATTGCTGAACCAGGGGTATGGCGGTGCACAAGGCGGGATGGCCAACGCCGCCGGCACCTTCGGGTCCATCGCAAATGGAGTGGCTGGGACAAACGCATCGAACGCGGCCGGCATGGGCGCGGCGGGCGCGGCGGTGGGCACTATCGCGGTGGTCATCTGATGATGGACCTGCAAGCCGTGAACGAAGCCACGCCGGCCCTACTGGCTCAAGGCATCCGCGTGATGCACGCCAACCTGTTCGCCGAGACTGAAGAGGCCCATGTGGCCTACCTGCTCGAGCTTATGAACCCGAAGCATGGCGCCGTGGTACTGGATGCCGGGTGCGGTGTGGGCGAGGTGGCGCGCATCATGAAAGACAAGCGCCCGGATCTGTCCTTTGTGCTGCTCAACATCAGCCGCGTGCAACTGGACGACTGCCCCGAAGGCATGGAGCGCATAGAGGGCGACTTCATGGCTGTGCCGCTGGCCGTCGAGTCCGTCGACGTCGTGATGTTCCATTACGCAATCTGCCACGCCGGCGACATCGACAAGGCTTTGCGCGAGGCCCGCCGGGTGCTGCGACCAGACGGCGAACTGTTCATCAACGACATGAGCCGGGACGGCGGGGACAACGACCTGATGGTGAAGCTGCTGGGTGCGGCTGCCCACCAGCCGGGCGACCTGGTGGACGCCGCCTTGCGGGCGGGGTTTGTGTTCGAGGAAGGGCACTTTCACACCCCGGTGGTGCAGCGGCTGCGCGAGGTGTTCGATTCCCAGGAACTCTATGACCAGGTGTTCCAGGGCGTGGAGCCCGCGACGTGGCGCTTCAGCCGCCCGGACCTGGGCCCCATCGCTTCAGCCTTTGCCCGGCACGAGCGCATCGGCTTCCAGTTCTCCGGCGGGCGGGACTCTACGGCCGCGCTGTACCTGCTGCGCCCGTACTGGGACCGCATGGTGGTCTATCACCTGGACACCGGCGACCAGTTCCCCGAAACCCGGGAGGTGGTGCGCCGCGTGGAGGCCGACATGGGCCGACCGGTGACCGTCATCGAGGGTGACGTGGCAGCGGTGCGCCGTGATTTTGGCTTGGCGTCTGACCTGGTGCCGGTGGACAACACGCCGGTGGGTCGAATGGTGTCTGGCCGGGAAGTGAAGCTGATTGGCCGGTACGAGTGCTGCGCGCGGGCGCTGATGTCTCCCCTGCAGCAGCGAATCCAGGCCGACGGCATCACGTTGATCGTGCGCGGCCAGCGCGATGAAGAGTATTCCAACCAGCCCATGCGGTCGGGCGATGTGCAGGACGGGATGGAGGTGCTGTACCCGATCCAGTCATGGACCGGCGACGAGGTTTCAGCCTACCTGACGAAGAACGGGCACCCGATTGCACCATTTTACGAGCGCGGCGCCAGGCGTGCGCCTGAGTGCATGGGTTGTACGGCGTGGTGGGACGAAGGGCGGGCGGTGTACCTGCGCGACCACCATCCCGAAGCGTTTGAGCGCTACAGCGCCAACATGAAAACCATCCGGATCGAAATCGACCGGCAATACGCGACGCTCGATTAGGCGCAACGGAACTGGATCTCGGCCGATGCGTACTTTGCCAGGCCCGAGTCCTCCGACGTGGAGCTAACCGGTACCAGCTTCTTGCCGGTTTTGGCACAGAACGCGGTGGCATCTGCGTACAACTCTGCCTTCACTTGGCTCCCCGAGAAGGTGGTCATGCTGCCGAATTTGGAAAGCATGAACTGGTCGCCGACCGCGATAGGGCCCGTGTTGGGCGCGGCACACCCAGCCAAACCAGCCGCCAAAGCGATGAAGAGCAATTTCCGCATGACATCCCCCGTTTGAAACCAGCAGTTTATTCGCAATTCGACCCCCCTTGAAAACACACCCCTGCGCTGCGCATGATCGATGAATCCAAAGTCCGCAGTGCGCGTGCATCCACCCCCTTGCGGGATCACACTGAAAGGCATTTTTATGAGTGGCGCTCTCGCATTCCTGACCGGCATTGCTACCGGCTACGTTGACCAAACTGGCAGAGAAAAAAAACAAAAAAAGGACGACGAGGATCGCAAGCTGCGCAACGAGGCCCAACAGCTTCAGATCGACGCAGCCAAGAAAACCGTTGCCGACAACCGGAACATGGCCCAGGCAGGCGCACCCATCGAAATGGTGGAAGGTGCTGGTGGCATGGTCAAGCCCGCCACGATGGACAACCGCGACGTTGGGCTGCCGGAAAACGCTGGTCTGCCCAATGCAGGGCTCAACACCGGCGGTTACAGCGTAGCCGGCAAAGCCTTCACGGACCCGGCCGCTGCCCAGACCGAACTCGCAGCCCAGAACACCCCTGAAGCGCGGTCAAAGCGCGTCATCGCCGCCATGTCCGGTATTGACCCACTGAAGGCGCTGGACGCCGAGCAGACGCAGACGGATCGCGCGCGCGGCACGATCAAATTCAATCAGGAACAGGAAGCCTTCGCCAAAAAGCTGAAGGACGAGGGCGCCATCGATGCGCTGAAGTCCCTGCGCATGGGTGACGGCGCCGGCATGGTTGCCGCCTTCAACAAGGGCGGCCAATACAAGATTCTGGGCGAGCCGGTGCTGACCCAGGAAGTGCGCGAAATTCCCGGCCTTGGCGCCGTCCCGACCTTCACCGCAACATTCAAGGCGCAGGGTGCCGATGGCGTGGTGGTGGACAAGACGATCAACTCCCACGACCTGGGAATGCGTCTGATGCCCTACGAGAAGTGGCTCGATACCCAAATGAAGGTGTCCAAGGAAGGCCGCGAGAGCCGGGAAACCGATTCCAAAATCGGGCTGCAGGGCGCCCAGGCCGACTACTACCGGTCATCCGCGGACGCAAAGGACAGCGCGGCGCCGAAGGCGGTGGTGGATCGCATGTCCGAGGTGGACAAAGCGACGCTGACGAGCATCAACAAGCAGCGCGACACCATCAATACAGCCATGACCAAGGCTCAGGCCGAAGGAACATGGGACCCCGCTTCACCAAACTCCAAGTTGCTGACCACAAAGCTGGCCGCCCTGTCGCTGCAGGAATCCCAGGTGGCCGGCAAATACCGGGAAACCAGCGACGGCACGCCCGACCCGCTGGGCATGCGCAAGCCGCAGGCGTCTGCTGGGCCGAGCAGCACGAAGATTTCCCCGGCCACGCAAGCCTCCCGCGACGGGGAAAGCCTGGACATCCTGAAGCAGGAACTGAAGGAAGCCGAAAAACGCGCGGCTACTGGCGACACGCGCGCGCAAGGTGATATTGAGGGCCTGAAGCGCGAAATCGCACGCACCGAAAAGAAGGTGCCCGCGAACATGGCGTCAGGCGGCGCGACACCAGCCGCACGCGCTCCAGCCAGTGCGCCCGGCCCGGTTCTGGCAGCGTCTGCCCCAGCACCTGCACCTGCTGCAGCGAAACCCGCTGCAAAGGAGCCGGCGGATCCCGTGGCGGCGCGTGAAAAGGCTATCACTACCGCCCTTGGAGTATCCGGCAACGGCGCCATCGACAAGATCGTCGCAGCCAAGGTGCCAGCGATTCGTGAGGCTGCCGACAAGATCAAGGCGGCAAAGGACGAACTCAAAGCAGGCGCGAAGAAGGGTGACCCCGCAGAACTCAAAAAGCTGGCCCAGGCGGTGGCAGACGCACGGGCAGGTGCCGAGGCTCTGCTGAAAGACATGAACAAACCGCAAGCCGACAAGGTGCGCGAGGCCGCTGGCTACAACACATAGGATTTCGATGCCTTCTATTGCTGAACTCAAGACGCAGTACCCCGACCTTGCGGCCCTGGACGACGACCAGGTTGTCGATGCGGTGCATGAGGCCTTTTACCGGGATATGCCCCGCGAAGACGTTGCCAAATCGCTGGGCGTGAAGCCTGCGCCTGCGCTGGTGGAGCCGCGCAGCATGGCACGCGTGGCCGGGGATGTGGGCATTTCCGCGCTGAAGGGGGCAATCGCGGTGCCCGAGGCGGTTGTGGGCGTTGCTGACCTTGCAACGGGCGGGCGCGCCGGCAAACTGGCCGAAGATGCGGGTTTCCGTCCGAAGGAAGCCAAGGCGATGCTGGACGAGGGCTACTCGGACCAGCAAAAGGAGGCATTCCGCAAGGTGCAGGCCGCCGATGGCTTGGGCGACACGTTCATGACTGCCGTGCAGAATCCCTCGGTTGTCGCTCATTCGGTTGTTGAATCCCTGCCGTCCATGGGCGCCGGCGGTGTGTTGGCGCGCGGCGGCTTGGCGCTGGCTCCAAAGTTGGGCGCCGTCACGGCGGCCGCGCTGGGTGAGGGCGCTGTGGCCACAGGCTCAGCGGCCGAGCAGATCCGCCAGCAAACCGCTGACGGCCTGCTGACCGGCAAGCAGTCGCTGCTGGCTGGCGCCACCGGTGCCGCCACTACAGCCTTTTCCATGCTGGGCGGCAAGATCGCCAAGAAGCTGGGCCTGGCTGACGTCGACACCATGCTCGCCGGCGCATCCACCTACCCGGCCATGCGCAAGGGCGTGGTGCGCAGCGCGCTCGAAGGCGCCGCGGCCGAGGGCATCCTCGAGGAACTGCCGCAGTCGGTGTCCGAGCAAGTCCTGCAAAACATCGCGCTCAACCGTCCGCTGGACGAAGGCGTCAACCAGGCCGCCGTGCTGGGCCTGCTGTCAGGCGCCGCCATGGGTGGTGGTGCGAATGCCCTGAACAGTTTCGGCGGCCAGCCAGCGCCGGGCGTGATCCCGGTGGAGCCCGCCGGCCCGCTGGCGCGCGCCGCTGGCGCGGTTGCTCCCGGTACCGCAGAAGCCATGGCCGGCCCGCTGCCTGAGCCGGTTGACGACCCCGTGGCCGATACGATCCAGGCGTTGCCGGACGGCATTCGGGAGCAGGCCCTGCGCGCCTATGCCGTCATCAACAACCCCGATGCAGCCAAGGGCGTGCGGTCCTACAACCAGAAGCTGCTGGACGGGCTGCTGGACAAGGTTGCCGGCGAGGTGGAGATCGCGCAAGAAAATGCACAAAAAGAGCCTTCAGCCCTTGAAGGGACTGCGCAGGCAGCTACTAAAAAGATAGCGCCCGTCACTGAGGTCACCGACCCCGAGACCGGCGAAATCACCACCGCCTACGACCAGCGCCAAGCCGACGCGCCCAAGCAGGAAGACGGCGACATCCTGAACGCGCAGAACAAGCCGTTCACCAACATGGGCGCCGCCAAGAAAACGGCCGCCGCGCTGGGTGATGGCTATGTGCCGATCAAGTTGGGCACCAGCGCCTTCGTGGTGCGCGCCAAGGCTGCCGACGCACTGGCCGGCGACAAGATCGACAAGGACTGGACGGCCTTTGCGTCTGACTCCGGAACCAAAGGTATTCCGCGCGCCGACATGCCGCAGATCAAGGCCGAGCACCGCGGCGCCATGGTCAATTTCCTGGAGGCGCGTGGCGTCACGGCCCAGCAGGAGGAAGTGGCGGCCGACACGCTCAAGCCGACCCAGGCCGAGTTTTCCACCGAGAAAGTGAAACAGGCCAAGGACTTCATCGGTGGCGACCGTTCCATCCTGGTGTCGTCGGACGGGCATGTGCTCGACGGCCACCACCAGTGGATGGCAAAGCGCGAAGGCAATGAGCCCGTCAAGGTGATTCGCCTGGGCGCGCCCATCGAGCAGCTGATCGAAACCGTCAAGGAGTTCCCCAGTGCGCAAACCACCACCGAATCGCAACCAACCAAAGCAGCCCAGGTTGACACGAGCGCTGCGCCAGAAAGCGCAGCGGCTGCAAATCCTGCCAACCCGGATGGCACTACTGGAGCGAGCGACCTACGCGCCGGGCAGCCAGACGCTGCACTAAATCAGCCCCCAGCCCTTGCCACGCAAGCGCAAGCAGCTATTAAAACGGTAGCAGACGATGCCCAAACGGAACCAGCACGAGCCGATGAAAAACCGCAAGCCCAGGCCGCTGCAGGCCAAACGGGAGAAGCTGCGCCAGCTGCTGCAAGCGGACGACCCGCAGCCGGAGCCGAGGCCGGAGACACCGCCGTACAAGCCGATGGGGTAGATGCAGAGGTAAAGGCCATCATCGACCGGCGCAAGGCAACGAACAGCAGCGGCCAAAACGGCGAGGACGAGGCCAACATCCGGGCGGCCATCCTGGCGCGCAACGAGAAAGGCCCAGCACCCAAGAACCTGAGCAAGGAGGACGCTGAACACCTTTTCGGCGTGCCGCAGAAGCGCGCTGCCGCGCTCGACCGCATCGCCGCCGGCAAGGCATGGTTCGGCGATTCGACCAAGGCGCGCGCCTTCCTGTCCAAGAACGGGCTGAAGGAAACGCACACCTTCAAGCAGTCCAAGCCGGGCCGGTTCGACATCGTGGAAAAGGAGCCAAAAGATGCTCCAGCCCAAGCAGGTAAAGCGCCAGTAGCTATCGAAACAGTAGCAGACAAGGGCGCGGCATTGCCGAACGCGACCGCACCAGAACAGGTGTTCACCGGTGTGGACGACCGCGAGCTGGGCCAGATCGTCAAGGAGTTCAACGACGCCCAGGCCAGCATGCTGACCGACGAGGAACAGGTAACCCACGTCTTCGACGCGCCCAAGAAGGGCGAAGTGGTCCGGCTGGAAGACAAGACCCGCGTGTACCAGAAGGACAAGGGCTGGATGACCGTGCCCGAGGCGAAAGCAGAGATTGCCAAATGGAAAGCGCACGCGCAGGCCCAGGGCGCAGACCCGGCCACGCGCAGCGCCAACGCTGACAAGATCGTGCTGTCGCTGTTTGACCTGTCGGGCGAATGGTCAAAGCCATGGGAAGAGGCTGGCTACCAGGTGTACCGGTTCGACATTCAGGCTGATCCCAACATGGGCGACGTCAACAACTTTTCGTCGGAGTTCTTCGGCGACTGGTTCGGGGACTTCGAGGGGAAGGACGTCTACGCCATTCTGGCGGCAAATCCTTGTACCGACTTTGCAGTGAGCGGTGCGCGACACTTCGCCGCCAAAGACGCCGACGGCCGCACCGTCGCGTCGGTCAAGCTGGTGCATCAGACACTGGCCGCGATTGAGTATTTCAAGCCTGCTGTGTGGGGGCTGGAAAACCCGGTCGGGCGCATCGAGAAGCTGGGCGGCCTGCCACCGTGGCGCCTGTCGTTCAATCCCAACCATCTGGGCGACCCGTACACCAAGAAAACCCTCATCTGGGGCCGGTTCAATGGCGACCTGCCTATCGCGCCCGTGGAGCCCACCGAGGGCTCCAAGATGCACAAGCTGTACGGCGGCAAGAGCATGGCGACGAAGAACGCCCGCAGCGAAACGCCCGAAGGCTTCAGCTATGGGTTTTTCATGGCCAACAACGCCATCGACAACCCGGTCATGGCCGTGGCGAACAAATACGACCGGCTGGACGCGGCACTGATCGCCAAAGCCATCGACGCCGGCGTGAGCGAGGCGCAGATTTCCGAGGCGGTGGATGACCCCTACTTCATGGACCTGGACGACGAGGCCGGCAACGCTGCCATCCAGGGCCTGATCGACGCGGCGCCACCACCCGCGGGCAAGAAAACGCTGCCGGCGCGCATCCCCGGTGATTTCCAGTCGGAAGCCGACCTTGCCGCCAACCGCCAGATGAATGCGGAAATTAAGGCCGACCAGCAGAAAGACGCCGGGTACAAGCCGCCCGCCGACGTGGCCAAGGCCCTGACAGCGCTGGGCGCCAAATCGAATTCGACCTTCAAAGATACAAATTGGCAGCTGGCGCTGGATGAATTTGCCGATGTATGGGTGAAGTTTGACCCGGCCACCAACAAGGCGACCATCAAGGCCGACTACATGGGCAAGGTGTACGACACACGGGAGGCTGAAGGAGCGCCCGCTATCACTGCCGCCATCGAGCGCGCCCGCGATGGCATCAACGCTGCGCGCCTTGAAATGGCAAAGCGCGTGGCCGCGACGCGGGTTGAGGCTCCCCCCACGAGGGAACTCCCCAGCCTGAAAAACACCCTGCGTCAGCTGAAAAACTCCTTGGCAGGCGACAACGCCCCGAACGGCAACCCATGGTGGAAAGAACCTGCGCTGCGCGTGAGCTACGAGAAATCTGTCGCAGAGCTTGAGGCGAAAACGGGTGCGGCCGCAAACACCATCTTTACCGAGGACGCCGCCACCAAGGCGCGCGCCGTCCTGAAGGCCAAGCTGTCGGGCACCCTGAACAGCGGCATCGACCCCGAATTGCTGCAGGCCGGGCTGACACTGGCGGGCTACCACATCGAAAAGGGCGCCCGCACCTTTACCGCCTACGCCAAGGCCATGCTGGCCGACCTGGGCGACGGCGTGAAGCCCTACTTGAAGAGTTGGTACATGGCCGTCAAGTACGACCCCCGTGCAGCCGCCTTCGAAGGCATGGATGATCCGTCGGCCATGGAGGCCGTGGATCTGGACAAACTCACCGGCGATGCCGATACTGGAGGACCGAAAGATGACGGAAATGCAACACGGCAACTGGATCGCACAAGCCCGGCAGCACTGGAAGGAGCATCGACCCAAGATGTTCGCCAAACTGGTGAAGGCCGGGACGCTGGAAACAGCACTGACGGAGGCAGCGGAAGCGACCTCCTTGGGGATGCGCGCGCTGACGACACAGGGCGCGTCCCAGACCGAGGCGTGGGAGCAGGTACGGGAGCAGTACCTGTTTCTGCCCGAGGAACCGGCACCGGAGGAAAAACAGACAAAAAGCCAAGGGTTCCGCGCGCACCGCGACCTGATGCGGGGGCTGGGCTCTTTGGGGATGCCGGAGGACTGACCCCGGAAGGTGGCGCGAACCCTGCGCCCAATGCGCCGGCCATCGCCGCGCCGCAAGTCAAAGCCGAGGACTTCACGATCACCGACGAGCTCGCCCTGGGCGAAGGTGGGCAGAAGGCCAAATTCCGCAACAACCTGGCCGCCATCCGGCTGCTGGCTGACCTTGAGAAAACCGAGCGCTTGGCCACCCCGGAAGAACAGGCCGTGCTGGCAAAGTACGTCGGCTGGGGCGGCCTGCCGCAGGCCTTCGACGCAGGCAATGCCGACTGGGCCAAGGAACACGCGGAAATCACGGCGCTGATGACACCGCAGGAACTGGCTGATGCGCGCCAGTCCACACGCTACGCCCACTACACCAGCCGCGAAATCATCGTGGACGGCATCTATGCCGCGATGCGCCGCTTTGGCTTCAACGGCGGCAAGACCCTGGAGGCCGGCGCCGGTGTCGGAAACTTCATGGGCCTGATGCCTGCCGACATGCGCAGCGCCGGCCGGTTCACCGCTATCGAGCGTGAGCCGTTCTCCAGCGCCATCGCCCGCCAGCTGTACCCACAGCAGAACGTGCAGCGCGCCGACTTTGCCGAGTTCCGGGGCACGGATGCCTACTACGACGCGGCCGTGGGCAATCCACCGTTTGCCAGTGACCCGCAGACCGACCGCAGCGGGCGCAAGCACCTATCCGGCCTGAGCCTGCACAACTACTTCTTCGCCAAGTCCGTCGACATGCTGCGCGAGGGCGGCATCATGGCCCAGGTCATCACCAACGCCTTCATGGACGCCAAGACGGAAACGGCGCGGAAATACATCGGTGAGCGCACGCGCCTGCTGGGTGCCATCCGGCTGCCGAACAGCGCGTTTGCGAAGAACGCCAACACTGAGGTGACCACCGACATCGTTTTCCTGCAAAAGCTGCCGGACAGTGAAATCGGCGGCAGGGCCGCGCGCGCCGACGCCAAGCGCTGGCTGTCCATCGGCCAGCACAAGGACGCCCGCGGCAAGACCGTGGCGCTGAATCAGTATTTCATCGACAACCCCGACATGATGCTTGGCGACTTCGGCGCCCACGGCAGCATGTATGGCCCTGACTTCCCGGCACTGGTGGCCCGTCCGGGACAAGACACCCTGGCGCTGCTGAAGGAGGCCGTCGGCAAACTGCCTGAAGGCGTCTACAAGAGCATTGCCGAAACCGGCACCGCCGAGCACACCCAAGCTGCCATCACAGCGCTGCGTAGCCCTACCGTGTCCGAGGGTGGTTATTTCCTGGATGGCGACAAGCTGATGCAGCGCCTGCCAGATCTGGCGGGCGAAGCGCGCGGCGTGCAGATCACTCCAGAAACCCAGTGGACCGAGAAAACGAAGTTGGGCGACACCGGGTTCGACCGCATCAAGGCGCTGGCCGGACTGCGCGGCAGCGTGCGCGGGCTGATCGCCGCCGAAATGGCCGACGACGCGAAAGCGATGAAGGACCTGCGCGCCACCCTGAACCAGCAATACGACGCCTACCGCGACACGCACGGCCTCATCAACGACCCAAGCACGCTCCGGGTATTCGAGGATGACCCTGACTTCCCGCTGCTGGCCAGCCTCGAGCACGGCTACACCCCGGGCATTGGCCTGGCCGCGGCCAAACGCATGGGCGTGAAGCCCACGAAGTCCACGGCCAAGAAGGGCCCGATCTTCAGTCAGCGCGTGGTGGCCGCGCGCCAGAAGGTTCAAAAGGTCGACACGCCGGCCGACGCGCTGCAGGTGTCTATGGCCGAGCGCGGCAAGCTGGATGCGGGCTACATCGGTGAACTGCTGGGCAAAGAGCCCGAAGCCGTCCTGAAGGAACTGAGCAGCGGCGCCGCGCCACTGCTGTTCCGTGACCCGGCCACCGATGAATATGTGCTGCGCGACGCCTACCTGTCGGGCAACGTGCGCGCCAAGCTGGCCCAGGCCAACGCGGCCGGCATGTTCAGCAATGTCACCGCCCTGGAGGCCGTGCAGCCGCCCGAGGTGGCCAGCCATGAGATTGTTGCCCGTCTGGGCTCGCCGTGGGTGCCCACCAGCGTGTACCGAGACTTCGCGCAGACGCTATTCGGCGAAGAATCGAATGCGGTGGTGACCTACCTCAAGGCCAACAGTTCGTACCAGATTTACGTCACCGACGCCAGTTCCGTGGCGCTGACCAACACATGGGGCACGCCGCAATACCCTGGCGACAAGATGCTGGGCGCCTTGCTCAACAACCGCTCCATCAAGGTGACCTACACCGACGAGAAGAAGGCCACTCGCACGGACGTCGAAGCCACGGAAATGGCCAACACGAAGGCGCAGGAGATCAAGGACAAGTTTGCCGATTGGCTGTTCAGCGATCCGGACCGTTCCGAGCTGTTGACCAAGGCCTACAACGAGACAAACAACAACTATGTGACCCGGGTGTACGACGGCTCGCACATGTCCTTTCTTGGCAAGGTGCCCGACAGCATCATCCGGTTCCGCAAGCACCAGCGCAATGCGATCGCGCGCATCGTGCAAGACCGGACTGCCTTGCTCGACCACGTTGTCGGCGCCGGCAAGACGTTCACGGTGGTCGCTGGAGCCATGGAGCTCAAGCGCACCGGCCTAGCACGCAAGCCCATGGTTGCAGTGCCCAATCACCTGGTGAAGCAGTGGGCCGCCGACTTCTACCGCCTGTACCCCGGCGCCAACGTGCTGACTGCGACGAAAAAGGACTTTGAGAAGGCCAACCGTCGGAAATTCCTCGCGCGCATCGCCACCGGTGACTGGGACGCTGTTGTCATCGCCCACAGCAGTTTCGGCTTCATCCGGCCGGCGCCCGAGTTTGAGGCTGACTTCAACGCCGAACAGGTTCAGCAGATCATGGCCACCATCAAGGCCGTGGACGACAGCGACGGTGAAAAGCAGACCAAAAAGCGGACGATCAAGCAGCTCGAGGCCATGAAGGAGAAGCTGGAAAACCGTATCCGGTCCCTGCGCGATAAGCCGATGGATGACCTGTTGGACTTTGAGCAGCTTGGCGTTGACCAGCTGTTCGTTGACGAAGCCCACATGTTCAAGAACCTGATGTTCTCCACGAAGATGCAACAGGTTCAGGGCCTGGGCGACAGCGCCGGCAGTCAGCGCGCCTATGACATGTACGTCAAGGCACACCAGATTTACGCCAAGAACGGCAGGGGCCAAGGCGTGGTGTTCGCCACCGGTACACCGGTCAGCAACTCGCTGGCAGAGATGTATCACATGATGCGGTACTTGATGCCCGTGGAAATGAAGGCGCTGGGCTTCGAGTCGTTCGACGCCTGGGCAAACACCTTTGCCAGCGTGGAACAGGTTTGGATGCAGGCCCCGAGCGGCGACGGCTTCAAGGCCAGCAACCGCATGAGCAATTTCGTGAACACCACGGAACTGCTGAAGATGTTCGACCAGGTGAGCGACACCGTGACCATGGACGACATCAAGAAGGCCTACAGCGAGGAAAACGACGGCGCCGAGTTCCCGCTGCCCAAGCTGAAAGGCGGCAGGCGCACGCCGGTGTCGCTGGACAAGAGCCCGGCCCAGGACGCCTACATGCTGGACATCGCCAAGCGCGCCAAGGAAATCGAGCAGCGCCGCGGCCCGCCCAAGAAGGGCGACGACAACATCCTGGTGGTGATGGGCGACGCCCGCAAGGCCGCCATGGACATCCGGCTGGTGGATTCGACCGTCAACGAGCGCGAAAAGGGCGGGCGCATCGACACCGCCACCGACCGCGTGCTGGAGCGGTACCAGAAATACGACAAGTGGAAGGGTACGCAGATCGTGTTCTCCGACCTGGGCACGCCGATCAAGCATGCCAAGGCCGAACTCAAGGAATACGAGGCGCTGCAGGCGCGCGTGGCGGCCGGCGATGAGGACACCGTGGCAAGGGCAGCGCTGGGCGATGAAACCGCCATCGACACCATGGAAGATGTCGAAGCCGCACAGGCCGAACTGGAAGGCAAAGGCAAGGACTGGCTGAGCGCGGTGCAGGCCGCGCTGCGCGGCTTCAGCGTGTACGACGACTTCCGGGCGGCACTGGTGGAAAAAGGCGTGCCAGACGGTGAAATCGCCTTCATCCACGACTACAACACCGACGACCAGAAGGCCACCTTGTTCCGCAAGGTCAACGCCGGGCATATCCGCGTGCTGCTGGGCTCGACCCAAAAGCTGGGCGCCGGCACCAACGTGCAGGAGCGTCTGGTGGCAGAGCATCACCTTGATGTGCCGTGGCGGCCGTCGGATGTGGAGCAGCGCGAGGGGCGCATCGAGCGGCAGGGCAACGTGCTGATGACGGAGATCCCGGGTTTCGAGATTGAAATCCTGGCCTACGTCACCAAAGACACCCTCGACATGCGCATGTGGCAGGTGCAGGAAAACAAGCTGAAGATGATTAACCAGCTGCGCACCCGCAAGGTCAGCCGGGAAATCGACAACGCCTTCGAGGACATGGAGTTGTCGGCCGGTGAAATGCAGGCCGCGGCGACGGGAGACATCAACCTCCTGAATGAAATCCAGCTGCGCAGCGACGTGAAGAAGCTCGAGCAGAAGCGCCGGTCCTTCGAGGCCCAGCGCAACGACCTCATCACCCGTAAAAAACGTGTGGCGCAGAACCTGCGCGAACTGCCCGTCAAGATGGAGCGCGCCCGCGCCGAGGCGGGGCAGGCTCAGGCCTACTTTGCTGACCTGCGGGACAACCCGCCACCGTTCACCATGGACATCGACGGCAAGACATATACCGGTGTGTACGAGGCTCAAGAGTACCTGCGTGACAAGACCGACGCCAAGGTGGAATCCATCGACCTGGCAGGCGAAAAGACCATGAAGGCGGCACCGATCGCCATTGAAATCAACGGCGAACTGTTCAAGAGCCGGGCTGCCGTTGCCGAAATGTTCTCCGAGGTGCGCGGTGACGCTGAGCCCATCCTGTGGAACTTCAATGGCACCGACTACCGGCGCCGGGCCAAGATCGCCACGGCCATCCGTCAGAGCGTGGTGGATTCCATCGCTGACGAGACTGTAAAGCCGGTGGGGACCATTGCCGGGTACACGGTTGAGGTCGAAGGCCAAGTCATCAAAGACGGCGGCATGCTGGTGGACGTAACCATGAGCCGAGGCGGCAAGGTGGCGCTGTCCAAGCAGATCGTGTCCGAGAACATAGCGCATACCCCCGACCGCGTGATCCGCGTGGTTGAAAACTTGCTGGCCAGCGCGGTCGATGAGGCCGACTACCTGGAGCGGAATCTCGCGCGCGCCAAGAAGGATGCCGCCGACCTTGAGAGCGTGGCCGAGGCTGGCGCGTGGCCGGAAGAGGGCAAACTGGAAGCCGCCCGCGCTGCTCACAAGGAGATTCTGGGTAAGCTGAAACAGAAGGACGCAGCTGCCCAGGCAGCGCCGGCAGAGGACGACGTGGCCTTCAGCCGCAGCGCCATGCCGCCGGCAGCCCTGAAACAGGCGCCGACCCCAGCTGGTACCGCCTTCCACAACAACGAGGTGGTGTTCGGCAAGCCGCGCCTGAACGTCAAGCAGCCGTCGGCCGGCGCGGTCACCCGCATCGACTTCGAGTTGCGCGACCCCGTGCTGTTCGACAAGCTGCGCGCGGCAGGCACCGCGGCCGCAGCGGCCCGGGAACAGTCCACGGTCGGCATTTTGACCATGGACATGGACAAAGGCGGGCAGTTCAAGTCCCTGCGGAACATCGAGATTTTTGAATCGAAGCGCGGCGACGGCCTGGCTGAAAAGGTGGTGGGCGCCATCATGGCAACCCTGCCAGAAACCGCCAAGCTGCACGTTCACGACATCCTGCCCACGGCTGTGGGCTTCTGGGATAAGATGGGCGCGAAGTTTGCAAGGTCGGAAGACTATATGGAGGCGTTTTTGACGCCTGCCCAATACAGGAGTGCATATGACGCCAGAACCAGTGCTGCAGGAGCGAAAGGATCGGGAAGCGAGCCGGGCTCGACCGTATTCAGCCGAGGACGACAAAGCGGATCTGGCGCTGATGGAATCACTGCGGCCCAAGCCGGAGCCAGCCAAACAGTAGAGGCACAGCGCGCCACCGCCGAGGTGGAGCGCATCGTCGCGGGCATCACGTCCCGCTGGGCCAACAGCCCGAATGTCGTAGTCGCCTATGACATGAACGACCCCCGGATTCCCGAGCGGGTCCGCACCCAGGATCAAAAGCAGCGAAGCGGTGGCGCCACCGGCACGCCTGAAGGGTTTTTCTTCAAGGGCACCGCCTACCTGATGTCCTCACAAGTGGCGAGCCAGCAGGACGTGGCGCGCGTGCTCTTCCATGAGGCCCTGGGCCATGCCGGCCTGCGCGGCAACTTCGGCGACGAACTGAAGCCCATCCTGGCCCAGGTTGCGGCATTGCGCCGCAAGGACGTTGCCGCCAAGGCCGCCGAATACGGCCTGGACATGGCCGACGAGGCCCAGCGCCTGCAGGCCGCCGAGGAGGTGCTGGCCGTCATGGCACAGCAGACACCTGAAATCGGCTTTGTGAAGCGCGCCATTGCCATCATTCGCACATGGCTGCGCAAGAACGTGCCGGGCTTCAAAAACATGAAGCTGACGGACGCCGACATCATTGAAAACTACATCCTGCCGGCGCGCGGCTGGGTGGAGCGCGGCCGGGCTGATGCCGCAGCGCCGGACATGTCCACGGCATTCAGCCGCAGCAATGGCGATGTGGGCAAAGCCTTCAACGCCCTGGTTAAGCAAAGCCCGGACGTTGACGGACTGCTGTTCAACTGGAACGAGTCAGAGCTCAACGAGGATCGCGACACAATCGTGCGCTTCCCGGGCCGAGACAGCTTTGTATCGCGCGGACAAAACGGCGGCAAGGTCACCGTCAGCAAGCGGGAATTCCTGGACTGGCTGAACAGTGACGCGCCTTTCGATGCCAAGGTGTACGGCCCGACCGTTGCGCCAGAGTGGCGTGAGCAGGTAGAGGCGGCTAGGGCGGTCATTGCGCCGATTTATGGCGCGACCCAGGGTCTGGCGACGGCATCAAGCCGGCCGGCACAGACCGGCACACCCGCCTTCAAGAAGTGGTTCAGCGACAGCAAGGTGGTGGACGCCGACGGCAAGCCGCTGGTGGTGTACCACGGCACCAATAAAAATTTCACCGAGTTCAAATTGAGCAACGGCATGGTGATGTTTTCACCAGATCGCAAATATGCCGAACAGCTCGCCGGAAAAGATGGCCGTGTGATTGAGGCATACCTGTCGGTGCAGAAACCGGAAATGGATGTCGACCTAGACTTCTTCGAGGCATCGCGTCTATACGGGGAAGAGGTAGCGCGCATGAAGCGCGCGGGTGCAGATGGCGCATGGTCGAATGATCGTGAGCAGATTGCCGTGTTCGACCCCAAACAGATTAAGAGTGCCACTGATAACAATGGCGACTTCAATCCGGGCAGCGATGACATCAGGTTCAGCCGCTCCCTGCCGGCCGCCATGGCCAGCGCCATGAACAGCGCCCACGACGTCAAGTTGCCAGCAGGCTACGTGGTGCATGACTTCTTCAAGGCCGACGGCAAGTTGTCGTGGTGGCACAAGTCGGTGGGCACCCAGTACAACCTGGCCCAGCGCAGCCCGGTGTTCAAGAAGGTGTTTGACCGGACGCAGGACTTCATCAACGACGTGTCGTTCTATGCGACCGATGCCGCGGATCTGGCGCCCTCCATCCTGCCCAAGCTGGAAACCTGGAAGGACATCGCCAAAACATCCATCACGGCCGCCGACAACAAGGCCATCGCCGCGCCGATCTTCGAGGGAACGCTGGTGTGGATGCGCGACGCCAAGGGCAAGCCCGTGCCTGCCGCCGACGTGGAAGCCGCGGCAGCCACGATGTCGGCCGACGACAAGGCGCAGCGCCTGTTCCGCGAGGACAAAATCAGCGAGGGTGTGCTGAAGATGTGGCGCGGCCTGCCGATTGAGCAGTACGAGGCCCTGGTGAACGGCAAATACGAGCGCGACATGCTCAAGCCGGGCATTGTGTTCACGCCGGCCGAACTGCGCGACCTCTACAAGCTGACCGACCAGCAAATTGCGCTGTACGGCGAATTCCGGGCTGCGGTCGACAAGAGCCTGACCAACATGGCGGTGGCCGACATGGTGCGCTTCGGCGGCGCCGATGTGGCCGCCGTGCGCGACCAGGCGCTGGCTATGGGCGATGTCGATGCCGCGGCGGTGCTGCTGCGCGACCACCTGCTCGACCAGGCTGAAGGCAGCGAGCGTGCCGGCGTGCTGGTCGACACTGCCGAGAAGATGATCGACAAAGCCGACAAGGCCCGCGACCTGATGGACCGCGGCTATGCGCCGCTGTCCCGCTTCGGCTCCTACTCCCTGGACGTGGTGGATCAGAACGGCGAGCGCGTGTATTTCGGCCTGTTCGAGTCCAAGGCCGAGGCCAACCGCATGGCGCGCCAGATGCGCGGCAACTTCCCCAAGGCGACGATCAATCAGGGCACCATGAGCGACGAGGAATACAAACTCTTCGCCGGCGTGACGCCTGAAACCATCGAACTGTTCGGGGAAATGCTGGGGCTTGAGTCCGAAGGCAGCGAAGCATCCAACCAGGCCTTCCAGCAGTACCTGAAGCTGGCCAAGGCCAACCGCAGCGCCATGAAGCGCCTGATCCAGCGCAAGGGCATTGCAGGCTTCAGCGAGGACCCGGGCCGGGTGCTGGCCGGGTTCGTCTACTCGAACGCGCGGCAGACCTCCAGCGGGCTGCACATGGGCGGCATATCCGAGGCTGTGCGCGACATCCCGAAAGGGCAGGGCGAACTGAAGGACGCGGCCGTACGGCTCATGGACTACGTGAAAAACCCCCAGGAAGAGGCGCAGAAAATCCGCGGCCTGCTGTTCGCGCAGTACCTGGGCGGCTCCATCGCTTCAGCCATGGTCAACTTGATGCAGCCAGTCAATGTCACTTTCCCGTGGCTGAGCCAACACGGGGGCATCGTCAAGGCGGCCGGCCAGATGAAGAACGCGGTAGCCGATGCGCTGAAAAAGTCCACCGGTGACGCCACGCTGGACGCGGCGCTCAAGAAGGCGGCAGAGGACGGCATCGTGTCGCCGCAGGAGGTGTTCCAGCTGATGGCGCAGGCTCAGGGCAAGGCCACGCTGAAGCCGGGCGACGGCACCCGCATGGGCGACGCCGTGGCCACCGCCGAAAATGCGCTGTCCAAGATGTCGCTGGCATGGGGCAAGGTATTTGGCTTGGCTGAGCAGTTCAACCGCCGGACCACGTTCATCGCGGCCTACCGCACGGCCGTGGAGCAGAAGATGGCAGATCCGGCCGCCTTCGCTGAGCGCGCTGTGAACGAAACCCAGTTCGTCTACAACAAGGGCGCCAAGCCACGCTGGGCCCGGGGCGCCGTCGGCGGCATCCTGTTCACCTTCAAGTCCTATTCCATCAACTACGTGGAAATGCTGTCCCGCATGGCGGCCAGCGGGCCGGAAGGCCGCAAGGCTGCATTGCTGGCCCTGGGCGTGCTGTTCCTGATGTCCGGCGCCGGCGGCCTGCCGTTTGCCGAGGACATCGAGGACGTGCTCGACGGGCTCATGCAGCGCCTGGGCTACAACTTCAGCAGCAAGCAGGCCAAGCAGGAGTTTTTGATTGGCCTCATGGGTCGGCCTGGCGCCCAGTTCGTGGAGCGAGGTATCTCCGGCTTGGCGGGCGTGCCCATCGATGTCTCCGGCCGCCTGGGCATGGGCAACCTGCTGCCCGGCACCGGCCTGCTGACCAAAAAACAGGATCACGGCCGCGACCTGATGGAATTGGCAGGGCCTGCCGGCGACTTGGCGAAACGCACCGTGGAGGCCGCGGGCAAGCTGGTCGACGGCAACATTCTTGGCCGCACCGGCGCGGTGGCCACGCTGTCGCCCACCGCGCTGCGCAACATGATCCAGGCCAACGACATGGCCACCACCGGCCTGTACCGCGACACGAAGGGCAAAAAGGTGCTGGACGTGGACGCTTACGACGTGATGGCCAAGGCCATCGGGTTCCAGCCGAACGACGTGGCGCGCGTGCAGGAGGCCACCGGCCAGGTGATAAACATGGTCGGCCAGAACAAGATGCGCGAATCCGAGATTGCCGACATGTGGGCGCAAGGAGTGTTCGAGGGCGACACAGCCAAGGTGGAGCGCGCCCGCAATGCGCTCAAGCGCTGGAACGAGGCCAACCCGACGGCGCCCATCAAGATCCAGATGCCCCAGATCATCAAGCGGGTGAAGGCGATGCGCGAGGACAAGGCGACCCGGATTGCACGCACGGCACCGAAGGAAATCAGGGCGTCAGTGCGGCGGGAACTGGCCGCCGAAGCGGATTGAGGGGGCTCGACCCCCCTTGAATTCAGGGGGTGGATGGGCCTTAATTGGCCCACACACACGCTTTGGCATTTTGTTTCATAGGAACCAAAATGACCCTTACGAATACAGGCGCGGCGGGCTCTGCCCTCGTTGCCATCACCACTGCCCTTGTGGGGCAGAACTACAGCCCGCTGGTGATCGTGCTCTTTGCCGCATCGGTGGGGGCAATCATCAGCCTGGGTGAAGTGCAAACCGCCGGCAAACTTGCTGCGCTTTGGTACTGCACAAAATACGTCGCTATGGCGGTGGCGCTGGCCTCTGGGCTGAGCTACTTCATCGGTCACTACACCGGCCTGCCGGCCGTGGAGTTGCTGGCCATCGTGGCGTTTCTCATCGGCTGGGTCGGCAATCGCTGGGGGGCGGTGCTCACGGCTGTGCTCAATGGCGCGCTGGCCTTCTTCAACAAGAAGGGAAATGGACCATGAAGCAATACCTCCTGTACGTCTATCTGGCCTTCGCGCTGGCGCTGCTGGTGACCTGCTTTTGCAGGCTGGCCTACACATCGAAGCGCAACACAAAGCGACCAGTGCGTTGGGCCTTCACCTTTCTGGCGGTATTCGCGCTGACCTGCTTGTTCTCGCCCTTCTGGGGGTATGAGCCCGGCCTGTTGCTCACGGTGGGCGTGGCCGCCATGTTCTGCGTGCAATTCGTGACTGCCCACTACTGGCGGCGCGGCCTGCCCAACGCCTTCAGGGAGTCAACATGAAAAACAGCCGCAGCCTTGATGACCTCAACCCGGAAACAAAACTCCGGTTCCAGTCCATGCTGGCGCGATGCGCCGCCGACCCTTGGTTCGTGCGGAACGGCATCACGGTCCTGGTGACCAGCACCTTGCGCGACGGCGAATCCCAGAACGCGCTGTACGCCCAGGGCCGGACCAAACCCGGCAAGATCGTCACCAACGCCCAGGCGGGCTACAGCTGGCACAACTTCGCCTGTGCCGGCGACGTTGTGCCGCTGCGCAATGGCATCGCCATCTGGGGAACGAAGGGCGACGGTATCGATGAGGACCCAACCGACGACCACACCGACGACCTCGAGGTGTGGGAGCGCGTGGCCGCCCATGGTGAAGCCGCTGGTCTGGAGTGGGCCGGCCGATGGAGGACGTTCAAGGAGTTCGCGCACTTCCAGTACACCGGCGGCCTGAGCATGGAGCAGATGCGCCTTCGCGGGGTGCCTGCATGACTGACATCCTCGCCTGGTTCAATCTCGGCCGCTGGCTGATGCTGCTGGCGCTGGCCGGCGCCCTGACCTTGGGCTACTTCGCCTGGGCCGACCACCAGCAGGACATCGGCTACGGTAAGGCTCGCGCCGAATACGCCAAGCAGGCCAAGGACGTTGACGACAAGCGCGCAGCCGTCGCACCGCCAATAGTTGCCAAACAGGAAGCCGCGCAAGCGAAGATCCGCACGGTAACGGAAACCATCATTAAAGAGGTACCGATTTATGTCAAAGCTGATACTTGCCCTATGTCTGGCGGCTTCCGGGTGCTCCACGACGCCGCTGCCAATGGCGAAGTTCCCAACCCCGCCGCCATCCCTGATGCTGCCCCAGTACCAGCTCAAACCGCTGCCAGCACCGTCGCCGAAAATTACGGAACCTGTCGCGCAGCCATTGAAAACCTGAGCGGACTGCGCGAATGGGTGAGAGTGCAGGAAGCCTTGAAATAGGGCGTGCTCGACGGGCGTTTTCCGCTCCGCAAATGCACCATGAGATACGGCCGAATGCGGGCTAAATAGCTGGTAATAATTCCAGTTTTGCGGAGCGCGAATCAGGCCGCAACCCGCATGGAATATGGATTTCATAGCCAGCTTAGAAGGCTGATGCTCTATCCAACTGAGCTACGGGCAGAAAAGCGGATACGGCGAATGTAAACGCAGATGTGAAAAAAGCCCACCACAGTGAGCTTTTTTTGGATGAATCTTTGGTCGGAGTACAAGGATTCGAACCTTGGACCCCCTGGTCCCAAACCAGGTGCGCTACCAGACTGCGCCACACTCCGACAAGTCCAAGATTATAGCCCGAACCGGTAGCCTGCCGCGCGCCTTGCTGAATTATTTGACCGGGCGCAAGCGGGGGCGGAGTTTCAGGGCTTCTGGGGTACTGCGTCCTGCCGAACAGGGTGTCGCGCGCCTTGTCGTCGTTGATGCGCACCTTGACGCCGCGTTGCACTGCTGGGCGGGCCGCGATCAGGTCAAACCATTTTTCAGATGCGCCGTCCGGGGTGGGTCAAGAATAAACCTTGATCATCGCGTTGCCTTCAACCTATGATGTTTGCTGGACCTTAAGAGAAATTCCGGAACCATGTTCGAGCGCCTGAAAAAAGTCTTTGCAGGAAGCGAAACGCCGCTGCCGCAAGCCGTGCCTCCCGATGCGGTGTCGGAGTGGGCGGGCACGCAAGGCTTCAGTTACGCCAGCCAGGGCAAGGGAGCCGGTTTTGTACTGACAGGCAAGGTGCGCGGTAAACCCTGGAAGCTTGAGAGCGGGGCGGCAACACGCGACTACATCGTGGGTGAGGAATTGCGTGCACGCGCTGCACTGGGCATCAACGAAGATGCCGCAGTGCTGATCATGAACCGGCCGCTCAAGGAATCGCTGGAAAAGCGCGCCTACGGCATGTATACCGACACGCTGCAGACCACGGCAGCCCCTGGCCTTCCGGAAGAAATGCGCTGGCTCGCCATGTACGAGGAGTTCGGCTGGAGCAGCGTGGTGCCCGAGTTCTGGGAACGTTATGCGGTGCTGGCAGACCGGCGCGACAACGCCTTGGCTTGGGTGGACAACAACCTGGCGGAAATGCTGCTGCACTGGCCCGAGCCCGGCCCGGATCCGCAAACGCCATTCATCCTGATGCTGCTGCGCGGCAAGGCCTACCTGCGCATGCAGCACAGCCCGCCCACCATCGCCACGCTGCAGCATGCGGCCATTGTGTACACCAGCGCGTGTGAGGCGGCGCTGGCTGGCCTGTCTACCGACATTCCCCTGTAATTTCAAGCAAAATCAGGCGCCAGCCCATAAGGGACGGGCGCCATCAGCTACTCTTTTAATAGCGGATAGCGCGCCGTCGCCTGAGAGGCCGCCTTAGCTGCCGCGCGTGATCGGCATCTCGACTGCGCCGGGCATGGCCAGGTGTTTGGCCAGTTCCAGTTTGGCCAGGGAAGCGCGGTGCACTTCGTCCGGGCCGTCGGCCAGGCGCAGGGTGCGCTGGTGCGCATAGGCATAGGCCAGCGGGAAGTCGTCCGACACGCCGCCGCCGCCATGGGCCTGGATGGCCCAGTCGATGATCTGGCAGGCCATGTTGGGCGCCACCACCTTGATCATGGCGATTTCGGCCTTGGCGACCTTGTTGCCGACAGTGTCCATCATGTAGGCGGCCTTGAGCGTCAGCAGGCGCGCCTGGTCGATCATGCAGCGCGCTTCTGCAATACGCTCATGCCAGACCGACTGGCTTGCAATGGGCTTGCCAAAGGCGACACGGGTGTTCAGGCGCTTGCACATCAGCTCAAGCGCGCGCTCGGCAATGCCTATGCTGCGCATGCAATGGTGGATGCGCCCGGGGCCAAGGCGGCCTTGTGCTATTTCGAAGCCGCGGCCTTCGCCCAGTAGCATGTTGCCTACGGGCACGCGTACATTGGTCAGGCGCACTTCCATGTGGCCGTGCGGTGCGTCGTCGTAACCGAAAACATTCAGCGGCCGGACCACGGTGATGCCGGGTGTGTTGGCCGGCACCAGGACCATGGACTGCTGCTCGTGGCGGCCCGCTTCCGGATTGGTCTTGCCCATGACGATGTAAATGGCACAGCGTGGGTCACCGGCGCCCGACGACCACCATTTCAGGCCGTTGAGCACATAGTCGTTGCCGTCACGGACGATGCTGCACTGGATGTTGGTCGCATCGGACGAGGCCACTTCGGGCTCGGTCATCAGGAAGGCGGAGCGGATCTCGCCCTTGAGCAGGGGTACGAGCCAGCGGTCCTTGTTGGCTTCCGAGCCATAACGCTCGATGGTTTCCATGTTGCCGGTATCGGGCGCGGAGCAGTTGAATACCTCGGCAGCAAAAACCACGCGGCCCATGATTTCGCACAGCGGCGCGTATTCGAGATTGGACAGGCCTTCGGGTGCCCGTGAGGAATGCGGTAAAAACAGGTTCCACAGGCCCGCAGCCCGGGCCTTGGGCTTGAGTTCCTCGATCAGGGTTGTTGGGATCCAGGCGTTGCCCTTGGCGCGGTTTTCGGCAATCTCGCGGAAGAAACGTGCCTCGTTCGGATAGATATGCTGGTCCATGAACTTCAGCAGTCGGGCCTGCAGTTCCTGTACCTTGGGGGTGTAGCTGAAATCCATCAATATCTCCTGGGATGTAGGGGTGTCGTTGATCGGGGAAGTGAAGTCAGTGCTTCTGCTTTTGGCTTTTTTGTGCAAAGTCCCAGGCCATGCGGGCCAGTGCCGGCGCGCCTTTGGCGGAGGCAACGGCCTGGGCGCTGGCGGCTGTGCCGGCCTCGACGCGTTTGGCAATGCCCTGCAAAATTGCGGCGAGGCGAAACAGGTTGTAGGCGAGGTAGAAATTCCAGTCGGCCTTGATCAGCTCAGGGCTGGCAAAGCCGGTGCGTTCGCAGTACAGGCGGATGTAGTCGGACTCCAGCGGAATGCCCAGGCTGGCGACATCGAGCCCGCCTATGCCGCGGAAGGCGCCTGGCGGTATGTGCCAGGCCATGCAGTGGTAGCTGAAGTCGGCCAGCGGATGGCCAAGGGTCGATAGTTCCCAGTCCAGCACAGCCAGCACGCGCGGCTCGGTCGGGTGGAACATCAGGTTGTCGAGCCGGAAGTCGCCGTGCACGATGGATACCATGGCTTCATCGCGCGCGCTGGCCGGAATGTTCTCGGGCAACCACTTCATGAGTGCGTCCATCTCGGGGATGGGCTGGGTGATGGAGGCAGTGTACTGCTTGCTCCAGCGACCGATCTGGCGTTCGAAATAATTGCCCGGTTTGCCGTAGTCGGCCAGGCCGCGTTCGGCGAACTTCACCTTGTGCAGCGCGGCAATCACGCGGTTCATCTCGGTATAAATTTCAGCGCGCTGGGTGGTCGTCATACCGGGCAGTGCCTGGTCCCAGAGCACACGGCCTTCGACAAACTCCATCACGTAGAAGGCGCGGCCGATCACCGCTTCGTCTTCGCACAGGCAATACATTGTGGCCACCGGTACATCAGTGCCCTGCAAGCCGCTCATGACCTTGAACTCGCGCTCGACCGCGTGTGCCGAAGGCAGCAGCTTGGCCACTGGCCCCGGCTTGGCGCGCATGACGTAGGCGCGTGCCGGTGTGATCAGCTTGTAGGTGGGGTTGGACTGGCCACCCTTGAACATTTCCACGCTCAGCGGTCCCGCAAAATCCGGCAGGTTTTTTTCGAGGTAGGCACTCAGCGCCGCGACATCAAAAGCATGCTGGGCCGATACCTCGCGGGTGCCCAGGAAATGGTCGAAATTGCTCATTGTTTTATTTTTCCAGATCGGCTTCAGAGATGCGCAGCAGGGCTTCGCGGTTGCGCACCACCAGGCCGCCCGGCTCGATGCGGATCGCATCCTCGCGCTCCATGGCCTTGAGTTCCTGGTTCACACGCTGGCGTGAAGCGCCCAGCAATTGCGCCAGCTCTTCCTGCGCGAGCTGCAGGCCGATGCGCACTTCGCGCCCGTCGCTGAGGCTGCTCACGCCGTAGCTGCGCACCAGATGCAGCAGCTGTTTGGCCAGGCGCGCGCGCAGCGGCAGGGTGTTGAGGTCTTCCACCAGGCCGTAGAGCTGTCGGATACGGCGCGCGTGCAGGCGCAGCATGGCTTCGTACAGCTCCACATGGGCTGCCAGGATCTTCCTGAAATCGGCCTTGGCCACGCAAAGAATGGTGGTGTCGCCGTGGGCATAGGCGTCGTGCGTTCGCCGGTCGCCGTCGAAGATCGCGACGTCGCCAAACCAGATGCCGGGCTCCACATAGGTCAGCGTGATCTGCTTGCCCGAGATCGAGGTCGAGCTCACGCGCACCGCACCCTTGGCGCAGGCAATCCATTGTTCCGGCGGATCGCCGCGGGCGGCGATCAGTTCGCCGTCCTTGAAACGTTGGACGTAAGCGCATCGAAGTATGTCGTGCCTGAGTGAGGGGGATAGGGATGAAAACCAGCGACCAGCGTTGATGGCCTCTCTTTCGTCTATCGTAAGAATGGGATCGTCCATAGCCTGTCTTTTGAGTGACTCACAAGACTTCTATTGTCGCGCCAGCGACGGCACGGCGCGCGCCCGGCTGTCGCATCGGTGTCCCCAGCTCAGACGTGGCCGGAAGGCAGGCGCGGCGCGTGCCGCCTGCTTCAATCGTAGGCGGGAGGGCGCTTGTCGAGAAACGCCGCGATACCTTCGCCGCCATTGGGGTGATGCAGGTTGCGCACAAAATGCGCGCGTTCGGCGTCCATTTGCTGGCTCAGGGTATTGGCCTGCGCGTCGTTGATGAGTTCCTTGATGCTGGCCAGCGCGTTGGGCGCGCGCGCATTGAGCGTGTCGGCCAGCTTGAGCGCTTCGTGGAGCGCGTCACCGGCGGTCACGTTGCGGTTGACCAGGCCCAGCGCATGCAGGCGTGGGGTGCCTATGCGTTCACCGCACATGAGCAGTTCGGTAACCAGGGCGCGCGGCAGGGCGCGGCTGAGCGCCCAGCTGCCGCCGCCGTCCGGCGACAGAGCCACACTGCTGTAGGCCATCACAAACACGGCATTTTCGGCCGCGACCACGAAGTCGCAGGCGAGTGCCAGCGAAAAACCGGCCCCGGCGGCAGCACCTTCGACCGCTGCTATCACCGGTTTCGGAAAGGTGCGTATCGAATCCATCCAGCTGTGCAGGCCATTGATGCTCTGGGCCTGCACCTCGGGCGGCAGCGCCCGATTTTCCTGCAGGCGGCGCAGGTTCCCGCCGGCGCAAAATGTGGCCCCTTCGCCGGTGATGACCACACTGCGGATTTCAGGGTTGTTTTCGGCAGCGTTCAGCGCTTCCACTCCCTGGGCATAAATCTCGGGCCCAAGCGCGTTCCTGAATTCAGGATTGCTGATCGTCAGGATAAGGGTCTGGCCCTCACTGGTACTTTTGATTGCGCCTGCCATGTCAATTCTTTCGAGAGGGTGAACTGGCCACAAGGGCCGCACTGAGCGGTTCTGCTGCAAGCAGACGCCGCGGAACTGGCTTCGCCAGGCCGCAGGCGTCGCCCCCTTGAGGGGGGAAGGTGCTACACGCGGTGAGCATCCGACGGGGGTGTTTCAATCTTCTTCGTGCATCAAGCTCAGGCCGATGGCACCGCGGCGGCGCAGCCAGGGGGAAGGGCGGTAGCGCGGGTCGCCGTACACGGTCTGCATGTTGAACAGCACTTCCAGGATGTTCGTGGGGCCATAACGGTCACCCATGGCGAGCGGGCCTAGCGGGTAGCCCAGCCCGAGCGTCACCGCGGTTTCCAGGTCTTTCGGGCTGCAGATGCCCTGCTGGCAGATGTCGCTGGCGATGTTGACGATGGCTGCGACCACCCGCTGGGTGACGAAGCCGCCGCTGTCGCGCACCACGCTCACGGCCTTGCCGTCGCGCGCGAACAGCGCATGCGCGGCGTCACGCATGTCGCTGCGGGTGGCAGGGTTGGTGGCCAGCACGCGGCGCTTGGTTGCGGCGTCGTCGATCAGCATGTCAATGCCCACGGTGCGTGCCGGGTCGAGCCGCTCGACCACGGCCACTGTGGTGATGTCAAAGCCCAGGGGGGCAACCAGCACCAGCGCGTTCATCGACGGCGAGGCACCGGTTTCGATGCTGGCGCCGAGATTTTTCAGCAGCTGCAGCAGTTCCGAGCGGCGCGCGGCGCGCGGCGAGACCCAGACCGGTGGCATCTCGGCCACAGCGGGAGCCGCTGGCTCGGCAGGCGTTTGCGCGGCGCCATCGGCATAACGGTAAAACCCTTCGCCGGTCTTGCGGCCCAGCAGGCCGCCGGCCAGGCGCTGCGCGGTGATCGCGCTGGGGCGATAGCGCGGTTCCTCGTAATACTGGTGGTAGACCGATTCCATCACCGGATGCGACACGTCGAGGGCCGTCAGGTCCATCAGTTCGAAAGGCCCCAGCTTGAAACCGGCCTGGTCTCTGAGAATGCGGTCTATGGTGGCGAAATCGGCGATGCCTTCACTGACAATGCGCAGGGCCTCGGTGCCATACGCGCGCCCTGCGTGGTTCACGATGAAGCCCGGGGTGTCCTGGGCCTGCACTGGCGTGTGGCCCATCTGCCGCGCGTACTCGGCCAGGGCGTTGCAGGTCGCAGCCTCCGTCTTGATACCGGCGATGACCTCGACCACTTTCATCAAAGGGACGGGATTGAAGAAATGGTAGCCGGCAAAACGCTCCGGATGCCTCAGCCCGGCAGCGATGGCCGTGACGGACAGCGAGGAGGTATTGGTGGCAAGAATTGTTTGCCCGGAAACAACACCTTCCAGGGACAAAAACAGTGATTTCTTCACATCCAGCCGTTCTGCAACAGCCTCGATCACGAGGTCGCAATCGGCCAGGTCGTCCAGTGTGTCGGCGCGCAGCAAGCGTGTTTTGTGGTCGGCGGCCAGTGCAGCGTCCAGCCGGCCTTTGCCCACCAGCTTGTCCCACTGCTCTCCCAGCGCTTCCTGTGCCTTGCCAGTGGCTCCTTCCTGGGTGTCAAACAGCTTGACGGCGCTGCCCGCCTGAACTGCGATTTGTGCGATACCCCGGCCCATGGCGCCGGTGCCAACAAGGCCAACAGTTTTGTAGAGTGGTTTCATGGACAGGGATTATCCCGCAGGCCAGACGGAGCTCCCGGGTCCTGCTTTCAGGGCGCTCGCAGTGGCGGGCGTTTGCGCGCTCCGGTCGCTGGCGTTAGACTTCTTCGTCGGTTACCCAGAGGGGTGCGGCAGATTTGTTGTGGGGTAGCCGGACCTATCCCAAAGACTTTGCGGGAGCATGCGCAGTGACTCTTTTTCATCTCAGGACGCCTCGGCAGCTTCGCCCGGTTTGTGCCGGCAGTGCCAGAATTGCCCAGTGAATATCTTTTTACACCTCCTCGGGAGCCGCCACATTCTGGTGGGCGGTTTATGGCTGTGCGCGGCTGCAAGCTCGCTGGCGGTGACGCTGGGACCCAACACCCGTTCCGCCGTCCTGGGCCAGCCGCTGGACCTGAGCATGCAGGTGGTGCTTGAAGCTGGAGACAATCCGCAGGCCCTTTGCCTGGATGCGGACGTCTTTTACGCGGACCGGTCATTGGCCAAAAACAGCGTGCACGCGACAATGGAAAAATCCTCCAGTGCGCAGGACTGGCTGGTCCATGTTCGCGCTGCTGCACCCGTCGAAGGCCCGGTGGTAACGGTTCATCTGAGTGCCGGATGCCAGCAGAAAACCTCGCGGCGGTATGTGGTGCTGGCGGCATCCAGTCCGCGGGCCGCAGCGTTGGCGGCAACGGGAACGCCCTCACTCCCTGCGCCCGATGCCCAGCCGGCGCCGGAATTGGGTGCCGAAAAAGTCCAGTCCCTTGAAGCCGAGCTTCGCCAGCTGCGTGCCGATTTGCAGAGAAACCAGGCCGCCCTGGCCGAAAGCAGGGTCCAGCTGGAAAAAGTCGACGGCGGACGTTACGACAAGATCCTTGTGTATGGCCTGGCTGCGCTTTTGTCCATTGCAATCGTCGGCGTGCTCTTCATTTCCTACCTGCGTGCCATCTCGCGGATAGAGCCCTCCAGCGGTGCATCCGGGCCAGGGGGACTAGGCCCCGACCCCGGCCCATCGACACTCATGCCCGCGTTCGGGACAAGCAGGGCTGGCGACCTTGACACCAACGAATCATTGTTCGATAGCCTCAAGCGCGCTTCGCGCAGCCCGGCGGCTGAGTCGGTTTCGTCTCTGCCGCCGCGTGACCGGCCCCGTTTTTCGGTCAGCGTGCCATTCGTGCCGCGCACGGTGAAGGTGCCGGAGCTGTTTGACCTTCAGCAGCAGGTGGACTTTTTCAGTTCACAGGGACAGCAGGCCCAAGCCATCGGGTTGCTTCGCAAGCACCTGGTCAACAACGTCAAGACCAGTGCCCTGGTCTACCTGGATCTGCTGGACCTGTACCACCAGGCGGGCAATGAACAGGACTACGAGGCCCTGCGCGATGACTTCAACCGCGTGTTCAATACCCGGATAGCACCTTTTGGCCAATACGTGCCAGCCCCTACCGGCGGGGCCACCTACGGCGCTGTTTTGCTGCGGATTCAGGCCGTATGGCCAACGCGGCAGGTTTTCAAAGTCATTGAAGATGCGCTGTTCCGGGAACCCGGGGATGCTGCAGAGGTGCTGGCGCTGGAGGAATACCGGGAATTGCTGCTGTTGTACGCCATGGTGCGTGACGTCATTGAGCTTGATTCCGGTTACACGGCAAGCGGAGACACCCAGTGGCCGGAGCTGGCCATGCAACCCAGGTCTTCGCCGCGACTGGGGGTGGATATCGACCTGAGCAAGCTCACCGACGGCGCCAACCTGCCTGCTGGCGGCGCCACGCGCGCCACCAGGGCGTCGTCGACGGGGCGGGACCCGGGGGGGCGGACGGAAGCTGAGCGTGCCGGCACGGCTTCCAGCCTTGCCGAGTTGCTCCATGCGGCCAGGCAGAGGGATAGCGCGCGTGCGAACGCAGTTTCCGCTGTCGCACCGTTGTCCAGACCTTCGGATTCCGCCAAACCTACCGGGTTGGATTCGCTGGTCGATTTTGACGACTACGACACGGGCTATCGGCCCGATGACTTCGACAAATCCAGCTCCTGAAAGCCGACCAGGCCGATCACTGTCTGCGCTGAACGCTGATGGAGGCGGGGGCCGGCTGGCCTCCCTGGCTTTTTTTAGTTTCATTAAGCTTTGCAGGCCAGTCGTCGTCCGGCTTGCACCTCGCATTCAATGCAATGTGTCAAAATGTAAATATGCATACTTTCCCCTTCATTTTTTGACCGTGTCACGCTTGTTTCTGGCACTGCTGCTGGCGAGTGCAAGTTCGGCCGGCATGGCCTTGTCGCTGGGACGCAGCGAGGGGTTAGCCTTGCTGGGACGACCGCTGGATGTTGCCATTCGCGTGGTGCTCGACGATGCTGAATTGCTTCCGGCGACGTGTGTACGCGCCGATGTTTTCTACTCGGACAGCCGGGTGGAAAACTCCCGGGTTCGTGTTTCCCTCGAAAAGGTGGGTCCAGATGGGGATAGCCTGATTCGCATCCGGTCAAGCGCTGTGGTGGACGAGCCGGTGGTCACGCTGCATGTGCGCGCCGGCTGCGCTACCAGCACGGAAAGACGTTATGTGTTGCTGGCGGATCCTGCGCCGCAACAGATGACCACGCCCGCGCTGCCCGCACGGCTCGCAGCTAGCCCGCCGGCCAGTGAAGCCCTTCCGTCAATCGCGGAAAAAAAGGTTCGACCGGCAATGCCACAACGCCTGGCGCAACCGGTCCGAAGGACAGATGCTGCCATGCCAGCCGCCGCGAAGGCTTTGCCACGCGCCCCAGCGAAACCGTTGGCACGGCTCACGCTGGAGCCGCTGGACCTCACATTGGAACTGCCGCCGCAACTCAGGATTTCCCGCGAACTGCCAAGCCCACCTCCAGCCAGCACGAGCCAGCGCGCGCTGGCTGCTGCAATGTGGAAGGCGCTGACGGCTGAGCCGGAGGACGTGCTCCGGGACGCGGAAAAGATGAGTTCGATGGAAGCGGACTTGCGACGCCTGAGCGTGGACACCAAGGCCAACCGGGAGACGCTGGTCCAGCTCAAGGGGCAGCTCCGGCAGCAGCGCGACGCGATGGGTTGGACCTATGCGGTCGCCCTTGCATTGGCGCTGGCAGTTGCAGCCGCCTTTTACCTGGCGAAGCGGCGGCCTGCCGGGCATGCTTCGGAAGGACCAGCCAAGCCCTGGTGGCGCAGGAAAAATCCGGCTGAAATGGACTGGCTCGCCAGCGGCATGGGAGGCCCTGTCAGGCCAGGGGAAGACAGCCTTCGTGCGGACAGCGACCTGCTTTATGGGACGTCGCAGGACAGTCAGATGTATTCGGGTGGCAGAGTCTCGGTCGGGCCGACCCCACGCAAGCCGTCCCGCACGTTGACACCGCCGCTGTCGCGTCGCGACCGGGGGGACTTCGCCCTGAGCATGCCCCACACGCCGCGCTCGGTCAAAGCCGAGGAGCTTTTCGATGTCCAGCATCAGGCTGAATTTTTCATGTCCGTGGGGCGCCATGACCAAGCGGTGGAAGTGCTGCGCAACCATATTGGCGAAGACGTTCAGACCAGTGCGCTGGTTTACCTGGATTTGTTCGGCCTGTACCACCAGTTGAAGCGCCGCGCCGATTTTGACGAGCTGCGCGGGGAATTCAACCGCCTGTTCAATGCCGACATTCCTCCTTTTGAAGCGTACACCGGGGCCAGCCTGGGCCTGGAGTCCTACGAGGCGGTGCTGTCGCGCATTGTGTCGCTCTGGCCGACCCCCGGGGCGCTGCAGGTGATCGAGGAATTGGTTTTCCGCAAGCTGGGAGCGCAGGCTGAACCGTTTGGCCTCGAAGCCTACCGTGAACTGCTTTTTCTCTACGGTATCGCCAAGGAAATCGTCCAGACGCAGCCCGCCCCCAGCGAAAGCCTGCTGGATTTCGATCTGCCTTCGTCGTCGATGGTCGCGCCGGCAGATTCACGCGGCAGCAGCGGAACAGGTCGGGCCGCTGGCAGGATGATCTTGCCGCGGGTTTCGTCGGCGTCTGGTCAGCGCCTGCCGGTCCTCGATATTGACCTGAGTACCCTGGGTGCTGGTCTGATCGAAGCCCACGTCACGCTGCCGGCTGAGCCGGTGTCGCTGCTACTTCCGCAGCAGGAAAAGGTAGTAGCAGATGCCGCAGTGGCGCAAGAGGGCAACCTGATTGACTTTGACCTGTCCGGGTCTTCACTACAGCCAGTGCCTGGTGCGCTGCGTCTGACGCCAAGCCGACGCAAACGCTAGTGCAGTGTTGCACGCTATCTGGAACATAAAAGCGCGTCTTTTGCGCCATGGTAGCGTTGCAAATCCGCGCGATACCTTGGGTATCGCTGTGGTTTACGCCTTGCCCTGACCCAAAATCCATCGCTTTTATTCGTTCCATCAAGCATGCAACACTGCACTAGCGCCGCACCTGCAATGCGCCGGGATTGACGATGTTGGTGGGCGTGCCCTTGATGAAGTTGACGACGTTGTCAAAGGCCGCGCCAAAGTACATTTCGTAGCTTTCCTGCTCGACATAACCGATGTGCGGTGTGCAGATGCAGTTCTCCAGACGCAACAACGCGTGGCCCTGCAGGATGGGTTCTGACTCGAACACATCGATGGCCGCCAGCCCCGGGCGACCGCGGTTCAGCCCCGCGATCAGTGCCTCGGGCTCGATCAGTTCGGCGCGTGAAGTATTGACCAGCACGGACGTAGGCTTCATGCGCAGCAGGTCGTCCAGTGTGACGGCGCCCCGGGTGTCATCGTGCAGCCGCAGGTGCAGGCTCAGCACATCGCTGTCTTCGAAAAACTCTGCCTTCGACGAGGCAACCTCATAACCGTCGGCCTGCGCGCGGGCACGTGAGGCCTGGCTGCCCCAGACCAGCACCCGCATGCCGAAAGCCCGGCCGTAACCGGCGACGATCTGGCCGATCTTGCCGTAGCTCCAGATGCCCAGGGTCTTGCCCTTGAGTACCGAGCCGATGCCGAAGTTGGCCGGCATCGAGGCGTTTTTCAGGCCTGCCTGCTGCCATGCGCCATGTTTGAGGTGCGAGACATAGTGCGGAATGCGGCGCGTGGCGGCCATGACGAGGGCCCAGGTGAGCTCTGCCGGCGCTGTCGGTGATCCCACGCCTTCAGCCACGACAATGCCGCGCTCGGTACAGGCACCGACATCGATATGGCTGCCCACGCGGCCGGTCTGCGCAATCATCTTGAGCTTGGGCAGTTTTTCGATCAGTTGGCGCTGCAGGTGTGTGCGTTCGCGGATCAGCACAATCACGTCGGCATCCTTGAGCCGGACCGAGAGCTGGCCAATGCCTTTCACGGTGTTGGTATAGACCTTGGCTTGGTAGGCATCGAGCTTGGCGGCGCAGGGCAGCTTGCGCACCGCGTCCTGGTAGTCGTCCAGAATCACAATATTCATGCCGATATTGTGCCTGCAAGTTCTCTGCCGACGAGACGCAAGGGGCGTGGCGGCCAAGAACTTGCCCTGGAAAGGACGCTGCCGCCTTGGGTTGTCACGGGCTGCCGCAAGGAAAGCCAGGACAGCAGCAAAACTCGCCGGTGCGCCGTCTCGGCGGCGAACCCCGCGTCGTACTCTTGCGTTAGCAGGCGGCGTGGAGGGCCGCTTCTCTTTGCGCCATGCGATCCAGCTCGGCACAGACATCGGCCATGCGGCCCGAGATAACCATGCGGCCGGCACATGAGGGGTTGACGCCGGCCTCCAGTTCACGAACGATCTTCAAGCGGCGAGGGGATGTGGCCTTAGCCAGGGTTTGACAAGGTTTTTGGCTTGCAGCCGTTGCATGTCGGGCACCGGAAGCTATTGTTTTTGTAGCATTTTCGGCGCGGTCTGCGGCCGGGCGTCGGGCGGTGGCGACAAAGGCGGGAAGGGCGACTGCTGGCGGTGCCGGCCGCAGGAAAGAGGCGATTGCCTGTAGGGGCGATAGCAGCACGGACAAAAGCGATGAACGAAGCTCCGGTGAACGAAGGGGCCGAAGAGGCGAACGTGAAAAAACAGCGATTCCCATGAGAACTCCTGGAGTAGAGGTAAACACAGGCAGGATTGCAAACACATCGGAACATCCGCTGCACCAGGGTGTTGGTCCACGCGACCAAACGCCCGCCACCTGCTGCGCGGAAAGAGGGAGGTGGCCCATGCCCACGGGCCGCCCAGTGGGGCTACATCAGCATGGTGTTGCGGATCAGGCCAACGGCCAGACCCTCGATTTCGAAGGGCTCGCCGGGCTCTACCACGATGATTTTGAAGTCCGGGTTTTCAGGCAGGAGTTCGATCAGGTTCTTGCTCCGGCGAAAACGCTTGACGGTGACTTCGTCACCCAGGCGCGCCACCACAATCTGCCCGTTTTTGGCTTCTTTGGCTTGCTGCACGGCCAGCAGGTCACCGTCCATGATGCCGGCATCACGCATGCTCATGCCGCGCACCTTGAGCAGGTAGTCGGGCTGGCGCTGGAACAGGCTGCTTTCGAAATAGTAGGTATGGTCCACATGCTCCTGCGCGAGAATGGGGCTGCCAGCAGCAACCCGCCCCACCAGAGGCAGGGCGAGTTGGGCCAGGCTTTGCAACGGCAGGGAAAACTGTTTGATGCGGGATTCGTTGATGGAGCGCAGGGTGTCACTGCGCAGGCGTATGCCGCGCGAGGTGCCGCTGACGAGTTCGATCACACCTTTGCGGGCCAATGCCTGCAGATGCTCCTCGGCGGCGTTGGCGGACTTGAAACCGAGTTCATTGGCAATTTCAGCACGCGTCGGGGGTGCACCGGTGCGGGCGATGGCGCTTTGAATCAGTTCAAGAATTTGCTGCTGGCGTGCAGTGAGTTTGGGCATTTCGGAAAAATCATTGAAGCTGCTCATGGCGGGGACTCCTTGCAAAACAGGGTGTTCCATCGTCCAGAATGGGAGGTGGAATCCTGGCGAGCTGTCTTAATATCCAGTAACTGTATTTTCATCCAGTTTTTTAAAGAATGCAAGAGGCAAGAGCGAGCGTTTATGAAAAAGAAAAAAATCGTCATTCTCGGGACCGGCGGCACCATTGCGGGTACGGCCGCCAGCGCCTCCGACCATACGGGCTACACGGCAGCGCAAGTGGGCATTGACCAGTTGGTGGCCGCCGTTCCGGCCTTTGCGGGCACTGCCTGTGAGCTGGTCACTGAACAGGTGGCCCAGGTAGACAGCAAGGACATGAGTTTTGCGGTGTGGGCCCGGCTGGCTGCGCGGATGAAGCATTTTCTGGCGCAGGCCGATGTGCAGGGCCTGGTCATCACGCACGGCACGGACACGCTGGAGGAAACCGCCTGGTTTTTGCAGGCGCTGCTGAACCCCGACAAACCCGTGGTGCTGACTTGCGCCATGCGCCCGGCCACGGCGCTGGCGCCTGATGGCCCGCAAAACATGCTGGACGCTGTGGCCGTTGCCTCGCATCCCGGCGCACGCGGCGTGCTGGCAGTGTGCGCTGGTGTCATCCACAGTGCGCGGGACGTCCAAAAGGTGCACACCTACCGGCTCGATGCCTTCAGCTCGGGCGACGCCGGGCCGGTGGGGTATGTCGAGGAGGGGCGCTTGCGCTTGTTGAGAAATTGGCCGGAAGCCCTTTCTGTACATGCTCTGTCAGCTATTAAAAACATAGCATCTGACGATGCTGGAAAAAACTGGCCGCGCGTCGAGATCGTCATGAATTACGCCGGCGCCGGCGCTGCCGTGGTCCAGGCGCTGGTGGCCGGCGGTGTGCAGGGCCTGGTGGTGGCGGGGACCGGCAACGGCACGCTGCACCATGCGCTGGAAGCGGCCCTGCTGCAGGCGCAGGCCGCGGGCGTGCGGGTGGTTCGTGCCACACGCTGTCTGGAGGGCCGGGTTCTGCCCAAAGCCGGCGATGCCATCCCTGATTCGCAGGGCCTGAGCCCGGTGAAGGCGCGCGTGGACATGCTGCTTCAGCTGATCGGCTGACGCATGTTTGTCGCGCTGAAGTCTCATCTGTGGGCCTATCCCGCGCTGGAGATGGTCCATATCGGCGGCATCGCGCTGTTGCTGGGCAACCTGGTGCTGCTGGAACTGCGGGTGTTCGGCTGGGGCGCGGCTTTGCCGGTGAAAGAGCTGGCTCGCCTGAGCCTGGGCCTTGCTCTCACCGGATTCAGCATTGCTGCTGCATCGGGTCTACTGATGTTTGCATCCCAGCCGGCCGAGCTGCTGGCCAACCGCGCTTTCACCCTGAAGATGCTGCTGTTATTGGCGGCAGCGTGTAATGCAGCGTGGTTCCACGGACGCGGCTCGCTTGCCAAGCTGGATGTTTTTGCACGGGTGCAGATGATGGCTTCCACCCTGATCTGGCTGGCCGTGCTGGCGTGCGGCCGCTGGATTGCTTACCTCTGACCATCTTGGCAACGCAGCAAGGAGCTGATGCATGAAACGACGTGATCTGGTCAAAGCCACGCTGGCCGTCTCCGCCACCAGTCTGGCACCTTTTGTACGGGCCCATCATGGCTGGAGCGGCTTCGATCAGGACCGGCCCATTTACCTCGAAGGCCGGGTGACCCAGTCCCGCTGGCAGAACCCGCATGTTGAACTTGAGCTCGAGTTGCCGGACGGCTTGAAGCTGCCAGCCGATCTGACGCAGCGTGCCTTGCCGGCACAAACCGCGCCGGTGGACGGCAAGGCCCTGCTGGCCAAAGCCGTGTTGCCCAAGCGCAAGGACAAGCGCTGGGAAATCGAGCTGGCTCCCCTGACGCGGCTGCAGGCCTGGAAGGTTGCCGAGATCAGGCCCGGCACCCAGGCGTCGGTGCTGGGCTTTACCTTTGCGGGCGAGAAGGGCGAAGCGGTGCTGCGTGCCGAATACCTGTTTGTTGGCGGCAAGGCGTACGGTTTGAGGTCCAGCCCGGCCTGAGTTGGCACAAAAAAAAACCGTCTGGCAGACGGCTTTTTTGTCGGGGCATGTGCCCGTGCAGCGCTCAGCTCGACAGGGCCTTGAACGCCCGTGTAGTGATGTCGTCCACACTGCCCATGCCGCTGATGGCACGGTATTTGGGTGCCGCATCCGGCGTGGCCTTGGCCCAGTTCGAGTAGTAGTCCACCAGCGGGCGTGTCTGCGCGCTGTAGACCTCGAGCCGTTTGCGCACGGTTTCTTCCTTGTCATCCTCGCGCTGGATCAAGGGCTCGCCGGTCACGTCGTCCTTGCCTTCGACCTTGGACGGGTTGAACTTGACGTGGTAGGTGCGGCCCGACGCGGGGTGCGAGCGGCGCCCGCTCATGCGCTCGATGATGGCTTCGAAAGGCACGTCGATCTCCAGCACATAGTCGAGCTTCACACCGGCCGCTTTCATGGCATCGGCCTGCGGAATGGTGCGCGGAAAACCATCGAACAGAAAACCCTGGGCGCAGTCAGGCTGGGCAATGCGCTCCTTGACCAGGTTGATGATCAGGTCGTCGCTGACCAGCGCGCCGGCATCCATGACCTTTTTGGCCTCGACACCCAGGGGCGTGCCGGCCTTGACGGCGGCACGCAGCATGTCGCCGGTGGAAATCTGGGGGATGCCGTATTTCTGGCAGATGAAGGTTGCCTGTGTCCCCTTGCCAGCGCCCGGTGCGCCCAACAAAATCAGTCTCATGGATGTCCTTGGATTTTATGAATTCGGCAGCGGACTGGTGGCCTGACGCCGGCCCCAGCCTCACATTATTTTGAGTCGAAGGATAGCACGCGTCCCCCTGCGCGCAGCTTACGCAAACAGCTGTCGCACGCGCTCCAGGTCTTCGGGCGTATCGACACCGGGACCCGGCGCCTGCGTGGTGACATGGACCGCAATGCGGTGCCCGTGCCAGAGCGCGCGCAACTGCTCGAGCTGCTCGAGCTGCTCCAGCGGCGCCTGCGGCAGCGTGGGAAACTGCCGCAGGAAACCGACGCGGTAGCCGTAAATGCCCACGTGGCGCAAAGGCGGCGGCGGCGCACCGGCTGCCCGATCCGCCCGCCACCAGGCTTGGCCGGCAAAATCACGTGCGGCCGGAATCGGCGAGCGGCTGAAATACAGCGCGGTGCTGCGCGCGTCGAGCACCACCTTGACCACATTCGGATTGAGCAGTTCTTCCACGCTGTCGATGGCGTGGGCGGCCGTGCTCATGGCGCAGTCGCTGCGCTGCATGAGCAGGGCGGCCACTGCGTCGATCAGTGCCGGCGCCATGAGCGGTTCGTCCCCCTGCACATTGACCACACAGTCCGTGTCGCCCAAGCCCAGCAGCTCGCAGGCCTCGGCCAGCCGGTCGCTGCCGCTCGGGTGGTCGGGCCGCGTCAGCACTGCGGCCACATCAAAAGCCGCGCAGGCTTCGACGATCCGGGCGCTGTCTGCCGCCACCACGGCGCGTGCCGCGCCGCTTTGCAGCGCGCGCTGGGCCACGCGAACCACCATGGGCACGCCCGCGATGTCGGCCAGCGGTTTGTTGGGCAGGCGGGTGGACGCGAGGCGCGCGGGAATGAGGACGGTAAAGCTCATGCCGGGCGCAGTCTCACAGGCCGAGTTCCTCGTCCGTGAGGGTGCGGGCCTCGCTCTCGAGCATCACCGGCAAGCCGTCGCGGATGGGGTAGGCCAGGCGTGCGCTGCGCGAGACCAGCTCCTGTTTTTCGCGGTCATAGCCCAGCGGGCCCTTGGTCACGGGGCAGACCAGCAGTTCAAGCAGTTTGGTGTCCATGGGAGGATGTTAATGGAGAAAGCAGGGGTGCCAGCAAGGCGTCGAAGGCGGTGAAAAATGCCGCATCTGGCGAAAACTCCAGCGGCACGGCCAGTACATTGCTTTGCCTGGGAAACAGCTTGACCGCGTCTTTTTCGGTGCAAATCACGGTGTAGCCCTTATCCGCCGTGCGCGGATAGCTATCAAAATCATAGTGATCGGGGAGCGCCCGGGTTTCCGCCAGTTGCAGGCCGCAGGCCCTGAGCATCGCAAAAAAAGCCTCGGGCCTGGCAATGCCGGCCAGTGCCAGCAGCGGCTGGCCGGCCAGGCTCTCCAGCGGCACGCGGCTGCCGTCGGCGCGTAGCGCATGGTCGGCCAGGCGCCGTGTCGAGCCGAAACCGGCAAAGGCCGCGTGTTCGCCGGTGTGCAGCACCAGGTCGATGCCGCGGCCGCCGGCGCGCACACCGCGCTTTCGGCGGGCCGGCCAGGGTTCACGCAGGGGGCCGGCGGGCAGCAGCCAGCCATTGCCCACACCGCGCTCGTCGAACACCGCAATCTCGATGTCACGCTGTATTGCGTAATGCTGCAGGCCGTCGTCACAGATGATGGCCTGTATGCCGGGATGCGCAGCGAGCAGGGCGCGCGCAGCCTCGGCGCGCCTGGCAGCAACAAAAACAGGTGCCTGCGTTGCGCGCCGGATCAGGGCCGGCTCATCCCCCGATTCGGCCACCGGCGTGCCCGGCAGGACTTCCAGGCAGTGCTGGCCGGCACGCCCATAACCGCGCGACACCACACCGGCGCGTATGCCGCGTGCCTGCAGATGCCGCACCAGGGCAATGACGACCGGCGTCTTGCCGGCGCCGCCGGCTACCACGTTGCCGACAACGATCACGGGAACGGATACGCGCGCGGATTTGAAATAGCCGGCCCGGAAGGCCTGCCTGCGCAGCTCCACCAATAGCTCATGAAGTTTGGCCACGGGCCAGAGCAGGCGCGCCAGCACGCCGCGCCGCAGCCAGGCCTGCTGCAGCCGCTGCGACACCTTTACCGGGAGCCGGCCTGCGCCGCGCTCTGGGTGGCAAAGGTGATCTGCGTCAGGCCGCTGCGCCGGGCCGCTTCCATCACGGTGATCACCGACTGGTGCGTGGCGCTGGCATCGGCGCTGATGATGATGACGCTGTCCTTGCCGGCCTTGGCTGCCTGCGTGATGGCGGCGCTCAGCGCCTCGATGCTGCGCCCCGGAACGGGCATCTTGCTGACCATGTAGCGGCCGTCACTGCTGACGGCGACGATCACTTCCTTGGGATAGTCGCGCTGCTGGTCGGCGTCGGCCACAGGCAGTTTGATCTGCAGTTCGGTGAACTTGCTGTAGGTGGTCGACAGCATCAGGAAAATCAGCACCACCAACAGGACATCGATGAAGGGAATCAGGTTGATCTCGGGCTCATCCCGCGAAGGGCCGTGAAATCTCATGATTTGCGCAAGGTGTTGAGGTGCCGCACAAAACGCTCGGCGGCAATTTCCATGGTCAGCAGGTAGCCGTCTACCCGCGCGCGGAAGTAGCGCCAGAAGATCAACGAGGGAATCGCCACGATCAGGCCGAAGGCCGTGTTGTACAGCGCAATCGAAATGCCCTGTGCCAGTTGTGCGGGGTTGCCGCCGGCCGCGTTGGTCACGCCGCCGCTGCCGGCTTGGGAGCCAAAAATCTCGATCATGCCGATGACGGTGCCCAGCAGGCCCAGCAAGGGAGCGGCCGAGGCAATGGTGGCCAGCGCAGCCAGGTAACGCTCCAGCGTGTGGGCGGCGCGCCGGCCTGCACCTTCCAGCGTGGAACGCAGGTCGTCCTCGCTGATGCGCGGGTTGGTGTTCAGCGCGCGAAAACCACTGGCCAGCACCTGGCCGAGCAGGGAATTCCGCTCCAGGTGGGACACCACGTCGGGCGCCGGAACCGTGCTGCGCGAGACGGTGATGGCCTCGTCCAGCAGCTTTGGCGGGGCAATTTTGGCGGTTTTCAGGCTGGCAAACCGCTCGATGACCAGCGCCAGCGCAAGGATGGAGCAGGCAATCAAGGGCCAGATGGGCCAGCCTGCGGCTTGTATGATCGAAAACAAGGAACGGTCTCCCGGGCAAATAGGTGCTGTGGATTATGGCCCACCCGGCGGGGCTGGCTTGGGATGCCGCTGTGAAGTAGCGCCTTTTGCGCACCGTGTAAGTTGTAGGACCTAACTCACAGATCTTGTGGATAACTTTGTTAGTAAGTGGCGGGCGACAGGCCGCCGGGCCGCGCCAAATGGGCACTGTGACAAAACGATGAAAAAATGAGCAGAATAAAGTTGTTTTAAATCAATGGGTTACACGAATTTATCTAAGCCTTCCCGGCAAACCACGGGTTTGACCCTGCAAGCATGCGCCTCTGTGGAGTATTGCCCCCGGCAAATCAAGGGGTTTGACCGTGTTTGAACCCTCCCGGACGGCCGACAGGGTTTCACCGGGTGTGCGGGTCTGGCCGGTCGGATCGCTGTTGCGTGCGATTGCCGACAGTCTGGAAGCCCGCTTCAACCCGGTTGCGGTGCAGGGCGAGGTCAGCGGGTTTTCGCGGGCGGCGAGCGGGCATTGCTATTTTTCGCTGAAGGATGAACAGGGCCAGATTCGCTGCGCGATGTTCCGGCGCGCCGCTGGCCTGCTGGATTTTTCGCCGCGCGACGGACAACTGGTTGAGGTGCGCGGCCGGCTGGGCGTTTATGAGCCGCGCGGCGAGCTGCAGATGGTGGTCGAGTCCATGCAGCAGGCCGGGCAGGGCAAGCTGTTCGAGCAGTTCTTGCTGCTCAAAGCCAAGCTGGAGACCGAAGGCCTGTTCGAAGCCGGCCGCAAGCGGCCCTTGCCGCTGTTGCCCCGTGCCATCGGTGTCGTGACCTCGCTCGGCGCTGCGGCACTGCATGATGTGGTGACGGCCCTGCGGCGCCGGGTGCCGCACGTTCCCGTCGTTATTTACCCGGCCACTGTGCAGGGCGCACAGGCGCCGCAAGAGCTGCGCCAGGCCCTGCGCCTGGCCGGCCAGCGCGCCGAAGTGGACGTGCTCCTGCTGGTGCGTGGCGGCGGCGCCATGGAAGACCTCTGGTCCTTCAACGATGAGGAACTGGCACGCCTGATCGTGGCGTCGCCCATGCCCGTGGTCTGCGGGGTGGGCCATGAGACCGATTTCACCATCGCCGATTTTTGTGCCGACCTGCGCGCACCTACGCCAACAGCTGCCGCAGAAATGTGCGCCCAGCCGCAGGCCGCCTGGCTGGGCGCCCTGGAACTGGCGCTAGGCCGCATGCAGGATGGTGTTGAGCGGCAACTGCAGGCTCACAACCAGCGGCTGGACTGGGCCGCGTCGCGCGTGAGCCGGCCGTCACACCTCGTGACGCGCCAGCAAGCCCGGTTGGCCGGCCAGGCCCAGCGCCTGCGGCATGCGTTGCAGTCCGGCATTCAGCACGAAAGAAGCCATCTGAAGGGCCTCACGCAGGCCTATCCGCAAGCCCTGTTCGGGGCGATGCAGCAGCAGCAGCGAAGGCTGGAACGCGCCGGGCTGCGGCTGGTGCCGCTGGACCCGAAGCTTGTTTTGCAGCGCGGGTACACCTGGCTGGCAGACATGCAGGGCCAGGCCATCACTAGCGTGCGCGCCACCCGGCCCGGCCAGGCCCTGCGCGCTACCCTTGCCGACGGCGAGGTCGATTTGACCGTTTCCGCACCGCGGTTGATTTAGTTTTTACAATGCCCGTTGCCCTTCGTTTTATCAACAACACCTCACGAGGAAAAAAACATGGAACACAAGCTCCCCCCACTCCCGTACCCCATTGATGCGCTGGCACCGCACTACAGCCAGGAGGCTTTCGAGTACCACCATGGCAAGCACCACAACGCCTATGTGGTCAACCTCAACAACCTGCAAAAGGGCACCGAGTTCGAGGCCATGACGCTCGAAGAGATCATCAAGAAATCAAGCGGCGGTGTGTACAACAACGCTGCGCAGATCTGGAACCACACCTTTTTCTGGAACTGCATGAAGCCCGCCGGCGGCGGTGAGCCATCAGGCGCGCTGGCCGCGGCCATCAACGCCAAGTTCGGCTCCTATGCGGCTTTCAAGGAAGCGTTTGTGAAGTCGGCTGTCGGTAATTTCGGCTCGGGCTGGACCTGGCTGGTGAAGAAGGCCGACGGTTCGGTTGACATCGTCAACACCGGCCCCGCCGGCACACCGCTGACTACCGCTGACAAGGCGCTACTGACGGTGGACGTCTGGGAACATGCCTACTACATCGACTACCGCAACCTGCGTCCCAAGTTTGTCGAGACCTTCCTGTCCAACCTGGTGAACTGGTCTTTTGCCGAGTCCAACTTCGCATAAGTTCGAACGCGCACAAAAAAAGCCGACGTCATGTCGGCTTTTTTTTGGTGGCCCGCAGACCGCGTTCAGGGTGTTTTGCCAAAGGGCTGGCCTGACAGCCGGCTGCCGGCCTTGATGCCTTTCTTCGCAAACCAGCCGGCATTCATTTCCAGCACATAACGCACCGGTTTTTCCGAGCAGTGCGAGTCTGTGGTCTGCGGCTTCATGTCGGCCAGGTTCACGATGGTGCCGTCGTCGGCGACAAAAGCCGCGGTCAGCGGCAGCAGGGTGTTTTTCATCCAGAAGCACTGCTGCGCAGGCTGCTCGAACACAAACAGCATGCCTTCGGTCTGCGACATTTCCTTCCGGAACATCAGGCCGATCTGCCGCTGCTCGGGTGTCAATGCCAGCTGCGCGTCGATCTGGTGCATGCCTGCCGACAGCTTGGCGCGGGGCAGATTGGTTTGCGGCGCATCTTGCGCCAAGGCGCAACTGGCCACCAGCGCCAGGCTGGACAACAGGTACATCAGTCCGCGCTTGCGCGGCTTGGCGGAATCAGGTGGTAGAGGCATGAGGTCACCGGAGATGGGTCAGGCCGACAGCATAAACGACAGCCATGAAAAATGCCCGCGATGCGGGCATGGGTGGGAAAGCCGGAAGGCCGGAAATGTCTTCCCGGCCCAGGCGCTTTCTCAGGCCTTTTTGGCTGCGGTTTTTGCTGCAGCTTTTTTGGCCGCTTTGGCTTCTTTGGCAGCCTTGGCCTTGGCGGCCTTTTCTTCCTTGGCGGCTTTGGCCTTGGCTGCTTTTTCTTCTTTGGCAGCCTTGGCTTTGGCGGCTTTCTCTTCCTTGGCGGCTTTGGCGGCAGCGGCTTTGTCAGCCTTGCTCATGGCTGGTGCGGCTGCCGGTGCAGCGGTCACAGCAGGGGTTGCGGGGGTAGCCGGTGTGGCAGGAGCTGCGGCCTGTGCAAAAGCACCAGCAGCGAAAAGACCAGCGATCAAGGCAGCGATGACTTTGTTCATGTGAATTTCCTGTGAATGACGTTATTGGAAAAGGGCCCTGAAATTTTCAGAGGCCTCACCGTAACGGAGCCGGTTTGCAAACGGTTGACATGCAGGCCCTTAAAAGTTCCGCGGAAGGTTTTGCGGCTAGAATTTAGGGGTTATCACCTAACCCGCGCCCCGCAGTTTCCCTGCAATTTCCAGCGCTTACCGGAGACTTTCCTACATGTACCAGCACATCAAGGTGCCCGCCCAGGGTCAAAAAATCACTGTCAATGCCGACAATTCACTGAATGTCCCGGACGAGCCGGTCATTCCGTTCATTGAAGGCGACGGTACCGGGGCGGACATCACGCCGGTCATGCTCAAGGTGGTCGATGCGGCTGTGGCCAAAGCCTACGGCGGCAAGAAAAAGATCCACTGGATGGAAGTTTATGCCGGTGAAAAATCGACCAAGGTCTACGGCCCCGACGTCTGGCTGCCTGAAGAAACACTGCATGCGGTCAAGGACTATGTGGTCTCCATCAAGGGCCCGCTGACCACGCCAGTCGGTGGCGGCATCCGTTCGCTGAACGTTGCCCTGCGTCAGGAACTCGACCTGTACGTCTGCCTGCGCCCCATCCAGTACTTCGCCGGCGTGCCTTCGCCCGTGAAAGAGCCGCACAAGACCAACATGGTGATTTTCCGCGAGAACTCGGAAGACATCTACGCCGGCATCGAGTTCGAAGCCGAGTCCGACAAGGCCAAAAAGCTCATCAAGTTCCTGCAGGACGAGATGGGCGTCAAGAAAATCCGCTTCCCCAACACCTCGGGCATAGGCATCAAGCCGGTTTCGCGCGAAGGCACGGAGCGTCTGGTGCGCAAGGCCATCCAGTACACCATCGACAATGACAAACCCAGCCTGACGATTGTCCACAAGGGCAATATCATGAAGTTCACCGAAGGCGGCTTCCGTGACTGGGCTTATGCCCTGGCGGCCAAGGAATTCGGTGCAGAGCTGATCGACGGCGGTCCGTGGATGAAGTTCAAGAACCCGAAAACCGGCAAGGAAATCACCGTCAAGGACTCCATCGCCGACGCTTTCCTGCAGCAGATCCTGTTGCGTCCAGCCGAATACTCGGTGATCGCCACGCTGAACCTGAATGGCGACTATGTTTCCGATGCGCTGGCGGCACAGGTGGGCGGCATCGGCATTGCACCGGGCGCCAACCTGAGCGACACCATCGCGATGTTCGAAGCCACGCACGGCACGGCACCGAAATACGCTGGCAAGGACTATGTGAACCCCGGTTCCGAAATCCTGTCGGCCGAAATGATGCTGCGCCACATGGGCTGGACCAAGGCTGCCGACCTGATCATCAGCTCGATGGAAAAATCGATCGAATCGAAGAAGGTCACCTATGACTTTGCCCGCCTGATGGAGGGTGCGACCCAGGTCAGCTGTTCCGGTTTTGGCCAGGTGATGATCGACCACATGTAAGCTGTCCGCCGGCCGCTTTGGCCGGCACCTTGCCGGACTGCCGGAAAAACAGGCAGAAAAAGCTGCAAAACCGCCCCAGGCTTCGGCCGAGGCGGTTTTTTCATGGGCTTTCGGCTTGCCTTCGAAAAGTCAATTGCGCGCGTTTGATTGTCGCGTTCCCGCCACCAATTTCCCTGTCAGGCGCACTGGACAATTCCGGTCGCTAGAATGAATTCCATGGCCAGCAAACCTCCCAAGACTCCCGCAACACCCAAGGCACCGGTCTTCAAGCCCGAAGATGCCAATGGGGGTGATTCGGTCGTCCTTGAGCGCCGACCACAGAAGACCGTGCCCCCGCAGATGTACCAGGTCGTGCTGCTGAACGACGACTACACGCCCATGGAGTTTGTGGTGGTGGTGATCCAGGAATTTTTCAACAAGGACAGGGAAACCGCGACGCAGATCATGCTGAAGATCCATCTGGACGGCAAAGGCGTGTGCGGCGTGTTTTCCAAGGACGTGGCGACCACCAAGGTGGACCAGGTCACGGAAGCAGCGCGAAAGAACGGCCATCCGCTGCAGTGTGTGTGCGAGCCCATTGAATAATGGAAAAAACAGCCCATATCGGCTTGAAGAGTTACACAATGATCACATCAGATACCCCAGCCGCAAGCCGAAAGGAAATGCAATGATTGCCCAGGAACTAGAAGTCAGCTTGCACATGGCCTTCGTCGAGGCCCGGCAACAGCGCCACGAGTTCATCACCGTGGAACACCTGTTGCTCGCTTTGCTTGACAACCCCAGCGCCGCCGAAGTGCTGCGCGCATGCTCTGCCAACATCGATGACCTGCGCAAGGCGCTGGCCAATTTCATCAAGGACAACACGCCGCAGGTCGCCGGCAGCGACGATGTGGACACGCAGCCCACGCTGGGTTTCCAGCGCGTGATCCAGCGCGCCATCATGCATGTGCAGTCCACCGGCAATGGCAAGAAGGAAGTCACCGGTGCGAATGTGCTGGTCGCCATCTTCGGCGAGAAAGACTCGCATGCCGTGTATTACCTGCACCAGCAGGGCGTGACACGCCTGGACGTGGTGAATTTCATCGCGCACGGCATCAAGAAAAGCGATCCGCCCGAGCCGACCAAGGCTGGCGAGAGCGCAGCCGAGAACGAAGAGGGCGGCGAGAAGAACGAAAAAGCTTCACCGCTGGAGCAGTACACCCAGAACCTGAACCAACTCGCCAAGGACGGCAAGATCGATCCGCTGATCGGTCGCCACTACGAAGTCGAGCGCGTCATCCAGATACTTTGCCGCCGCCGCAAGAACAACCCGCTGCTGGTGGGCGAAGCCGGCGTGGGCAAGACCGCGATTGCCGAGGGCCTGGCCTGGCGCATCACGCAAAAAGACGTGCCGGAGATCTTGGCCGAAGCGCAGGTCTATTCACTGGACATGGGCGCCTTGCTGGCCGGCACCAAGTACCGCGGTGACTTCGAGCAGCGCCTCAAAGGCGTGCTCAAGGCACTGAAAGACAAGCCCAACGGCATTTTGTTCATCGACGAAATCCACACCCTGATCGGTGCCGGTGCCGCATCCGGCGGCACGCTGGACGCATCCAATCTGCTCAAACCCGCGCTCAGCTCGGGGCAGTTGAAATGCATTGGCGCCACCACCTTCACCGAGTACCGCGGCATCTTCGAAAAAGACGCAGCCCTGTCACGCCGCTTCCAGAAGGTCGACGTGGTCGAGCCGACCGTGCAGGAAACCGTGGAAATCCTCAAGGGCCTGAAGTCGCGTTTTGAAGAGCACCACAGCGTCAAATACGCGGTGGCGGCCCTGCAGGCTGCGGCCGAGCTCAGCGCCAAGTACATCAACGACCGCCATCTGCCGGACAAGGCGATTGACGTGATCGACGAGGCCGGCGCTGCCCAACGCATCTTGCCGCCGTCCAAGCGCAAGAAAACCATCACCAAGGCCGAGGTCGAGGAGATCGTCGCCAAGATCGCGCGCATTCCACCCGCCAATGTGTCCAACGACGACCGCGGCAAGCTCAAGACGCTGGAGCGCGATTTGAAGAGCGTGGTGTTCGGCCAGGACAAGGCGCTCGACGTGCTCGCGTCCGCCGTGAAGATGGCGCGTTCGGGCCTGGGCAAGGACGACAAGCCGATTGGCTCCTTCCTGTTTTCCGGCCCCACGGGTGTCGGCAAGACCGAGGCGGCCAAGCAACTGGCCTACATCATGGGCATCGAGCTGATCCGCTTCGACATGTCGGAGTACATGGAGCGCCATGCGGTGAGCCGGTTGATTGGCGCGCCTCCGGGTTACGTTGGTTTCGACCAGGGTGGCCTTCTGACCGAAGCCATCACCAAGAAGCCGCATGCGGTGCTGCTGCTGGACGAGATCGAGAAAGCACACCCGGACATCTTCAACGTGCTGCTGCAGGTCATGGACCACGGCACCTTGACGGACAACAACGGGCGCAAGGCCGACTTCCGCAACGTGATCATCGTCATGACGACCAATGCGGGCGCCGAGACCATGAACAAGGCGACCATTGGCTTCACCAACCCGCGCGAGGCGGGCGACGAAATGGCCGATATCAAGCGCCTGTTCACGCCAGAGTTCCGCAACCGGCTTGACGCGGTCGTGAGCTTCAAGGCACTCGACGAAACCGTCATCCTGCGCGTGGTCGACAAGTTCCTGCTGCAGCTCGAAACGCAGCTGGCCGAGAAGAAGGTGGACGTCACCTTCACCGACACGCTGCGCAAGTACCTCGGCAAGAAGGGCTTCGATCCGCTGATGGGCGCACGGCCAATGCAGCGCCTGATCCAGGACACCATCCGCCGCGCACTGGCCGACGAACTGCTGTTTGGCCGTCTGATCGACGGCGGTCGTCTTACGGTGGACATGAAAGTCACCACCGACGACAAAGGCGTGGAAACCGGCGAAGTGCAGCTCGACATCCAGCCGCTGCCGAAGAAGGAAGGCCGGGCCAAACCCGAGGCCGAAGAAGCGACTGCCGACTGAACGCCGGATTCAGGCGTTCGGCAAAAAGGCCGGTAGCATCGCGCTACCGGCCTTTTTTTTGTCTTTTTGATTTGCTCCTGAAATCATAGCTGCTTGCGCCCGACCGGTAAGGGCTGGAGGCATATTTAATGCATAAACCTGGCTGACAGGCCTCACCAATGGCAACCCACACCTTTCTCTGGCACGACTACGAAACCTTCGGCCTGAACACGCGCCGCGACCGACCGGCGCAATTTGCCGGCGTTCGCACCGACGCGGAACTCAACGAAATCGGCGAGCCGCTGATGGTTTACTGCCAGCCAGCCAGAGACTATTTGCCTGACCCGTCCTCCTGCCTGGTCACCGGCATCACTCCGCAGCTATGCCTGGAGCGCGGCCTGCCCGAGCATGTATTCGCCGCCCGCATCGAAGCCGTGCTGGGCGAGCCCGGCACCATAGGCGTGGGCTACAACACCATCCGCTTCGACGACGAGGTCACGCGCCACCTGTTCTGGCGCAACCTGATGGACCCCTATGCGCGCGAGTGGCAAAACGGCTGCGGCCGTTGGGACCTGCTCGACGTGGTGCGCATGGCCTATGCCTTGCGGCCCGAAGGCATTGAATGGCCGATGAAGCCGGACGAGCGCCGGCCCGACGAGGCCGGCGCGCTGCGCCCCAGCTTCAAGCTCGAAGACCTGGCGCGTGCCAATGGCCTGCTGCACGAGGCAGCGCACGATGCGCTGTCCGACGTGCGCGCCACGATTGCGCTGGCCCGCTTGATCCGCACGGCCCAGCCCAAACTGTTCGACTTCTGCCTGGGGCTACACAAGAAGGACCGCGTGGCCGCAGAGCTCGGCCTGCCCACCAGCCCGCAGACCGCGCAGCCGTTTTTGCATGTGTCGGGCATGTTCCCGCCCGAGCGCGGTTGCCTGGCTGTGATGTGGCCGCTGACCATGCACCCCTCGAACAAAAACGAACTGCTGGCCTGGGACTTGGCGCAGGATCCGGGCGAGCTGCCCCTGCTCGACGTGGCAACCCTGCGCCAGCGCCTGTTCAGCAAAAGCGCTGACTTGCCCGAAGGGAAGACGCGGCTGCCCATCAAGTCGGTACATCTGAACAAGTCGCCCATGGTCGTGCACAAGCTGGCCACCCTGAGCCCGGAAATGGCCGCCAAGTGGGGTGTGGACATCGAAGCCGCGTTGCGCAACGCCGAAAAAGCCGCCAGCCTGCCAGACATGAGTGCCATCTGGCCCGAAGTCTTTGCGCGGCCCAAAGAGGGCATCCCCGACGTTGACGAAGACCTGTACGGCGGCTTCATCAACAACGACGACAGGCGCCGGCTCAACAAGCTGCGCAGCCTGCCGCCGGCAGAACTCGCACACAGCCGCACGGGCTTCGACGACGACAGGCTGGAGGAGCTGGTGTTTCGCTACCGCGCGCGCAACTTTCCCGAAACGCTGTCACCCGAAGACGCCGAGCGCTGGGAGGCGCACCGCGCGGCGCGGCTGCTCGAAGGCGAGGGCGGGGCGCGCAATGTGGATGCGTTTCTGGCCCAGCTTGATGTGTTGTCGGAAACAGCGGATGAGCGTGGGGAAGCGGTGCTGGGTGCGCTGTACGAGTATGCGGAGACCGTGGCGCCGGAGGTCTAGCTAACGCGCGCTGGCCACAGCGCCGCCGATGCGCGGACATCCAACGATTCCAGGTTGTTGCCTGCCACGATCAAAAATCATTTGCCAGGACACTCCACGAATTTCTGATGATTTTGTTGATTGAGATATTGTTGTTCTCGATCCCAATCGATCAGCATCTGTCGAGTCGAAAGAACCTCTTGCAGTATCTGGGACAGCCGCGCATTGCGCGTTCGCAGGTGGGCCATGTGGCACTGCAAGGCTGAGCTTCCAGCCGCACTTCCCTGGCCGAAGGTTTCTGTACCGTAGCTGCAATCATGGATCGCGAAAGCGTCCCAATTTTTTTGCGCAAGCTTCAGCTCAACCAGAGCTCTTTCAGGGTGATAGCCGACCCAATTTATTCGACAAGCTGTCAGTTCAGTATTTAGGGTCGACAGCAGTCTGCGTTGTTCTTTTTTCAGAACTCCGTTTTCCCGGTCAAGGCATTTCCACAGATCGGAACCGGCGCTGGAACGGATACAGGCTTGCATGGTTTTCTCGCTGGCATGGAGTGCTACCGAAGATACAAAGCCGCCGATCACCACAAGCTTTAAAAGAAAATTTAGCGAAACCATCTGGGTCTTTCAATACTATGGCTTCCCGGCACACTAGCAACAGGTGGCAGCTACCAGCGAGGCGCGGCTTCCGGCTCATGCGGCAGTGTCAGTTTGCGACTGGCCTCCACTTTACATCACGGGGCGACCGGTACTTACCGTCAGCTGCTATGTATTTAATAGCTGTTTACGCAGTTTCGACGTGGGCTGGAGGCCGATTTGATGCCTTATCGGCGCGGGTTGTGGCGTGCGGCACCTCAACATGTCGCTGGTCGCCAAGGGGCATATTTCTCCATCACGTCCGCGTACAGCGCGCTTTCCTCGAAGGCCGCGAGCCAGCCTTGCAGCCGCAGCCAGGGCTGGGCGGCAAACCAGTCGGCATCGGTGTGCGCAAATTGGCGGATGAAGGGAAGAACGGCCATATCGGCGAGGCAGGCCTGAGCGCCGAACAGCCAGTCTTGCGTCAGGCGCGCATCGAGTTGCGCCAGCCAGCTTGCCGCGCCGCTGCGGTGCTTCAGGGCAAATCCAGCATCATCGCCGCTGGATTCCTGCGGGTAGCGGTTCGGGTACTTGTAGCGGTCCAGGTGCTGCTTGAAGTCGCCGTCGTTCCCAGCGATCAGCGCATTGATTTCTTCGGACGACACGCCCGGCGGTGACAGCCACCGCGCGGGATCGTTGCGGGCCAGCGCCCAGCGCATGATGTCCAGGCTTTCGTCAATCACCTCGCCGCCGGGCAGCACCAGCACCGGCACCGTGCCCTTAGGCGAGGCGGCCAGCATTTCGGCGGGTTTGGCTCGAAGCACGACTTCGCGGTGTTCTACCGGCTGGCCACTGGCGCTCAGCGCCAGCCGTGCGCGCATCGCATAAGGGCAGCGCCGGAATGAATACAGAACGGGCAGGGCGCCCATCAGGAGCTTTCGTTGTCTTCTGCGTTTGACGACGAGGGCAGCTTGGCGCCGATGTGCGGCTGGCGGCGCCGATTCGCGTAGTCCACTTGGCGCTGGCGCTCGATGAAGCCGCGTTTCTGTTCTTCGGTTTTCTTGTCGTGGCAGGCCGGGCAGCTCACGCCGGGCACGTACAACGGCGAAGCCATGTCGGCTTCGCTGATCGGGTCGCGGCAAGCGCGGCACAGACCATAGTGGCCGGTGGCCAGACCATGCACAACTGAAACGCGCTCGTCAAACACAAAACACTCGCCTTTCCAGAGGCTGTCGGTCTCAGGCACGGTCTCCAGGTATTTGAGGATGCCGCCTTCAAGGTGGTAGACCTCGTCAAAACCCCGGGTGCGCATGAAGGCGGTGGATTTTTCGCAGCGTATACCGCCTGTGCAAAACATCGCCACCTTCGGCTTCTTACCATCCTTTTCGGCCAGCAGGCCGCCCGGGGCGGACTGCGCTTCCACCCAGGCAGGCAGCTCCGAAAAACTTTTGGTGTGGGGGTTGACCGCGCCCTCGAAGCTGCCAATGCCCACCTCGTAGTCGTTGCGGGTGTCCACCACCACCACGCCGGGCTCGGCAATCAGCGTGTTCCAGTCCTGCGGTTTGACATACTGGCCGGCCATCTCGTTCGGATTGATCCCGGGCACGCCAAGCGTGACGATTTCGCGCTTGAGCCGCACCTTCATGCGATAGAAGGGCAATTTGTGGGCACGCGACTCCTTGTGCGCCAGGTCGGCCAGGCGTGGGTCTTGCCGAAGATGCGCCAGCACCGCCTGCACCCCTTCGTCAGGCCCGGCAATCGTGCCGTTGATGCCTTCCCCGGCCAGCAGCAGCGTGCCGCGCACGTCCTGCGCCTCGCAAAAAGCCTGCAGCGGTGCCTGCAGGTCGGCAAAGTCCGGCAGGGCGACAAATTTGTACAGGGCAGCGGTCAGGAAATCGGGCATGGCTGGGGGAAAGTGGGCAAAAACGGTGCGCAATGCACCAGACCCTCCATCGTAACGGCTGGCACATGCACGAAGGCTGCGCGGCATCAAACGCCCTGACGACGGCCGGTCCACAAGGGAAGATGGAAGGCAAAAGCATTTTGCTGCGTCGCAGCAAAATGAATGTATGCTTACTAATCACAAGCGCAAAGATGGCGTTTCAGTTTCTTTCGCGACACCCCCTGACCCGATGACATCACCTCCTAGCATCGTTTGTCCCGCAAGATGAACAAGAGCCTCAGCAGCCTCTGGCTCAAGAGCCTGCGCCGCATGGGCAAGGCCCAGGAGGCGCAGGGCCGCAGGCTGTTCCAGAGCCTGTTGCCCCAACCCGCAGTGCGCCACGCGCGGCCCGTGAAAACGGCCAAAGCCCAGGCCGGCCAGATCCTGCGCAAGCCGCCTTTGCGGCCGGTACGTCCTGCGTCGGGCTTACCCGCGCGATGGAAGCAGGCGCATTTTTCAGTGCCGGGCACCGCCCAACTCGCCCCCGCGCGGCGCATGCTGTACTGGCTTTACCTGCCGGCCGGTCCCAGCCCCGCACCCTGGCCGCTGGTGGTCATGCTGCACGGCTGCCAGCAGACGGCCACCGAGTTTGCCGCCGCCACCCGCATGAACCAGCTGGCCGAGCGCAAGGGCTTCGCCGTGCTCTATCCCCAGCAGTCCACCACGGCCGACGCGCACCGCTGCTGGCACTGGTACAAGCGGCCCACGCAGCAGGGCCAAGGCGATGTGCGGCTGATCGCCGACATGATTGCGCATGTTCAGGGCAAACATGGGCTCGACACCTCGCGGACCTACCTGGCCGGCTTGTCAGCCGGCGCTGCCATGGCCACCCTGGTGGCCCTGCATTACCCCGACAGGATTGCTGCGGTGGGCCTGCACTCGGCGCCGGTGTTCGGCACCACCGACTCCGCCATGAGCGCCTACCGGGCCATGCAGCACGGCACCAGCCATGCGCATATTGACGCAGCCCAGGCATTGCTGCGCTCGCAGCCGCCGTTCCCTGGCCTGCCTGCCATCGTGCTGCATGGCGAGCGCGACACGGTGGTCCGGCGCGTCAACGCCGACCAGCTGTCGGAGCAGTTGAAAACCCTCAACGCGCCATTTCTCGGCGAGGCCGAGCCGGTGCTGCGCAGCTACCCGGCGCGTACCGGGGGACGCAGTCCGCGCCACGCCTACCAGCGCACAAGCCTCTACGCCGGCCGAAAGCCACAGCTCGTGACCTGCGAGATTGCCGGTCTGGGCCATGCCTGGAGCGGTGGGGACGGCAACGCGTCTTTCAGCGCGCCGGAAGGCCCTGACGCATCGCTGATGATGTGGACATTTTTCTCGCGCCACCGAAGGCTCGCTGTCAAGGCAGAGAAAACGCCTTCCGAGAACAGGCAAAAAGTGCCCACCGCAATTTCCTAGTGGCGGTTTGTCTGCTACGGTTTCAATAGCTGCTTGCGCACGATTGGCAAGGGCTGGGGCCTGTTTTGATGCGTTTTTCGGCTGCTGGCCTCTCCGCGCCGGCAAAAAAGCAGCGCCCTCCCTAGAATACGTTTTCCCGTCACCACACGAAAGTCTTGGCATGGCCACCATCCCGTCCACCGAAGAACAAGCCGCCAAAAGCAGACTCCGGGTTGCCGTCATGGGCGCAGGTGCCGTCGGTTCTTATTACGGCGGCATGCTGGCGCGCACCGGTCATGACGTGGCGCTGATCGCCCGGCCCCAGCATGTGGCGGCCATCAAACGCGACGGCCTGCACATGGAAACCCGGAGCTTCGACGAATACGTGCGTCTGGCCGCCAGCAGCGAACCCGCTGCCGTGCAGGACGCCGACCTGGTGCTGTTTTGCGTGAAATCCACCGACACCGAATCCGCCGGCGCCCTGATCCGGCCGTACCTGGCGCCAAGTGCGCTGGTGCTGTGCCTGCAAAACGGCGTGGACAACGCGGACCGGTTGCGCACAGTGCTGCCGCAGCATGCCCTGGCCGCTGCGGTGGTGTACGTCGCCACCGAAATGGCCGGCCCGGGCCACGTCAAACACCACGGCCGTGGCGAGCTGGTGATCGAGCCGTCCCCGGCCAGCCAGACCGTGGCGCAGGCGCTGATCGCCGCCGGTGTGCCGACGGAGATCTCCGACAACGTGCGCGGCGCTTTGTGGGCGAAGCTGATTCTCAACTGCGCCTACAACGCCGTCTCGGCCATCACCCAGTTGCCCTATGGCAAAACCGTGGCCGGCGAGGGCGTGCAAGACCTGATGCGCGACGTGGTGGCCGAATGTCTGGCTGTGGCAGAGGCCGAAGGCGTGCAGGTGCAGGGTGACATGCACCTGGCGGTCGACAAGCTCGCCGCCAGCATGCCCAGCCAGTTTTCATCAACCGCGCAGGACTTGGCACGCGGCAAGCGCAGCGAGATTGATTACCTCAATGGCCTGATCGTCAAGCGCGGCGAAGCGCTGGATGTGGCCGTGCCGGCGAACCGGGTGCTGTGGGCTTTGGTAAAGCTGCTGGAAGGCAAGTGAAGCACCTGTTGGTGTTTTCGTCATTCATGACGCCGCACCGTTCGGGCTGAGCCCGTCGAAGCCCTTCGACAGGCTCAGGGCGAACGGTCGTACCTTGCCTGCTTGATTTATGGAAGTCTCAATAGTTGCTGACCCCCCACGCCCTGGAGAGGTCATGCCGACTGTGCCGCCCTGGCTTGAGGCGGCCCGGTGTTTCATCGGGTCAGGCGCGCTGCGGAGCCAGTGTTCTGGTGTAAAGCGATGCGCCGGCCAGATCTTTCAAAGTGACCGTCATGGCTCTGGTTTTTGCATCAATGTCCACCTGACCAAAAAACTGCATGCCGTTGGTGGGCGGCGCATTCACTTCGTTCGGGGCTTTCTGGTACATCACCTGCATGCCGAAGGAGGCGTCGGTTTTGTTGGGCCCAAAACCACCGGCGTTGAGCGGGCCGGACACAAACTCCCAAAAAGGCGAAAAATCACTGAACCGGGCCTTGGCCGGGTCAAAATAATGCGCAGCGGTGTAGTGCACATCGGCAGTCAGCCACACCACATTTTTGATGCCAGCGCGCTTGATCTCACGCAGCAGGCGCGCAATTTCGATTTCGCGGCCCATGGGCGCGCCGTCATCGCCGTTGGCGCTGGCTTCCCAGCGATCGCGCCCGTCGGCGTCATTGCCATCGGCCACATGCAGGCTGATGGGCATGTCGGCGGCGATCACTTTCCAGACCGATGTGGAGCGTTTGAGGCCGTCCAGCAACCAGGCGATCTGAGGGCGACCCATGAAGGCGCTTTCTTCAGTCTCGCTGGTTTGCAGGTTATGGGTGTTGGGGCCCCGATAGCTGCGCATGTCGACCACAAACATGTCCAGCAGGGGGCCTTGGGGCAAATGGCGGTACACACGCTCGCTCTCAATGTCGGCGGTACGGCGCAGGGGCGCAAATTCATGAAAAGCCCGGGTGGCGCGCGCCACCAGCAAGGGCATATTTTTTTCGGTGTAACGTTTGTCGGCACCGAGGTCTTTGGAGTCAGACCAGTTGTTGACCACCTCGTGGTCATCCCATTGCCAGATTTGCGGCACTTCAGCTGCCATGCGGCGCACATTGGCGTCCATCAGGTTGTAGCGATAGCGGCCACGGTACT
>NZ_JBDTTH010000006.1:0-108653 GCF_039930745.1 Polaromonas sp. | reverse complement strand
CGCAGCGGCCCCCCCGGGGGGCAGGGAGCTACACGCAGTGAGCGACCGTGGGGGCTTTTTTCTTTTCAAGCAGGGGCCGCGGGTCCGGCTTTGCCGGCCCGCAGGCGCAGCGGCCCCCTCGGGGGGCAGGGAGCTACACGCAGTGAGCGACCGTGGGGGCAACATCAGCCCGGGATTTTTTCGAGGCAGTAGCCGAGTCCGCGTACGGTGGCGATGCGCACCGGGCCCTTTTCAATCTTCTTGCGCAGCCGGTGGATATACACCTCGATCGCGTTGTTGCTGACTTCCTCGCCCCATTCGCAGAGGCGCTCGACCAGTTGGTCTTTGCTGACGAGGCGGCCGGCGCGCTGCAGCAGCACTTCCAGCAGGCCCAGTTCGCGGGCCGACAGTTCCAGCATCTGGCCGTCGATGGTGGCCACGCGGCCCGCCTGGTCATACACCAGCGGGCCGTGCTTGATGGTGCTGCTGGCGCCGCCCATGCCGCGGCGTATCAGGGCACGCACGCGGGCTTCGAGCTCCTGCAGGGAAAAGGGTTTGGCCATGTAATCGTCGGCGCCGTAGTCCAGGCCTTTGACGCGTTCTTCCACGCTGTCAGCGGCGGTGAGGATGAGCACCGGCATGGCCGAGCCGCGGGCGCGCAGGCGCTTGAGCACCTCCAGCCCGTGCATGCGCGGCAGGCCCAGGTCCAGGATGAGCAGGTCGAACTCGGTGTTGGTCATCAGGGCGGCATCCGCCTCGGTGCCGCTGGCCACGTGGTCGGCCGCCGCACCGGAGGCTCGCAGCGTACGCAGCAAACCATCGGCCAGGACCTGGTCATCTTCTGCAATCAGGATACGCATGCTGGTCTCCGGAGGTCAGGGCGGCAGCGGCTGCGTGCCCGTCGTTGTTATGTCTCTGCCCGAATTTTAGGCGCTGTGATCCTTTGCGGGCAGATCATTTATGCGAGTGAGCCTGGAGGCCGGTATCCCTCCAAGCAGGGGCCGCGGGTCCGGCTCTGCTCGCCCGCAGGCGCAGCGGCCCCTCGGGGGTAGGGAGTTGCGCGAAGCGAACGACCGTGGGGGCCGGTATCCCCAAGCAGGGGCCGCGGGTCCGGCTCCGCCGGCCCGCAGGCGCAGCGGCCCCCTCGGGGGGCAGGGCGCTACACGAAGTGAGCAACCGTGGGGGCCCTACTTTAGCCAGCATAGGCCTCCAGCCCCAGTGCGACCACCGTAGCCACGTCGGTGCCCACGGCCTGGCGGAACTCAGCTTCCGCTTGCGCGACGGCTGTGCGAAAGGCCTGCAGCCAGAGCAGGCCCGATTCGGTGAACATCACGATGCGGGCGCGTTTGTCGTAAGGGTCGGGCACGCGGGTGACCAGCCCCCAGGCCTCGCACTGGTCCACCAGGTCGCCCATGGCCTGCTTGCTCATGCCGGCGCTCTGTGCCAGGTCGGTCAGACGCGAGCCGCCGACTGCCAGGTGGCGGGTGATGTGGATATGCGCCGCACCCACCTGCGCGCGCGCAGCGAGGTTGGACAGGGCCAATGGCACATCGACATTGCGGGCCATCAGCACCAGCACGCGTTCGTCAAAACGCCGCAAGGCGTGGCCGAGCAGACGGCCAAGATGGGTAAGGCGCCAGTTTTCCTCGTCAGCGGGGGCGCCGCCGGACGCGTGAGCAGGGGAGGAATTCATGCGGAAATGATAAGCCCAGTTGATCAGGCAAACTGACTAAAAACATGGTTTACTTATTTATATGACAGCCATAAAGTACTGGTCATGTACCCAGCACTGTGATTAAAAGCAGATCTAGGGTTCGAAGTTAAAAGTTTCCCCTTACTGACATTCAAGGAGTTTTCCATGGACCTGCCGAACAAGACCAACCCCGCCCTGAACACCGAAAAAGCCAAGGCGCTGCAGGCTGCGCTGGCCCAGATCGAGAAACAATTCGGCAAGGGCACCATCATGAAACTGGGCGCCGGCGAGGTGATCGAGGACATCCAGGTGGTGTCCACCGGCTCACTGGGCCTGGACATCGCGCTCGGCGTCGGCGGCTTGCCGCGCGGCCGGGTGGTTGAAATCTACGGCCCGGAATCGTCCGGCAAAACCACGCTGACCCTGCAGGTGATTGCCGAAATGCAGAAACTCGGCGGCACTTGCGCCTTTGTGGACGCTGAGCACGCGCTGGACATCCAGTACGCCCAGAAACTCGGCGTGAACCTGCAGGAACTGCTGATTTCCCAGCCCGACACCGGCGAACAGGCCCTGGAAATCGTTGACTCGCTGACCCGCTCCGGTGCGGTGGACCTGATCGTGGTTGACTCGGTGGCGGCGCTGACGCCCAAGGCCGAGCTCGAAGGCGAAATGGGCGACTCCCTGCCCGGCCTGCAGGCCCGCCTGATGAGCCAGGCACTGCGCAAGCTAACGGCCCACATCAAGAAGGCCAACTGCATGGTCATCTTCATCAACCAGATTCGCATGAAGATCGGCGTGATGTTTGGCTCGCCCGAAACCACCACCGGCGGCAACGCGCTGAAGTTCTACGCCTCGGTGCGCCTGGATATTCGCCGTATCGGCTCCATCAAGAAGGGTGAAGAGGTGGTCGGCAACGAAACCCGGGTCAAGGTGGTCAAAAACAAGGTGGCCTCACCGTTCAAGATGGCGGAGTTCGACATCCTCTACGGGGAAGGCATCAGCCGCCTGGGCGAGGTGCTGGACCTCGGCGTGGCTGGCCACATTGTTGAAAAAGCCGGCGCCTGGTACGCCTTCAACGGCGAAAAAATCGGCCAGGGCCGCGACAACTCGCGCGAATTCCTGAAAGAAAACCCGGACCTCGCGATGGAAATCGAAAACAAGGTGCGCGAGTCGCTGGGCATTCCGCTGATTCAGGAGGCCGTGGGCGGCAAGCCGGACAAGGCAGAGAAGGCCGAAAAAGCGGAAAAAGCCGACAAACCCGAGAAGGCGCCCAAAGTCGTTGCTGCTTGACGGGTTGGGGCTGCTTGTGCCGAATTTCGCATCAGATAGGCCTCCAGACCTTATGTATCAAGCGCCAGCAGCTATCAAAATAGAAGCAATTGGTTGATGAATCAGCGTATGACATCAGGCAAACCTGCAGCGGCTCCCGGCTTCGGCCTGTCCCTGAAGGGTCGGGCCTTGCGCTACCTGGCGGCGCGCGAGCATTCGCGCGCCGAGCTGGAACGCAAGCTGGCAGCGCATGCTGAGTCGCCGCAGCAGCTGGTTCAGGTCCTGGATGAGCTGCAGGCCAAGGACTTCATCAGCGAAGCACGGGTGGTGGAGTCGGTGATCAACCGGCGCGCCGGACGTTTCGGTGCCGCGCGCATCCGCCACGAGCTGCAGGGCAAGGGTCTGGCGCCCGAAGCGGTGGCCGAAGCGGTTAACGGCCTGAAGGCCAGCGAGGTCGAGCGGGCCCGCGAGGTCTGGCGCAGGAAGTTTGGCGAGCCGGCAACAGACGCCGCGGCGCGTGGCAAGCAGATGCGTTTTCTGGCCGCGCGCGGGTTCGGCGCTGACGCGATTCGCCGCGTGGTGTCGCAGGCTGAGGACTGAGCCCCCACGTTCGCTCACTCCGTGTAGCTTTCTGCCCCCCGAGGGGGCGCTGCGCCTGCAGCCCGGCGAAGCCGGTTCTGCGGCCCCGACTGGTTGGGAAGTTCTCGCCTATAAACCGAGCATGAGTTCCAGGTTTTGCACCGCAGCGCCGGAAGCGCCCTTGCCCAGGTTGTCCAGCCGCGCAATCAGCACGGCATGGCGAAACTCTTCGTTGCCGAAGACCCGCAGTTCCATCTTGTTGGTGTCGTTCAGCGCGAGCGCATCGATGGATGTGCTGTCCCCGACCGGTTCTACTGTGACCCAGGGGCTGCCCGCATAGTGGCGTGCCAGCACGTCCTGCAGCTGCGCCGCCGTCGGCCGCCCAGGCAGCAAATCCAGGTGCAGCGGCAGCTGTACCAGCATGCCTTGCTTGAAGTTGCCGACGGATGGCGTGAACACGGGCCGGCGTGTCAGACCCGTGTAACGCATGATTTCCGGTAGGTGCTTGTGCTTGAGGTTCAGTCCGTAGATCTGGTAGGCCGGCGCCTTGCCGGATTCGTAGTCTTCAATCATGCTGCGCCCACCGCCGGAGTAGCCGCTGACGGCCGGAATGGCCAGCGGATAGTCCTTGGGCAACAGACCGGCATCAATCAGCGGGCGGATCAGCGCAATCGCGCCAGTGGAATAACAACCCGGGTTCGCCACACGATCAGCCCCCGCGACGGCATCACGCTGGCCGGGGGTGAGTTCAGGGAAACCGAAGACCCAGCCCGGCGCGGTGCGGTGCGCGGTGGAGGCGTCAATGACTTTGGGGCCTTTGTTGCCGCTGACACGTGCCAGGTCGTCGATCATGGCCACCGACTCGCGCGCTGCGTCGTCGTGCAGGCAGAGCACCACCAGGTCGACCGTGCCCATCAGCGTACGCTTGGCCGCAGCATCCTTGCGCAATTCGGGCGCAATGCTGACCAGCTCAATAGCGGGCATGGCTTGCAGGCGTTCCCGGATCTGCAGACCCGTGGTTCCCGCTTCGCCGTCGATAAATACCTTGGCCATCTGGCTTTTCCCGTGGAAAGTGCTTATAAGGGCGGCGTCAGCCGCGCACAAGAATTGTGCATCGCAACATGATACAGTTCTGCGCTGCTGCCTGCAGTGATCGAAGGCGTTACATTTTGGTGAATTCTGCGAAATGTCGCAGATACACATCAACTCCTGTGAACGCCCCTTTTTACCGACTCCTGGAAGTAATTTCATGAAAATTCACGAGTACCAAGGCAAGGAAATCTTGCGCAACTTTGGTGTCCCTACGCCGCGCGGCATTCCCGCGTTTACCGTGCAAGAAGCTGTTGAAGCTGCACAGAAATTGGGCGGACCGGTTTGGGTGGTGAAGGCCCAGATCCATGCTGGTGGCCGAGGCAAGGGAGGCGGTGTCAAGGTCGCCAAGACCATCGACGATGTCAAGCGCATCGCCGGTGAAATCCTCGGCATGCAGCTGAAGACGCATCAGACCGGCCCTGAAGGCCAGAAAGTCCGCCGCCTCTATATTGAAGACGGCGCTGACATCCAGAAAGAGTATTACGTTTCTGCTGTGACCGACCGCGAGTCGCAAAAGGTGGCCTTCATCGCTTCCAGCGAAGGCGGCATGGACATCGAAGAGGTGGCCCATTCGAACCCCGAAAAAATCATCAAGGTGTTTGTCGACCCCCTGGTCGGCATGACCGACGCGCAGGCCAAGGAAATTGCGTCCGGCATTGGCATGCCTGCTGATTCCGTGGCGCAAACCGTCGATATCCTGCAAAAGCTCTACAAGTGCTACATGGAGACCGACGCGTCGCTGGTAGAAATCAACCCGCTGAACCGCAACAGCAAGGGCGAAGTCATGGCCCTGGACGCGAAGTTCAACTTTGACGCCAACGCCTTGTTCCGCCACCCCGAGATCGTCGCCTACCGCGACCTGGACGAAGAAGACCCGGCCGAAGTCGAAGCCAGCAAGTTTGACCTGGCCTACATCAGCCTGGACGGCAACATCGGCTGCCTGGTCAACGGTGCCGGTCTGGCCATGGCCACCATGGACACCATCAAGCTGTTCGGCGGCGAGCCGGCCAACTTCCTGGACGTGGGCGGCGGCGCTACGGCCGAGAAAGTCACCGAAGCCTTCAAGATCATGCTGAAGAACCCCGATGTCAAAGGCATCCTGGTCAACATTTTCGGCGGCATCATGAAGTGCGACACGATTGCCGACGGTGTGATCACCGCCTGCAAGGCCGTGAACCTCTCGGTTCCGCTGGTCGTGCGCATGAAGGGCACCAACGAAGACCTGGGCAAGAAGATGCTGGCCGACTCCGGTTTGCCCATCATCGCCGCAGACACCATGGCCGAAGCCGCGACCAAAATCGTCGCCGCTGTCAAATAAGCCCGGAGCCAAGAACATGTCCATCTACATCAACAAAAACACCAAAGTCATCACGCAGGGTATTACCGGCAAGACCGGCCAGTTCCACACCCGCATGTGCCGCGACTACGCGAATGGCAAAGAATGCTTTGTCGCTGGCGTGAACCCCAAGAAAGCCGGCGAAGACTTCGAAGGCATCCCGATTTTTGCCAACGTGACGGAAGCCGCCAAAGCCACCGGCGCCACGGTGTCGGTGATTTACGTGCCACCCGCAGGCGCTGCCGCCGCCATTTGGGAGGCTGTTGAAGCCAATCTCGATCTGGCCATCTGCATCACCGAAGGCATCCCTGTCCGTGACATGCTGGAAGTGCGCAACCGCATGAAGGCCAAGGAAGCCGCCGGTGGCAAGAAAACCCTGCTGCTGGGCCCCAACTGCCCCGGCCTGATCACGCCTGAAGAAATCAAGATCGGCATCATGCCCGGCCACATCCACCGCAAGGGCCGTATCGGTGTGGTCAGCCGTTCGGGCACGCTGACTTATGAGGCGGTGGCACAGTTGACCGAAATCGGCCTGGGCCAGTCCAGCGCCGTTGGCATTGGCGGCGACCCGATCAACGGCTTGAAGCATATCGACGTAATGCGCGCCTTCAATGACGACCCGGACACCGATGCGGTCATCATGATTGGCGAAATCGGCGGTCCGGACGAGGCCGAAGCGGCCATCTGGTGCAAGGCGAACATGAAAAAGCCTATCGTCGGCTTCATCGCCGGTGTGACGGCCCCGGCCGGCAAACGCATGGGCCATGCTGGTGCGCTGATTTCCGGCGGTGCTGACACGGCGGACGCCAAGCTGGCCATCATGGAAGAGTGCGGCTTTACCGTGACGCGAAACCCGTCCGAAATGGCCAAGCTGCTCAAGGCACTGCTCTGAGATCCAAGCGCACCAGCGTTTCGAGAAATCTTGACTGCGGTCAAGCGCGTAAGCAGTAATACCAATCGTGGCAGCCGCGTTGCGGCTTAGACTCATCAAAAACAAAAAAGCGCTTTCCCGGCGCTTTTTTAATTCATAACAGGAGCTAGTCATGATTTTCGAAATGGACTTGACGTCCCCCATTTTCTGGAGCGCTTTCGGCTCCATCCTGCTGGCGAACATCGTCCTGTCCGGTGATAACGCCGTGGTGATCGCGATGGCGGCCAGAACACTGCAGCCCGCGCAGCGGAACAAGGCCATTTTCTGGGGCAGCGCCGCCGCCATTGTGATGCGGATCGTCCTGACCATTGTCGCGATCCAGCTCCTCACGCTCCCGTACCTGAAAATCATTGGCGCCATCCTGCTGGTGTATATCGGCGTGGACCTGCTTAACGGGGACGACGAAGGCGAGGGCGAGGGCAAGGAGATCAGTGGCATGGCTGCAGCCATTCGCACCATCCTGATCGCCGACCTGGTAATGAGTCTCGACAATGTGCTGGCCGTGGCTGCGGCTGCCAAAGGCAATCTACCGCTGCTCATCATGGGTCTGCTGGTCAGTATTCCGCTGATCATTTTTGGCGCCACCTTGTTGACCAAGGTCATGGAGCGTTTTCCCATCATCATCACCATCGGTGCCGCGCTGCTGGGCTTTCTGGCTGGTGAAATGCTGCTAACAGATCCGGCGGTCGTCACTCAATTCGGGGTGATAGGTGACCAGATCGTGACAATCGGCGGAATCCTGGGCGCCGCGCTGGTGGTGGCTTTGGGTACATACATGCAAAAACGACGCAGCCGGAGCCCCGCGCCGGAAGCCTGAAGTCCCGCTGCCGGCCGCCCCGTTCGGGGCTCCCGGCCCCCTACTACCGGTCTTCAGGCTGGAGAGTGGCGCTGGCGGCGCCAAATTGCAACACAAGCCAGGGGCGGTGTGCAAAAGTCCCTTGTCCGGGTTCAAAGCGTCTGTTAATGTCCACAGACAGTGGATTTGTAACCGGCTTGTAACGCTCGCCGGGTGACAAGTGCGCAAAAAAGAAACCGGTGCAGTAGCCTGCGCCGGGCGAACCAGGACAAAGGCGGGACGGACGTGGCCACATCATCAAGTAAGCGCAAACAGTTCTGGCGAGCCGACTGGTTTGTGGGCGTCCTGGTGGTGCTGGCCGTGCTGGTTCTGCACAGCGCGACAGATTTTTTTGGCACGCTGGAGCGCCGCTATTACGACTTTGCGAGCACCAGCACGTCGCGCCAGCCTTCAGATCGCATTGCGATCATTGCCATTGATGACCAGAGCATTGCCAATATCGGCCGCTGGCCCTGGCCGCGGGACATTCACGCACAATTGATTGATCAGCTGGCGGGGGCCAAGGCCAAGACGATTGCGCACACGGCCTTTTTCTTTGAGCCGCAGACCGACCGAGGCCTGGTGTTCATCCGGAAAATGAAAGAAGCGCTGGGGCCTGCTGCCAGTCCTGCGAATGCGTCTGGGGCGGATGCTGCTGTAGCCCAAAATGGCCTCAGTGAACAGCTCGCCAAGGTGATCGCCGAGGCGGAGATTGCACTCGACACGGATGCCAAGCTGGCTACAAGCATGGGCAAGGCGGGAAATGTCCTTGTACCTTCTGTATTTGCGCTGGGAGAACCCCAAGGCAAGGCTGACAGCCCCTTGCCCGCGTACGCGCTCAAAAGTGCCGTGGACGAGCCTAACGGTTTCTCTCTGCCTGCCGTGCGCGGGCAGCAGCCGATCGAAATCATTGGGAACAGCGCAGCGGGGGTGGCCCATTTGAATCAACTTCCTGATGTAGATGGCGCGGTGCGGCAAGAGCCCCTGTTGATTAACTATTACGGCAAGGCGGTTCCCTCGATGGGGCTGCTTGCGGCCGCCATGAGCTTGAACCTGACCGCGTCGGATATCAAGCTCAATGGCGGCGAGTCGGTCCAGCTTGGCAAGCTGCGCATAAGGACCGACGAGGCAGCGCTGATGTTGCCGCAGTTTTACAAAGGGCGTGATGGCAGGCCTGCTTTTGCCGTTGATTCGTTTTACGATGTGTTGTCCGGAAAAATTCCAGCAGCCAAATACGCCGGCAAGATCGTCATCATCGGCGCCACGGCAGCCGGGGTCGGTACGCAGTTTCCGACACCCGCTGGCCCCGGGCTTTCACCTGCGGAAACGATTGCCCATATCACTTCAAGCATCCTCAGCGAGCACTTTATTGTGCAGCCCTCCTGGGGAATTTGGGCCACGCTGGGCGTGCTGATCATCGTTGCGGCTTACTTGATTGCGGGTTTGCCTCGTCTTTCCGCCGGCAAGGCGGCCGTGGTGACGCTTCTGTTGTTCGTCGTGCTGCTGGTGATCGAATTCGGCTTGTTATCGGCAGCGGCGACCTGGCTCAAGCTGGTGTTTCCCGCGGCGCTGCTGGTCATCGGCCATCTGGCGCTCACAACAAAACGTTTCCTCATGACCGAGGCCGGCAAGCTCAAGTCTGACGAAGAATCGGCCGAGACCAATCGCATGATGGGCCTGGCGCTGCAGGGCCAGGGCCAGCTGGACATGGCCTTCGACCGTTTCCGCCGTGTCCCTTTCACGGATGCGCTGATGGACAACATGAACAACCTGGCGCTCGATTTCGAGCGCAAACGGCAGTTCAACAAGGCCCAGGCGGTTTACGAATACATGGCCAGCTACAACAAGAACCACAAGGATTTGCAGTCCAAGTTGAACCGCGCGAAAAATCTGTCGGAAACAGTCATTCTGGGCGGCGGTGGTGCGCATCCCGGCGGCACCATGCTGCTTGATGGCGGTGGGGTCGAAAAACCCATGCTGGGCCGATACCAAGTCGAGAAGGAGCTGGGCAAGGGCGCGATGGGTGTCGTTTATCTGGGCAAAGATCCCAAAATCGGACGAGTGGTGGCCATCAAGACCATGGCTTTGAGCCAGGAGTTCGAAGGTGACGAGCTGACGGATGCCCGTGAGCGCTTCTTCCGCGAGGCCGAAACGGCAGGCCGCCTGCAGCATCAGAACATCGTGACCATCTTCGATGCCGGGGAAGAACACGACCTTGCCTATATCGCCATGGAGTTCCTCAAAGGCAAAGACCTGGTTGACGTCACCAAAGACGGACAGCTCTTGCCCATTGCAAAGGTGTTGTCCATCGTGGCGCGTGTGGCGGAAGCATTGGCGTACGCGCACAAGCAAAACGTGGTGCACCGCGACATCAAGCCGGCCAACATCATGTATGACTCCGACAGTGACGTCGTCAAGGTGACCGACTTCGGCATCGCGCGCATCACCGACTCGAGCAAAACCAAAACCGGTCTGGTGCTTGGCACCCCGAGCTTCATGTCGCCCGAGCAGATTGCCGGCAAGAAAGTCGATGGGCGCTCGGACCTGTATTCCCTGGGCGTGATGCTGTTCCAGATGCTGGCTGGTGTGCTGCCTTTCCGTGGCGACTCGATGGCAGAACTGATGTACAAAATTGCCAACGAACCCGCACCGGATATTCGCATCATCCGCCAGGCACTGTCGCCGCGTCTTGCGGAGATCGTGGCATTGTCCTTGGGCAAGGGGCCGGAAACACGCTACCAGGACGGTGAGAAGTTTGCGGCTGATTTGCGGCTGGCGATGACCGAGCTGTCCGGCCAGGGGGTTCCCACTGCAGTCTCTTCGATGGCGGCGTCAGGCCCCCAAATCAGCGAAAAGACGGTGGCGTTTGCAGCCGGCGACAATCCTTCTTTTGAAAAAACAATTGCAGCCCGTTCTCCGCTGGATCCCCCCACAGGCGACGACGCTACAAATTTGAAACCATAACAAGAATACGATGATTTACGAGATTTGCACTCAGACCGATCCCGGCCTAATGCGGGACAACAACGAAGATTCCGTCACATTTGACGTGGTTACGAATCTGTGCATTTTGGCCGACGGCATGGGTGGTTATAACGCAGGGGAAATTGCCAGTGGCATGGCGACTGCATTTATCAAATCCGAATTGGGGCGCTGGCTGTCACAGGCAGGCAGGCACGCCAACGGCAAGGAAGTGCGGCGCGCCATGGAGATCTGCGTGGAAAACGCCAACCATTCCATTTTTAACGCCGCCAACTCCAACCCGCAGTATTCAGGCATGGGCACCACGCTGGTAGTGGGGGTCTTTCAGAACACCCGCCTGATGCTGGGTCACATCGGTGATTCGCGCTGTTATCGCTGGCGCAATGGCCAGCTTGAGCAGATCACCAAAGACCATTCCCTGCTGCAGGAGCAGATTGATGCGGGACTGATTACCCCGGAACAGGCGCTGACATCGGTCAACAAAAACCTGGTGACGCGGGCTTTGGGGGTGGAGGACGCTGTGTTGCTGGAAGTCAACGAACACCGGGTTGAGCTGGGTGATATTTACCTGATGTGCTCTGATGGCCTGTCTGACATGATCAGTGATGGGGCGATTGCGGCTATTCTATCGGGGTCGAAGTCGCTGGACCAAACGGCCCGGCAACTTGTCGTGGCGGCCAATGACGGCGGCGGGCGAGATAATATTTCGGTATTGCTCACGCAAGCCAAGGAAGCCACGGTCAAACGCGGGCTGCTGTCCAGAATGCTGGGGAAGTAAGCGGATTGACTGCGAAATTAAAAACAGACAGGAGTCGGCCATGCCGAAAATGATCGTCTCTATTGACGGCGTTGTGATCAAAGAGGTTCAGCTCACCAAGGACCGCACGTCCCTGGGGCGCCGTCCTTACAACGACATTGTCATTGACAACCTGGCCGTCAGCGGTGAGCACGCCGTTCTGCAAATGTCGGGCAACGAGGTTTTTGTTGAAGATTTGAACAGTACCAACGGTACCTATCTCAACGGCAAAGCTGTGAAAAAGCAGCAGCTCAACAACGGCGACACGGTTGAAATTGGCAAGTACAAGATCAAGTATGTCAACGAGGTTGCGAGTGCTGGTTTCGAAAAAACCATGATCATCAAGGCTGGCTCTGTTGCTCCGGCAGGACCGGCCGCCCCACAGGCAGCGGCCTCCAGCGGCGATGCCGCCGGTGGCGCCAATGCGGCCATCAAGGTCATGTCTGGCGCCGCCGCTGGCCGGGAGGTTGCCCTTGTCAAGGTCGTCACCACCATCGGAAAGCCCGGCGTGGCAGTTGCCGCCATCACCAAGCGGCCCCATGGGTTTGTGGTGGCGCACGTGGAGGGCGATAACAAGCCCACCCTGAATGGAGCGCCCATTGGCGTGGAGCCGGTGCCACTGAAAAATGGCGATATGCTGGAGTTGGCCGGCACCCAAATGCAGTTCGTGCAACGCTGACCAAGCGGTTTTCCAGTCACTGACCGGAAAACCACTTCCAATCGCGGCTCTTCAAGAGGCCTTATGCGACTTTTTTCCCGGCATTGGCCTCGCATTGCCGTCACCCTGATCCCGCTGGTACTGGCCTTGCTGCATGCCAGCGGTGCGGTTCGCATCGATGTTTTGCAGCGGCTTGACGACATTCTTTACGATGCGCGGCTTCGTGCCACCATGCCCCGGACGCTGGACGAACGCATTGTCATCGTCGATATTGATGAAAAAAGCCTGGCCGAAGTAGGCCGCTGGCCGTGGGGGCGTGACAAGCTGGCCGCTCTGGTGAGCGAATTGCTGGACGGGCAAAAAGCTGCGTTGCTGGGCTTCGACGTGGTTTTTGCGGAGGCAGACGAGAGTTCCGGGCTGAAACGCCTCAAGCAACTGGCCCAGAACGAGCTAAAGGACTTGCCGGCGTTTACAGAAAAGCTGGGGCAGTTGCAAGGCAGCCTTGACTACGATGCCGTATTTGCGAAGTCCGTGGAGAAACGGCCCGTGGTTCTGGGGTATTACTTCACCAGCGACCGGGATGGCCGGGTGAACGGCGTTTTGCCGCCACCGGTGATGACCCGGGAAGCGCTCAAGGGGCGACCCATCAAGTTCACCACCTGGAACGGCTTCGGTGCAAACATTGAGCAAATCGCCCACGCCGCGCCTATGGGAGGATTCTTCAACTCGATCACAGAGGGTGATGGCGTTGTGCGCTCGCTTCCCTTGCTGGCTGAATACAAGGGCCAGTATTACGAGTCACTGTCGCTGGCGATGTTTCGCATGCTGATGGGTTTGCCCGATGTTGAGCCTGGGTTCCCCCAGGAAAAATTCCTGACGCGCAACTACCAGGGGCTGGAAAGCATTCTGCTGAGGCAGGGCAACAAGACGCTGGCCATTCCGGTGGACGACCGGGTGGCCACTCTGGTGCCGTTTCGTGGACCGGGAGGCGCCGGCGGTGGATCTTATCGGTATATTTCCGCGTCCGACGTGCTGGCTCACAAGGTGGCGCCGGGTCAGCTGAAGGACAAAATCGTTCTGCTGGGCACCACGGCTCCAGGTTTGCTCGACTTGCGGGTCACGCCTGTCGGCGAAACCTACCCCGGCGTTGAAACCCATGCCAATGTGATATCCGGGTTTCTCGACGGCAAGGTATTTGTCAAGCCGGACTATGCCGTCGGCTTTGAAGTGGTGGTTCTGGTTCTGTCAGGATTGACCTTGGCCTTCGCGTTGCCGATGCTCTCTGCGCCCAAAGCTGTTGCAACCAGCGTCGCGGTAATTTTCGTGCTGTCAGGCCTCAACTTCTGGCTGTATTCGGCGTATGGCCTGGTCCTGCCCCTGGCTACAGCATTGGTGATGGCGTTGACTGCTTTTGCCTTGAACATGAGTTATGGCTATTTTGTGGAGAGCCGTTCGAAACGGGAGCTGGCCAATCTGTTTGGCACCTATGTACCGCCCGAGCTGGTCGATGAAATGGTCAAAGACCCCGACAGCTACAGCATGAAAGCGTCGGCCAAAGAGTTGACCGTGATGTTCTGTGACATGCGCGGCTTTACCCGGATGTCGGAAACCATGGAGCCTACGCAGCTCCAGGCGCTGCTTAACAGTGTTTTCAGCAGGCTGACAGACCAGATTCGCAGTAATCGCGGCACCATCGACAAATACATGGGTGACTGCGTGATGGCTTTCTGGGGTGCACCGGTGGACACGCCTGAACATGCCGGGCTGGCCGTTAAAACCTCATTGGAGATGGTGCAGGCAGTGCGCCAGCTGAACGAAGAACACCGAGCCAAAGGTTTGCCCGAGATTGGCATTGGCATCGGGCTGAACACCGGCAGCATGTGTGTGGGTGATATGGGTTCGGACATTCGTCGCAGCTACACGGTGATCGGCGACGCGGTCAACCTGGGCTCCCGTCTGGAAGGGCTTTGTAAAACCTATGGTGTCGATACAGTCGTCAGCGAATCCACCCGTCACCTTGCCGCTGAATTTGCATGGCAGGAACTCGATAAGGTCCGTGTCAAGGGCAAGGACCAGGCGGTGGCCATTTTCTCTCCGGTAGCGCTTTCGGGGCAGCTCGACAAGCAAGCGGCCGGCGAGCTCAAGGAGTGGGCTCTTGCCCTGAAGGCCTACCGCGACCAGGAATGGGACGATTGCGACGTGCATTTACTCAATTTACAGCGCATGAATGCGCAAAAGTACCTTTACCGGCTGTACGCGGAGCGTGTAGCCTCCATGAGATTGCTGCCCTTTGACCCCGAATGGGATGGGGCAACCAACTTCGAAACCAAATGACACAGCCTGCCGGCGCACCAAGCCAAAAAAGACCATGAAAGTACGCGTACTGGGCTGTTCAGGAGCCATTGCCAAAGGCTGCCGGACCACATCTTTTCTGCTTGATCACGATGTGCTGGTTGATGCCGGAACCGGCGTTGGCGATCTCACCTTGGACGAGATGCGCGGTATCGATCATGTCTTGCTGACTCACTCCCACCTTGACCACGTGGCGGCCTTGCCTTTGATGGTGGATGCGATTGCAGCGCAGCGGACAAGCCCGATCCGGATTCATGCCTTGCAAGGGACCATCGATGCGTTGAGGGCGCATATTTTCAACAATACCATCTGGCCCGATTTCTCGAGAATCCCAACGCCGGAAGCACCCTTTGTGAGTTTTCATCCGCTCACCATCGGCCAGACATTGCTGCTGGCAGGTAAATACGTGGAGGTGTTGCCCGCCGTTCATACGGTGCCGGCCGTCGGTTATGCGGTGGCGACAGGTTCCGGCTGCTGGGTGTTCACCGGCGACACAGAGCGCAACCCAGCCCTCTGGGACCGAATCAACCAGCTTAATGTCGCGATGCTGGTGATTGAAACCGCGTTCAGCAACCGGGAGCGGGATCTGGCCAGACGCAGCTTGCATCTCTCGCCACATGCATTGGCCAGTGAACTGGACTGCATCGACAAGGGAAAAAACTACCCGATTTACATCACCCACACCAAGCCGGCGGAAACCGATCTGATCATGGCCGAGATACAGCGCTTCGACCAGACAGCACCTTTTGGTCCTAACGTTACCCACGACATACGGTGGTTACGCGCGGGGCAGGAGTTTGAACTATGAATGCGCTTGTGCAGCGAGACCACGAGGACGAGTTCTTTGACTCGCAAATGCTTCCTCCCCAGGAAAGGGGGGTGACTTTTGAGGCGCTCTATTTCCGCCAGCTGCAACTGGTCACCAACCGCATTCACGAAACGGAGAACATTGACCAGATCATGCTGGAAGCTAGCCAGGATATCTGCAAGCTGTTCAATGCGGACCGGTTGACCTTGTATGCGGTCAATGAAGACCGCACCTCCATCATCTCCAAGGTCAAGACTGGCTTGAATACCAGCCGCGACCTGAAACTGCCAATCAGCACACAAAGCATTGCCGGCTACGTGGCGCAGTCAAAGCAAATGCTCAACATCGCCGATGTTTATGACGACGAGGCGCTCAAGAAGATTCACCCAAACCTGAGCTTCCTGCAGGAAGTGGACAAACGCTCCGGCTATCGCACCAAGCAGATGCTGGTGGCGCCGGTGATGGACGGCAACACGCTTTATGGCGTGCTTCAGGTCATCAACAACCGCAGTGACCAGCCTTTTGCAAAGCTCGAAGAAGACGGCGCGCAACAACTGTGCAAGACACTGGGCATCGCCATACGCCAGCGCATGCAGAAGTCCGAAGAGGGGCAGCGACGCAGGGCAACCAAGTACGACGGCCTGGTGGCGGAAGGGGTGCTGACGCAGGACGAGCTGCAGCAGTGCATCCAGAAAGCGCGCGAGGAGGTGCAGTCTGTCGAGCATTTGTTGATGGCTGACTATCACATCCGTCCGGTGCAGATCGGTGCATCGCTTGCCAAGTTTTTTGGTGTCCCCTACGAGGCTTTCAACGCGGGCCGCATACGCTCGGAAATGCTGCATGGCCTGCTCAAGCGGGATTTTGTGGAGCAGCAGGCATGGATGCCGCTTGAGGAAACGCCGGACGGGCTGGTCATTATGTGTGTGGACCCGGAAGCGGTCCGCGGTGCGCGTGTGGTGCCGCAAGTCTTTTCAAAAATCGGCAAATTCTCGTATTGCGTAACGACGCAAACCGAGTTCGACGAAACCCTGGCCCAGTTGTTTGGCTCGGGCAATGAAGGCGGCTCCATCGACGAGCTGCTGGCCGACATGGACTCGCCGCTCGAGAACGATGCTAATGACGATTCAGCCCTGGAATCGGCTGCGGCCGACAACGAGCTGGTCAAGTTCGTCAACAAGGTCATCATTGACGCCTACAAGCAGAAGGCGTCCGACATCCACATCGAGCCGATGCCGGGAAAGGCCAAGACCGGCATCCGTTTCCGTATTGACGGCACCTTGCTGCCTTACATCGAAGTACCGGCCCAGTTTCGCCAGGCCATGGTCACGCGGCTGAAGATCATGTGCGATCTGGACATTTCCGAAAAGCGCAAGCCGCAGGACGGAAAAATCAAGTTCAAGAAATATGGCCCGCTCGACATCGAGTTGCGTGTCGCCACCATTCCGTCAGCGGGAGGCGTCGAGGATGTGGTGATGCGGATTCTCGCCGCAGGGGAGCCAATACCGCTTGAAAAGCTGGGCCTGACTGCCCACAACAAGGAGCGGCTGGAAAAAACCGTTTCCAAGCCCTACGGCCTCTTTTATGTTTGTGGCCCGACAGGTTCTGGCAAGACGACCACACTGCATTCCATTCTGAAGTTTTTGAATACGCCAGACACCAAAATCTGGACGGCCGAAGATCCCGTGGAGATCACGCAAAAAGGCCTGCGTCAGGTTCAGATCAATAAAAAAGCGGGTATTGATTTTGCGCTGGTCATGCGTGCTTTTCTGCGCGCCGACCCGGACATCATCATGGTGGGTGAGTCCCGAGACAAGGAAACGGTCTCCATGGGTGTGGAAGCTTCGCTGACAGGCCATATGGTGTTTTCCACGCTGCATACCAATTCAGCGCCGGAATCCATCACCCGCCTGCTCGACATGGGCATGGACCCATTTAACTTTGCTGATGCCTTGCTCGGCATCCTGGCGCAGCGCCTGGCGAAAAAGCTGTGCGATTGCAAAGAGGCCTACCAGCCGACCGCGCAGGAGGTCAAGGACTTCGTCAAGGAGTATTCCGAAGAGCTGCGGAGTACGGATGCCTGGAAGACCGATCCTGGTGGTGAAGCGCAGAAGCTGCTGGACGATTGGACAGAGCGATACGGCAAGGATGGCCAACTCACCATGTACCGGGCGGTAGGATGCGACAAATGCAACCAGACCGGCTACAAGGGCCGTATCGGCTTGCACGAGCTGATGATTGCCGACGATGCGGCTAAAAAATTGATTCAGGAGCGGGCCAGGGTTGCCGAGCTGTTTTCTTCGGCGGTAAACAGCGGCATGCACACGCTCAAAATGGACGGTATGGAAAAAGTTCTGATGGGATTGACTGACTTGAAGATGGTCCGGTCGGTGTGTATCAAGTAAAGTCAACAATGGACGGATCGCGGTAGCAGGGCGCGCCGACCTTATGCCGGTGGGTTGTCATCGCCACGAAAAAAAATGGAAAGCGAAGTGCGTTAAATCCATTTGCGGCCGTTTGCGTAGTCGACCTGGAAGCGAATTTTTCAGGAGAAAACCTTGTCAGTATTATCAAGTTTGCTTGGGGACTTATTTTCGCGGAACAGTCCACTGGGTGCGTCGCACCATTCTTCTAGTTCGGCAGAAAAAATAGTCGAATTTGGTCGTGAGATGCTGACTGCTGGCGACATATCGGGTGCCGAGAGCATGTGCCTCAAAGCGCTTACTTTGGTTCCTGAACATGAACCGGCCCGCCAGTTACAAATCGATATCGAATTCGTTCAATGCCTTGCAACAGTTGACCACCGCTTTCCGGGACCCCACTATCTGGATTGGCTGGCCTGGTTCCATCAGACCCTTGCGCCCGAAAGCTATCTGGAAATTGGTGTTGAATCTGGGCAGTCCTTGCAGTTCGCCGCCGCCCCGACGCGAACGGTGGGGGTGGACCCGGAAATCAGAATTGTTTACCCTCAGAAAAACTGGGTGAAGCTCTTTAAATTGACCAGCGATCAATTCTTTGCCACTCAAGATATTCAACAGGTGTTTGGACTAGAGACTATCCGCCTGTCTTTTATAGATGGACTGCACACGTTCGACCAAGCGTTGAAAGATTTTATCAATGTAGAGCGCTTCTCGAATGCGGCATCTGTAGTCCTATTCCATGATATTTTCCCGGTGGTTCCGGCCACGGCGCAGAGAGATCGAATTACGAAGTTTTGGGTGGGCGATACCTGGAAGGTCATGTGGATATTGTTGAAATATCGTCCAGAGCTCAATATTTTCACGATACCATCCGGTCCAAGCGGACTTGGCGTGATCACGGGGTTAAATCCCCATTCGGACGTTCTCCAAAGCGGATTTGACCGGATTTGTCGAGAAGCCATGGCTCTTGATCTTGAGAGTTTCATTGCAGATATGGGAACATTTTTGCATGTAGTTGAAAATGATTTTGAAGGGGTGGCAAACCGTTTGGCTAATATATGAAATAGCGGGCTGCCATCACCTATGGCATTCGGTAAAACTCCAACGATATTTAAGGACACCTGTGTTCTCATTTTTTGACGCACGTTCAGCCAAGAAGTTTGGCGCTCAGATGGCCCAGTTCTACATCGCAGCAATGCCCCTGAACATGAATTTGAAAGAAAAGCAGTTTGCCGTGAAATCGCTGAAAACAATGGAAAAAATGAGCCTGCTGATTGGATCCTACAAGCAGCAGAACAAACTCAATATTTACAAAGTGGCCCAGATGGGAAATGCCTTTAAGTGGGCGTTGAAGGATGCGGCTTATGAGGATGATTACGTTGATAAATTGACGCAATGGTTTGTCGTCACGGTGAAAACATGATTTCTTCTGCCTTGCTGAGTCAATACCCGGATTACCCATGCTTAAATGGTTGGCAACAAAGTTCGAAGCACGCCGAGCCGGTCTGCAGTCACGCCTGGAAGGTTCTTTGCAGCCTTCGATGGGCACCAGCCAGCAGATCAGCTCAGCAGAATGGCGTAAGCGCGGTAATGCGCATCTCGACGCCGGCCGGCTGAACGAAGCCGCGGAGTGCTACCGCAGCGGAATGGCGATCAGTCCTGATGACGCGATCTGTTATTCCAACCTTGGGTATGTTCTGGGGGAGCAGGGACGTTCAACAGAGTCGCAGGAAATGCTGCTTAAGGCGGTGAAGCTCAACCCCGCGGATTTCGATGCCTACTACTTGCTGGGCAACCTGGCACGGGCGAGGGGTGAATTGTTGCAAGCTGTCGTGAGTTATCGCAGGGCGCTGGATATCCGTCCCGATTTCGACATTTGCCGACGTGGTCTTTGTGTTTTGCTGGCGCAGACAGGCCGAACCCGCGAGGCCCGCCTTGTGTTGGAGCAAGGTCCGGCCTTCCCTGAGAACACCGTTGACTTCTATTACTTCAGGGGCAATCTGCATCTCGCCGAGGATGAACTTGACGACGCCATCAAGAATTTTCTCCGCGCCGCGCATTTGCAGCCTCGAGACTCCTCCATTCTTATCAATTTGGGAGTGGCGCAACTCAGGAAGCGTGATGTTTTTTCTGCAATAGACACTTATCGCGGTATCCTGGAGTTTGAGCCTGGCAATGTGCAGGCGCATGCCAATATCGCGGCCGCCTTCCAGCTGAGTGGTCAGTTGGACCTTGCCATTCAGAGTTACAGACATGCTTTGAAAATCAACCCTGAGTATTTGAACGCGCATCAAAACCTGCTGTACGCACTGACTTATGTGCCAGATTTTCCGCCCGCCGAGTATCTGCTCGAGGCGCGACGATACGGCACTAGAATCACCGCGCGCGCCAAAGCCTATTCGCGGTGGCTTTGCCCGGCACTGACGGAAGTGGCCCGCCCCTTGCGTGTGGGATTCATCTCGGGTGACTTGCGGACCCATCCTGTAGGCCTGTTTCTTGAAAGCATTTTGGCAAGGATTGACCCTGCCAAGTTGACACTCGTTGCCTATTCGAACTCTACGACGGTCGATGTTCTGTCTGAACGGCTCAGGGCCCAGTTCGCAGAATGGAACCTGGTTTCCGCGATGCCGGACGAAGCGCTGGCCAGAAAAATTCACGGTGACAGCATCGATATTCTTGTCGATCTTTCTGGGCACACCGAGTTCAATCGGCTGCCCGTTTTTGCGTGGAAGGCCGCACCTCTGCAGGCTTCATGGCTCGGCTACTGGGCGAGCACTGGTGTTGAGGAAATCGATTACATCCTTGTCGACGACATCGCTGTGCCGAAATCAGAGGTGCAGTTTTTCTCAGAAAAAATCTGGTACTTGCCGGATACCCGTTTTTGCCTGAGTCCGCCCGCTACCGCCCAGCCTGTTGAAATACAAGAGCTACCCGCCCTGCGCAACGGGCGTATCACGTTCGGCTCATTTCAGATACTGAACAAGATCAGTGATCGCACCCTGGCACTCTGGGCTCGAATTCTTGCGCGCGCCCCATCGGCGCGGTTTCGTCTTCAAAGCTTGCCACTGTCCTACCCCGAAGCCATTGCCAACATGCGCCGGCGATTGGCTGCTGTCAACATTGATCCTGACCAGGTGGACCTCCACGGCGGAGTTTCACGGGAAGACTATCTGGCTTCATACTCAGAAGTTGACATTGTTCTGGACACGTTTCCGTTTCCGGGGGGAACCACGACCGCCGAGGCTTTGTGGATGGGTGTGCCGACAGTCACACTCACCGGCAGCTCACTCCTGGCGCGCCAGGGAGAAAGCCTTCTGCGTTGCGTGGGGTTGGGGGACTGGGTTGCAGCCAACGAACAGGAGTACGTCGATATAGCCCTGGCGAAGGTGGGTGACCTGAAGAAGTTGGGAGAATTAAGGGCCACCCTTCGTTCCCGTGCGCTCAATTCGCCGCTTTTCGATGCCGCTAGGTTTGCGCGACATCTGGAAGATGCCTTCACGGGCATGGCTTGTGCCAAGATCCTCAGGAATTGAACTACCCTGTTGACAAACCAGATCGGCAGAAAAGACGCCGCCGGCAGGAGAGGGGGGGGGTGACAAAAATGTCTCTTTCCGTGTCCGTCGCCGCAGAAATTGTCAATTTTGGTCTTGTTTGAGCGTCGCAGATGAGTCTTTGGGCTCGTTTTCGGGGCTTGGATCGGTTGGCATGAACCCTGCTCATCACAAGTGCCAGTTTTTCAACCAAGGAGTTTTTATATGAAGCGTTCCATGCAACAGGGTTTTACCCTGATCGAATTGATGATCGTTGTGGCGATCATCGGTATTTTGGCGGCCGTGGCATTGCCCGCGTATCAGGACTACACCGTCCGTGCGAAAGTCAGTGAGGTCGTTTTGGCGGCTTCTGGCGGAAAGACCGCAGTTGCCGAGGCCTTTCAGACTTTGGGGCACATGCCTTCTCTTGGTTCGGAGGGCATAACGAATCAAAACTCTCCGTTTGTGGCGACTGTTATCTACAGCACCACGGCGACCAATGTGGGCATCATCACTGCAACGGCGTCAGCTAAAGAACCCAAAGTTTCTGGAAGCACCATTGTCCTGACCGGAACGGCCAACGGAGACGGCGTGGTGGCATGGGTTTGCACCGGCACCATCGATCCAAAATACAAGCCTGCCAACTGCCGTTAATTTTTCAAAACTTCATTTTCTGTTGTTAAAAAAGCTCCGCTTGTGCGGAGCTTTTTTTTTGCTGTTGCCGAGGTGCATTTGATGTCTTTGAGACGTTTGTTGGTACTTCTGATTTTGTTTTTGGTCGCCTTGTGCCTGCTTGTCGCTATAACCTATTGGGCGGGGATACGCGGGACTTTTATATTTGATGATTTTTCAAACATCGTCAATAACCCATCATTGCGGCTATTTGATGGGTCGCTGTCATCCCTGATGGCGGCAGCGACCAGTGGGACGTCAAGCCCCTTGGGCCGGCCCTTGAGCATGGCCAGTTTTGCCTTGAATTTCTTTTTCTTTGGAGGCGCTCCCTTTTCGTTCAAGCTGACCAATCTGCTCATTCATATTGCGAATGCGCTGCTGGTTTTCGGGCTGGTTAGGCAGTTGTTACGCCGCTTGGGTGACGACACAGGCACCAGCCAGTCGTTGGCGTTGGCAGCAGGGATAACGGCAGCGTGGGCATTGCACCCTATGAACGCAACGCCAGTGTTGCTCATTGTTCAGCGCATGACGAGCCTGTCCGCCTTTTTCATTCTTTCTGCACTGTCACTCTACCTGTATGGAAGGCACGCAAAAAACAAGTTGGGCTTCCTTGCAATTGCGACAAGCCTTCTGGTGTGCTGGCCAGCGGCGATTCTTTCAAAAGAAACCGGGTTGTTACTGCCGATTTACATCTTCCTGTGCGAATGGCAACTGCTTGGCACTTTCCGGTCTATTTCCATAAAAGCGAAGTGGCTGAGCTTGTCCGTGATTGGTGGCCTGGGTGCCGCAGTATGTTGGGGAAATTGGACTTTCATCACTGCCGGTTATGGCGTGCGGGACTATGATCTTTTGGAACGACTCATGACGGAGGCCAGAGTTCTCTGGTTCTATATTCGACAGCTGCTGTTGCCCGCGCCCGATCTCTTTGCCCTGTTTCACGATGACATTCCGGTTTCACGAGGGCTGCTTGCTCCGTCTGAAACACTCTTTGCGATCATGGCTTGGATAGGCGTCACAGCCCTCGCCTTCCACCAGCGCGCACGCAGCCCGCTATTTGCATTTGCCGTGTTCTGGTTCTTGGCGTCCCATTTGTTGGAATCGACCGTATTGCCATTGGAAATCGCCTATGAGCACCGTAATTATGTGGCGTCGATCGGGATATTCCTGTGGCTTGGTCGCCTGTTGCTGCCTGTTCAGACAAATGTGCAATGGCTTATTCCCCGGTTGGTGCTGGCGGCCGCCTTTGTTTTTTTCTGTGGCCTTGTGACAAGCATGCGTTCATTGCAATGGGCGGACGAATTCCAGCGTACTCAGATGGAAGCAAGCAATCACCCTGATTCCGCACGGGCCAACTATCACGCCGCCACGGTCGCTATGCAGAGAACATATGAATTGGGTGGTGGCAACCCGGTCGCTTATCAAATGGTGCAGTTCTATTTCAAGCGCGCGGGAGAGCTTGACACGAGCAGCAAAGCCCCTCTGATTGGCTTGTTATACCTCGACTGCGCCGCTGGTTTGCCACAGAATGCTGTTATTCAGTCGCAGTTGCGCGAGCGATTTTCTTCCGCACGATTTTCCTTTGGTGACCGCGCTGTTGTGCATAGTCTGTCGGCGCTATTGGTTGAAAATCGCCTGTGCTTGGACGACCAGGAAGTCAAAAAACTCATCGAAGCGGGCCTCTCGAACCCGCTGGCAGATGGTTTGATGCGTGGCATGATCAACGCTGTGGCAATGGATTATGCGGCAGCAAAAATGCGGTCAATTCCCCTTGCCTTGACGTATGCCCAAGCCGCTGTGGCGAGTGATCCGGGTAATGTCGCATTCCGTGTCAACCTCATTCACCTCTATATCCAGTCCAATAAATTCAATGAAGCGCGCCGGGAATATATGATTCTTGCGAGCAGGTCGCTTTCAGCGCGTGACAGACCAGGCGTGGACGGACTGAAGAACCTATTTGATGCGATGGGAAAAAATGCGAACAGACACTGACAGCTTGGCTGAGACGTATTCCATCGTGATCCCAGCTCGCAACGAGGCAGCTGGATTAGCGAAACTGTTGCCAGCGTTGGTTGCGCGTGTTCTTCAGCGCGCGGAAATCATTGTTGTCAACGACGGCTCAGACGATGACACCATCTCGGTATGTGCAGACCACGGCGTCCGGGTGCTAAGCCACCGTTATCCCAAGGGCAACGGCGCCGCCATCAAAACGGGTGCACGCGCAGCTACAGGCGACATCCTGATCTTCATGGACGCCGACGGCCAACACCAGCCTGAAGACATTCCCCGCCTGCTTGAACAGTTCAACCAAGACTGTGACATGGTTGTGGGCGCGCGGCAGTCAGGCTCGCAAGCGGGTTTGCATCGCGCTGCCGCCAACGACATCTTCAGCCGCTTCGCGAGCTGGATGGTGATGCAGCCGATCGCCGATCTGACCTCGGGATTCAGGGTTGTTCGTGCTTCCAAGTTTCGCCAATTTCTGTATCTGTTGCCAAACGGATTTTCCTACCCGACAACCATCACCATGAGCTTCTTCCGCGCTGGCTACAGCGTGGTCTATGTCCCGATCCATTCGCCCCGTAGGAGCAGCGGCGCTAGCCATATCCATCCACTGCGCGACGGCCTGCGCTTCCTGTTAATCATCATCAAGATAGGTACGCTGTTTTCGCCGCAAAAGCTGTTCCTTCCGATCAGCGCAGGTTTTTTCTTCACGGGTCTTGCCTACTATGTGTACACCTACTTGACTGCCGGTCGGTTCACCAACATGAGCGCGCTGCTGTTCATCTCTGCCATCTTTACCTTTTTGATTGGCATCGTTTCCGAGCAGATATCGGCCTTGCATTACAAGAACATCGACACCAACGACCACAAGGGCAACTAGCGTTGCCGCGAGGCGAAGGGCTCTCGCCGCCCCGCCTGCTCCAAAGAATTCCCGGCCATGACCCTGAATCCCATTCCTCCCGTCGCCTCCCTTCGTGCGATCCCCGCCTTGGCGATGGTGCTGGTGCTGGTCGCGCTGGCAGTGGCGTGGGGATTGATGCACTACGCAGTGGGCGGGCGAGTCGCCTATACCATGGACTCATTGACGTACCGGGATGCCGCGCTGCAGTTCGCGGCCGGCCACCCGATGCAGTCAAGCAACGTGACGGCGCAGGCGCCCAAACTTCGTCCCCTGCTGAACTGGCCGCCCGCTTATCCCGCACTGTGGGCGTCGACCCTGAGCCTGGCAAACGGCAATGTCGATGATGTGCCCGCTCTACTGAATCCGGTTTTGCTAGGGCTCACCACGCTGGCCATTTTCGGGATTTGCCATATGGTTACCGGCAACTCCATGACTGCGGGGGCCTTGGCTACCGTGAATGCGTTCACGCCGACCAGCATGATTGTCTACGGCCACGCATGGAGTGAGACGCTGTTCATTCCCATGCTGCTGCTGGCCTACGCCGCCTTCTGGAAGTACCGAATATCCCAAGAGAAATTCATCTGGCTGGCGGCCGCTGCCGTCCTTGTTGGCAGTATCAATTGGGTTCGGTATGCCGGCGTGGTTTTCCTGCCCATACTGGGATTTTCGGTTCTCGCAGCCTCGAGCTCGACGCTGGGCAAACGAATTGTGCACGCAGCCAGCGCGATGCTGCTGGGCGCCGCACTGGCCATTCCCCTGTGGCTACGCAACTGGCAGCTGGCCGGCAATATTTCCGGATCCGCCCGCGGGGGGATCCCGAGATTTGACAGATGGCTCGAGGATTTTGTGACCATCATCGATTTATTCGAGCACTGCTTTTTCTCGTTCAGCATGGTGCTGAGGGCGAATCTGGAGATCCCGATTCTCACCGGGGCTGTTTTTGTGGCTTACAAAGCGTTCCGCCGCAGTGGCATCCAATGGCTTCGCCCCCCGGAAATCTGGCTGCCCATGATCTGGCTGACGGGGTACCTGCTCTTCCTGCTTTACGCCCGAAAAATCCAGACCACCGTGGACCTGGACCTGCGCATGGTGGCCGTCGTGTTTCCCTTCCTCCTTCTTGCGATGGCTCCCGCCGTGAGTGCCGCGTTCTCGAACCGTCTCCTCGATACTCGGAAGATACTCGTTGCCCTGATGCTGGGGCTGCTGGTGTATGCCGGTCTCGACCAAGCCAGCAGAACCCACCGAAATTACGCGTTTGACGGGATACCACGATGGCGGTCCGCATTTGGCCTTGGCTTCCGGGAGTTGCGCGACACCTCGCCGACCAGCCGCGCGATCAAGGAAAGCATCGGCCCTGTGGATGCGTCCACGATCATCCTGACGGATTACCGCGCTCTTTACATCCGGTACCTGACAGGTGCAAAAGTCTATTCTCCAGAAGACAAGGACTGTGCACAATGGGCATATGCGTCGACCGGGAGCTTGCTGTTCCTGGGTGGTGCGGAGCTGCCGGCCTGGGCTGTCGACTGTCTCAAGGAAAAGTCACGGTGGCGGCTGTTGAGACCTGCAGGGAAAGCCGCGCCATCCATGTATGTCGATTGATTCTCATGATTCGGAAAGTTGTAGCTTGAACATCCTGATGAGCAGCACCTCCTACCCAGAAAGTCCACAGGACTGGCGCGGCCGCTTCATTGTCAACCAGGCTGCCGCGCTGGCGCGACGTGGAGATGTCAATCTTTCTTTGTGGGCACCGCCGGGGGAATTGCCCGCGGGCGTAAGCGCCGCGACGACACAGGCCGATGCGCTCTGGCTGGCGGGCTTGTCGCGGCAGGGCGGCATCGCCCACCAGCTACGGACCCGACGCTTACTGGCCGGTGGCAGCATTCTGGTTTTGCTGATGAGACTGGGCCGGGCCTACCGCCGCCGGTCCACCGATGTCGTCCATGTGAACTGGCTTCAAAATGCATTGCCGCTATGGGGCACTACGACACCGGCGCTGATCACCGTGCTCGGTAGCGATTTTGGCCTGCTGCGCCTGCCCGGCATGAAGGCTTTGCTGCGCGCCGTGCTGCGGCAACGCCGCGCGATCCTGGCTCCCAACGCCGACTGGATGCGGCCGGCGCTGGAGCAGGCCTTTGGCGATCTTGCCGAAATCCGTCCGATGGCCTTTGGCGTGGACGATCCCTGGTTTGAGGTTGAGCGCCATCCCCCGGCAGGCAACGTGCGGCGCTGGCTGGCAGTGACCCGCCTGACTCGGGACAAGATCGGTGACCTGTTTGGCTGGGGTGAGGGCCTTTTCGATGATGTGCGGCAATTGCACCTGTTTGGCCCGATGCAGGAGACGCTCGAGCTTCCTTCCTGGGTGCGGTACCACGGCCCGACGCATCCGGCGGACCTGCTGGAAAACTGGTTCCCGCAGGCGTGCGGGTTGATCACCCTGAGCCGCCACGATGAGGGGCGGCCGCAGGTGATGCTGGAGGCCATGGCCGCGAGCCTGCCAGTGCTTGCCTCCGCCTTGCCGGCCCATCGCGACATGGTTCAGCATCGCGCGACCGGCTGGCTGGCGGGCAGCCGTGACGAACTTTGCGAGGGCCTGAACTGGCTGGAGAACCCCCTGAACAATCAGGTGACTGGCCAAGCAGCTCGAGGCTGGATCAAGCAGTCGATCGGCACTTGGGACGACTGTGCCGGGCGTTATGCAGCCGCCTATAAAGATCTACTTGAGAGAGCAGTATGAGCCAGGATGGCGTGCTGCTGCTCGGCGGTGCCGGTTTCATCGGCAGTGCGCTGGCTCGGCGCTTGGCACGGGAAAATATGCCCGTGCACATTCTTGGTCGGCACCAACAGGATCAGCTCGAGCATGTGTTACCGCAGTGTGGCACCGTGGTTCACCTTGCCTGCTCCACCACGCCAAGCGCATCAGCCGCCTGCGCGAGCTTGGAGCTGGGCAACCTCACCCTGACCTTGCGTTTACTGGACTTGCTGAAGAATCAACCGAAAACGCATCTGATCTTCTTTTCCTCCGGTGGCACCGTATACGGCAATCCCCGGACTCTTCCGGTGACGGAAGACAGTCCGCTCGCGCCGCTTTCCAATCACGGTGCGAGCAAAGTTTCGCAAGAGGCTTTTTGCAGCGCGCTGAGAACTGAGGGCCATCCCCTTACGATTCTTCGCCCGTCCAATGCCTATGGGCCGGGCCAGATGATGAAAAGTGGCTTCGGCCTTATTCGGACCATGCTCGAACACGCTCGTGCAGGGACCCCGCTAGAAATTTGGGGCGATGGTGAAAATATCCGTGACTTCATCTACATCGACGACATCGTCGAGGCCAGCCTGCGCTTGATCAAGCTGCCGCAAGACGCAGGTACCTACAACCTTGGCAGTGACATGGGCTTCAGCATCAACCAAGTCCGGGGCATCGTCGAGGCGGCCTGCGGCAAGGAATTGCAGACAAACTATCGCCCAGCAAGAGGCACAGACGTTCGCTGCGTGGTGCTGGACAGTAGCCGCCTCAAGGCACGACTGGGCTGGCAAGCTGCTGTTGGGCTGGTGGACGGTATAACGCGAACCTGGGATTGGCTGAAACGGCATGGTTGACAATCCTCCGCTTATTTCCGTGTGCATCGCTAACTACAACGGCATGGAAGTCATCGACGACTGCCTGCGATCCATTTTTGAACAGGAAGGTCATCTCCCTGTGGAAATCCTGGTCCATGACGATGCCTCCAGCGACGGCTCGGTAAGCTATATCCGGGACCGCTATCCGGATGCAAGGCTGATCGTCAGCGACAGCAACGTCGGTTTTTGCGTCGCCAACAATCGCATGGTGGCAGCGGCCAGGGGAAAATACCTGCTGCTGCTCAACAACGATGCAGCGCTTTTCCCGGATGCCGTGCAAACCCTGCTCCAGGAGGCTGATCGGATTGGCGGGTCCGCCATCCTCGGGCTGCCACAGTATGACGCTGGCAGCGGCGAGATGGTCGACATGGGTAGCCTGCTTGATCCTTTTCTCAACCCGGTTCCCAACCTCGACCTGAGCCGCAACGAAGTCGGCATGATCATAGGCGCCTGCTTATGGGTGCCAAAAGAACTCTGGAATGAATTGGGTGGATTTCCGGAGTGGTTCGGCAGTATTGGTGAAGACTTGTACCTTTGCTGCCGGGCGCGGCTCGCAGGTTACGCGGTCAGGGCCCTGGCAGTTTCAGGCTACCGACATTGGCAGGGAAAAAGTTTTGGCGGTAACAAGGTGGTCGAAAATCGGCTCGCTACGACCTTCCGGCGACGTGCTTTGTCGGAGCGCAACAAGTGTTTTGTCATGGTGTTGGCTTATCCCACACCACTGCTTCAGCTGATTTTCCCTATGCATCTGGCTTTGCTATTGGTTGAGGGCTTTTTACTAAGCCTGCTCAAGAAGGAATGGCGGGTGTTCCAGGATATATATGGGGGCTGCCTGCAAAGCCTGTGGAGCGAGCGGAAGAACCTTTTCCGGCTTCGACGCCAGATCCAAGCCGACCGGACGATATCCTGGCGGACGTTCATTGATTCCTTCACCTGGTGCCCGCACAAATTGCGCCTGTTGCTACGCCACGGGGTTCCACACGTTGGCTGACAGGTCCACACATGCTTGAAGCCCTCCGCGCCGACCCCTGCCGGTTTGTTGGGACCCTGTTGGATTACCGGGCCCTCCACCGGCTCTGGCACACCTGGCGCAGCCGGGGGACGGCAGCCATTCTTGCCGAACTCTCCATTGAAGAAAATCCTCAGTTCGCGGGCGTAGTGCCCGATGCGGTGTCAACAAAGGACCTTCGGGCTGGGGCCACCCTGCTGGTCATTGACACTACGCTTCCCCAGTACGACCGCCATGCCGGAGGGCGATCCAGCTTCCTCTATCTGCAGATGCTGCGAGAAATGGGGCATCAGGTGTTCTTCATGCCCAATGATCAAATGCGGCGAGAGCCCTACGCCAGCGCCCTGGAAGGTCTGGGCGTGACCTTGCTCATGGGGCCGGGCTTGCGTTGCGGCCAATGGAAGCACTGGTTGCGGGACAGGCCTGGGCAGATTACCCATGTTGTTCTACATAGGCCGAACGTGGCAAAGCGCTATCTGGCGGCACTCAAAAAAATGGCCGGCCTGAAGATTCTCTATTTTGCGCACGATCTGCGCTTCCTGAGGGAGGCGCGTCATTACGAACTGAATGGCGATACGTTCCATCGCTCCGAGGCTGAGTACTGGAAAAAGGTAGAAGAAAAAATCATCTCCCAGGTAGACGTGGCATATTTTTTTTCCGATGAGGAGGTCCGGGCGGTTTCCGCCTGGAATGGCGGGGCAATTGCCCGTACCGTGCCGCTATTTCCCGTGAATCTCGCCCCGGTTTCAGGATTGCCGTATGCGCAGCGCGCTGGTCTGCTGTTTGTCGGAGGGTTCGCCCATCAGCCCAATCGCGATGCGGTCTCGTGGTTTGCCAAGGAAGTGTTCCCCCTTGTGCGGCAGGCTTTGCCGAATATCGAGTGGCATATCGTGGGCCGTGAACCACCCCCTGAAATCCGCAGCCTTGCGGGAAATGGAATCTTTGTCGAAGGGGGCGTCTCCGAGGCACGCCTGGAAATGCTTTATCAGACCACAAGGCTGGCGGTCGCCCCGCTGCGCTTTGGTGCCGGCGTAAAGGGGAAGGTCGTGGAGGCAATGTGCCTAGGTGTGCCGGTCATTACCACTCGAGTCGGCGCGGAGGGCATACCAGATGGTGATGAACTCCTGAAGGTCAGCACATCTGGAGAAGATATGGCAAGACAAATTCTTGAAACATACCAGCGCCCTGATTTGTGGGAGAGCATGCGCGAACGTGCCATTCAAGGGGTGAATAAACATTTTTCGCGGCAGGCAGCTCTGCTGCGCCTGTCGGAAGATTTTGGCCCAGGGCCACATCGTTTGTCAGTCGACAAAGGTCTTAAGCGTGACCAGTAGGTTCCGCGTACTTTCTTCCCAGGTGGGCCAACTGAAAGAGGAGGTGCCGGGAGTCGAGGCCAAGGCAAGGTGCGCCTCGACTACATTTGCTAAAGCTTGTGCATCAGTCGCAGTGAAGAAAATAGCGTGGTCACCAGCAATTTCCCTGAATGGAGGAATGTCACTAGCAATAACTGGCAAACCCAAGCTTAACGCTTCAACTAGAGGTAGACCAAAACCTTCTACTATGGACGGGAAAATAAGCGCGGAAGATCGTTGATAGGCGTTAACTAAATCACGATCATTAACATCATTAAACCAATACAACATTTTTCCTGTCTGGGGGTGTTGCTTGATACGCGCTATGAGATCATCGCAAAGCCAACCTTCTCGACCAATGAGTAGGAGTGTTGCATGGTGACCGGTCTTCCAAAGAATTTCGAATGCGGTGATAAGAACTTGAATGTTCTTTCGAGCTTCCAGTGAGCCAACGCAAATATATACAGGCATGGTCGATTCCAAAACGCGACACAGCGTTCGATGACCAATCCGTACATTTTCTGGTGTTGGCAAGTCGAATCCCAGCTGCACTACCTTGCGGGGCGGAGCCGTTACTGCGACTCGGTCAATTAGAAAAGTGCTGACGCAACTCGCCGTAAACTGACTATTGCAAATTAACAAGTCGGCTGTACTCAGCACCTGCAGAAACCATGATTTGAAACGAGCTACATGCACGACATGACAAACCTCAGGATGGTCTATCGGAATGATGTCATGAATCAGAAAGACAATTTTTGAACCGGAGGACTTGGCACGATCCAAGAAAGGGAATGGGTCATAACCCCATGACGCATCTGGAAGAAATATCACGTCCCCATCGCCAAAAATGATGATTTGATCCGACGGTTTGGCAGTGTTGGCACCCTTAAGGGCTGTTTTCAGGATCAAAAATAGGCGAAGCGGCAAATATAAAATCCAAGCCAAACCGAAAGCCGATCGATGAGCCGAAATAAAGCGTTGCCATGCGGGGAATGGCAATAGCCTAGACAGGTTGCGTGCGAAGTGAAGGTATGCTTGATTTAGCCGTGCGCGCAGTGACTCTCGCGGAGGCGAATCTGAAAAAAGTGCTCCACCAGGAATAATCCTCGGTAGCGAGTTGTCAAATACGAAAGGAATGATCTCAATTTTTTCTGAATGGCCAAATCTCTGCAAGTGAAATACAAAATTTCGGACTACGCGTTGAATCCCAGTGTTTTTGCCGGAAAAATACGTGTCAGTGCAATCTATAAAAATACGCATAAGTTATTATTAACTTCCACTTATTTGATTACCTCGCGTTGCCTTTTCGGATGATCAATCCTATGGAGGTGCAGTCAAAATTATGTAAATTTAGACGAATGTGCTGATCGTCACTATAGGGCGGCATATCGACATGGCGATCGAGCTCAGAGTCGCAAGTAGAAAAATCGGGTTCTTCTACGTGGTGCCCCAACTTTCTTAACTGCAATATTAATAGTTCGATGTCTTGGCGTCTGAACAATACACACGATCTGTTGTTGTCAATGGTTGTAATGTTAGATGTGAGGTTCAATTCGGTAGTGTGAACAGCTAGACCACCGGGCCTCAATGTGTCTAGCGAGCGTAGGATGAAGGTGAGTCCATTGTGAATAGAGCCAAGGTGCTCGAGTGCGCAGGAAGACCAGCAAAAATCGTATCCATTCAAATGTGCTGGAATGGAATTCATGTCTACGACCTGAAAGTCGACTTGCTGTTGAAAAAGCGATGGCTCGCACAATCCGCGCTGATTCAAATCAGCATGAGATGCTGCATGCTGTTCTGAAGTGGCCCAGCCGAGTTCTTGAGCCGTAATAGTGGCTAAATCCGTAGCGGTAATTTTGCAGCCAGATGCGGCAAAAAGAGATGGTAATGGCTCTTTTCCCACACCAAAGCCGATTCCACTATTGGATGCCTGAAGGTATCCACGTTCATGTAGCGCATGGACGATAAAAACAAATTCCCATTGCTTTCTGTGGAGTCGCGGCTTTTCACGAAATTGCTGACACCAATAGGCATAAAGAGGCATCAAAAAGTGTCGCGACCGGCAAATGTCTGATCTAAAAGTGTACGGTCCTGATGGTGAAATTGACGCGAGGTGTTGATAGCTTGAGGAATTCAGTTCCCTCAGCACATTTCCCGAGTCCGAATAACTAGCGTGTTTTTTTTGTTTTTCGACAACGGACGATGATTGGGAATACGGGGAATTGGAATATGGAATGAGCGCGTGCTTGGATTTTTTGGCGATGTTATAAATCCAACGTGCAAGCCGCCAAACCTTGCTTTGACGCAGACGTTGCCTCACATTCTCGGCTTGCTCTGCTCGGAGTAATCTTTCGTCATAGCGTCGAACAATATCCTCGAGACTCATCCCTCCTTGACTTAGGAAGGCGGTTGACAAGGATGCCATCACTTCCGGCGGCCCTTCTTTTTGGGCAATCACTGCATAGTCAGGACTGGCTCCACGAATGACATCCATTAGGGATGGACTCATGTTGGTAGCTAAAAGAGGCTCTTCATGCAAACGCAATAACTTCACTCTCGGAAAACCATGATATTTCGTGAGAAAAGTAAGAAAGTCTGATGGGATAGGGCGAATGTGAGTCGGGTCTAGATAGAAATTTTGTGTCGCAACTAACAGGTTTTCTGGATTAGGGGTCTCCATTATCAGAATTCCACCGGGCTTCAACGCCCGAAAGGACTCAGATACGACCTGGCGCAAGGCTTCGAATGGAATATGTTCGATGACATGAAAAGCTGAGATGACAGCCTGACTATCGTTCTCCAAAGTTTTCAAATGTTCGACCGCATCTCCTTCTTTAACGGGTAAATCGCGGTCCCAGCAATCTTGGAGCATACCGGCATCAAGATCAACGCCAAACACTTCAAAGCCCATTTCTTGCATGAGACTCAACCACTCACCACGTCCGCAACCAATATCAAAAACTTCTGCAGCCTCATATATTTTTGTGAGTGGCAAAACAAAAGGAAGATATTGTTTACGCAGTTCCGTAATCACCTGGCGAGGTGCATAGAATTTCTCTTCAAAGGCCCTGTAAAATTTTTCATTCATTGCAATATTCCCATTTTGAACTGAGGCCGACAAGCCATTTAAATCTATTTAAATATTGCTTCTAGAGAGAGCATGGAAATGCCCAATCATTCGGGTCATTTGGATGGTTTGATTGATTGAATTTCCTTAATCTTTCTTGCGGGCACGCCCGCATAGATGCTGTTGGCATCCACATTACCTGTCACAACCGCTCCTGCTGCTATGACCGAATTACGTCCAATCACACATGGGCCTAAAACAGTAGCGTTAGAGCAAATCCATACGCCCTCTTCGATCAAAATATCTCGTCCATAGCTAGGTATCTGTGCCTGGCGCTCAAAACCAGTGCAATGGTAATCATGAGTCCCCGTAAGAAGGGAAACTCCATGCCCGAAAAAAGTATGGTCCATTAAGACCACGCGGCCTGAAACTGTATTTATTAAGGCATTGTTCAAAACCACACCGTGTCCAACTATAAGATTTTCATTTTTTCCAAAAACGAGGTGAACATTTAGAAGTTTGTGCGATATATGTCTATATATATCATCATTTTTAAGTAGGCATACTTCATGTATGCCAAGAAATTTAAGTAGCCAATCTTTAATTTTTACGGAAAAATTATTCATTTTCAATCCTGTGACGCACTACATTTTGATTAGTCGACAGATAAATTGCTCCGGTAAATTTTGGCTTGGTTAGATTGATCACTTGGAAAAATAAGGCTCCATCCCGCCACTCAAAATTTTTGGAGAGATGTGTCTCTGAATTTGTAATTGCGGTTGCAATTGAGTAGGTTCCTTCGCCCAGAGCCGCGTCAAAGCTAAACTGGTAGAGAAGCTCATCTCCAGCAGACAGATTCTGCTCAGCTTTACCGAGTTGAAATGTACTCGTCCCGTATATAGCTTGTCCGAGCCGATCCTTGAGTAGATAGCCTAGAACGAGTAGAGGAATAGGGGCGTAAATACGAACTCTGATTTGTAGGACAACCGATTCCCCCACATCCACGACCTCTGCTTGTTCGCCTTTTGCATCTAGCAGCGCAATGTCTTCAACTGTGGCTTCCCCCGTGCCGGATGTGGTTTGCACCTTGCCGTCTTCGCCAGTGCGTTGGCGCACGGTCTGGTTTTCACGTTCGGCCAGCAGGGCGTTGTAGTAGTCCATCACCGCCTCGGGCTCGCCTTGCATGCCAAGCTGGCCGGCGTTGAGCAGGATGGCACGGTCGCAAATGGACTGGATGGCCGCCTTGTCGTGCGAAACAATCAGCAAGGTGGTGCCATCCCTGCGGAACTGGCGGATGCGCTCGAAGCTTTTGTGCTGGAAATAGGCATCGCCCACCGAGAGCGCCTCATCGATGATGAGGATGTCCGGCCTCCTGGCGGTGGCTACGCTGAAGGCCAGGCGCATCTGCATGCCGCTGGAATACACCCGCACCGGGTGATCCATATAGTCGCCGATCTCGGCAAAGGCTTCGATTTGCGGCATGAGTTGGTGGATTTCCTCCGCGCTCATGCCCAGCAACTGACCCGCCATGAAGGCATTTTGCCGCCCGGTAAATTCGGGGTGAAAGCCAATGCCCAGCTCCAGCAGTGCGGCCACGCGGCCAGTGGTTTGCACCGATCCGGTGGTCGGTATGGTGGTGCCGGTGAGCATTTTGAGCAGGGTGCTCTTGCCGGCGCCGTTGACGCCAATGATGCCGATGGCCTCACCGGGGTTGACGCTGAAATTGATGTCCTGCAGCACCCATTTGAGGGTATGGCGCGGCTTGGAGAATGGGATAAGCCATTCTTTCAGGCGGGCGAAACGGCTGGGGTAAACCTTATAGGCTTTGCCGAGATTGCGCGCGGTAATGCTGCCCATCAAAGTTCATCCACCATTTCGCTGGAATGACGGCGAAAGAGACTGACCGCATACAGGGCCAAGCCCGCGGAAAAGAGGGTGACCAGCGCAAGATTTTGCCAATCCGGCAATTGGCCTGCCACGAAAATGTTCTGATACCCCTGCATCAGCTGATACATGGGGTTCAGGTTCATCCAGGGCCTCAACCATTCGGGCAGGATGGAAGCGGGATAAACGATAGGCGTGGCCCAAAACCAGAACTGCAGCAGCAGGCCGGACAGCTGGCCCGCGTCGCGGAAGAAGACGTTCAGCACGCCGAGCGTGATCCCCAAGCCCGCAGCAAACAGCACCTGCACAGCTAGCAAAGGAATCATGGCAAGAATGCTTACGCCGGGAAAGTTGCCCGTCACCAGCAGAAAAACCAGGAACAGCCCGAAAACGATCGAAAAGTTGAGCAGCGCGGTGGCAACCACGATGACTGGAAGGGTGAGGCGCGGAAAGCTGAGCTTCTTGATCAGATTGGCATTGTCAAGGAACACCGACTGGCTACGCTGGATGATCTCAGCGAAAAGCCCCCAGGTGATAACGCCGGCGCAGAGGTGAATGCTGTAAGAAAAGTTACCCTCCACGCCAGGCAGTCTGGACTTCATCAGATGGGAAAAAACGAGCGTGTAGATGAGGATCATGGCAAGCGGCTGCAAAACTGTCCACGCAATGCCCAGCATGGTCCCCCGATAGCGCAACTGATAGTCGCGCCGAACACTGCCGAAAACAAAGCCGCGAAAGTTCCAGGCTGCTTTGAGGGACGCTGCAGAAATCATCACAGCCTCCATACCGCGAAGCCGGCCGAGTTGAGCTTGTCGCCATCAAATTGTGCCTTGACATCGATAAAACACCCGCCGGGCTTCAATTTCCCGGCGTATGACGCGTACGACGTTGATAGCAATTGTGCATGCGGCACCGCGACAATCACTGCATCCGCCTGCGGCAGCGAGTCCCAGGGCAACAATTCAACGCCATACTCCAGCAGCGCCTCAGGTGCATCGGCGATCGGATCATGCACCAGGACTTCTACGCCATATGCACGCAGTTCAGTGATCAAGTCACCCACTTTGGAATTCCGCAGGTCTGGTACGTTCTCCTTGAACGTGATTCCCAGTACATTGACCTTGGCGCCCTTGATGTGTCTATCAGCCTGAATCAACTGTTTGACGGTCTGCTCGGCAATGAATTTCCCCATGCTGTCATTGATGCGCCGTCCCGCAAGGATCACTTCGGGGTGGTAGCCCAGCATCTCTGCCTTGTAGGTCAGGTAATAGGGATCTACGCCAATGCAGTGCCCGCCGACCAGGCCCGGACGGAATGGCAGGAAATTCCATTTTGTCCCAGCAGCCTCGAGAACTTCCAGTGTATCCAGGCCCAGCATGTTGAAGATCACGGCAAGTTCGTTCATCAGCGCAATATTCAGGTCTCGCTGAGTATTTTCGATGACCTTGGCGGCCTCTGCGACTTTGAGTGAGGACACCCGGTGTACGCCTGCGGCGACCACCTTCTCATACAGCGCGGCGATACGTTTCAGAGTGTCGGGGCTGTCTCCGGCCACCACCTTGATGGTGTTTGCCAGGGTATGCAGTGTGTCGCCGGGATTGATGCGTTCCGGCGAATAGGCGATGTGAAAATCCTGACGCCACTTCAGCCCCGATACGCGCTCGAGTACGGGGATACAGATTTCTTCGGTAGCACCGGGATATACGGTGGACTCGTAGACAACGGTTGCTCCCTGCTTCAGATGCCTGCCTACATCTTCACTGGCGCGAATGAGGGGCGTGAAATCGGGCTTGCGAGCCGCGTCAATGGGGGTTGGCACCGCGATGATGAAGATGTCAGCGCCAGCCAGCCCCGCAGAGTCGGGGGTGAAGGTGAGCTTGCCGGCCTCACGCATATCGCGACTGGGGACTGTTCCGCTGAGGTCGATGTGCTTGCGGCAAGCATCGATTTTTGAGAGGGAAAGATCGTAGCCTATCGTAGGCATGAGTTTGCCGAACGCAACGGCCAGCGGAAGGCCGACGTATCCGAGCCCGACGACTGCGACTATTTCCACGGTGTTCGTTTCCAATTCATGCTTTGGGCGCTGGCTAGCGGGCGGTTTCGGTACAGACCCGCATGATGCTAACCTGTCTTTTTCCACTTGACGTCTCTTTCATGCGAATTTGGAGGGTCTCTTCGTGAGTTGATGGTATGGGCCAGCGCCGGTTCGTCGGTGGCCCGTCCCGGCTTGCTATATTCGCAGCGGCTAACCGGGGCCGGACAATTAACCGCAAATGACCGGGTTGTGCTCCCTGTGTGTGCAATGCCAATGTGTTCCCGTTTCGTCATTTCCAGATTCAATGCAGTCAATTGCCTTATTCTTTTTCCTGACGCTGCCGTGGCTTAATCCATTTGCCCCGGGACCACTGCCTGCTGCCATACCGTTGCTGTTCTCCTGGGCTTGCATCGTCGCGTTGTTTGTGGTGAGTGGTCGTAGATCGTTCGGGGTACCGACGGGGCGTTTGGTTGCAGTCTCTACGTTGGCCTGGCTGAGTGCGGGCTTGCTCAGCAGCGTGATGGGCTTGTGGCAGTACCTTGGCGCAGGCGACAGTTTTTTGCCCTGGATGAATCAGGCCAAGTTGGGGGAGGCTTTTGCGAATTTGCGCCAACGCAACCAATTTGCCAGCCTGACCAGCGTTGCCCTCGTGGCTCTGCTTTGGATGCCAGTCAATTTCACCAGGAATGCCGACGCTGCGCGGCAATTCGACAGCAAACATCCATGGGTAGTTCAGTTGGCGGCGGGACTGCTGGCAGCCGGTAATGCGGCTTCGTCGTCGCGAACCGGGTTGTTGCAGCTTTTTCTAATCTGCGCGCTGTGCTGGATCTGGGGCGGTTGGCGTCAGCCATTTGCTCGCCGCGTGTTGCTGGCCGCGATACTGGCTTATGTACTCGCGGCGCTGGTATTGCCCTGGCTGGGAGGGTTGGACCTGATGGGGCACGGCATGGTCGCTCGCTTGCGCGCGGGAGACATGGTTTGCGCCAGCCGTCTTACCCTTTGGTCCAACATATTGACGCTTATTGCGGAGAAGCCCTGGCTTGGCTGGGGCTGGGGCGAGCTGGACTACGCGCATTACATGACACTTTTTTTTCCGGGTGAGCGGTTTTGCGACATTCTGGACAACGCCCATAACTTGCCTCTGCACCTGGCCGTAGAACTCGGCATTCCCGTGGCATTGGCTGTATGTGCAGCGCTGGGGTGGATCGTTTGGCGTACAAAGCCCTGGCGCGAAACGGATCCGGTCCGACAAATGGCTTGGGGCGTGCTGGCCGTGATCATGCTGCATAGCATGCTGGAGTACCCGCTTTGGTATGGGCCGTTCCAGATGGCAGCTGGTCTGTGTGTGTGGATGTTGTGGGACACGCCGCGGGCGCGTACCGATGGCAGCCATGAACGTTCTCTTGTAGCACCGGTTCTACGGCTTGCTCTTGCCTCAGCACTGCTCGCGGCCATTGCCTACGCCGTGTGGGATTACCACCGCATCAGCCAGATCTATCGGTCGCCGGAAGTACGCGACCGAGCCTATCGCGGCGATACGATGCAAAAGATCCGTGGATCCTGGCTTTTCCGCAACCAGGTACGTTTTGCAGAGCTGACGACCACTCCGCTCAAACGCGACAATGCGCGGTGGACGTTCGATACAGCCACAGGATTGCTGCATTTTTCGCCGGAACCGCGGGTGATCGAAAAGGTGATTGAAAGCGCCGTTATGCTGGGGCGTGACGATGAGGCCTTGTTGCACCTTGTCCGCTACCGCGCTGCCTTCCCCGAAGACTATGAAAAATGGCGCCATGCCAATAGGCTGGCGGGAGCGCCTGCAGATGGAGGCCGGAAGTGACGGTTAGGGCGTCGCCATAAAATTGCCAGATTTACCGCCGTGCTTTTCCAACAATCTCACGTCGGTGATCGTCATGCTCCGGTCGGCCGCCTTGCACATATCGTAAATGGTCAGCAAGGCTATTTGTACCGCAGTCAGGGCCTCCATCTCCACGCCTGTAGGTCCGACCGTTTCCACCGTCGCTTGGCAAACAATGCTGGCGCTGCGAGTGTCGGCGCTGAAATCCATCGCCACGCGGGTCAGTGCTAGCGGGTGGCATAGCGGAATTAGGTCACTGGTTTTCTTTGCCGCCATGATTCCTGCTATCCGGGCGATGCCGAGCACGTCGCCTTTTTTGGCGCTGCCTTCCAGGATGATGGCCAATGTGGCAGCATTCATGGTGATGCGGCCTTGCGCCACTGCCACCCGGTGGGTGGCAGCCTTGCCTGCCACATCGACCATGTGTGCCTGTCCTTGCCCGTCAAAATGTGTCAGTGGTGAGGTGGTGGTCATACTGTTACGAAACCTTTACAAGCAATCCTCATCATAAGAGCATGTCCGCAATTTCCGCTTCATCAAAACCGGTTTTCCGCAGAGGTAGGTGCTGTTGACGCGGCTGCGGCTTTAGCGCCCGCTTCCGTTGGCGGCAAAGACAACCGGGAAGTGGGCTATGTGCCCATGGCTGGCCGTAACAAGTTCTGGACAGTTTTGCTGGATCTCCATACCACCGAGGTGATTGCTTTTGTTCCCATTGACTCCTTCTAAACTCTTTAAGCCAAACAAGCGGTTTGCCAAGGACTGCATTGCGCTGGCAGCTACACTTTTGATAGTGTCTTCAGGTTTGGCGCGGGCGCAGCAGACGCCTGTTCAGCCCACTGGTTCCTTGCCGGCGCTCGGTGACACGTCGGAGCTGTCTGCAGCCGCGGAAAGGCGTCTCGGTGACCGGATTGCCAGCAGCATTTACCGCGACCCGGACTACTTGGACGACCCGGTGCTGGGCGACTACCTGCAGGGCATCTGGCAACCCCTGATGACGGCGGCGCGCGCCCGGGGTGAACTCGGTCCCGAACTGGAGGAGCGGTTTGCCTGGGACGTCATGCAGATCCGGGACCGCAGCATCAACGCCTTTGCCTTGCCTGGCGGTTATCTTGGGGTGCACCTGGGGCTGATAGGCGCGGTGGCCACCCGCGACGAACTGGCTTCCGTACTGGCGCATGAATTGACCCATGTGACGCAGCGGCATATTTCGCGCCTGATGAGCAAACAGAGCCAGCAAATGCCCTGGATGATCGCAGCCATGGTTCTGGGTGCCCTTGCAGCCAGTAAAAACCCGGATGCCGCCAACGCCGCAATTGCCGGCGGGCAGGCGGTGGCGATACAGAACCAGCTTAATTTTTCCCGCGACATGGAGCGTGAGGCCGACCGGGTCGGTTTTGGCGTGATGGCCGATGCCGGGTTCGACAAACAGGGCTTCGCCAGCATGTTTGAAAAACTGCAGCAGGCCTCTCGGCTCAACGACAACGGATCTTTTCCTTACCTGCGCAGCCACCCGCTGACCACCGAGCGCATCGCCGAGGTCAAGGGCCGGCTGCAACTGGACGGGGTGACAGCCTCGCCGGCCAGCAACGCGGAGGCGGGCCATGCGCGCGTGTTGCACGCCATGATGGCCGCACGGGCACGTGTGCTGGCTGACCCGGGCGTGGATGGCTTGCGGCCTTTGATCGCTGATGCGCAGCGTGTGTCGCTGCCAGCCGCAGCGGCTGCGTTGACGGCGCGGGATGCCGGCGCCCTGTATGCGGGCGCCCTGGCGGCCAGCCGCTTGCGCGACCACACACTGGCGCGCAGCCTGGTGGGCAAACTGAAGTCGGCGCCCACGCCGTCGAGTGCAGTCGCCGAGCCGGTTGAGTGGCTGGCTCTGGAGATTGAGCTGTTGGCTGGCAACACGGCCAGTCTGCCCCGGCTGGGCAACACCCGCAACCGGGCTGCCTTGTGGTTGCAGGCCAGGGCCGATCTGGCGGGCGGCCGTGCCCAGGATGCTTCAGGCGCCCTGCAGGGCTGGGTCACCACGCACCCTAAAGATGCAGTCGCCTGGCAATTGCTCGCAGCGACCTATGGCCAGCAAGGGCTGACGCTGAGGGCCATCCGTGCTGATGCGGAAAGCCGTGTGGCCCAGCTTGATTATCCCGCGGCACGGGACCGCTTCAAGGCCGCGCAGGATGTGGTTCGAAGCGGCCGCGAAGGGGGTGCCGGGACGAACAGCTACATTGATGCTTCCATCATCGACACCCGCGCGCGCGAGATCGACCAGCTACTTCGGGAGCAGGCGCTCCAGGAGAAACTCGATCGCTAGCTGCAGTACCGAATAAATCAGCGAGCCGATCAGGGCCGCCACAAAACCCGTGACATGCAACCCGCTGAGCAGGCTGGCGGCGGCCCAGAACATCAGGGCGTTGATGACAAACAGGAACAGTCCCATCGTCACCAGTGTCACGGGCAGGGTCAGCAGAATCAGCACCGGGCGTACCACGGTGTTGAGCGCGCCGAGGACGGCCGCCGCAAGCAGCGCCGCAGGAAAGCTGGTCACGGTTACGCCGGAATAGAGATAAGCCACCGCCAGCAAGGCGGCAGCGCTGCAGAGCCATTTGACGATGAGTTTCATGCTCACAAGAATAGCACCTGCGTGACCAGCCAGCCCCTAAGGGGCAAGCCACACACTCTGGAGGTGTTGGGGACTCAGTCCACCGCCAACAACATGCCGGTACCGGCCACCACGGCGGCGTAGCTCCATACGCCTTGCGCCTCCTGGGGTTGCTGGCGAGTGACAGGCTGCAAGTCCTGGCCGAGCTTGGGCCGGCGTGCGTCCAGAACACGACCTGAGCCGTATTGGGCCATGAGCGAATCTGTCAAATCGCACAGGGACCCGCTGGCGACCTGCGTGATCACCGAGTCGCCCGGGCCGCGGAGCAGGGGAACCACCTGTGCAAAGACTTTTTCCGCCCATTTGCCGCGCCAGCTTTGGCGCGCACTGTTGGTGACCCATTTGCTGGCGTGGTGGGTCACGCGCGGCGCGCAGCCGACCACGATCCAGCGTGTGGGCGCGCGTGCGTCGCCGGATGGCAGCATCGGCGTCAGCATCTTCAATGCGTAGGCGGCTTCATCAATGTAAACAATCATGTTGTCCATAAAGTTCTCCTTGGTTTTACGTGCTATGCGGACTCTCTGGCTCTCTTTGCTCGGTGGTGTTTATTCGGTGATGAGTTTGTGGCCCTCACTGGATTTGTTGCGGCGCGTGGCCCACCAGCCCGCGCCCAGCACGCCGGCGACGGCCAGGGCATAAGTGCCCCATTCGGCGATGTTGTGCAGGGTTTCGGCGCTTGCAATCGCGTCAGGGCCGCCGTAGATGCTGTCAAGCAGCGGCTCGCTCACAATCATCTTGGCTGCGGTAAAGGCCAGCACGGCTGCGCCAATGTTGATGATCACGGGGAAGCGTTCGACCAGTTTGAGCACCATGGTGCTGCCAAACACGACGATGGGTACACTGACCAGCAGGCCGATGATGACCAAGTCAAACGACCCATGCGCCGCACCGGCCACGCCCAGGACATTGTCGATACCCATGAGCGCATCTGCCACCACAATAGTTTTCATTGCGCCCCAGAAGGTGCTCGCGGCGGGACCGTCATGCGCCTTGTCGCCGCTGTCAGCCAGCAGCTTGTAGGCGATCCATAGAAGGCCCAGGCCACCGACGAGCATCAGGCCTGGAATTTTGAGCAGCCATACCACGCCGATCGTCATGGCTGATCGCACTGCGATGGCACCCACGGCGCCCCAGGCAATCGCTTTTTTCTGCAGATGCGGGGGAAGGTTGCGCGCGGCCAGCGCGATCACGATGGCGTTGTCGCCGGCCAGTACAAGATCAATCAGGATGATGGCCAGCAGGGCCGTCCACCAGGGCGTAGAGAAAAGTTCCATGTTTCACAGACTCCAAATCGCGTTTCGACGTGGAAATCCGCAAGCGGATTTCCGGCTTCGTTGAAACCGACCGGTCTGTGAGTGGAGGCAGCTGGTTGAAGGGCCGCGAACACCTCGATCAAACCTGTACAGGTTTCAATCGAAGGTCTGGCTCAACATGCAGTGTCTCTGCATGTCCAGCAAGCCGGAAGCGTTAGCTTCGAAATGACGACTTGCCGTAGCGATTTTGCTGTTTGGTCTGTTTTATCTTGTAATGCAGCAAAACGAGGGAGTTACTCCCCTTCGTGCTCGCATTTTACCGATAGATATTGATTTAGCGCAAGCCCCGTCCTTGCGGGACTTTCCCGCGCGCCGGGCTCGCCCTCTGGGCTTCTCGCCGATAATTCTCCATCCGGCGTCAATTGTTCCCCCGCGCGCTCGCACGCACTCAGGTTTACATACCCTCCTCTTTTCCCATGTCCGGCATTCACATCACCGACATCGAAGCCGCCATCAACTACTGGCGCGAGAAAAAGCCGTCACCTGACGGCATCACACTCGCGCCTGAGCTACGGGCTCTGGCCGAGGTCTATGCACTGCTGGTTTTCTACCGTGAGGACGAGGCTGACGAATCCGGTTTTCCGCCTGCGGCCATGGGGGCCTGGCGTGCCTGGTATGACACGACGGCAGACACACCCTGCATCGCCATTTGCTCGACCAGTCAGGGCGACGAGTTATGCAAGGGCTGCGGCCGCACTTTCGAAGAGGTGCAGCTCTGGCCAGAAATGAGCCCGGTGGCCAAGCGCGGGACCTGGCGGCGCATCACGCAAGAGGCGACCGCCTGGCGTTTTGGCCGTTATGCAGACCGCGCGCTGGAAAACAGGGACGCACCGGCCGGCGGCGCCCTCAATTCCTGATTTTCAAGGCTTTTTGGCCTTCAGCCCTTATGGGGCGGGCGCAAGCAGCTATACATTCAGGAGTAAACTGACGCCATGCTCCGACTCGCCCGCGCCCCCAACATTGCCATTGCGGCGCTCTGGGCCGATGTGCTTCAGCAGGCGGGTTTTTCAGCCACGGTGCAGCGTTATTTCCTTGGCAGTGTGGCGGGCGAACTGCCCCCCGACCAATGCCAACCCGAAGTCTGGCTGACCCACGATCATGAGAAGCCACGCGCCGAGGCGCTACTGCACAGTCTGCAGAACCTGCCGCAACGGCGCTGGCTCTGCACCTGCGGCGAAACGGTAGAGGGCGGTTTCGAGCAATGCTGGCAATGTGGCGCCGACATGCCGGCACTCGCCTGACACATCGTTGCGCTCATGGAGGGCGTCCTTGGACAGGCTAAGGACGAGTGCACTGGCGGGACTCTTAAACCAAGCAGGGGCCGCGGAACCGGCTTTGCCGGGCCGCCGGCGCAGCGGCCCCCATTGGGGGCAGGGAGCTACACGCAGTGAGCGGACCGTGGGGGCTAAATTTTTTTAGCTAGTTCGGCGGCCTTGCCGATATAGCTGGCGGGCGTCATGGCCAGCAACCGGTCCTTTTCCGCCTTCGGGATTTCCAGTGAGCGGATCAAGCCATGCAGCGCCTCGGCCGTCACGGTTTTGCCGCGCGTGACTTCCTTGAGTTTTTCGTAAGCACCCTGCACGCCGTAGCGGCGCATGACGGTCTGGATCGGCTCTGCCAGCACCTCCCAGGAGCTGTCCAGGTCCTCGTCCAGCGCCTCGCTGTTGAGCTCGAGCTTGCCCAGGCCTACGCTCAGCGAACTGTAAGCCAGCACGGCGTAACCGAAGGCCACGCCCATGTTGCGCAGCACGGTGCTGTCGGTCAGGTCGCGTTGCCAGCGGCTGATCGGCAGCTTTTCGCTAAGGTGGCGCAGCAAGGCATTGGCCAGGCCGAGGTTGCCTTCGGCATTTTCAAAATCAATCGGATTGACCTTGTGCGGCATGGTGCTGGAGCCGATTTCGCCGGCTTTCAGGCGCTGCTTGAAGTAGCCCACGCTGACGTAACCCCAGACATCACGTGCGAAGTCGATCAGAATGGTGTTGGTGCGCGCAATGGCGTCAAACAGCTCGGCCATGTAGTCGTGCGGCTCGATCTGGATGCTGTAGGGCTGAAAGCTCAGCCCCAGGCCCAGCGGCTCGGGGGACTCTATAACGCGCCGGCTCAGCGCTTCCCAGTCGAAGTCGGGCCAGGCCGACAGGTGGGCGTTGTAGTTGCCAACGGCGCCGTTCATCTTGGCCATCAGCTTGACAGCGGCGATGCGCTTGCGGGCCACGTCCAGGCGCGCCACCACATTGGCGATTTCCTTGCCCACGGTGGTCGGGCTGGCGGTCTGGCCGTGCGTGCGGCTGAGCATGGGCTGATCGGCATACAAATGGGCCATCACGCGTAGCTGCGTGATAACCTTGTCCAGTGCCGGGAGCAGCACCTGCTCGCGGCTGCTTTTGAGCTGCAGCGCGTGGCTGGTGTTGTTGATGTCTTCGCTGGTGCAGGCGAAATGCACAAACTCGGCTGCAGCCTGCAATTCGGGCCTGGCCTCAAACTTCGACTTGATCCAGTACTCGACCGCTTTCACGTCGTGGTTGGTGGTTTTTTCGATTTCCTTGATCGCGGCCGCATCGTTCTCGGAAAAATGTTTGACCAGTCCGAGCAGGTAAGTGCGCGCGCCCGGCGTCAGCGGCTTGAATTCTGCAAAACTCGCATCCGACAGGGCAATGAACCACGCAACTTCCACCTGGACGCGGCGGTGCATGTAGCCGAGCTCCGACATCAGCGGCCGCAGCGGTGCGAGTTTGGCAGCATAGCGGCCGTCCAGGGGGGACAGGGCGGTGATGGTGAAGCTGGTGGACGGATTCATGAAGGCAATTGTAGGCGTCCCCCCGGCGTCCCCGGTGCTGGTTTGGATACTTTTGGGTACTTGTCAGTCCGGATTGCTGCTTACTCGATAGAATGCAAACCGACTTGGGCTCACGACAAAAGATACAGCTATGAAACTCATTGGATCCACCAGCAGCCCCTATGTGCGCAAGGTGCGCATTGTGATGGCCGAGAAAAAACTCGACTATCAATTTGTCATTGAAGACGTCTGGGCTGCAGGCACCACCATGGCCGAATCCAACCCGCTTGGCAAGGTGCCCTGCTTGGTGATGGAAGGCGCCAACGGTTCGGAAGAAGCCGTTTTCGACTCGCGTGTGATTGTCGAATACCTCGACACCCTGTCGCCGGTCGGCAAGCTGATCCCAGTGCAGGGCCGCGAACGCGCCGAGGTGAAAACCTGGGAAGCGCTGGCCGACGGCCTGCTCGACGCCGCCATCCTGGCCCGGCTGGAGTCCACCTGGGCCGGCCGCAGCGACAAACAACGGTCCCAGGCCTGGATTGACCGCCAGATGTCAAAAATCGACACCACCGTGCGGGCCATGAGCACTGGCCTGGGCGACAAGGCTTTTTGCAGCGGCATCCATCTGAGCCTGTCCGACATTGCTGTCGGCTGCGCCTTGGGTTACCTGGACTTCCGTTTTTCCCAGATCGACTGGCGCGCGCCCTACCCCAACCTGGTTCGCCTGTATGAAAAGCTGATGCAGCGCCCGAGTTTCGCCGACACCCAGCCTTTTTGATTTTAGGCATCAAATGGGCAGTTCACCCTTGCTGGTAAAGCGCGAAGAGCTATAAAAACAGGAGCAAACCGCTTCCTGGTCCAGGCCAGTTTCAGGCGGCGCAAGACTGGTCTCGGGTACGACCTCTGCCGGGAATAGCCGGGCCGCCAAGCCTGTCCGGAAGCGGGCGGGGCAAGGCGCCCAGCCGCTGGAAGATAAAAATGCTGCGAAGCGCCCCGATGCGAACAAGGGAGGGAGGGAGGAGGAGGAGAACCGCCCCGGGATTACATCCGGACCGCAAGGGCCTGGAAGTCTTCGCAACAAAAAACTGGTGGTGCCAATCTCGCGCTCGGCAAGCGGCACCGGTAGAAGTGTGAGCCCGGAAGAGGCCTGGCAGTTCCCCGGCTGCAGAACAGTCCGGGTAAAGTTTTGTTAACAGGTGCGGCCGCCCGCTTGCCGCTGCGGCCCAGTCGACGGAGTGGGTCCTTTGGCGAAAATGGTGTGATGGGGGCATGGCTATTTTGGCGGCATTGGCTGCTATCCAGTGCCACAGGAACGGTGTAGAAGGGATCAAAGAGGTTCAAAAGAGCCCAACCCTCTCGAATCTTTCGCGAAATGGGCCTAAAAGGCCCTGTGGAAAGAGTTGTCACATTCCGCCCCTAAAATCGGCTGAATCTCACGGCATGTGCCGCATAAGGAATCCGTATGCTTTACCCAGAACTCTTCAAACAACTGGAATCGGTCCGTTGGGACATGGACAAAGATATCCCCTGGGCGAGCTTCGACGCCTCCCGGCTGACCGACGAGCAGGCGCAGACCATCAAGATGAACGCCATTACCGAATGGTCCGCCCTGCCGGCCACCGAGATGTTTTTGCGCGACAACAAGGACGACAGCGATTTTTCTGCCTTCATGTCGATCTGGTTTTTCGAAGAGCAGAAACATTCGCTGGTGCTGATGGAGTACCTGCGGCGCTTCCGGCCCGAGCTGGCGCCGACCGAAACAGAGCTGCACGAAGTGCGCTTCGAGTTCGAGCCCGCTCCCGCGCTCGAAACCCTGATGCTGCATTTCTGCGGTGAAATCCGCCTAAACCACTGGTACCGCCGCGCCAGCGAATGGCACACCGAACCTGTCATCAAGCAGATCTACACCCAACTCAGTCAGGACGAAGCGCGCCATGGCGGCGCCTACCTGCGCTACATGAAACGCGCCATCAACAACTTCGGCAACGACGCCAGGGCCGCCTTCACCAAGGTGGGTGTGCTTATGGCCAGTGCCCGCCGCACGGCGCAGGCCCTGCACCCGACCAACCTGCATGTGAACAAAAGCTTGTTCCCGCGCGACACCATCCAGTCGCGCCTGCCCAACCCCGAGTGGCTGGAGCACTGGCTGGACAAGCAGATCAACTTCGATGCGGTCTGGGAGGGCAAGGTGGTCGAGCGCATCCTGCACAACATGAGCTTGCTAATGAACCAGAGCTTTAAAACCGTGCAGGAGCTCAATCGCTACCGCAAGGAATTGAGCCGCGAAATTGCAGCCTCGCTGGCTGCCAAGCCTGCCGCCAGCGGCACCTGATGCAGGATCTGCGCTGGCCGAGCGCAGCGGGTGGCCGCAGCCGCGTGGTTGCTCGCGGCGCGCAGGTGTTTGCTGTGGCCAACGCCAGCGATCCGGCGCTTGATTTTTCTGCGCAGCTCACGCAGACGCTGGCCATGCTTGAAGCCCACCTCGGACACGTGGGTGCTTCCCGGGAAAACTTGCTCAGCGTGCAAATTTTCCTGACCGATTTTCGCAACAAGCCTGTGCTGGATGCCGCTTGGCGTGCGTGGATTGGCGATGACAGTGCGGCCTGGCCGCAACGCGCGGTGATTGGTGCCCAACTCGACGGCGGCTTGCTGGTCGAAATGGTGGCCACGGCCTTCCGGTAAAGTCGCGTGATGCAAAGCGCATCATCATCCCCCCAGCCTCCCTTCACGAAAAAAATTGCCACGCGCGCCGAAGCGGCGCGGCGCGTGGCGCTTCTCGCGCAGCCGGTGGTGTTCACCAATGGCGTGTTTGACGTATTGCACCGGGGCCACGCAACCTATCTGGCCAACGCGCGGGCGCTGGGGGGCAGCCTGGTGGTGGCGCTCAACACAGATGCATCGGCCCGGCGGCTGGGCAAGGGGCCGGACCGGCCGCTGAACAACCAGGAAGACCGCGCGGTGCTGATGGCTGCGCTTGAATCAGTGAGTCTCGTCACCTGGTTTGACGAGGACACGCCGCTCGAACTCATCACCGAACTCAAGCCATCCATTCTCGTCAAGGGCGGCGACTACGACATGGACAAGCTCGCCGAAACCGCCGTGGTCAAGCGTTACGGCGGCAAGGCGCTGGCGATCCCGTTTGTCGATGGTTACTCAACGACGGCGCTGATGAAAAAAATCCGGCACCCTGCCTGATGCACCATTGTTGGCTTGCAAGGCGCTATTGATTTTATAGCTGTTCGCGCCCGTCAAATAAGGGTAATGTGTCGATTTGACTTGTAAAACGGGGCTACGAGCTGGTTACGGCCCCGTCTTACGGCGCCGGCAATTCCGCTGGTCTGGCATCCGAGGCCAGCTGACGGTTTTCCTTTTCCGGTGGCTCGTAACGCCGCCCGCGCACACGCGCCGCCAGGCGCCGGACGCCGTGTTCAATATCGTCGATATAGGTAAACACCGCCGGTACCACCAGCAAGCTCAGCACGGTGGATGTGATCAGCCCGCCGATCACGGCGATTGACATCGGCGAGCGAAAGCTCGGGTCGGCCGCGCCCAGGCCCAGGGCGATCGGCATCATGCCGGCGCCCATGGCCAGGGTGGTCATGATGATGGGCCGGGCCCGCTTGTGGCAGGCGTCCAGCAGTGCCTCCAGCCGGGTCATGTCGTGGTCGCGCCGCGCAACGATGGCGTACTCCACCAGCAGGATGGAGTTCTTGGTCGCAATGCCCATCAGCATGATCAGGCCGATCAGCGAAGGCATGGAAAAACTCTTCTGCGCGATCAGCAGGCCCACAAAGGCGCCACCCAGCGCCAGCGGCAGGGCGGCCAGAATCGTCACCGGGTGCAGGAAGTCCTTGAACAGCAGCACCAGCACGATGTAGATGCAAAGCACGCCGGTCAGCATGGCCAGGCCGAAGCTGGCAAACAGCTCACCCATGACTTCGGCGTCGCCGATTTCCACCACCTTCACACCGGCCGGCAGGTTCTTGACGGCCGGAAGTTCCTGCACCAGCTTGGTCACGTCGCCCAACGGCAGGCCTGACAGCTCGATCTCGAAGTTGACATTGCGTGAACGGTCGTAGCGGTCTATCACTGCGGGGCCGCCGGCGATCTCCAGTGTGGCCACCTGGCCCAGCATGACCGGGCCTTTGGTGCCGGGCACGGCCAGGCGTTCCAGCACGCTGAGGTCCTTGCGCGCCGCGTCGTCGAGCTTCACCACAATCGGAACCTGGCGTTCCGGCAGGTTGAGCTTGGGCAAGGAGACGTCGTAGTCGCCCAGGGTCGCAATGCGCAGCGTCTCGCCAATGGACGCGCTGGTCACGCCGAGGTCGGCCGCGCGTGCAAAGTCAGGCCGCACGGCGATCTCGGGCCGGATCAGGCTGGCGGTGGACGCCACACTGCCCAGGCCAGGCACCGTGCGCAAGTCTTTTTCCACCGCCAGCGCCGCGGCCTGCAGGGCGACCGGGTCTTCGCCGGTCAGCACCAGCACGTATTTCTCACCCGAACCGCCCAGCCCGACCTTGGTACGCACACCGGGCAGGGTTTCCAGGGCTGTGCGCATTTTGTTTTCAATGCCCTGCTTGCGCGGCCTTTCAGTCCGTTCAGTGAGCAATACCGTCAAGGTGGCTTTGCGCGTTTCGGCTGCACCGGACATGGCAAAGGGGTCGCTGCCGGCACTGCCGCCGCCGATGGTGGTGTAGACGCTGCGCACATGTTCGACCCGGCTGACCAGCTGCCGCGCCTGCTCGGCCGCAGCCTTGGTCTGCGCCAGGCTGGAACCAGGCGGCAATTCCACGTACACCTGGGTCTGCGAGTTGTCGTCCGGTGGAATGAAACCCGTGGGCAGCAGCGGTATCAGCATGATGGAGCCGAAGAAAAACAGTGTGGCCGCCACCATGGTGGTCACGCGGTGCTTCAGGCACCAGGTGGCCATGCGCATGTACACCCGCATCCAGCCCGGGTCTTTATGGTCACCAACGATGGGCTTGAGGATGTAAGCCGCCATCATGGGGGTGAGCACCCGCGCCACTACCAGTGAGGCGAACACGGCCAGCGAAGCGGTCCAGCCGAACTGCTTGAAAAACTTGCCGGCCACGCCGCTCATGAAGGCTGTTGGCAAAAACACGGCGATCAGCGTGAAGGTGGTGGCCACCACGGCCAGGCCGATCTCGTCGGCCGCTTCCATCGCCGCCTGGTAGGGCGTCTTGCCCATGCGCAGGTGGCGCACGATGTTTTCCACCTCGACAATCGCGTCGTCCACCAGGATGCCGATCACCAGCGAGAGCGCCAGCAAGGTCACGACATTGATCGAAAAACCCAGCAGGTACATGCCGATGAAAGCCGGAATCACCGACAGAGGCAGCGCCACGGCCGACACAAAAGTAGCCCGCCAGTCGCGCAGGAACAGCCAGACCACCAGCACCGCGAGGATGGCACCTTCGTACAACAGGTGCATGGAGCCGTCGTACTCTTCCTCCACGGGCTTCACGAAATTGAAGGCCTCGGTCAGCACCAGGTCGGGGTGCTGCGCCTTGAGTTCGGCCAGCGCCACCTGCACGGCGGCACCGACGGTGACTTCACTCTCGCCGCGGCTGCGCGCAACCTCAAAACCGACCACAGGCTTGCCGTCAAGCAGCGCCGCCGATCGCGGGTCGGCATAGGTGTCGCTGACAGTGGCCACTTGGTCAAGCCGGATACGCCGGCCGTCGCTGAGCGAGAGTTCGAGCCGCGCCAGCTCTTCTGCGGATTTCACCGTGGCCAGAGTGCGCACGGGTTGTTCGCTGCCGCCCAGATCGGTGCGGCCGCCGGCGCTTTCGGTTTGCACCTGCCTGAGCTGACGCGAGATGTCGGCAGCACTAGCGCCCAAAGCTTGCAGCTTGGAAGGATCGAGCGCGATGCGCACTTCACGCGTCACGCCGCCCACGCGGTTGACGGCGCCGACACCGCGCACCGCCAGCAGCTTGCGCGAGATGGTGTTGTCGACAAACCAGGACAACGCCTCTGCATCCATGCGGCCTGAAGCCACGGTGAAGGCCAGCACCGGCGTGCCGGCCAGGTCCACCTTGCCGACGATCGGGTCGCGCACGTCGCCAGGCAGGTCCGAGCGAACGCGCGCCACGGCGGAGCGCACATCGTCCACCGCTTCCTGCACCGGCTTTTCCAGGCGGAACTCGGCCGTGATCGTCACGCCGCCGTCCTGCACCTTGGTGTAGATGTGCTTGAGGCCTTGCACAGTGGCAATTGAATTTTCGAGCTTGCGCGCCACCTCGGTTTCAAGCTGCGCGGGCGCAGCGCCCGGCAAGGAGGCCGAAACGGTGACGGTCGGCAGGTCAATGTCCGGGAAGTTCTGCACCTTCATGGCCTTGAAGGACAACATGCCGCCGAAGCTCAGCAGCACAAACAGCATCACCGCGGGAATCGGGTTCTTGATCGACCAGGAGGAAACATTCATCGTGATGCTCCTTATTTGCTAGCTGCTGACGCAGGTGCAGCGAGGGCTGGAGCCGTATTTGGTGCGGATGTCTCGGCCGCTGCGCCGGGTGCAGCGCCAATGCGGACCAGGTCACCGTCGTTGAGGAAGCCGGCGCCGTCAACCACGATGCGCGCATCGGCTGTCAGACCCGAGACCACCTCGATCCGGTCGCCCACCAGGCGCCCGGTCTGCACCTTGACCTGGCTGACCCGGTTATTGGCGTCCAGCTGGAAGACGAAATTGAAACCGTCGCGGACGACGATCGCACGCTGCGGCACCGTCAGTGCTTCTGAAGTGCCGAGGTTGAATTCGCCGCGGGCGAACATGCCGGCCTTGGCGGGCGCGTCCTTGCCTGCCGACGCTGGCAGGTCAACATAAACCAGCGCCGAGCGTGTTTGCGGATCGACGGTGGGCGCAATCATGCGCACGCGGCCGCGCAGCTCGCCGCCGCTGGCCGGCCGGATGACGGCGGTGGTGCCGGTGGTGATGCGGCCGAGCTCGGCCGAGGTCACTTCGGCGCGCCATTCGAGCCGGCCCTTGCGGACCATGCGGAACAGCTCGGTGCCGGCGCTGACGACAGCACCCACGGTGGCGGTGCGCGCTGAAATCACGCCGCTGTCGGGCGCCAGTACCTCGGTCTGTCTGCCGCGCAGTTGCTGCGCACCCAGCACGGCCTGCGCGGCTTCGGCACGCGCTCGGGCGGTTTTCTCGGTCGTGAGGTACTGGTTGATTTGCTGGGTACTCAGCGCGCCCGAATTCTGCAATGTGCGGGCGCGCTCGGCGTTGGCCGCAGCGTCGGACGCGCTGGCCTGGGCTTCCAGCAAGCTGGCGCGCGCCTGGGCCACGTCGGCCTGCACGCTCTCGGTTGAGAAGGTCGCGAGCACCTGCCCGGCTTTCACCACGTCGCCGACATTGGCGCGTACATCAGTGAGGCGCAAGCCGTTCGATTCGGAGCCGATGATGGCCTCTTGCCAGGCGACGATGTTGCCGTTGGCGGCCAGTGCGATGGCCAAACGTGCTGGCTGGGGCTGGGCAGCGGTCACGGTCAGGGCCGGCTTGGGCGCGGCCTTGGCGTCTGCCGCAGCATCCCCGGACTTCCCGGAAGAAAGAAAAAAGAAGGCGCCCGCCGCCACAGCAACAACAAGGATGGCGATCACGGCAACAGGTTTGAGTTTGAATTTGTTCATGGTGTTTTTGGAATCAAACAATGACGATAAAGAGGGAGGGAAAGGTCAAGGACGGGCTTGCGCGATGGAGGGCGCGGCAGGGGTGGCTTCCGGCCCGGCCATGGCCGGCGTCCAGCCGCCGCCCATGGCGCGGTACAGCGCTACCCAGGCCGACAGGCGTTCGCGCTGCAGTGAAGCCAGCGTGGTTTCGGCGCCCAGCTGCGCGCGGCGTGCGTCCTCCAGCTCCACCAGGCTGGCCAGGCCGTTGCGGTAACGCGCCTCGGTGCCGGTGAAAGACGCGCGGTAGCCGGCCACGGCGGTCTGCGCATCGCCTTCGCGCGCGCCCGTGCTCTGCAGGTTGACCAGGGCTTCCTCGACCTCGCGCACGGCTTGCCGGACGCGGGCGCGGTAGAGCGCTGCCGCTTCCTCGTACCGCGCCCGCGCGGCATCTACATCCGCTGCCCGGCGTCCCCCGTCGAACAACGGCAGGCTCAGAGCCAGCGGGCCGATGGACCAGGTGTCCAGGGTGGTGGTCACGCCGCCGCTGCGAAAACGCGAGTTGCCGATGGAGCCGCTCAGGCTCAGGCGCGGGTAACGCTCGGCTTGGGCGCTGCCGACATCGGCGCTGGCGGCGGCCACTTCGCGTTCGGCATTGAACACGTCGGGGCGCTGAGTCAGCGCATCGGCCGGCACGGATGCTATTGAAAACATAGCTGCTTGCGCCCGTGGTTCGGGGGCTTGAGCTACTTTTTGTCTTATATCCGGCTCGGCCAGCCCGGTCAGGGCCACCAGCGCCTTGATGTCCAGCTCGCACTGAGCGCGCTGCTGCGTGGCGCGCGCGCTGGCCTCGGCGGCACTGGCGCGCGCCAGGGCGTCGGTGGCCGGTGCAGTAAAGCCGGCCTTGGTGCTGAGGTCCGACAGGCGGGCGGTTTCCCCTCGCGAGGTGGCGTCGGACTGCGTCACGGCTTCCAGCTGCCGGCAGGTGCGCAGGCTGTAATACTGGTTGGCAACTTCGGCCGCCACCGAGACGCGCGCATCGTGCCACTGCGCCTGGGCACCGGCCAGGCGCTCGGTGGCGGCATCGCGGCCGGCGAGCCTGCCGCCGAACACATCAATCTCCCAGGCCGCCTGCAAACCCGTTTGCGCGGTGGTGATCACCGGCGCGGCGCCGGGCCCGGTGGCTGGCTGCGTGCGGCCGCGGCTGATACTGGCCGTGGCATCGAGCGAGGGCAGCAGGGCCGCGCCGGCCGCTACCCGCGTGGCGCGGGCCTGCTCGATGCGCGAACGCGCTGTTGCCACCGTCGGGTTCACGGCTTGGGCGGCGCTGATCAGCTCAACCAGCAGCGGGTCGCCCTGCTGCTGCCACCACTGCGTCAGGTCGGTCAACGTCCCCTTGTGCGGAAGCCCTGCCGTCTGGACTTGCGTGGGCAGCGGGGCGAACCACTGCGACGGCGTATTGGCGGAAACCTTGTCAGGCGGGGAATGCAGCGCGCAGGCGCCCAGCATCAGCGGCACCAGGGCAGAGGCGATCAAGCGGGTGTTTCTCATGTCTTGTTCTTCTTTGAAAGATTCTTGGGAGAGGCAAGGGACTGGCGCCGGGCCAGTTCGACAGCGACCATGGCCTCGGCAAAATCCACCAGGCGGGCCGCCCAGAGGTCAATCGCTTTCGGCGTGGCAATCAGTTGTGGCCGTATACCCTCGATCACGTCGCGGGTGATGAACATCTGCAAGGCCAGGCCGGTGATGCTGAAGGCCAGACGGTGCAGATCATCATCGGGTCGGGTGACGCCGAGATGCCGGCCGAGCAAGGCCACCAGCGCAGCGTGGGCGGGCTTGATGCCCTTGTCGAGTTCCTCGGCCCAGACACCGGTGGGCTCCAGCATCTCGCGAAAATGCAGGCGGGTGCACTGTTGAATGAACTCGCCCTGTTTCATGGGGTTCAAAAAACTGGCGACAAAACCTTGCAGGGACTGCCGCAAGGTGAAGCCGGGCTGGTCGTACAGCGCGATGTCATCCTTGGCGCTGCCCATGGGTTCGGTGAACACCGCACGGTAGAGCCCGGCCTTGTCGCCGAAGTAGTAGCTGATGGCAGCAATATTGACCCCGGCCGCCAGCGCAATCTCGCGTGTTGATGTTTTGGCAAATCCCCTTTCGGCAAACAGCCGCAAGGCGGTGAGCAGCAGATGCTCTCTGGCTTCGGCGCCGTCAGAACGTTGCCTGCGGACCTCCGGGCTGGCGCCGGCGGCGGCTGGCGAGGTAAGAGAGGCGGATTTCATGGGCCGATTAGAGCACCTAAATCAAACGATTGATTTAGTTAAGACAATTGTTTCAATTGAATACATCCGTGGGCAATGCGCCGGACGCGAGGAGGGCGAAAAACGCCCCGTGTCCGCGCCGGTGGCCGTCAGGCTGTGGCTGGCACGAGGCCGTCTTCAAACACGGTGACCCACACGGCAAGTACGGCGTCACGCTCGGCCTGGAGTGCCGGCGGGGCCACCTGGGTGGGTTCCTCATTGAGCCGCGCATGGTGCTGGACACGGCGCAGCTCGCGGTAGGCACGGGCCGCGGCCTCGCCTTGGCCAGCCGGCAGCAGCCCGACCGCCTCGGCGCGCTGCAGCAAGGCAATGTTACCGACGTTGTCAACCAGCTCCGGGTGGTTGCGCGACTGTGACAGCACCAGGAATTGCACGGCAAACTCGGCATCCACCATGCCGCCGGAGCTGTGTTTGACGTCGAATTTTTCACCGGTTTTTTCGCCCTCGAATGCCGACGGGCCGCCCCTAGATGCGAGAGCCCCCTCGGGGGGCAGCGTAGCGTGGGGGCGTTTGACCGGGTGGGCCGTCTGCACCTTCTTGCGCATGGCAACAATTTCACGGCTTAGCGCGAGGATGTCGCGCGGGGCGGTGATCACGGCCAGGCGCACCTGGTCGAACCGCTCGCGCAGCGATTCGGCGCCGAGAACAAAGCGCGCGCGGGTGATGGCCTGATGCTCCCAGGTCCAGGCGGTGTTGCTGCCGCGCTGTTGCTGGTAGTTGGCATAGGCCTCGAAGCGGGTGACCAGCAGCCCCGAGTTGCCGTTGGGCCGCAAGGCCGTGTCGATCTCGAACAGGTCGCCTTCGCTGGTCTTGATGGTCAGCCAGTTGATCAGCTTGCGCACAAAGGCCGCGTAGACCTCGGGGGCGCGCTCGTCTTCGTCCTCGTAGACAAACACGATGTCGAGGTCGCTGCCATAGCCGAGTTCCTTGCCGCCCAGCTTGCCGTAGGCAATGATGGCGAACTGTGGCGCCTCGCGGTGGCGGCTTTTCAGATGTTGCCAGCACCAGTCGGTGGTGATCTTGAGCACGGCTTCGGCCAGCGCGCTGAGGTCGTCGGCGACCTGCTCGACCGTCAGTGCCCCTTCGACGTCGCGCGCCAGGGTGCGGAAAACCTCGGCATGGTGAGCGCGGCGCAGCAGGTTCAGGCAGGTTTCCTCGTCGTCCTCGCCGGTACGGCGCAGCGCGGCCAGCCGCTGCTGCAATTCGTGCATGAAGACAGCGCCATCAAAACGCTCGTGCAGCACGGCGTCGCTCGCCAGCTCGTCAATCACGCCCGGGTGCTGGAGCAGATAGCGCGCCGGCCATTTGGCCGCGCCAAGCAGGCGCAGCAGCCGCTCATGCACGGCGGGGCGCTCGAGCAGCAGGGCCAGGTAACTTTCGCGGCGCAGCAGCGGTTCTATCCAGTCAAGAAGGCGCACGGCCGCTTCCTCGCCGACACGCCCTTCGGTCAGCCACTGGGCTGTGCGTTGAACCAGCCGGACCAGGCGTGCGCGCGCATCGTCGCGCAGCCCCGCCACGCGCGGGTGTGTTCGCCACAGCGCCAGACGGGCGCGGAAGCCGTCAGGCAAGGTATCTCCGAGTTTTTCAAGCAGCTCCTCCAGGTCCTGCGGGGCCGCCGGGGCCGATTTGCCACAGCCCTTGCAGTCGCTTTTTTTGCCCAGCAAGGTGTCGAACTCCTGGGCCACCAGTTCCCGATGGGTGTCCAGCTCGCTGAGGAAAGCGCAACAGTTGCTGTAGCTCAGGGTCTGCGCGATCCAGGCCAGGTCGTCGTCGCGGGTGGGCAGTACGTGGGTTTGCTGGTCGTCCAGGTACTGGATGCGGTGCTCGACACGGCGCAGAAAATCGTAGGCACGCATCAGCGCCTCGGCTGTGGCCTGCGCCATCAGGCCGGCGCTGGCCACACGCTGCAGGGCATCGACCGTCGGCCGGGTGCGCAGCTCGGGAAACTGTCCGCCGCGCACCACCTGCAGCAACTGCACGGTGAATTCAATTTCGCGAATGCCGCCGCGCGACATTTTCACGTCGTTGGCGCGTTCGGGGTGCCCCGCCGCGCGTTTGGCCGCGTGCTCGCGGATCTGCCGGTGCAGGATGCGCAGGGAGTCGAACACGTTGTAGTCGAGGTAGCGCCGGAACACAAAAGGCAGCACGGAGCCTCGCAAGGCCTGGGCCGAACCGCTTTGAATACATTCGAGCGGCGCCACCACCCGGCTCTTGAGCCAGGCAAAACGCTCCCATTCGCGGCCTTGCGCCTGGAAATATTCTTCCAGTGCGCTGAGCGAGACCGCGGGCAGCCCGGAATTACCGTTGGGCCGCAGCGCAAGGTCGACCCGGAACACAAAGCCGTGCTCCGTGGTTTCCCCGATCAGGTTGTAGATGGCCTTGACCTGCTGCGCGAAATATTCATGGTTGGAGATGACGCCCCGCCCGCTTGCCTGGCCGGCGGTTTCACCGTCATGGTCGTACACGTAGATCAGGTCGATGTCGCTGGAAACATTGAGTTCCCTGGCCCCGAGCTTGCCCATACCGACGACCCACAGCTGGGCCCGCGCACCGGGTGCGCCGGGTACCTGGGGCATGCCATGCAGCGCATCCAATGGCGGACGTGATTCACAGATCGCAATGTCCAGGGCCAGCTCCGCCAGTTCCGTCATGGCCCGGGTCACGACCTCCAGAGCCGCGCCTCCGCCATCTGCGCTGCACTGGGCAGGTTCAGCCGCTTCTTCCGGTGACCGGGGCGGCGCACCGCCGAAGGCACGCGAGGCGACAAGCGTGGGGGCCCTATCACAATCAAGAACGACAAGCCGTTCCATGACGAGTTGGCGCAAGACCCGCAGGGCGGCACCGGTGTCCAAACCCTGCGCCTGCAGGGCCTCATAGGCCGTCTGCATCGTGGCCCGCACCGGTGTTCCGACCGGCAACAAGGCCAGCTGCTCTCCATAACGCCGCCGTATGCGCTGGACAAAGCGGGAATAGCCTGATGCCGCCTCTGGTATGGCCGAAAGTCCGGTCGATGGCATGAACATCACTAAACTTGCCTGGGTGGCGTGGAACGGACGGAAGCGCTGAAGGTCATAATTCTCATGCCAATGGATCAAACGACACCCTCCCAGCCAGCGCTTGCCTCACGACGTCTCAAATTTGCCGCGCTTGTCGCGCGTCTGGCCCTGTGGCTGGTGCTGGCGTTCTGGGTTCTTTTTGGTATGGCCTGGGCCGTACTTCACGGCTGGATTGTGCCGCGAATCGGCGAATTCCGCCCGCGCCTCGAAACGGTGGCCAGCCAGGCGCTGGGTACACCGGTACGTATTGGCCAGATCACGGCCCGTTCAGGCGGCCTGGTTCCTTCGTTCGAACTGCGCGACGTGGTCTTGCTGGATGTCCTGGGGCGCGAAGCCCTGCGCCTGCCGCGCATCCTGGCAGCCGTATCGCCCTCTTCGCTGTGGGGTCTGGGCTTCGAGCAACTCTATATTGACCAACCCGAACTCGATATTCACCGTACGGCGGACGGAAAGATTTATGTGGCCGGCCTGGCCGTGTCGCTGGAGCCCGGCAAGGACAGCAGCGCCATCGCCGACTGGTTTTTTTCGCAAACCGAGTTTGTCATCCGCGGCGGCACTGTGCGCTGGATCGACGATTTGCGACAGGCACCGCCACTGGCCCTGACCCAGGTGGACTGGGCCCTGCGCAACCCAGGCCGGCGTCACCTGATGCGCCTGGATGCCACGCCGCCGGCGGCCTGGGGCGAACGTTTCAGCCTGCGCGGCATGTTTCGCGAGCCGCTGTGGTCGGACGGTGCCGGGCAGTGGCGCCAGTGGGCCGGCCAGCTTTATGCCGAGTTCGGCCGTGTCGATGTGTCCGAGGTCAAGCGTTACGCCAGCCTGGACACCCTGGGCATCGACCTGCGGACGGGCAGTGGCGCGTTGCGCGCCTGGGCCGATGTCGATGGTGGGCAGATCACCGGCGGGACGGCCGACGTGGCTCTGCTGGAAGTTGATGCGAAGCTGGGCCGAAAACTGCAGCCATTGGCGCTGCAATCGGTCGTCGGCCGTTTCGGCGGCCGGCAGTTTGCAGGCGGCTTTGATTTCGCCACCGAAGGATTGCAGTTTCGCACCCACGACGGCCTGCAATGGCCGGGCGGCAATGCCTCCATCGTTTACACCGGCGCGGAAGGCCGGGCGCCGGCACGTGGCGAAATCAAGGCAGACAAACTCGATCTGGCGGCCCTCGCGCTGATCGCCAACCGGCTGCCCTTGGGAGACGCCGCGCATTCGATGATTGCTGCGCTGGCACCTAAGGGGTTGGTGGAAGTCGTCGAGGCCAGATGGCAGGGCGCGCTGGATGCGCCCATGGCCTACTCGGCCAAAGGGCGTGTAACGCAGCTTGAGATTGCGCCGCAGGCCGCGACACATGCCGACCGGCCCGGCGTGCGCGGCGCCGCGGTGGACTTCGATCTGACACACCAGGCCGGCCAGGCTCGTCTAAAGATCGCCAATGGCGCCCTCCATCTGCCGGGGATTTTTGAAGACCCGCAACTGCTGCTCGACCAGTTCTCTGCGGATGCCCAGTGGAAGCTGACCGGTCCGAAAATTGACGTGCAGCTGCGCAACATGGTGTTTGCCAATGCCGACGCCCAGGGCAGCGCACAGGCGAACTGGCACACCGCGGAAACGGCCGGGACTGCCACCGGTGGCGTTGCGCATGACAGCCGGTTTCCCGGTGTCCTGGATTTGCAGGGCAGCCTCAGCCGCGGGGATGGCAGCAGGGTTCACCGCTACCTGCCGCTGATCCTGCCGGACAAGGTGCGCCACTATGTACGCGATGCGGTGACGCAAGGCGCGCTCAGCGATGTGAAGTTCAAGCTCAAGGGCAACCTGAAAGACATGCCTTTTGCCGATCCCAAAAAGGGTGAATTCAAGGTGTCGACCAAGGTGGACAAGGCCCATTTTTTCTATGTACCCAAATCAGTGCACCCGCGGGAAGCCGGCGCCTGGCCGGCGTTGACCGAGCTTGATGGCGAGTTGGTCTTCGACCGTGCTTCCATGCAGGTCAATGGCGCAACTGGCCGCGTCGCCGGTTTTCCAGGCCTGCAGCTGGTCAAGGCCGAGGCGCGCATTCCGGACCTCATGCATACAGCTACCGTGCAGGTGGATGCCGGGCTCAAAGGCCCGCTGGCGGAGGCGGTGGGTTTCGTCAATACCTCGCCACTGGGGGGAATCACTGGCAAGGCGCTGGCCAGAACCGTGGCATCCGGCGCCGCCGACTACAAGTTTGCGCTCAGCCTGCCGCTGGCGAATATTGAGAAGTCCCGGGTCCAGGGCAGTGTCAGCCTGGCGGGCAACGATGTGCAGTTCGCCCCTGACACGCCGCAGCTGACGCGGGCGAAGGGGCTGGTGACGTTCACCGAAAATGGTTTTGGGATCAGTGGCGGCCAGGCCCGCATGCTGGGCGGTGAGGTTCGCCTGGAAGGCGGCGCGCGGCCGGCGGCGACCGGCCCGACCCGGCCTGCTGCGGCGCCCCTGGAATTTCCCGACGCACTCGTGTTTATCCGGGCGCAGGGGACGCTGAGCGCAGAAGGGCTGCGCCAGGCCAGGGAACTGGGCTTGGCGGCACGCCTGGGCGCGCATGCCAGCGGTGCGGCCGCCTACACCGCCAGCATGGGCATCCGGAAAGGCATGATCGAGTTCAGTCTGGCCAGCAACCTGCAAGGTATGGCGCTGAGCCTGCCCGCGCCCCTGACCAAAACCGCGGACGCTGCCCTGCCCCTGCGTTTTGACAACACGGCGCTGCGCGAGTCGATTAGCGCGGGCCAGCCGACCCAGGACCAGCTGACGCTCAGTGTGGGGAAGCTGGCTTCGGTGGTGTATGTGCGCGATATCAGCGGACCGGAACCGCGTGTCCTGCGCGGTGCCCTGGCCATCGGCCTGCAGCCTGATGAAAGTGCGCCGCTGCCGGACAGCGGGGTGGTGGCCAACATCAACCTGGCCACGGTGAACATTGACGCCTGGGACAAGGTGCTGAGTATTTCGACCGATGCCAGCCCAGCCCCGCCAGCCGCCGGCAGCCGGCTGACCCCGGCCAGCGCCGTGCTCAGCTACCTGCCGACCACCCTGGCGATTCGTGCCAACGAACTGTTGCTGGAGGGGCGCACGCTGCACAACGTGGTGCTGGGCGGTTCGCGTGATGGCCTGACTTGGCGTGCCAACGTGGATGCGGCCGAACTCAATGGCTATGTCGAGTTCCGCCAGCCCGGTGGCGCCGGCGCCGGACGCCTGTATGGACGCCTGTCGCGCCTGAGCCTGGGCCAGAGCACTGCCAGCGAGGTTGAGGCCATCCTCAACGAACAGCCCGCCAATATTCCGGCGCTCGACATCGTCGTCGAGGACATGGAACTGCGCGGCAAAAAGCTGGGCCGGGTGGAAGTTGACGCGGTCAATCGCGGTGCCGGTACGGTGGCCCGTGAAGGCGGTGTGCGCGAGTGGCGGCTGAACAAGCTCAATGTCATCGTGCCGGAAGCAACCCTGACGGCCACCGGCAACTGGGTAGCTGTTGACGCGCAGCAGGCCGCTGCCGCGAGCGGGGCGCGCGCGGCGGGCGAGAAGCGCCGTACGGTAATGAATTTCAAGCTTGATATTGCGGATTCGGGTGAGCTGCTCAAGCGGTTTGGTATGAGCGATGTGATTCGCCGCGGCAAGGGCAAGCTCGAGGGCCAGATCGCCTGGATAGGCTCGCCGCTGAGCCTGGACTACCCGAGCCTGAGCGGGCAGTTCAATGTGAATGTGGCTTCGGGCCAGTTCCTCAAGGCCGACCCCGGCATCGCCAAGCTGCTCGGGGTGCTGAGCCTGCAGGCTTTGCCCAGGCGCTTGACGCTGGACTTCCGGGATGTTTTTTCCGATGGCTTTTCCTTTGACTTCGTGCGCGGCGATGTCACCATCGACCGGGGCCTGGCTTTTACCAACAACCTGCAGATGAAGGGTGTCAATGCCGCCGTGCTGATGGAAGGCACCGCCGACATTGCCAAGGAAACGCAGAACCTGACGGTGGTGGTGGTCCCGGAAATCAATGCCGGCACCGCGTCGCTGATTGCCACTGTGATCAACCCGGCCATCGGCCTGGGCACCTTCCTGGCCCAGTATTTCCTGCGACGACCCTTGAGCGAGGCCACGACCCAGGAATTCCACATTGACGGGACCTGGAACAATCCGAAAATCACCAAGGTCAATCGCAAACCCGTGACCGGAGCCCTGCCCGGTGACGACAGCACCCTGAAGAGGTAAACATGCACGTCGCCGCCCTTCAAATGGTTTCAGGCATCCATGTCGCCGCCAACCTGGCGGTGGCCCGGCAGTTGCTGGAGCGCGCTGCCGCGCAAGGCGCCGAATTGGCGGTGTTGCCCGAGTATTTTTGCGTGATGGGCCTGAAAGACACCGACAAGCTGGAGGTCCAGGAGGCGGCGGGCGAGGGGCCGATCCAGGACTTCCTGGCCCGGTCCGCGCGCGAACTCGGCCTGTGGGTGGTGGGCGGGACCGTGCCGCTGCGCGCCAGCGACCGCCGCCACGTGCGCAACAGTTCGCTGGTGTATGCGCCATCGGGGCAGTGTGTCGCGCGCTACGACAAGATTCACCTTTTCCGTTTCGACAACGGGATCGAGCAGTACGACGAATCGCGCGTGATCGAATGCGGCGCGGAACCGGTCACCTTCGAGCTGCCCTCTGCCGATGGCCACAACTATCGGGTGGGACTGAGCATCTGCTATGACCTGCGTTTTCCCGAGCTGTACCGGGCCATGAAGGCGGATGTGCTGCTCGTGCCCAGTGCGTTTACCCGGACCACCGGACAGGCGCACTGGGAAGCCCTGCTACGGGCACGGGCGATTGAAAACCTGGCCTATGTGGTGGCTGCGGCGCAGGGCGGAGCGCATGAAAATGGCCGCCACACCTGGGGCCAGAGCCTGGTGGTGGACCCCTGGGGCGAGGTGCTGGCGCAGCACGCGCAGAATCCGGCGGTGGTCATGGCGCAGGTCTCCGCCGAGCGTCTGCGAGCAGTTCGCCTGCAGCTGCCCGCACTCAATCACGGGGTGTTGTGAGTCCATCCGACGGGGCTGAAACCCCTGCCCCGCCTGCGGGCCGGCGTCGCTGGAGCCGGCGCTGGGCCTTGTGGGCGCTGCTGGTCGCTTTGCTGGCGGGCCTTTTGTCAACCCTGGTCTGGCTCGCCGGGCGCTACGAATCGAGCCAGGTGCAAAGCCGGATGGAGCAGGACGTGGTGCAGATGGCCACCGATATCCGCGCTGCGCTGACGCGCAATGTCCAGAGCATGCAGGCCTTGCAGGCCAGCAGTCCGAGCCCGGAGGCATGGCGTGTGCCGGCGGCCGAATTGCTGCACGCGCGCCGGGAGATCATGCGGTTGGAGTGGCGGGATTTGGCACTGGACACGGTGTCCCATGTCGAGACGCCCTATCGTCTCCCGGTGTTTGAGCGTCTGGGCCGGGACAACACCCAGGCAGATGTCGGTTTTGCCTGCGCGGCGGCGCGCCGCTTCAGCGGACCGGCTTATTCAACCAGCTACTTCCTGCCGCAGGCCGACGGCCTGGGGCTGGAAGTGCTGGACATGTGCCTGCCGGTGTCAGTGGCTGGCCACCTGGCGGGTTATCTGGTGGGGACTTATTCACTGCCGGACATCTTGTCCGAACTGGTCGGCAAGCAGCTGGCGCGGGGGCAAGGGGTGGCGTTCACCGAGGCTGATGGGACGCGCCTGGCCATGCACGGCACCCCGGCGCGCGGCAGCCGGACCTATATTGCGCAGCATCTGCTTGATTTGCCGGGCAATACCATGGTGCTCAGACTGGAGCGTCAGGTCGGAACACCGGCACTGTTCCCTAATCTGCTGACGGCGCTGGTCGCTGCCATGTCAATTGCTTTGGTGGCGGTGCTGGCGCTGCTGGGCCGCGACATGCGCCGGCGCCTGAAGGTCGAACACGACCTGGCCGACGCGCTGGCATTTCGCAAGGCCATGGAGGATTCGCTGGTCACCGGCATGCGCGCCAGGGATCTGCAGGGCCGCGTAACCTATGTGAATCCGGCGTTTTGCCAGATGGTGGGACTAGAGGCCAGCGAGTTGCTCAAGCACACCACGCCGCCGCCTTATTGGCCACCGGAGCTGGCGGAGGAATACCAGCAGCGGCAGGCCAGCCGGCTGGCCGTGGGTGCGACCTTGCCGCGCGAGGGCTTCGAGTCCGTGTTCATGCGGCGCGACGGCTCACGTTTCCCGGTGCTGATCATCGAGGCGCCGCTGATCAATGCCGTGGGTAAACAGACCGGCTGGATGAGCGCCATTCTTGACGTCAGCGAACAGCGGCGCATCGAAGAGCTGTCGCGGGCCAGCCAGGACAGGCTGCAGGCCACAGCCCGGCTGGCCACGGTGGGCGAGATGGCTTCGCTGCTGAGCCATGAGCTGAACCAGCCGCTGGCAGCCATTTCCAGCTATGCCACGGGTTCGCTCAATTTGCTGCAAAGCGCCGCGGCCGAAGCGCAGCCGGTAGACAACAGCGAAGATCTGCAACTGGCCATGCGCCGCATCGCGGAGCAGGCCGAGCGCGCCGGCAAGGTCATCAAGAGCGTGCATGACTTCGTGCGCCGGCGCGAGCAGGTGCGCGAGCCGATAGCGCCGCGCCTGCTTCTCGATGCGGTGATGCCGCTGGTCAGCCTGCAGGCGCGCAAGCTGGGGGTCCGGGTGCTGATGCAGGTGGACGAAAGCTGCGCGTCCGTGATGTGCGACCGGACCATGGTTGAGCAGGTCCTGCTCAATCTGGCGCGCAACGGCATGCAGGCCATGCAGGGGCTGGACAAAGGCCGACGCTCCGACAGGTTGCTGACCTTGCGGGTGCGGGCGGCGGCCTCGAATGCGCAAAGCCGCTGGGTGGAGTTTGCCGTGATCGATCATGGTTTGGGCATTCCGGAGGAGGTGGCGCGCAAGCTCTTCACCCCGTTTTTCACGACCAAGGCCGAAGGCATGGGGCTGGGGCTGAGCCTGTGCCGCACGGTGATCGAGCAGCATGGTGGCTTTCTCGGCTTTGAGCCGGTACAGCCTCAGGGTACGATTTTTACCTTTACATTGCCGGTGGCGGTTACCGTCGCCACGCCGCATGAAGCGGCGGTTTGTTGACAAGTACCAAGAAGGAGTTGGCATGGAACCCATCCAGAATGCTGCGGTGTACATCGTGGATGACGACGCCAGCGTGCGCGAGGCGCTGGCCTGGCTGCTGCGTTCCCGACGCCTGAACAGTGAGACCTTTGCCAGCGCCGAAGCATTTGACGCGCGGATATCGGGCGCCTTTGACGTCACTTCGCCTTCATGCGCCTTGCTGGATGTGCGCATGAGCGGCCTGAGTGGCCTGGCCATGTTTGAAAAGCTGATTGGCTACGGCCTGCTGCCGACGCTTCCGGTGATTTTTCTGACCGGCCATGCCGACGTGCCGACCGCGGTCGATGCCGTCAAGCGCGGGGCTTTCGATTTTTGCGAAAAACCCTTTTCCGACAACGTGCTGGTGGACCGCATCGAGCAGGCGCTGGCGCGGTCTGCGGCGGCGCTGGCCCTGCGCAGCGAACATACCAGCCTGCAGACCCGGCTGGACGGTCTGACCGAGCGCGAGCGCGGCGTGATGCGGCTGGTGGTGGAGGGGCTGCCGAACAAGCTGGTGGCCGACCAGCTGGACATCAGCGTGCGGACGGTGGAAGTTCACCGGGCCCGAGTTTTTGACAAAATGCGGGTAAAGTCGGCGGTGGAGCTGGCCAACCTGCTCCGTAATTTATAGCGAATCTCCCGGCTTCCGGGGATCGGCTTCGCGCTGGAGGTCTTCCTTGATCTCGCCCTTGCTGCGGCCGGAGAACATCGTCCACCAGACAATGAAGACCAGAATGAGCAAGGCCCCCAGGGCTTCGAGTAAAAGTAAGGCCATGACTGTTTTTCCCCGGATAACACCGACCCTTGCCATTATCGCCACCGCGCTGGTTCTCGTGTCCTGCGCGACGCCGCGGGCGCCCATGCCAGTGCCACCCGGGCCTGCCAGCGCCAGTGTGCCCGTGCGCCCCGAGGCGGCGGCCCAGGCGCCTGCCGTGATGCGTGGCAAGAGCCGCTGGGTGCCGGTGGCCTGGAGCGAACTGCCGGGGTTTGAAAGCGATGCCCTGTTTGAGGCCTGGAATGCCTGGCTCAAAAGCTGCGAGCGGCCCGGCCCGGCGTTTGCGCCCTTGTGCGGCGAGGTGCGACGCTTGAGCATTGCCACCGGGGACGAGCAGCGCGCCTGGATGACCCGCCGGCTACAGCCTTACCGCGTCGAAACGCTGCAGGGCCAGGCCGACGGTTTGCTCACGAGTTATTACGAGCCCCTGTTCAAGGCCAGCCGGCAGCCCGGCAATGGGTATGCAGTGCCGCTGTACCAGCCGCCGGCGGGCTTGGGCGGGCGCAAGCCCTGGTACACGCGCCAGGAAATCGAGACGCTGCCGGAGGCGCAGGCGGCGCTGAGGGGGCGGGAAATCGCCTGGCTGGCCGACCCTGTCGATGCCATGTCGCTGCATATCCAGGGTTCGGGCCGGCTGGCTGTCACCGAAGCCGACGGGGTGCAGCGTACCGTGCGCGTGGCCTTCGCGGGCTCCAACGAACAGCCCTTCCGCAGCATCACCCAATGGCTGGTCGATCAGGGCCAGGGCCGTATGGCCGCTCCCTGGACGGAGTCGACCAAGACCTGGGCGGCACAAAACCCGCAACGCGTATCACAGCTGCTCTGGAGCAATCCGCGCTACATCTTTTTCCGCGAAGAAGCTTTGACCGAGATGGACGCTGCCTTCGGACCGCGTGGCGCCCAAGGCGTGCCCCTGACGCCGGGCCGCTCGATTGCCGTGGACCGGGAGAGCATTCCCTACGGCACCCCGGTCTGGCTCGCCTCGCGCGGGGCGGCGGCAGACCTGCAAAAACTGGTGATCGCGCAGGATACGGGCAGCGCCATCATCGGCGCCGTGCGGGCCGACTATTTTGCCGGCACCGGCCCGCAGGCTGGTGAACTCGCCAGCCGGGTGAACCAGCCTTTGCGGCTGTGGGTGTTGTGGCCCAAATGATCATGGCGTCCCAAAACCGGTTGTTTCCCTTGCTGGTTTTGGTCGCGATGCTGTCGGCTTGTGCCTCCTCAGGTACGGGCGCTGCGGTGACCCGTTACCGCTGTGAACACGGCGTTGACTTCAGTGTGCGGTTTGTGGATGACAGCGCGCTGATCGAGAGTTCGCGCGAGTCAGACGTGCTTTTTCGCGATGCCGGTGGTCAGGGTCCTTCGCAGCCGGTCTATGGCAACACACGCATGCGGGCTGAATTTGGCCTGGGGCCAGGCGGGCGCGAGGCGGTGCTGCATTACCCCCAGCTACCGCTGAAGGCGCGTTGCGTGCGGGACTAAAGAGGAGGAGCCGTTCAGGCCTTCCTTGCTTGTGCAGCAGGCGGCTAGCGCAAGGAAACCCGCAATTGCACCGTCAACGCCGACCGGTTTGCTGACTGCGTATTGTTGAACGGGGTGGAACTGTTGCCTGCAGCGGCTTCATCCGACTCGGCCACCGTCATCCATTCGTTGAGAGGCACCACCAGGGTGGTCACCACCCGGGAATCGGTGGGCGGAGACATCGCGTTGCGCGTGTTTTGCACAGCGGCCAGTTCCAGCTCGGCACTGTCGCCACCCCGCCAGAGCGGCATGGCAGAAAAACCGCTGCCCGCGCTGACCAGCACGGTTCCGCTCCCATAACGCACCACGCCGTCTTGCACAAAGCTGTGCAGCAGCCGCAGGGGGACACTGTTGCCCAGCATGATGTTCGCGCTGCGGCCATTGAGTACCAGCAGTCGCTGGGTCAGGTGGTTCGAGTCATTGCGCTGGTCGTTTTGCGCAGTGATATTGACGTGTGCGCCGGACTGGCCGGGCTGCAGCCGCACATTGCCCGAGGCGCCCAGGGCGTTCTGCGACTGGCTGCTATCACGTAGTTGCCGCACTTCGATTTGCAGATTGCGCAGCGGCAGGGCGGCTGGATTTGCTATTAAATCAGGAGCTGTTTGCGCCCGCACAGCAAGGGCTAGAGCCATAAAAGGCACTGAAAACAAGGCGAGAACAGCTTTGCGGCGATGAATGGCCATAAAGAAGATCTTACGTGGCCTTGCCCGACAGGTGGCCCAGTGGAAGCACGCTGCTGGCCTTGATTTCGCCGAGTGAAAAACTCGTATGCATGTCTTTGACATTTGGCAGGTTCAGCAGGCTTTTCAACGCAAAGCGCGAAAAACTGTCCAGGTCTCTCGCTACTACCTGCAGCTCGAAGGTCCCGGTGCCACTGATGTAGTGGCAGGCAATGATCTCCGGCAGTTTGCGGATGGCTTCTTCCATCGCGCTGGTCGCGTCGCCGGTGTTTCGGTCTGCATCCAGGCGCACAAAAGCCAATACGCCCAAGCCAATCTTGTGGCGATCAATTTCCGCGCGGTAGCCCTTGATGAAACCCCCCTCTTCCAACGCCCGCACGCGCCGCCAGCACGGGGCGGCACTCAGCCCGACGCGAGCGCTGAGTTCGGCATTGCTCAGACGCCCATCGGTTTGCAATTCATTCAGGATGGCAAGGTCAAACTTGTCGAGTGTTTCCATAAGTGCCTATTTTAAGCAAGAATCTTTCTCGTAACAGGCTAAACAGGGCATAAAAAGCAAAGACTTATCAGCGCATCGAGCCTACACTTTCCCTAATATAGAGGCATCACCCTACCCGGGTGTGAGCCTTTTTTCTTCGCCCACAAGGCGGTGTCAGCCCCACGATTGGAGACAAGATGAACGCGCCCCTACCCGAACACATTCGCAAGGCTCTCGAGACCGTTACGCTGGACGACAAATACAGCCTGGACTACGGTCAGGCTTTCATGAGTGGCGTCCAGGCGCTCGTCAAGCTGCCCATGTTGCAGCGTCAGCGTGATGCCATGCAAGGCAAGAACACGGCGGGTTTTATCAGTGGTTATCGCGGCTCGCCGCTGGGCGGTTATGACCAAGCCTTGTGGAAGGCATCCAGTTACCTGAAGGCGCAAAACATTGTTTTCCAGCCGGGCGTCAATGAAGAGCTGGCCGCCACCGCGCTGTGGGGCACGCAGCAACTCGGCTTCTCACCGCCTGGCACCAACAAGTTCGACGGTGTGTTTGGCATTTGGTATGGCAAGGGCCCGGGCGTGGACCGCTGCTCCGACGTTTTCAAACACGCCAACATGGCTGGCACCACGCCTTGGGGCGGCGTGATTGCGGTGGCCGGTGATGACCATGTGGCCAAAAGCTCGACTGCGGCCCACCAGAGCGACCACATCTTCAAGGCTTGCGGCCTGCCGGTGTTCTTTCCGGCCAATGTGCAGGAAATCCTCGACCTGGGCGTGCACGCGTTTGCGATGAGCCGCTTCTCAGGTGTCTGGGCCGGGATGAAAACCATCCAGGAAATTGTGGAATCCAGCGCCACGGCGATGATTGACCCCGAGCGCGTGCAGATCAAGCTACCGACTGATTTCCAAATGCCGCCGGGCGGCGTGCACATTCGCTGGCCCGATGCGGCACTCGACCAGGAAGCTCGTCTGTTCGACTACAAGTGGTACGCCGCGCTGGCCTACATCCGCGCCAACCGCCTGAATTACAACGTGATTGAGGGCCCGAATGACCGCTTCGGCATCATTGCCAGCGGCAAGGCCTACAACGATACCCGTCAGGCCTTGATCGATCTGGGCCTGGACGACGCGACTTGCCGGCAGCTTGGCATCCGCCTGCACAAGGTGGGTGTGGTGTGGCCGCTGGAAGCACAGGGCACGCGCGAATTTGCGACTGGCCTGCGCGAGATTCTGGTGGTTGAGGAAAAGCGCCAGGTCATCGAATACCAGCTCAAGGAAGAACTCTACAACTGGCGCGCCGACGTGCGGCCTAACATCTACGGCAAGTTCAACGAGGTGGACGGCGACTTCAGCGGTGGCGAATGGTCCATGCCGAACCCGACGGCCAACACGCTGCTGCGTGCCAATGCCGACCTGTCGCCAGCCTTGATTGCCAAGGCGATTGCACAGCGCGTTCGCAAGCTAGGACTGGACAGCGATCTGGCTGCGCGCATCGATACGCAGCTGGCCATCCTGGAAGCCAAAGAGCGTTCCCTGCAGGTGCTGGAAGTCAAGGCTGATCGCCAGCCCTGGTTTTGCTCGGGCTGTCCGCACAACACCTCGACCAAGGTGCCGGAGGGTTCGCGTGCCATGGCCGGTATTGGTTGCCACTTCATGGCCTTGTGGATGGACCGCAGCACATCAGGTTTTACCCAGATGGGTGGCGAAGGCGTGCCCTGGGTGGGCCAGCAACCCTTCACCACCGACCAGCACATCTTTGCCAACCTGGGTGACGGAACCTATTTTCACAGCGGTTCGCTGGCGGTGCGCCAGTCGATTGCTTCGGGCGTGAACATCACCTACAAGATTCTCTACAACGACGCGGTGGCCATGACCGGTGGCCAGCAGATCGGCGAGCGGCCCGAAGGCCTGTCGGTGGTGCAAATTGCCCAGTCCATGCGGGCCGAAGGCGCGGCAAAAATTGTGGTGGTAACCGACGAGCCGGAGAAGTACGAAGGCGTCACCCTGGTCGAAGGCGTGACGGTGCATCACCGCGATGAACTGGATGCCATTCAGCGTCAGTTTCGCGAGATCAAGGGCACGACCGTCATCATTTACGACCAGACCTGCGCTACCGAAAAGCGTCGGCGCCGCAAGCGCGGCAGCATGGTGGATCCGGCCAAACGCGTGGTCATCAACGAGCTGGTCTGTGAGGGCTGCGGTGACTGCAGCGTGCAATCCAACTGCCTGAGCGTCGAACCGCTGGAAACCGAGTTTGGCCGCAAGCGCCAGATCAACCAGTCCACCTGCAACAAGGACATGTCCTGCCTCAAGGGCTTCTGCCCGAGTTTCGTGACGGTTGAAGGCGGCCAGCTCAAGAAGAAGGCCAAAGGCAAGGCCGCTTCGCCCTTTGAGATGGGCGCTTTGCCTGAGCCACAGATTCCTTCGACCCGCGGCGTCAACGGCGATGTCTGGGGCATTGTCGTCGCCGGCGTTGGCGGTACCGGTGTCATTACCATCGGCCAGCTGCTGGGCATGGCCGGCCATATTGAAGGCAAGGGCATCGTGACGCAAGACGCCGGTGGCCTGGCGCAAAAAGGCGGCGCCACCTGGAGCCATGTGCTGATAGGCGCGAGCCAGGACGACATCCGCACGACCCGTGTCAGCATGGCCGGCGCCGATTTGATCATTGGCTGCGATCCCATCGTGGCGGCCGGCAAGGAAACGGTGATGCGCATGCGCGAGGGCCGCACCCACGTGGCACTCAACTCCTACAGCACGCCCACCGCGGCCTTTGTGCACAACGCGAACTGGCAGAACCCGGCCGAAGCATGCGCTGCCGAAATTGTCAAGGCTGTAGGCCTGCCCGGCGTCGGAGCCTTCAACGCCGATGCAGCGTCTACAAAGCTGATGGGCGACAGCATATACACCAACCCGATGATGCTGGGCTATGCCTGGCAAAAGGGGTGGATCCCGCTGGAATACGCTTCCTTGATGCGCGCCATCGAGCTCAACGCCGTGGCGGTGGACAACAACAAGACCGCATTTGAATGGGGGCGGCGTGCCGCGCACGACCTGTCGTCGGTTGAAAAACTGTTTGTTTCCGCCCAGGTCATTGCCATGCCGACGCCGCGCCAGGGCCTGGCGGACTTGGTGGCGCGCCGCGTCGCGTTTCTGACGGATTACCAGAACACGGCTTATGCACGCCGTTATGAGGAATTTGTGAAGCGCGTGCTGGAGGCCGAATCGGCGCTAGGCAAGACGCTGCTGGCGCAGACCGTGGCCAGGTATCTGTTCAAGCTGATGGCCTACAAGGACGAATACGAGGTGGCGCGCCTGCACACCGATCGCAGCTTCCACGACAAGGTGGGAGCGATGTTTGAGGGCGACTTCAAGCTCAATTACCACCTGGCACCCCCGATGATTGCGAAGAAAAATGACAGGGGCGAATTGCAGAAGCAGCAATTTGGTCCCTGGATGCTGACAGCATTCAAGGTGCTGGCCAGGCTGAAGGGGTTGCGCGGTACCGCACTTGACCCGTTCGGGCGCACCGAAGAGCGCAGGATGGAGCGTGCGCTGATCAACCAGTACCTGGCAAGCATGGAGGAGGTGCTGTCTTCGCTGGATGCGGACAACCATGCCGCCGCGGTTGAAATTGCCCGCATCCCGGAGCTTATCAAGGGTTATGGGCATGTGAAGGCACGCAATGCTGAGCTGGCACAGCAGAAATGGACCGAGGCCATGGCGGCATTTCGTCAGCCGGCTGTCGCGGTACGCCAAGCAGCCTGAGGCTAAGCTTCCCAGCATTGGCGCGGGCGATCAGCCCGAAAGCGTCGTTTGACGGGCCGGGGAAGAAGCAGGCGAAAGAGCCCCTGCCCACGCTCAGGTTACAACTGCTTACGCTGCCCGGCCGCATACAATCAGGCTCTCTTTGCCCCCGGCTTGCGCCAGGGGGCGCCCTTCTCTTGTTGTGGAGTCTGCCGTGTTTATTTCTTCCGCGTTTGCACAAACCGCCCCCGCCGCTGCTGCCGAAGGCGGCATGCTGTCGTCGCTCACCAGCATGTTGCCGCTGGTCCTGATGTTTGTGGTCCTGTATTTTGTGATGATTCGTCCGCAGATGAAAAAACAGAAAGAGCATCGCACCATGATTGATGCGCTGGCCAAAGGCGATGAGGTGGTGACCGCGGGCGGACTGCTCGGTACCGTCACCAAGCTGGGCGAGGCCTATCTGAGCCTGGAGCTTGCTACGGGTGTTGAAGTCCAGCTGCAGCGCAGTGCCATCGTTCAGGTATTGCCCAAAGGCAGCATCAGGTCGTAAACGCTTCTCCTGGCCGGCCGGTATGGGCCGGCCTTTTTAACCGCCCCTAGTTTTCCCAGGAACAGCACGCTCATGAATCGTTATCCGGCCTGGAAGTATGCGATCCTTGTCTTTGCGGTATTGATTGCCGCGCTGTACACGCTGCCCAATTTTTTTGGCGAGGCGCCTGCCGTCCAGGTATCCAGCAGCAAAGCCAGCCTCAAAATCGACAGCACGACCGTGGCGCGCATTGAGCAGGTGCTCCGGGAGGCCAACGTCAGGGCCGATGCGGTGACCCTGGATGCCACCTCGGTCAAGGCGCGTTTCGGCGACACGGATGCCCAGCTCAAAGCCAAGGATGCCATCGAAAAAGCCCTGGAGCGCGATCCGGCGGCGTCTTCGTATGTCGTGGCCCTCAACCTGTTGTCGCGGTCACCCGCCTGGCTGACCGCGCTCAATGCCCGGCCCATGTATCTGGGGCTGGACTTGCGCGGTGGGGTGCATTTCATGCTCCAGGTGGACATGCAGGCGGCATTGACAAAAAAGGCGGAGTCACTGGCAGGCGATCTGCGGGTGGGGTTGCGTGAGAAGAACATCCGCCATGGCGGCATCACCCGCAATGGGCAGGCCATTGACATCCGGTTCCGCGACATGGCCACGCTCGACGCCGCTCGCGGGCTGGCGCAGGACCAGTTCCCGGATCTGCAGACTGTGGATGCGCCTGAGGGGACGGAATACAAACTCACTGCACGCATCAAGCCCGAAGCAGCACGCCTGGTGCAGGAGCAGGCGCTCAAGCAGAACATGGTCACGCTGCACAACCGTATCAATGAACTCGGTGTTGCCGAGCCGGTGATCCAGCAGCAGGGGCTGGACCGCATCGTGGTGCAGTTGCCCGGTGTTCAGGACACCGCCAAGGCGAAAGACATTCTGGGGCGCACGGCGACGCTGGAGATGCGGCTGGTTGATGAAAGTGCCGAGGGCCGCGCTGCCGAGAGCGGCTCCAGTGCTGTTCCTTTTGGTTCGGAGCGCTTTCTTGAGCGTGACGGGCGGCCCGTGATTGTCAAAAAGCAGGTGATCCTGACCGGCGAAAGCCTGACGGATGCCCAGCCAGGGTTTGATTCGCAGAGCCAGCAGCCCAAGGTAGATTTGACCGTGGATGCCAAGGGCGGGCGGATCATGCGTGACGTGAGCCGGGAAAACGTCAAGAAGCGCATGGCGATTGTGCTGTTTGAAAAAGGCGTGGGCGAGGTACTGACGGCGCCGGTGATCCAGAGCGAACTTGGCAACCGTTTCCAGATTTCCGGCTCCATGAGCGTGACAGAAGCCAATGACCTAGCGCTGCTGCTGCGCGCCGGGTCGCTGGCGGCGCCCATGGAGATCATTGAGGAGCGCACCATAGGCCCGACGCTGGGGGCCGAAAATATTTCCAAGGGCTTCCACAGTGTCGCCTGGGGTTTTATGGTCATCGTGGCCTGCATGGCTGTGTACTACATGCTGTTTGGCCTGTTTTCGGGGCTTGCACTCGCCGTCAATCTACTGCTGCTGGTGGCGATTCTGTCCATGCTGCAGGCGACACTGACCCTGCCGGGCATGGCGGCCATGGCGCTAGCGCTGGGCATGGCGATTGACTCCAACGTGCTGATCAATGAACGGGTACGTGAAGAGCTGCGCAATGGTGCGGCGCCGCAGGCCGCCATCAACACTGGTTATGAGCGCGCCTGGGCCACCATCCTGGACTCGAACATCACCACCCTGATCGCCGGACTGGCTTTGCTGGCTTTCGGCTCGGGCCCTGTACGGGGCTTTGCGGTGGTGCACGTCATCGGCATTCTGACCAGCATGTTCTCGGCAGTGTTTTTCTCACGCGGACTGGTCAATCTTTGGTATGGTCGGCAGAAAAAACTCAAATCAGTCTCCATTGGCACCGTCTGGCGGCCGCCAGGAGATGCCGGTTTGCCTGCCAGGACGGGCAAATCCGCCGCCACGGTCAACTAGCCACAGAATAACGAGAAGAGAACGCCATGGAGTTTTTCAAGATCCGTAAGGACATCCCGTTCATGCGGCATGCCCTGGTCTTCAATGTGATTTCGTTCACGACCTTTGTGCTGGCCGTCGTTTTCCTGTTTTCACGCGGTCTGCACCTGTCGGTGGAGTTCACCGGCGGCACGGTGATGGAAGTGAGTTACTCGCAAGCGGCGAACGTTGAAAAAGTGCGGGGTGCCGTGGCCGGCCTGGGTTTTACCGATGTCCAGGTGCAGAATTTCGGGACCGCGCGCGAGGTGATGATCCGGTTGCCTGCGCAAAAAGGGGTAACGACGGCCCAGCAGAGTGAGAGGGTCATGGCCGCCCTGAAAACCGACGACCCCCAGGTCACCTTGCGACGGACCGAGTTTGTCGGCCCCCAGGTTGGCGAAGAACTGGCACAGGATGGCCTCAAGGCGCTGGCAATGGTGGTTGTCGGCATCATGATTTACCTGGCTTTTCGCTTTGAATGGAAATATGCGGTGGCTGCCATCATTGCCAATTTGCATGACGTCGTGATCATCCTCGGGTTTTTTGCCTTTTTCCAGTGGGAGTTTTCGCTCTCCGTGCTGGCGGCGGTGCTGGCCGTTCTGGGCTATTCGGTCAACGAGTCGGTGGTGATCTTTGACCGTATCCGGGAGAATTTCCGCCGCTACCGCAAGATGAGCACTGTGCAGATCATCGACAACGCGATCACCTCCACCATCAGCCGGACCATCATCACGCACGGGTCCACACAGATCATGGTTTTGTCGATGTTGCTGTTCGGCGGGCCGACGCTGTTTTATTTTGCGTTGGCCCTGACCATTGGTATCCTGTTTGGCATCTATTCGTCGGTCTTTGTGGCTGCGGCCATTGCAATGTGGCTGGGCATCAAACGCGAAGACCTGGTTAAACCAATGGGCAAAAAGGATGAAGACCCCAACGATCCGAATGCCGGAGCAACGGTTTAGGAAAGTCGCAACAAGACAATACCTTCGTGGCCGCAAACACCAAAAGAGATCTACTTCTTGCCAGGCAGGCCCGTGAACGGTTTGTGGGGCATGCAACGCGTATTCTTCCGGAGCTGGCCAGCGGCATTCGCGTCAAGCTGTCCGGCCTGATGGAGCAAAGCGGCAATGCCCGCGATATGCAGGCCAGGCGTGACGCCTGGTTGGCATTTCAAGACAATGAAGCAGTCTGGGTCAACGCCACCATTGACGCCTGGAAAAAAGCGCTGACCCCGCCAACCGCCTCGGTCCGTATGGCGGCGGACACAGGGAAATTCGAGCTGATGGGCAACGAGGTGATGGAAAACAAGATCCTCGCCTCACGCTTGGCTTTGCGCCTGTTGGACAGCGCCAGCTGGGAACTCAACGATCTTCGTCTGCGCATCCAGAGCCTGGAGGGGGTCCCCGAACTTGCGAAGGAAGATATTCTTCGACCCGAAGTCCTTTCGCAGAACCTGGTGGAGCAGTGGACGCTGGCACCCTTGTCGCGCGAATCGTGGCTGATGGTGCAGGACCTGATCCAGCAGCAATTGACCGCGCATCTGCTCGATGCCTACCGTGCGGCCAACGAGTTCCTGATCAAGGAAAACGTGATGGTGGACATTGACCTGCGGGGCCTTGTCAAACGCACGCCTTCTACCGAAAACTCTCCATCGGCGGGCAGCAAATCCAAGGCAACGGGGGGGCGCGCCGCGCCAGCGACGGGGCATGTTTCCGGCGCGGGCTCATCGGGTGCAGGGTTTCCAGCCGGAGCGGGTGACAGAAGCAGAAGCCGCGGTGCCGAAGGCGGGGCAGGTGGTGGACGTTCAAGCTCAGGAGCCGGCGCGGCGAAAGGCCCGGGCACTGGTTCGGGTACTGGCGCAAGCCGCAGCAGTTCGCCAGGAGCCAACGCGGGCTCCTCGGATTCTGCTGCGGAAAGAGCCGCGATCCACGACGAAACACGCATGCAAACCGGGACCTCGCCTCTGGCGCGGGCACGCATGCGGGCACAGGGGGTGATGGGCCACCTCAAACGCCTGCTGTCGGACCATGCCGTTGATTTTGACCACACCCATGCCAACCAGCCCTCGCCGCAACTGGCGCAGGCCTTGTCAAAGGTGCAGCCCCGGACAGCTGTTGCCGGCAATGCTTATGAAGGCACCCTGGTGGAGGCGCCCGACCAGATCTATGGCTCCGCCGACGTGGAGCAGGCGGCAGGCGCCTTGCGCCAGCGCAGCAGTGATCTCAAGCAGGCGGCCAGCACCTCCAGTGAAAAAGCCATCATCGAGATCGTGGCACTGATGTTCCAGAGCATTCTGACCGAAGACCGCATTCCGCCTGCCGTCCGGGTGTGGTTCGCCCGGCTGCAGATGCCGGTACTGCGCGTGGCGATTTCCGAACCCGAATTTTTTGGTTCCCTGCAGCATCCCGCGCGCCGGCTGATCGACCGCATGGGCTCCTGTGTGCTGGGCTTTGATGCGACCGTGTCGGGCGGCGCCCTCGAAGTTGAAATCAAGCGCATCGTGCAGGTCATCGAGCAATACCCGGAGACGGGCAGGCGTGTGTTCCAGCTCGTGTACGACGAGTTCCAGAAATTCCTCTCGAAGTTCCTGTCGGGGCAAGGCAGCGCAGCCCGCGTGGTGAGCGTGGCCCAGCAGATGGAGCAGAAGGAAACCATGGCCATCCAGTACACCATTGAGATGCGCAGCATGCTCAATGACATGCCGGTACGCGAGGAGATCCGCGGATTCCTGTTCAAGATCTGGGCTGAAGTGTTGGCCATTGCGGCCATGAAAAATGGCCCCCAGCACAAGGACACCATCACGCTCAAGCAGGCGGCGGCTGATCTCGTCTGGGCAGCAAGTGCCAAGCCCAACCGCAACGACAGGGCGCGCGTGATTGCCGATTTGCCCAAATTGCTGCACCTGCTGCGCCTGGGCATGTCGATGCTGGGCATGACCTTGCCGGTGCAGGATCAGCATCTCAAAATCATCAGTGATACGCTGGCAGACGCCTTCATGTCCAAGACCGATGCCATCTCCCTGGAGCGCATCGAAGAGATGTCCAGGCGGCTGGCGAATCTGGAGGACTACCTGTCGGACGAGGATGTCGGTGACCTGCCGCTGGACACCGAAAACCTGGTCATGATGATAGGCATAGATGCCTCGGACCTCGAAGTCATTGCCGATGGCGGCAGCCAGCCCAGCGAAGCCATGCGCTCCTGGGCGCAGGAACTGCAGCTGGGTGCCTGGTTCAGCCTGGACCACAACGGCCAGGTCAGCCATGTGCAGTTCGCCTGGCGCAGCGAGCGCAAGCAACTGCACCTGTTTGCGTCAACCGACGGCCGCAATTTCCTGATCCAGGCGCGCCGCCTGGCGGCTTATCTGCAGGCTGGTCTGTTGGTGCCGACCGAAGAGGAAGCGCTTACCGTGCGTGCGACCCGCGAGGCGCTGGCCAAGCTCGATGCCAATCCGGAGCGCTTGCTCGGCTAGCCGTAACGGCGGTGGGGGTCTTCTTCTTCGCCAGCCGGGGCCGCGGATCTGGCTCCGCCAGTCCGCAGGCGCAGCACCCCCTCGGGGGGCAGAGAGCTACACGAAGTGAGCGAACGTGGGGGCTCTAATGAGCCACGCGGAATTCGGTGTCGTCGCAGAGTTCGTCCAGAACCAGGGCCTCCGGTTCTTCGCCAAAGCTCCAGTACACCATCAGGACAATGATTTTCAGGTCATCCAGCGCCAGAGGGTCACCGGGAGCTGCCATGGCCCGGTCAATGACAATTTCCCGCATGTGGGGTGGCAGCACACCGGAAGCTTCGAGGAAGCTGACGAAACCCAGCGCCTGTGCTCCCAGATGGTCCTGTTCTGCCACGGAGTAGACGCGCAGGCTGCCGGCCGACTGCGTCACAAAGCCGGGCGGCGTGTTGACCAACGCAAGCTCAGGGGCATTCACGGCGGACCCGTCGGGCAGGCCGACTTGGGTGTTTTGCGCGGCAATATTCAGGCCATTGAGCCAGACCAGCGCCGCTTGAATTTCCTCAGCCTCAAAGCCGACTGCGGTGAGCTTGCGGCTCAGCTGGTGCAGCTCGGGGCAGGCGTCGCCTTGCCAGTAATTCTCGTATACGTACACCAGTACTTCAAACATGGGTCCAATATAACGCAGTTGAGGGCGGCGTTGACTCGGTATGCCGATGGCCCTTTGTGCGGTGTGCGCCGGGGGGCTAAGTTGTCGCCATCCGCTGAAACAGCCCGCCCTGCAGCCGCGCCACCTCGCCGGCCATTTCCAGAGACAGCAGACGAGCCTGTAACTCTGCCGTCGCCAGCCCGGTGCGTGCCTGCAACGCGTCCAGGCTGACCGGTTCGAAGCCCATCGCGGCGAACAGAGGGTCTTCGGGCGCTTGTTCTTCCTCATCGTTGCTGGCGGGCAAGAGCGCTGAAACATACGGCAAATGCAACTCTTCCAGTACGTCCTGGGCGGACTCCACCAGCTTGGCACCTTGTTTGATGAGCGCATGGCAGCCACGTGATTGCGGGGAATGGATGGAACCCGGAATGGCGAATACCTCCTTGCCCTGTTCGGCCGCCAGGCGTGCGGTGATCAGCGAGCCCGACTTGAGCGCCGCTTCGACGACCAGTGTGCCCTGCGACAGCCCGGAGATCAGCCGGTTGCGTTTGGGGAAGTTGGCGGTCAACGGCGGCGTGCCCAAGGGGAACTCGCTGATGATGAGCCCTTGCTGCGCAATGCGATGAGCCAGCGCCAGATGTTGCTTCGGATAGACCCTGTCTAGTCCGGTGCCCACCACGGCAATGGTGCTTCCCCCGCCGAGCAGGGCGCCGTCGTGGGCTGCGCCGTCCACGCCGAGGGCGAGTCCTGACACCACGCAGAGGCCAGCTTCGCCAAATACTTTGGCAAATTGCCGGGCATTGCTTTCACCCTGCGGTGTCGGGTTCCGGCTTCCCACGATGCCCAGGCAAACTGCTCTGTTATTTGTAGCTGGTGGCGCCCATGGATTAAGGGCTCCGAGCATATAAAGCATGGACGGCGGGTCTTCGATGTCGAGCAACGCCGACGGGTAGCCGGCATCGCCCAGTGTCACCACGCGTCGGTTGTCCGCGCCTTGCAGCCAGTCCAGTGTTGCTTGCAGTTGGGCAGCCAGCGCGGCTGGTTCTGTTTGCAGGGCATCGACCAGACGATCCGAGCCAAACTGGCGTAGCGTGCCGGCATCCTGTTCAAAAATGGCTTGCGCTGAACCAAAGGCGGCCAGCAACTGGCGGGCACCCGTATTACCGATACCCGGTGTCAGGGACAGGCGCAGCCAAGCACCGAGTTCAGTGGCATCCACAGGGATGGCCAGTTTCAGGCCGCGGCGAAAGAAAAGAGGCGGGTCATGCAGAAGGAGAAGGTCTGCACGGGTTGCCGACGGGCTTCAGTTCGGATTCGTGAAGCGGTCACCAACTTTCACGCCTTCGCTGACTTCCAGGACCAGGGCATAAGACAGCTTGTCGAAGGCGCGGAAAACGATCAACAAGCCGTTGCGCTCATTGGGCAACCTGATCTGAGTCCGGGCGGAGTCTGTGCGATCAGTGATTTGCTCTCCGCTTCGCAAAATGGCCATCACGTAGCCCCGTTCTATCCCGTCCCGCAGGCCGCGGTTGATGACCACCACCTGGTTGCCAGACGCATAACGCACCGCACTGCCATAAATGGAGACAATCTGGCCGTCCATCGGAAGCACGGGTGCGCGCGGTGCATAGCTCAGCAGTTCGCGCGGTGGCTCCGGTACCAGCCGGTCACCGACGCGTATTTCTTCCTTGGCTACCAAAATATCAATGGTCGCAGGAATAATTTCACTGGACACCTTGCCATCTTTGTCGGTAACCCTGCCGATGGATTCACCGCGAACCAGTTCGGCCTTGCCGAGAAACTGGGCCTCGTAGCCGAGGATTTCGCCGGTGGCCGGGTCTTTGAGCGGTGTGGCATTGCGGAAAACGCGGTAGTCCAGCGGTTCGCCCTTGGCCGTACTCAGGGGTGTGCCGCTGTCCTTGCTGGTGTAGACACCTCGGGCATAAGCGCGGTCACCACGGCTGAGCAAGACGCGACCTTCCTGCGCGGCCACAATGCGCGGCGCCGCCAGAAAAGCGGCTTCATCCACGATCAGGGCTTCCGAGAGAAAAGGCTCGATGGCTTGTGGCGACAGCGTGGGAACCGCTGCGTCGGCCAGTGATTCGTAACGCGTGCGCGGCGATACCCGCACGGTCCCTGGCTGGCCATCGCCTTCGCCTGATCGGCGGGCCCGCAATGTGGCACGGCCGTTGGATTTGTCCAGATAAAGCTGCTGTCCCGGGTAAATGCGGTGTGGATTGCGGATGTCGTCCAGGTTCATGCCCCACAACTCGGGCCAGCGCCATGGGGTTTTCAGGAACATGCCTGAGATGGCCCACAAAGTGTCGCCACGCTTGACGGTGTATTCGTCGGGGGCATTGGGTGCCAGATCGCTCAGCGGCACCCCGGTTTGGGCCACCTGGTTCGCGGTGGCTTTCTGGCCGGCCGTGATCGGGAAGTTTTGCGCCTGCAAGCCCGTTGCGGATGCCAGCAGGGCGGCGGCTATTGAAATCTGGGTGAACCGACCAAAAATATGTTGCATCTTGAAGGCCCTTGGGGCTTGCACGGCCTTGGAGCCCTAAGGCCGTGTGCCGAGTTTGTAACTTGATAAATCACTAGCGATTTTGTACTTAAGCCCTTGATTAGGCAACGAATATGCGATTTGGCGGCAACCAGAACACTGAAAATTAGCGAAAATTAGCGAAAATAGCGACATCTGATTGCCTGCCACCATGACTCAACTGACCATTCTTCGTTACCCGGACCCGCGCCTGCATACCGTGGCCCGGCCTATTGCGGCTGTGGACACCCGTATCCGCAGCCTTGTCGCCGACATGCTGGAAACCATGTACGCGGCAGAAGGTATTGGCTTGGCCGCCAGCCAGGTGAATGTGCACGAACGCCTTGTGGTCATCGATGTCAGCGAAGGCAGGGACCAGCCGCTGGTGCTGATCAACCCCGAAATTGTCTGGGCCAGCCCGGAAACCCAGGTCAACGACGAAGGTTGCCTGTCGGTACCCGGTGTTTACGATGGCGTACAGCGGGCCAGCGCCGTCCGCGTGAAAGCGCTGGATCTGGAGGGGCGGGCGCAGATCCATAGCGCCGAAGGCCTGTTATCGGTATGTATCCAGCACGAGATGGATCATTTGCTGGGCAAGGTGTTTGTTGAATACCTTTCTCCGCTGAAACGCAATCGCATCAGGACCAAGATGCTCAAGCAGCAGAAGGAGGTGGGTTAGCCCCCACGTTCGCGCACTGCGTGTCGCTCTCTGCACCTTGCAGGCCGCCGCTCGCCGGAGGCTTCGCTTCTGGCGCCTGTCCAAACCTGCTCAAGCAGGTTCGGAGCCGCAGGCACCAGCCCCGAGGGGGCGCTGCGCCTGCGGACTGGCAAAGCCAGATCCGCGGCCCTTGCTGGTATGAAGAGAATGCCCGAGGGGGCGCATTCACCGCTAAGCAGTTGATTGAAAATTAGGTGGCCACTCTGGTAGCAGCCGGTACTCGGCGAAAATGCGTCAATGCGTGTCATTTTTGCCGGTACCCCCGAATTTGCCAGTGTGGCCCTTGCGCAGCTTCATGCTGCCGGTTTTGCAATTCCCCTTGTCCTGACCCAGCCGGACCGGCCGGCCGGCCGTGGCATGAAACTGCACGCCTCCAGTGTCAAACAGTTTGCCCTGGAAAAGCATATTCCTGTGGGCCAGCCGCGCAGCCTGCGTCTCGACGGTAAATACCCGGAGGATGCCGGTGTTGCGCGTTTGGCCATTGAGGCGGCGCAGGCGGACGCCATGGTGGTTGCTGCTTATGGCCTGATCCTGCCCCAGTGGGTGCTGGACACGCCCCGGCTGGGCTGCTTCAATATTCATGCTTCCGTGTTGCCGCGCTGGCGCGGGGCGGCGCCGATTCATCGCGCCATCGCGGCTGGGGACACCGAAACAGGCATCACCATCATGCAGATGGATGCCGGCCTGGACACAGGCGACATGCTGCGGGTTGAAAAACTGGCCGTCCAGCCGGTCGACACCACGGCGACCTTGCATGACAAGCTGGCTGCGCTGGGTGGCCGTTTGATGGTCGAGACCCTGGAGCTTGCGGCCTGCGGCGGTCTCCAGCCAGTGCGGCAACCCGACCAAGGCATCACCTATGCCCACAAGATCGAAAAACATGAAGCGGTGATCGACTGGACACAGAGCGCGGCCGTGATCGAACGGCGCGTCCGTGCCTTCAACCCTTTCCCCGGCGCCGCCGGCCTGCTGGCGGGCGAGCCCGTCAAATTCTGGCTCGCTACCGTGCTGCCGGGGTGCGCGGTGCCTGAAGGTGCCCTGCCTGGGCAAGTACTGGCCGCTGGCCCGCAAGGCGTGGATATTGCCACCGGCGAAGGTGTGCTGCGTGCCGTCCGGCTGCAAAAACCGGGGGGTAAAACACTGGAGGTGGCTGAGTTCCTGCGCGGGTTTGCCCTGCAGACCGGCATGGTTTTTCAAGGCAGCCCGGGGAAGGCTGCTTGACCGCGGCGCTGCTGCGGCATCCGGAATTTCGCCGGGGTGCACGCGACATGGCACCGGTCGCGGCTGGCACGGCCGCCTGGGGCCTGATGACTGGCGTGGCCATGGTCAAGTCAGGCATGAGCCTCTTTGAAGCGGTGCTCATGGGCGTGATTGTGTTTGCCGGCAGTTCGCAGCTCGCTGCCGTGCCGCTGATTCTTGCTGGCGCGCCGATGTGGGTGATTCTGGCCACGGCCTTTTGCGTGAATCTGCGGTTTGCCGTATTCAGCGCCCACCTTAGGCCCTACTTCATGCACCAGCCCCTGTGGCGGCGGTTGATCAGCGGTTACTTTACGGCTGATCTGACCTATGTGATGTTCACGAACCGCCATCCGCATCCGGTACCGCCCGACGATGCTGCGGCGCTGCGCGCCCAAGAGGCCTATCTCGCGGGAAACTGCGCCATGGGCTGGTTCAGCTGGGTAGGTGCCAGTCTGCTAGGCATCGCCCTGGCCAACGCGATCCCAATGCATTGGGGGCTGGGGTTCGCCGGCATCCTGGCTCTGTTCGGCATCCTGTGTTCACTGGCCAGCAGTCGCTTGCGTGTGATTTCCGCCGGCGTCGCCAGTGCGGCCGCGGTGGCAGCCTTTGCCCTGCCGCTCAAACTCAACATCCTGGTAGCGATCGCCGCGGCGGTGGCTGTCTGCCTGATGCTCGAGAAACCCGGGGCCCCACCGTCCAAAGCAGAGGGTGCGGCGTGACTGATAGCTGGACGGTACTGACCATTCTTGGCTTGGCCGTGGTCACGGTGATCACGCGCTCGTTCTTTTTTATCTCCAGCAAGCCCTGGACGTTGCCAGGCTGGGCGCAGCGCGGCCTGCACTATGCGCCGATTGCGGCCCTGTCGGCGGTCATCGTGCCGGAAATCGTGATGACGCAGGGTCAGTTCATCGGCACTTGGCAAGACGCCCGCGTGTTTGCAGCGCTGGCCGGAGCTGCCTGGTTTTTCTGGTGCGGGGGCGTGCTGGGCACCATCATCGCGGGCATGGCGGTTTACCTGCCCTTGCACATTGGCCTGGGTTGGTGAGGATATGGCCCCCACGGTTGCTCACTGCGTGTAGCGCCCGCACCTTGCAGGCCGCCGCTCGCCAGAGGCCTCGCTTCTGGCGCCTGTCCAAACCTGCTCAAGCAGGTTTAGAGCCGCAGGCACCAGCCCCGAGGGGGCCGCTGCGCCTGCGGACTGGCAAAGCCAGATCCGCGGCCCCTGCTTGAAAAGAGGCCTGTACCGAGTCGTTACGGTCGCTCACGGTCCGCAGCGATAGCGCACCTACAATTTGATCTTTTGGGCGATTTGGTCCACCTTCCATTGCGAGCTTTCATGAACTTCATCCGTTTTTCCGATCTGTGTTCTCAGGGGCTGGTCAAAGGCCGGCGAGTTTTTATCCGAGCGGACCTCAATGTGCCGCAGGACGATGCGGGCCACATCACCGAAGACACCCGCATCCGCGCTTCGATTCCCTGCATCCAGATGGCGCTCGATGCGGGCGCTGCGGTCATGGTCACCTCCCATCTTGGCCGGCCGACGGAAGGACAGTTCAAGCCTGAGGACTCGCTTGCGCCCGTGGCGCAGCGCCTGGGTGAGCTCATGAAGCGTGAGGTGCCGCTGGTGTCCGGCTGGGTGGACGGTGTGACCGTGCAGCCGGGCCAACTCGTGCTGCTGGAGAACTGCCGCGTCAACAAGGGTGAGAAGAAAAACGACGAGGCGCTGGCGCGCAAGATGGCGGCGCTCTGCGATATTTTTGTGCATGACGCCTTCGGCACCGCACATCGTGCGGAAGCTTCCACCTACGGCATTGCGCAGTATGCAAAAACAGCTTGCGCCGGCCCGCTGCTGGCCGCCGAGATGGATGCGATTTCCAAAGCTCTGGCCAACCCGAAGCGGCCGCTGGTGGCCATCGTGGCCGGCAGCAAGGTATCCACCAAGCTGACCATTCTCAAGGCGCTGGCCGGCAAGGTGGACCAGCTGATTGTGGGCGGCGGCATTGCCAACACTTTCATGCTGGCCAGCGGCCTGCCCATCGGCAACAGCCTGGCCGAGCGCGAACTGCTGGACGAAGCGCGGGCCGTCATGGCGGCCATGAAGGCCCGCGGCGCCGAGGTGCCGATTCCCACCGATGTGGTGACCGCCAAGGCCTTCAGCGCCGATTCCCCCGCCACAGCCAAACAGGCCACCGAGGTGGTGGCGGATGACCTGATTCTGGACATCGGTCCGCAAACCGCGAAGAAGTTGGCCGACCAACTGATGGCAGCCGGCACCATTGTCTGGAACGGCCCGGTAGGTGTGTTCGAGTTTGCTGCTTTTGAGGGCGGCACCCAAACCATTGCGCGGGCGATTGCTGCCAGTCCGGCCTTCAGCATCGCCGGCGGCGGCGACACCCTGGCCGCCATCGCCAAATACGGCATTGAAAAAGAGGTGGGCTACATCTCGACCGGTGGCGGGGCTTTCCTCGAAGTGCTGGAAGGCAAAACCCTGCCTGCGTTTGAGATCCTGCAGAAACGCGCTGCAGGCTGATGCTCGCGAGTCATTGCTATTAAAAGTATAGCTGTCAGCGCTTATGTTTAAAGGGCTAGAGGCTGATTTGATCATGTTTTCCGCTTAACCGTGATGCCAGTGCCAAGCCCCCGGTTTACGCGGCTTGCATGTACCCGGCATGTAACTGGTTCCGTGTGAGAATCGAGCCCCATTACAGGAGACAGACATGTACAGCAGCGCCACCAAAATTGTTGCCACCCTTGGCCCCGCTTCCAGCGATCCGGCGCTGCTTGAAAAAATGATTCGCGCTGGCGTGACCGTGGTGCGCCTGAACTTCAGCCACGGCACGGCGCAGGACCACGTCGACCGGGCCACCATGGTGCGCGAAGCTGCCCAGCGCGCCGGTGTGGAGGTCGCCATCATGGCCGACCTGCAGGGCCCAAAAATCCGCGTTGGGAAATTTGCCGAAGGCAAGGTCATGCTGGAGGCCGGCGCCAAATTCGTGCTCGACGCCTCCCGCCAGGAGCCCGGTGACATCAAGGGCGTGGGGCTGGACTACAAAGAATTGCCACGTGATGTGCGCGCCGGTGACGTGCTGCTGCTCAACGACGGTTTGATCGTGCTGACGGTTGATTCGGTGCGCGGCGAAGAGGTGCTCACCACCGTCAAGGTGGGCGGCTTCCTGTCGAACAACAAGGGAATCAACAAAAAAGGCGGTGGCCTGACCGCGCCGGCTCTGACCGGCAAGGACATGGAAGACATCAAGACGGCCATGAGTTTTCAGGCCGACTATGTGGCAGTGAGCTTTCCACAAAACGCCACCGACATGGAAATGGCCCGTCAGCTGTGCAATGTGGCCGCGGCGCCCTACAAGCACAAGCCGGGGCTGATCGCCAAGATCGAGCGGGCCGAGGCTATTCCCAAGCTCGAAGAGATCCTGCAAGTCAGCGACGGCATCATGGTCGCGCGCGGCGACCTGGCGATTGAGGTGGGCAACGCGGCAGTGCCCGCTCTGCAAAAACGCATGATCAAGATGGCCCGCGCCATGGACAAGGTCGTCATCACCGCAACCCAGATGATGGAGAGCATGATTCTCAACCCTGTGCCCACGCGTGCCGAGGTCAGCGACGTGGCCAACGCCGTGCTCGACGGCACCGACGCCGTGATGCTCAGTGCTGAAACCGCCGCGGGCAAGTACCCGCTGGAGACCATTGAAGAAATGGCCAGCATCTGCCTGGAAGCCGAAAAAGCCGAATACGCGGCGCTCGACGCCGATTTCAGCGGCAAGACCTTCACGCGCATTGACCAGTCCATTGCCATGGGCGCGTTGTTCACGGCCTATCATCTCGGCGCCAAGGCCATCGTGGCGCTCACCGACAGCGGTTCCACCCCGCTGTGGATGAGCCGCCATGACATTCGCGTGCCGATCTATGCGCTGACGCCTCGCCTGGCAACGCAGCGGAAGATGGCGCTCTACCGCAACGTGCGTCCGCTGCTGATGGACCAGAGCGCCGACCGGGACACCGCGCTGGAGCAGGCGGAAGGCCATCTGCTGCGCAGGGACATCGTGCAAAGCGGCGACGTCTACGCCATCACCTGCGGCGAACCCATGGGCGCTCCCGGTGGCACCAACATGCTCAAGATCTGCCGCGTCGCCTGAAGGCTTTTTGCTCCTGGCTCCCAGCCGGGGCGTCCCGCATGGCTGGGATGCAAAAGCCTGGCTTGGTGACCAGCCTCCAGCCGCGCACAGGCAGATAACGGTTGTCCTACAGCGCTGATCGTGCCAGACCGACAAAGGACGCCACCTATCCGCTCTCTGACGGGGCAATCTGGCCGGCCCGACGGGTAAAATAGGCGAAGTTACCGGTCAGTTACCGCGATCTGTTCAACCTTTTCTGGGGATATTTCTTATGGCACTCGTTTCCATGCGCGAGCTGCTGGACCATGCAGCCCTCAACGGCTACGGCATTCCGGCTTTCAACGTCAACAATCTTGAGCAGGTCCAGGCTGTCATGGAAGCAGCGAAGGAAACGGGTGCGCCGGTGATCCTGCAGGCCAGCGCTGGCGCGCGCAAATATGCCGGTGAAGCCTTCATCAAGCATTTGATCCAGGCCGCCATCGAGGCCTACCCGCAGATTCCGCTGGTCATGCACCAGGACCACGGCCAGAACCCCGACGTTTGCCAGGGCGCCATCGACCTCGGTTTCTCCTCGGTCATGATGGACGGCTCGCTCGAAGCAGACGGCAAGACGATCGCCAGCTACGAGTACAACGTCGAAGTCACCAAAAAGGTTTCGCAGCTGGCGCACCGCTATGGCGTAACGGTCGAGGGCGAGCTGGGCTGCCTCGGTTCGCTGGAAACCATGAAAGGCGACAAAGAAGACGGCCACGGCACCGACGCGACCATGACGCGCGAGCAGCTCCTGACCGACCCCGAGCAGGCCGCCGACTTCGTCAAGCAGACCCAGATTGACGCGCTGGCGATTGCTATCGGTACCAGCCACGGCGCTTACAAGTTCACACGCAAGCCCACCGGCGACATCCTGGCGATTGACCGCATCAAGGAAATCCACAAGCGCATTCCCAGCACCCACCTGGTGATGCACGGCTCGTCCTCGGTGCCGCAGGAGCTGCTGGCGCTGATCCGCCAGTACGGCGGCAACATGAAGGAAACCTACGGCGTGCCCGTGGAAGAGATCCAGGAAGCCATCAAGCATGGCGTGCGCAAGATCAACATCGACACCGACATCCGCTTGGCGATGACGGCCGCCGTGCGCAAGTTCCTGGCCGAAAACCCCGAGAAGTTCGACGCCCGCGAATGGCTCAAGCCCGCCCGCGAAGCCGCCAAGGCGATCTGCAAGCAGCGTTACATCGAATTCGGCTGCGAAGGTCAGGGCGCCAAGATCAAGGGCGACACCCTGCAGGTGGTGGCCGCCAAATACGCCAAGGGCGAGCTGGCCCAGGTGGTGCATTAACCGGGGACACCTCACTTCCTGCGCCGGTTTTCGAACGGGCGATAATTGAAAGCTCGCTGGCATCAGCGGGCTTTTTTACTTTGGCAAGCATCCATGACCTCCGCACTCCACACCTCGGCCCTGACTTCCCTGCCCCTGCTGGCGCGCGGCAAGGTTCGCGACAACTATGCGGTCGGCAAAGACCGGCTGCTGATGGTCGCCAGCGACCGCCTCAGCGCTTTCGACGTGATCCTCGGCGAGCCGATCCCGGGCAAGGGCGCGCTGCTCACTCAGATGGCGCTGTTCTGGTTCGGCAGGCTGGGCCACATCTGCCCGAATCACCTGACCGGCGAAGCGCCTGAAAGCGTGGTGACCGCTGCCGAAATACCGCAGGTCAGGGACCGCTCCATGCTGGTCAGGCGTTTGAAGCCGATCCCGGTCGAGGCCGTGGTGCGCGGCTACCTGGCGGGCAGCGGCTGGAAGGAATATCAGGAGAGCCGGTCGGTGTGCGGCGTTTCGTTGCCGGCAGGGCTTAAAAATGCCTCCAAGCTGCCCGAGCCGATCTTCACGCCAGCGGCCAAGGCGGCGGTCGGGGAGCATGACGAAAACATCAGTTATGAGCAGGTGGTCAGGGTGGTCGGCCCGGAGCTGGCTGCCCAGATCCGCGACACCAGCATCCGGATTTACAAGGAAGCGGCGGCTTTCGCCCTGACCAAGGGCATCATCATTGCTGACACCAAGTTCGAGTTCGGTCTGGATGAAAACGGTACGCTGACGCTGATGGACGAGGTGCTGACGCCCGACTCGTCGCGCTACTGGCCGGTCGAAGGGTATCAGGAGGCTTTTGCCTTGGGCCTGAACCCGCCCAGCTACGACAAGCAGTTTGTGCGCGACTGGCTGGAGCAGACCCTGGTCAACGGCAAGCCCTGGGACAAAACCCCGCCGGCACCCCGCGTGCCGCAGGACGTGATCGAGAAAACCGCCGCCAAGTACCAGGAAGCGCTGACGCGGCTGACCGCCTGAGCCACAGACCCACGCCTTGGTCTAAAATACGCCCAACCCAAGGAGCGTTGCAGCGAAACCCCGTTTCGTCAGGCTTGGGTGACAGCAGGACTCTTTTTGGCCTGCCTTTGCAACGGCGCTCACCTTTGATGCTAGAGGTGAGTGAATGTCCGAAATCCAGGTTCCCCCCATGAAGTTGTCCGGCCTTGAGCCGGTCGCCATAGGCGCGGGCGCGTTGTTCGTCAACATCGGCGAGCGCACCAATGTCACAGGCTCCAAGGCCTTTGCCCGCATGATCCTCAACGGCGAGTACGAGCAGGCGCTGGTGGTGGCGCGCCAGCAGGTCGAAAACGGCGCGCAGATCATCGACATCAACATGGACGAGGCTATGCTGGACAGCCAGGCCGCCATGGTGCGTTTCCTGAACCTGATCGCCAGCGAACCCGACATCGCACGCGTGCCCATCATGATCGACAGCTCCAAGTGGAGCGTGATCGAGGCTGGCCTGCGCTGCATCCAGGGCAAGGGCATCGTCAATTCGATCTCGATGAAAGAGGGGCTCGAGCCCTTCAAGCACCAGGCCAAGCTGCTCAAGCGTTACGGCGCCGCCGCCGTAGTCATGGCCTTCGACGAAAAAGGCCAGGCCGACACCTACGAACGCAAGATCGAGATCTGCGAGCGCGCCTATCGCGTGCTGGTCGATGAGCTGGATTTTCCGCCGGAAGACATCATTTTCGATCCCAACATCTTCGCGATTGCCACCGGCATTGAGGAGCATAACAACTACGCGGTGGACTTCATCAATGCCACGCGCTGGATCAAGCAGAACCTGCCGGGCGCCAAGGTGTCGGGCGGCGTCTCCAACGTGAGCTTTTCCTTCCGCGGCAACGACCCGGTGCGCGAAGCCATCCACACCGTCTTCCTCTACCACGCGATCCAGGCCGGCATGGACATGGGCATCGTCAATGCCGGCATGGTCGGCGTGTACGACGACCTGGAGCCCACGCTCCGCGAACGCGTCGAGGACGTGGTGCTCAACCGCACGCCGGTCTACAAGGACGGCGAGGAACACCTGAGCCCGAGCGAGCGCCTGATTGAAGTCGCCGAAACCGCAAAAAGTGGCGCCAAGGACGACAGCAAGCGCAACGAGTGGCGCGCGTTGCCGGTGCGCCAGCGCCTGTCGCACGCGCTGGTCCACGGCATGAACGAGTTCATCACCGAAGACACCGAAGAGGTCTACCAGGCCATCCTCGCCGACGGCGGTCGGCCGCTGCATGTGATCGAAGGCCCGTTGATGGACGGCATGAACGTCGTTGGTGATTTGTTTGGCCAGGGCAAGATGTTCTTGCCGCAGGTGGTGAAAAGTGCCCGCGTGATGAAGCAGGCGGTGGCGCATCTGCTTCCCTACATCGAGGCAGAGAAACTGCTGCTCGAGGCCGCCGGCGACGACGTCAAGACCAAGGGCAAGATCATCATCGCCACCGTCAAGGGCGACGTGCACGACATCGGCAAGAACATCGTGACCGTGGTCCTGCAGTGCAACAACTTCGAGGTGGTCAACATGGGCGTGATGGTGCCCTGCCACGAGATCCTCGCGCGTGCCAAGGTAGAGGGCGCGGACATCGTGGGCCTGTCCGGCCTGATTACGCCTAGCCTGGAAGAAATGCAATACGTCGCCGGCGAGATGCAGAAGGACGATCACTTCCGCATCAAAAAGATTCCGCTGATGATTGGCGGCGCCACCACCAGCCGAGTGCACACGGCGGTGAAGATTTCGCCGCATTACGAAGGCCCGGTGGTGTACGTGCCCGACGCCTCGCGCAGCGTCAGCGTCGCCCAAAGTTTGTTGAGTGACCAGGCGGCTAAATACATCGACGAACTCAACGCCGACTACGACAAGGTACGCACCCAGCACGCCAACAAAAAGCAGACACCGATGTGGCCGCTGGCCAAGGCCCGCGCAAATGCAACGCCGATAGACTGGGCCAGCTACACCCCGCCCAAGCCCAAGTTCATTGGCCGCCGCGTGTTCAAGAACTTCGACCTGGCAGAGCTGGCGGAGTACATCGACTGGGGCCCGTTCTTTCAGACCTGGGATCTGGCTGGCCCCTTCCCGGCCATCCTGAAAGACGAAGTGGTGGGCGAGGAAGCGGTGCGCGTTTTTGGCGACGCCAAACGCATGCTCAAGCGCCTGATCGAAGGCCGCTGGCTGACCGCCAGTGGTGTGATCGGTTTGTACCCGGCCAACAGCGTCGGCGACGACATCGAGATCTATACGGATGAGTCGCGCAGCGAGGTGGCGATGACCTGGTACGGGCTGCGCCAGCAGGCTGAAAAAACCGCACTCGACGGGGTGATGCGGCCCAGCCGCTGCCTGTCGGATTTTGTCGCACCCAAAATGCCGGCTCCTGATTTGATAGCTGCTAACGCACAACTGGCGGGGGCTGGAGGCCAAAAAGACTCAAAAATCGAGGATTACATCGGCCTCTTCGCCGTCACGGCCGGCCTGGGTGCCGAGAAGAAGGAAAAGTACTTCAACGACGACAACGACGACTATTCGTCCATCATGCTCAAGGCGCTGGCTGACCGGCTGGCCGAAGCGTTTGCCGAAGCCATGCACAAGCGGGTGCGCCAAGACCTGTGGGGCTACGTCGCCGGCGAAACCCTGGGTACCGAGGACATGATTGCCGAGAAATACCAGGGCATACGCCCCGCGCCCGGCTACCCGGCCTGCCCGGACCACAGCGTCAAGAAGGACATGTTCGAGCTGCTGCAGGCCGGTGATATCGGCATGGCGCTGACCAGCAGCCTGGCCATGACACCGGCCGCCAGCGTCAGCGGCTTCTACCTGAGCCACCCGCAAAGCGTGTATTTCAACGTCGGCAAGATCGGCGACGACCAGTTGCAGGACTTGGCCAAAAGGCGTGGTGCCAAAGCCGAGGATTTACAGCGTTTGCTGGCGCCTCTTCTTTAGGGGCCGCCGGTTTTACGACGCTGCCTTGAGCGCGCGCCGGTACTGCACCGCTTCGGCCACATGCGTGACCTGCACGGCCTGCGCACCGGCCAGGTCGGCAATCGTGCGCGCAACCTTCAGGCAGCGGTGGATGCTGCGCCCGGACCAGCCCAGGCGCGCAGCCGCGGTGTTCAGGAATTTGGCTGCGGCGTCATCGAGCTGGCATTGCGTGTCAATGGCTTTACCTTGCAGCGCCTGGTTGCTACTGTCCTGACGCGCCATGGCGCGTTCGCGCGCTGCGACCACCCGCTCCCGGATACCGGCAGTGCCTTCACCAGGCGGCGCGTTGACCAGTTCATCGGCAGCCAGCGCCCCCACTTCCACATGCAGGTCAATGCGGTCCAGCAGCGGGCCGCTGAGTTTGCCCTGGTAGCGTGAAACCTGGTCCGGCGAACAGCGGCAGGCGCGCAGGCTGGAGCCCAGGTAGCCGCAGGGGCAGGGGTTCATCGCGGCGATCAGCTGGAAGCGCGCGGGAAACTCGGCGCGCTGGGCTGCGCGCGAGATCGTGATGGTGCCGGACTCCAGCGGCTCGCGCAGGGCTTCCAGGGCGGTTCTTGGGAACTCGGGCAGTTCGTCTAGAAACAAAACGCCCTGGTGGGCCAGCGAAATTTCGCCGGGACGCGGCGGCGAGCCTCCGCCGACCAGGGCTACTGCGCTGGCCGTGTGGTGCGGCGCGCAAGTGGGCCGGACCGCCCACTTGTCCAGCGAAAACCGGCCGCCCAGCGAGGCGATGGCGGCGCTTTCCAGTGCCTCTTCAGTGGTCATTGCGGGCAGCAGTCCGGCAAAACGCTGGGCGAGCATGGATTTGCCCGAACCTGGCGCTCCCACCATCAGCAGGCTGTGGCCGCCCGCGGCGGCAATTTCCAGAGCCCGCTTGGCGGCCGCCTGCCCTTTGACGTCGGACAGGTCGGGGTAAGGCGCGGGCTGCTGCTGCGTGCTGGCCTGCACCCGGGCCCAGCCCGGCGTGTCTTCTGGAACCGTATCGCCCGGCAAAAACTGCCGGACCACGTCCAGCAGATGATGTGCACGGTAAACCTCGGCATGCGGCACCAGCGCGGCTTCCTCGGCGCTGCCGCCGGGCAGCACCAGTTTGGGCCGCGCCTGGCCGGCACATTGCCCTGGCAACGCCAGGCTCATGGCCAGTGCCCCGCGTATGGGGCGCAATTCTCCGCCCAGCGACAGCTCACCGGCAAACTCATAGCCGGCCAGCTTGCCGGTGGCTATCTGTCCGCTGGCAGCCAGAATGCCCAAAGCGATAGGCAGGTCGAAGCGGCCGGAGTCTTTAGGTAGGTCAGCCGGCGCCAGGTTGACGGTGATGCGCTTGTTGCCAGGGAACTCCAGCCCGGTGTTCTGGATGGCTGAACGCACCCGCTCCCGTGCTTCCTTGACTTCAGTTTCCGCCAGCCCCACCAGCGTGAAACTCGGCAAGCCGTTGGCCAGATGCACTTCCACACAGACTGGATGAGCCTGCATACCCAAAAGGGCGCGGCTTTGCACTAAAGATAAGCTCATTGTTCCTCCTCCCTCCCTATGCACCAATAGGGGGCACATAGAAAAGCACCTATTTGGTGCGGTTTGCGTTTGTTCTCACCATGTTGTAACTCGAGAGCTTTACAAATGGACCGGTGCACAACATTGGCGCTGCTGAAGTTTTTGGCACGCTCCGTGCTAATTGATCCCTGTCTAAAGCAGTCCCCACTTTAACTATCTATGGAGTTCGTATGAAATTCGCCGTCAAAAAATCTATGCTGGTGATGGTTCTGGCGCTTGCCGGTTCGGCCTTTGCCCAGACAGCAGCTCCTGCGCCGGAATCCACCTTGTCCTACAACGTGGGCGCCACGACCGACTATCGCTATCGCGGCATTTCGCAAACCGGCAAGAAGCCGGCGATCAATGGCGGCATTGACTACGCGCACAGCAGCGGGTTTTACGTTGGCACGTGGGCTTCGTCCATCACCTGGCTGAAAGACAGCACCGCCAACCCCAACACCACCAAAGGGCCGGTTGAAATTGACCTCTACGGCGGCTACAAGGGCTCCCTGACCGAAGGCCTGGGTTATGACGTGGGTGGCCTGTATTACTGGTACGCCGGCAACAACCTGAAGAAGACGCCTGGCTTCGTGAGCCCCAACACTTTTGAGTTGTATGGCGCCCTTACCTTTGGTATCGTGACGGCCAAATACTCGCATGCCACGACCAACCTGTTTGGCACGGCCAACAGCAAAAATAGCGGCTACCTCGACCTCAGCGCGAATTTTGATCTGGGCTCGGGCTGGTCCATCGTCCCGCACGTCGGCGCTCAAAAAATCAAGAACGGCAATTCCTATTCCGATTATTCTCTGGCCGTTAACAAAGACATCGACGGGCTGGTCATGAGCCTGGCCGTCGTGGGAACCAATGGCCTGGGTGGGGCGTACACGCTGCCAGGTTCCGGCACCCGTGACCTGGCCAAGGATGGCCTGGTTTTCTCGATCAAGAAAAATTTCTGAAGCAACACGGCGCAATCTGAGCCAAAGGAGAATTTTATGAAACTGGTAACGGCCATCATCAAACCGTTCAAGCTGGATGAAGTGCGCGAAGCGCTTTCCGGCATTGGCGTGCAGGGCATCACCGTGACCGAGGTCAAGGGCTTCGGTCGCCAGAAGGGCCACACCGAGCTTTACCGCGGCGCTGAATATGTCGTGGACTTTCTGCCCAAGGTCAAGATCGAAGCGGCAGTGTCCGACGATCTGGTCGATCGCGTGATTGAAGCCGTGGAGGGCGCAGCCCGCACCGGCAAGATAGGCGACGGCAAGGTCTTCGTTTACAACCTGGAGCAAGTCGTGCGCATTCGCACGGGCGAAACCGGCAAAGAAGCGCTGTAAGCCTCATCCTGAAAAAAGAGAACATAGACATGAAAAAACTACTTCTTTCCCTGGCATTGGGGTTGAGCCTGTTCACTGGTGCTGCTGCCGTCCTGGCGCAGGCGCCTGCTGCCGCTCCTGCCGCTTCCGAAGCCGCTGCACCTGCCGCTCCTGCTGCGGCTGTAGCAGCTCCCGCAGCGGTGGCCGCGCCCGCTGCCGCCGAAGCCGCAGCACCTGCTGCCCCTGCCCCCGTTCCCAACAAGGGCGACACCGCGTGGATGATGGTCTCGACCATGCTGGTCATCCTGATGACCATTCCCGGCCTGGCCCTGTTCTATGGCGGCCTGGTCCGCAGCAAGAACATGCTGTCGGTGCTGATGCAGGTCATGGTGACCTTTTCAATGATCGTGGTGCTGTGGTTCATCTATGGCTACAGTCTGGCCTTCACCGAGGGCAACGCCTTCTTCGGCGGATTCGACCGGCTGTTCATGAAAGGCATCTGGGACAACGTCGCCGGCACCTTTGCCAATGGCGCGACCTTCAGCAAGGGTGTTGTGATTCCCGAGATCGTGTTTGCTGCCTTCCAGGCGACCTTTGCAGCCATCACCTGCACGCTGATCGTCGGTGCGTTTGCAGAACGCATGAAGTTCGGTGCCGTGCTGATGTTCATGGTCCTCTGGTTCACCTTCAGCTACGCACCTATGGCGCACATGGTCTGGTTCTGGATGGGGCCCGATGCCTACACCGCCAAGGATGTGGTCGATGGCATGAACGCCAAAGCGGGTTACATCTGGCAGTCGGGTGCGCTTGATTTCGCTGGCGGTACCGTCGTGCACATCAACGCCGCCATGGCCGGTCTGGTTGGCGCCTACATGGTGGGCAAACGCATTGGTTACGGCAAGGAAGCCATGGCACCACACAGCCTGACACTGACCATGGTAGGTGCGGCATTGCTGTGGGTCGGCTGGTTTGGTTTCAACGCAGGCTCTGCGCTGGAAGCCAACGGCTTCGCTGCCCTGGCCTTCATCAACACCCTGGGTGCCACGGCAGCCGCGGTGCTGGCCTGGTGCGTCGGCGAAGCGCTGATGCGCGGTAAGGCTTCCATGCTGGGTGCGGCTTCCGGTGCAGTGGCTGGTCTGGTGGCGATCACGCCGGCAGCCGGCAATGTCGGCATCGGCGGCGGGCTGGTCATCGGTCTGGCTGCAGGTTTTGCCTGCCTCTGGGGTGTCAATGGGCTGAAGAAGCTGCTTGGCGCCGACGACTCGCTCGACGTGTTCGGCGTGCACGGCATCGGCGGTATCCTCGGCGCCCTGCTGACTGGCGTGTTCAACTCGCCAAGCCTGGGCGGCCCCGGCTACGTGGCCGACTGGGTGACGGCCACCATGGTCACAGCTGCTGACTACTCCATCGTCGCCCAAGTCTGGATCCAGCTCAAGGCGGTGTTGATCACTGTCGTGTGGTCCGGCGTAGTGGCCTTCATCGCCTACAAGATCGTGGACCTGACCATCGGCCTGCGTGTCAGCGAAGAAGACGAGCGCGAAGGCCTGGATATCACGTCGCACGGCGAAACCGCTTACAGCCGCTAACTGGCACAAGCCGTGGCTGCTTCTGGGCGGCCACGGCAGGTTGAATGAATTTGAGATAAATAGCGAGAGTCTCCTTTGGATGTTGGGCCCGCAAGAACTCCGGTTCTGGCGGGCCTTTTTTTGTGCGGGCGGTGCTCTCCTGCCGGTGCACAATGGCTGCAGGAGATGCCATGAAACCTCACGCTCACCCTTGTTCACAGCCCTCCCCGGAGGCGCCATGAGTGGACCCATCACACTGTCCAGCGCCAGCTTGCGTTGCGACATCAAGCCCGAGCTGGGAGGCTGCATCGCCGGCCTCTGGCTCGGCGAGCTTCCCGTCCTGCGTTCCACTCCCGCTAAGGAACTGACATCGGTCCGGCTGGCAGGCAGCTACCCCCTGGTGCCGTTTTCCAACCGGGTCGGCCATGCCACGCTGAAATGGCAGGGCACCAGCCACCCACTTGTGCAGAACAACGGCTCCGAACCGCACGCCATTCATGGCTTGGGCTGGCAGCGGCCCTGGCAGGTGCTAGACCAGGATGACCAGCTCCTGATGCTGGCCTGTGAACACCGGGCCGACCCGTTCTGGCCGTTTGCTTTCGATGCCTCGCAGACTTTTCGGCTCAGCGGTAACACCCTGGAGCTCACGCTCAGCATGACCAACCAGGCACCCACGCCCGCGCCTGCGGGCCTCGGCTGGCACCCCTACTTCGTCAAAAGACCCGGCAGCCGCGTTGCGTTTGAAGCGACGGGGCGTTGGGAGATGAGCGACGAAAAGTTGCCGACGCACCGCGAACCCTCGCGCGGCCTGGACGCAGACTGCGCGGCCCTGGACGTGGACCACTGCTTTGACGGCTGGAGCGGCATGGTGCATCTGCGCGACGAAAAAATGTACGCACGTATCACCTCCAGCCTGAACCGGCTGGTGGTTTTCACCAACACCAGCCGCGACTTTGTTGCCATCGAGCCGGTCAGCCACGTCAACAATGCCATCAACCTGGTACAGGCCGGCGCAGGCCGCGCCGAAGATCTCGGCGTGCGGGTGCTGGCGCCCGGCGAATCCATGAGCGCGCACATGAGCATCCAGGTGGAGCGCGCCGCATGAGCACTTGGCAAGCCTTGGCGGCTGAGCCCTGCGAAGTGAGTGAGTCGCCGTTCTGGCACCCGGACGAGCAGATGCTGTATTGGGTTGACATCCCGTCGAAAAAAATCTTTCGCGGCAATGTATTCATGGGCACGGTGGAAAGCTGGGCCATGGCAGCGCCGCATGACCTGGAGCCGGGCTGTATTGCACCGGCGCGCAGCGGCGGTCTGGTGATCGCCCTGCGCGACGGCATTTACCGCGCCCGCAGCTGGGGCGGCCCGCTCGAGAAACTGGCCGCGGCCCTGCATGACACCAGGACCAGCCGCTTCAACGACGGCAAGTGCGACACCTTGGGCCGTTTCTGGGCCAGCACGATTTACGAGCCGCGTGACGCGCGCGAAGCCGCGCTGTACTGCCTGGATTGTCGCGATGGGCACGCGCCGGCGCTGGCCCGCATGGCCGGTGGCGCGACCGTGGGCAACGGCCTGGCCTGGTCGGCCGACGGCCGCACGCTCTACTGGGCCGACACCACCGCTCATGTGGTCCATGCCTGGGACTGGGACGCTGCCGCCACCATTCTGCAAGGGCCACGTGTGTTTCGGCAGTTTCCCCTCAAGCCCCCGGGCTGGCAACCAGGCATGCCCGGGTATGGCGGCCGCCCCGACGGCGCGGCGGTGGACAGCCAAGGCAACTACTGGGTCGCCATGTTCGAGGGCCGGCGTGTGCTCAAGCTCTCGCCCGATGGCGAGGTGCTGGCCGAGGTGGCGACGCCGGCGCAGTGCCCGACGATGGTGTGTTTCGGCGGCGACGACCTGCAAACGCTGTACCTCACCACAGCGCGCCATGGCCGACCGGCTGCAGAGCTCGAAGCCATGCCGCAGTCCGGGTGTGTGTTTTCGATGCGGGTGGATGTACCCGGCCTGCCCGTCAATTTTTTCGCTGGTTAACTACTCACCCCCTGAGCCGCCTTCGGCGTCTTCCCCTACAGGGGACGCCACCTGTGGCCCGGCAAAGCCGGCGCCACGATGGCACTGGCGTACACCCATCTGCTGCGGGGGGGTAGTTTCGTTACCGTAAAAAACCGAACGGCCGCCGTTCAAAAAAATCAAACTGCGCAGCAGCGGCCCGCCTTACCATCAGCGCCATGGATTCAGCGCTTCAATTGATCATCGATCAAGTGCGTGCCGCCTCGGCGGCCGGTACGGCCTTGCGCATACGCGGCGGCGGCAGCAAGGACTTTTATGGCGAGCCGCCTGCAGGTGAACTGCTGGAGACCGCGCCGCTGGTCGGCATCACCAGTTATGAGCCGACCGAGCTGGTTGTCACCGTGCGGGCCGGCACGCCCTTGGCGGAGCTTGAGGCCGTGCTGGCCGAACGCGGTCAGTGCCTGCCTTTCGAACCGCCGCATTTCGGGCCGGACACCACGGTGGGCGGCATGGTCGCCGCCGGTCTGAGCGGCCCGGCGCGTGCCAGTGTGGGTTCCGTGCGTGACTATGTGCTGGGCCTGACGATGATCAACGGCAGGGGCGAGCTGCTCACTTTCGGCGGCCAGGTCATGAAAAATGTGGCGGGTTATGACGTGTCGCGCCTGATGGCCGGTGCCATGGGCACGCTGGGCCTGATCACCGAGGTCAGCCTCAAGGTGCTGCCGGTGGCGCCAGCCGAAGCCACGCTGAAGTTCCAGATGAACCAGGCCCAGGCGCTGGCGCAGCTGAACCGCTGGGGCGGGCTGCCGCTGCCGCTCAACGCCAGCTGCTGGGTGGAAGATGCCGGCCTGCCCACGCTTTATCTGCGCCTGCGCGGGGCGGTTGCCGCTGTGGATGCCGCCTGCAAAACGATGGGTGGTGAACGCCAGCACAACGCCGCCGTGGCGCCCGACTGGACGCTGTGCCGCGACCAGCAACTGCCCTGGTTCCTGGCGCGTGGCGAGCGGGATCTGTGGCGCCTGTCGCTGCCGCAGACAGCACCCGTGCTGGAGCTGCCCGAGCCGCCGCTGGTCGAGTGGCACGGTGGCCTGCGTTGGGTGCGTGCCGCGCCGGACGACGGCGCGCGGCTGCGCGAGATCACCGCGCATGCTGGCGGGCACGCTACGCTTTTTATAGCTGATAGCGCCCGCCAGATAAGGGCTGAAAGTCGATTTGATGCATTAAAACCGCCGCTGGACCGGATTCACCGCCAGCTGAAAAAAGAATTCGATCCCGCCGGCATCTTCAACCGCGGCCGGCTGTACCTCGACTTCTGATGCAAACCAATCTTTCCCCCGAATTCCAGGGCACGGCCGATGGCCTGGCCGCGGAAGCGATTCTGCGCAAGTGTGTGCATTGCGGTTTCTGCACTGCCACCTGCCCCACCTACCAGCTGCTTGGCGACGAGCTTGACGGCCCACGCGGGCGCATCTACCTGATCAAGCAGGTGCTTGAAGGCGAGGCGCCGACGCGCAAGACACAGCTGCATCTGGATCGCTGCCTGACCTGCCGCAACTGCGAGAGCACCTGCCCCAGCGGCGTGCAATACGGCCATCTGGTAGACATCGGCCGCAAGCTGGTGGATGAACGTGTGCCGCGGCCCGCGCTCGAAAACACGGTGCGCTGGGCCCTCAAGGAAGGCTTGCCCTCACCGCTGTTTGCACCGGCCATGAAAGTCGGCCAGGCCGTGCGCGGCCTGCTGCCTGCGACGCTGAAAGCCAAGGTGCCTGCCCGTCAAGCGGCAGGGCGTTGGCCTGAACGTGAACACGCGCGCAAGGTGCTTTTGCTCGCCGGCTGTGTGCAACCCGCGATGATGCCCAACATCAACACCGCGACGGCGCGCGTGCTCGATGCAGCGGGCATTCAGACCGTGGTTGCGGCCAAGGCCGGCTGCTGCGGGGCTGTGAAGTTTCACCTGAACGACCAGGACGGCGGCCAGGCCGAGATGCGCCGCAACATCGACGCCTGGTGGCCGCATGTGGAGGCGGGTGTCGAGGCCATTGTCATGAACGCCTCGGGCTGCGGCGTCACCGTCAAGGAGTACGGCTACATCCTTCAGGACGACGCGGCGTATGCGGCCAAGGCGGCGCGTATCAGCGAACTGACACGCGACCTGAGCGAGCTGCTGCCCGAGCTGGTCGATGTTCTGCGCGAAAAAATCTCCTCCGAAACCAAAGGCGGCACCATTGCATTTCACCCGCCCTGCACCCTGCAACACGGCCAGCAGTTACGCGGCGGTGTTGAAAAGCACCTGGGCGTGCTCGGCTTCAACGTGAAGGTGGCCAGCTGCGAAGCGCATCTGTGCTGCGGCTCTGCCGGCACCTATTCAGTATTGCAGCCGGAGATTGCCACCCAGCTGCGCGACCGCAAGCTGGGCCACCTCCAGGACATGGCACCAGAGCTCATCGTGTCGGCCAACATCGGCTGCATCACGCACCTGCAAAGCGGCACGGCCACGCCGGTCAGGCACTGGGTGGAAATTCTCGACGAAGCCTTGAGTGCAAGTTCCGGCCAGGGCTACTGACACTACGTTGTCAGTAGCCCCCCGTCATCATCAAGGCTTCTTCAACACAACAGGAGCCCTTGATGAAAAACGCCATCAGCTGGTTTGAAATTCCCAGCACCCAACTCGACCGTGCCCAGGCCTTTTACGAAGCCGCGCTGAACTGCAAAATGCGTCGCGAACCCATGGGGCCCTCCGAAGGCGCCGTGTTTCCCTATGAGGGTGAAGGCGTGGGCGGCTGCCTCATGGCTGGCCCCACGGCGCCTGCGCCCAGTGCCAGCGGCACACTGGTCTACCTCGACGCTTCTCCTTCGTTGGACGCAGCGCTGACGCGGGTGACCAAGGCTGGCGGGGCCATTGCGCTCGGCAGGCAGGCCCTGCCACCCGGCATGGGGTTTTTTGCGCACATCACCGACCTGGATGGCAACCGGGTGGGTTTGCACGCCCTGGCGTGAGCTGCCGCCATGCGCAAAAACTGGATTGCCGTGGCCAGCGCCCAGCATGCCCGCTGGGGCTGCGAGAAACCCGACAGTGGCTACATGCAGGTCGGGCACGGCAAGCTTGCACCGCTCAAGCGCGTGGCGCCGGGTGACCGTGTGGCGTACTACTCGCGCACCATCACGTTTGGCGCGAAAGACAACTTCCAGCGCTTTGTGTCCATCGGTGTTGTCCAGGAGGGTGTCCCTTACGCATTTGACATGGGCGGCGGCTTTGTGCCTTACCGGCGCGATGTCGCGTACCTGACTGCGCAAGAGGTGTCCATCCTGCCCTTGCTGGACCAGTTCGAGTTTGTGGAAGACCGCCAGCGCTGGGGCTACAAGTTCCGCTTTGGCTTGTTCGAGGTCAATGACCATGACATGCGTCTCATTGCGCAGGCCATGCTGGCAGACCTGGGGCGTCTGGCGCTTGCCGCCTGATCCTCCAGCCTGCCCATCCTGTTCAGGGCCAGGGCTGCTGACAATACGCTGTCAGCAGCCCTGGCTCAGCATCGGGCTTGTTTCATCTTCACCGGAGTTTTTTATGCAACCTACCCGCCAGACCCTTGCCGCCGCCTTTCTGATTTCCGGCATCATGGTGCGCACCACCAACCAGGACGAGCAGGATCCCCACACGGCCCGGCTGGCCGGACATTGGGGCCGATTTTTTGCCGACGGGCTGTTCGAAAAAATCCCCGGCCGGCTGCCGGACCCACGCATGTACGGGGTTTATTCCGCCTACGAAACCGACTACACCGGCGCCTTCGACGTGACCGCCGGTGCTGCTGTTTCTGCGCCTGCCGCCGGCGCTGCATGGCACACGGTGGAGATCCAGCCTGGTGAGTACCTGGTCTTCACGGCCAAAGGGGCCATGCCGCAGGTGGTGGTGCAAACCTGGGGTGCGATCTGGCAATTTTTCCAGACCCACCCCGAAATACAGCGCAGCTATGCCACGGATTTCGAGGCCTATCAGGGGCCCGACGAAGTTGCCATTCACATTGGCATCAAGGCCTGAGGCCAAGGCAGCAGGGCCACGTGATGGCGCACAAAGGCAAACGTTTTCCGGTGGAAGACGACGAAAAGAACTGCTCAAACCTTGAAGGCCGGACCGCCTGCTGCTTCGGCTGGTTTTTGATCGCTACTTTTTTAATAGCTGCTGGTGCCCGTGGATAATGGGCTCTAGTACCGCAACCCGAAAGTATCGAAACATGAAAGCGCGTCTTCGCACCCATGGCGGCGTTGCAACCCTTGCGAAGGCGCCCAGCCTTCGCTGCGGCTTGCGCCTTGCCCTGGGCACGAATCCATCACTTTCATTTTGTTTCGCTACTTCCAGGTTGCGGTACTAGCCTCAAAAAAACACTTCATCCATGCGCCGCGCCGATCGCCTGTTCCAACTGGTCCAGCTCATCCGGGGCCGCCGGCTCAGCACGGCGGCACACCTGGCCGGGCGCTTGGCGGTGTCCGAACGCACCATTTACCGCGACGTGGCCGAGCTGCAGCACCAGGGCGTGCCCATCGAAGGCGAGGCCGGCGTGGGCTACCGGCTGGGCTCCGGCTTCGAGCTGCCTCCCCTGATGTTCACGCGGGAGGAAGCCAAGGCACTGGTGGCCTCGGTGCGCCTGGCGCAGCAGGGCCTGGACCCCGGCCTGGCCCGCGAGGCAGAAGATGCCTTGGGGAAAATCATGTCGGTCTTGCCGGCCGCTGCCCGCGCGGCGGCAGAAAGCCTGGCCATTTATGCGCCCCTCATCGGGGGCGACACCGGCAACCAGCAGCGCCTGCAGCAACTGCGTGAAGCCGTCCAGGCCAGGCGCAAGGTGCAACTGCATTACCGCGACCCGCAAGACAAAACCAGCCGGCGCACGATCCGTCCGCTGGGCTGCTTTTTCTGGGGCAAGGTCTGGACGCTGGCGGCCTGGTGTGAAGCGCGCCGGGACTTCCGCAGCTTTCGCATCGACCGCATCCAGTCTATGGAGGTGCTGGAGGGCGGCTTCCCGCAGGAAGCCGGCAAAACGCTGGCGGATTTTCTGCGCCATGTCGGCGCGCCCGTCCTTTAGTGCAGACTTCAGTTGCTATTGAATCAATAGCTTCTTGCGCCCGTATTTAAAGGGCTGAAGCCTGATTTGGTTTCTAACTACCCCCCAGGGCGTCGCGGTGGCGACGGCTGCAGGGCACCTGGCTGCCATCCTTCATGCGCAGGCGGGCGTCACCGCTGTCCAGCGGCTCGATTTCGGCAATACGGTCCAGGTTGACGGCGAAGCTGCGGTGCACCTGGACAAACCGTGCCGGGTCCAGCTGGCCCAGAAAATCCGCCAGGGTGGAGCGCAGCAGGTAGTCGTGGCCGTTGACGTGGATGCCAATGTAGTTGCCCTGGGCCTGCAGCCATTCGATGTCTGTGGCCGCAATCAGAAATTCCTTGCGCAGCTTGCGCACCAGGAAGCGCTCCGGCCGTGCCGCCGCGCCGGCCGCAGGCGCGGTGCCGGCGGCGGTTTCGGGCGCATCCAGCACGCGCGCCTCACCCTGCAGGCGGAGCAGCAGCAGACGGTAGCTGACCAGCGCGCCAAGAATCAGCACATAACTGCGCACGTCCTTGAGGTACTCGTAGGCGAAGACGCTGGCCCAGGGGCCGGGCGCGTAGCTGGCGCCCACGGCGGCATAGGCCGCCTTGCGCAGGGCCATCATCACCAGCACATGTGCACCGCAAAACAGCAAGGTGCCCGCCAGATGCCAGGGCAGATTGCGGCGCAGCGTGGCCCAGTGCAAGGGAAAACGCCGCTCGAAAGCGACCAGCGCCGGAATCAGCAGGCCCACGGTCAAGCTGCTCGACAGTTCCCAGACCAGAGGCTCAACAAAAGGAATATGGCGCCGGTCTATCCAGGTCGTGATGCTGTTGAACAACATCTGGACGGTCAGCACCACCACCCAGTAGCCGATTTCGGCGGCGCGCCGGTAGGACAGGTAGTGCGCCAGCCAGGGGTTCCCGGTGTCCATGTTGTCAGCCATGCCGCTAGTCTAGGGCCGGCCCCGGGAGATGCCTGCCGGTTTTCCTCCCCGCGGGCCGCCGCTGGTCACAAACTGCCCCCGCCTCGTCCCAATCACCGCCCCCTGGGCCGCTTGCGGTTCAAAAATCCGTTCATCGTTCATCTTCCTGCCTGAGGCCCCCAATGAATCGTCGTCACGACATCGATGCCCTGCGCGCCCTGGCCTTTGGCCTGGTCATCCTCTACCACGTGGCCATGTATTACGTGGCCGACTGGCCCTGGCATCTGAAAAGCCCGCATGCGGCCGAGTGGCTGCAGCTGCCCATGCGGGCGCTTAATTTATGGCGCATGGACCTGGTCTTCCTGATTTCGGGTCTGGCCCTGGGTTTTCTGCAACGGGGCCAGGGCGCGCGCGCCCTGTTCCGCCAGCGCAGCTGGCGGCTGCTGCTGCCGCTGGTTTTCGGCATGGCGGTCGTCGTGCCTTTCCAGGCCTACGCCCAGGGTGTGGCCAACGGCAGCATCGCACCGGGTTTCGGCGCCTTCCTGCTGCGTTACGCCGCCGGCGGGCCCTGGCCGAAAAATGCGTTTGACGGCTCGGACTTCGGTGTCACCTGGAACCACCTCTGGTACCTGCCCTACCTGTGGCTCTACACCAGCGTGCTGCTCCTGCTGTTGCCCGCATTGCAGTCGGCTGCCGGCCGGCGCTTGCGCCGGGCGTTCGCCGGGCTGCGCGGTGCGACCCTGCTGGTGGTGCCGGCGCTGCCGCTGGTGTTGTGGTCGCTGACCTTGTGGCCGCATTTTCCGCCCACGCATGACCTGATCGGCGACGGCTGGCTGCATGCGGTGTATTTCACCCTGTTCCTCTATGGGTGGTGGATAGGCACGGACGAAGGCTGGTGGGCCGAAGCGGCGCGCTTGCGCTGGCCGGCCCTGGGCGCGGCACTGGTGCTGTTGGCGGTGTGCCTGGGCCTGCGTGTCCTGCCTTCGGAGTTGGCGGTGCCACGCCAGTTGGTGCGCCTGGTCGCCGACCTGTACCTGTGGACAGCCCTGCTGGCCATCCTGGGCTGGGGCCACGTAAAACTGAACCGCCCGTGGCGCTGGTTGCCCTGGGCCAATGAGTCGGTCTATCCCTGGTATGTGCTGCACCAGACCGTGATCATCGTGGCCATCTGGTGGTTGGCGCCGCTGCAGCTGGGGCCCGCGGTGGAGCCTGCGGTGCTGGTGTTGCTGACGGTGGCAGGGTGTTGGGCGATTACTGCCCTTGTGCGCCGTACCGCCTGGCTTCGGCCCTTGTTCGGGCTCAAGCGGCGAGCGCGGCTTCCACGTCCTTCGCCAGACCTTCAGGCTTGTCGGTCGGCGCATAACGCTTGAGAACCTGGCCATCTTTGCCGACCAGGAACTTCGTGAAATTCCACTTGATGGCCTTGCTGCCCAGCAGGCCGGGGGCTTCGGCCGAAAGCCACTTGTACAGCGGGTGCGCGGCCGGGCCATTCACGTCGATCTTGCCCATCATCGGAAAACTCACGCCATAGTTGACCTGGCAGAACTCGGCGATCTCGCCATCGGCGCCGGGGTCTTGCGAGCCGAACTGGTTGCACGGAAAACCCAGCACCACCAGGCCCTTGCCGGTGTAGGCCTTGTGCAACTCCTCCAGCCCGCCGAATTGCGGCGTGAAGCCGCACTTGCTGGCCGTGTTCACGATCAGCAAGACCTTGCCCTTGAATTCGGACAGTGCGATGTCCTTGCCATTGATTTGGCGTGCTTCGAAGTCGTAGATGCTGCTCATGGTGCGCTCCTGGTTGAACCTGCCACTGTACTGCAGCGGGAAGACTGAGCCCCCACGTTCGTTCACTGCGTGTAACTCTCTGCCCCCCGAGGGGGCCGCTGCGCCTGCGGCCCGGCAAAGCCGGTTCCGC
>NZ_JBDTTH010000005.1:0-110763 GCF_039930745.1 Polaromonas sp. | reverse complement strand
TCTTTGGCGAAGCAAAGACAAAGTGCCTCGCCCGCCGGGGCGAGACCCGGCTTGCGGGCAGACCACAACCAGTAGACGCAAAGGCAGCTTCGGCAAGCCCAGCCCGAATGGTAAAGCTATATAAAAAACGCTACAAATTCAATAGCTGGTTGTGCCCGTATCCAAAGGGCTGGGGCTCGGTTTCTCTATGGAGATTCACCCCATGCTGGCGTGAATCATCTCCCGCACCCGCGGATAAATCTGCTGGTTCCAGCGCCTGCCGCTGAACACCCCATAGTGCCCTACACCCGTCTGCACATGGTGGGTTTTCATGAACGGCCGAATGCTGCTGCACAGGTCTTGCGCAGCCACGGTTTGGCCGACCGAGCAGATGTCGTCGCGCTCCCCTTCCACTGTCATCAGCGCGGTGCGGCGGATGGCTGCGGGGTTGACGATGCGGCCGCGGTAGCTGAGCTTGCCGACGGCTAGGTCGTAGGTCTGGAACACTTTTTCAACCGTTTCCAGGTAGAACTCGGCCGGCAGGTCGTTCACGGCCAGGTATTCGTCATAAAACACGCGGATCACGTTGGCCTTGTCGACGTCCCCATCCACGAGGTGCTGGTACATGTCCTTGAACGACTTTTTGTGGCGGTCCAGGTTCATGCTCAAAAAGGCGCTTAACTGCACAAACCCCGGGTAGACGCGGCGCATGTAGCCGGCGTGCGGTAGCGGCACGTGGCTGATCAGGTTTTTCTCGAACCATTCGATGGGTTTGCTGGTGGCCAAGGCGTTGACGGCGGTCGGATTGACGCGGCAATCGACTGGGCCGGCCATCAGCGTCAGGCTGCGCGGCTGGGCCGGGTCGTCGTCCTCCGCCATGAGGGCAGCGGCCGCCAGCGCGGCCACGCAGGGCTGGCACACCGCCACCACATGGGTGCCGGGGCCGATGGCCTGGGTGAAGCGGATCATGTGGTCGATGTAGTCGTCCAGGCTGAAGGGGCCGTGGCGCAGCGCCACATCGCGTGCGTTGTGCCAGTCGGTGATGTAGACATCGTGGTCCTGCAGCAGGGTGCGCGCGGTTTCGCGCAGCAAGGTGGCAAAGTGGCCTGACAACGGCGCCACCAGCAGCACCGGCGGCTGGTGTGGCCGCCCGGGCGCGTCCTCTTTTTTGAAACGCAGCAAGGTGCCGAAGGGCATGGACAGCACGGTTTCTTCCGTCACCACCAGCTCGCGCTCGCCGACCTTGACCCGGGTGATGCCGTAGGCTGGCCGCGAATGGGTCACCCGCAGGCGCGAAAACACTTCCATCGAGGCGGAAATTTTTCGCAGCCAGGTTCCCTCGGTTTTGCCCAGCCAGAGGGCGGCGCTGCTGCCTTGGGCCAGCAGGCGAAAGGGCGACATCAGGTCGGACTGGGTTTGATAGGCCTGGTAAAGCATGGGTGTCCTGGCTTGAAGCGGGGCTTGTGGCCCGGTGCACGCTGTGCAGGCAAGTTACGGGCCAGTCGCCGTTTGTCATTCAGCTGGCACAGGCCTTGCGGAGACGGTTGCCTTTCCCGCAACAGCGGGCACCCCGTTTCCTGGTGAGGAGCAGTGCCATGGCCACCAAAGCCGTTTTGACGATCAGCAGCAAGAACTACGGCGCCTGGGCCTTGCGCGGCTGGCTGATGGCCAGGCTCTCCGGGTTGGACTTCACCGAAAAAATCATCTCCCCGGACGATCCGGCGATGAAGGCAGAAATGCTGCTGCTCGCGCCTTCCATGCTGGTGCCTTCGCTGCAGCACAACGGCGTGAAGGTGTGGGACACGCTGGCCATTGCCGAATACCTCCATGAAATCAAGCCCAAGGCCGGGCTGCTGCCAGCAGACGTCAAAGCGCGAGCGCATTGCCGCGCCATCTGCGGCGAGATGCATTCAGGCTTTTCGTCCATGCGTTCCTCGCTGCCCATGAACCTCAAGGCGCATTTCCCCAGCTTCAAGATCTGGTCGCGCGCGCAGGCTGACATTGACCGTGTGGTGGAAATCTGGAAGGAATGCCTGGGCAGCTATGGCGGGCCCTACCTGTTCGGCAAGCAGCCCTGCGTGGCCGACGCCATGTATGCGCCCGTGGTCACGCGCTTTCTGACCTACGACGTGGCGCTGGACAAGGCCTGCATGGCCTACTGCAAACGCATCATGGAGCTGCCCGCCATGAAGGAGTGGGTGGCTGCCGCGAAGAAAGAACCTGACGACATTGACGAGCTGGACGCTGAGTTTTGACGCCCCCGTAGCGGCCTGACGGCCGCTTCCCCCCACTGGGGGGCGGCGCCTGCGGACTGGCAAAGCCAGATCCGCGGCCCCTGCTGGAAAAAAGCAAATGTGCGTGTGCACGGAATTCCCAGTCAAGCAGGGGCCGCGGCCTGCAAGGCCTCGGGCGCTACACGCAGTGAGCAACCGTGGGGGCTCTATTCACCAGGGTGTGGAAGGCGGAATCTCGCAGACCGGCTCCACATCAATCGACTTGAAGTCAGCCGGTGAGACGATCTCCAGGTACTCCATGTCGGGTGAATAGTCGAACAGGTAGTGGCGTATGCCCGGGCGCTGGTGCACCACGTCGCCGACTTCCACCAGGGTTTCCTTGTCTTCGTACATGAAGCGGGCCCAGCCTTTGATCATGATGACAATCTGGAAGTCCGCTTCATGACGGTGCCAGCCTGTGCCTGTTTCTGGTGCCATGTTTGCCTTGACCAGGTGCGCAATCACTTTTCCGTGCGTCGCCTCGGCAATGCCAAGATCACGGTAGAGAAAAAAATCGCGCAAACCGCCAGAAACAAACTGAGTGTCGCCGGGCTTGACGTGGGAAAACTGCGTCGCAGTGCGATCGAGCATGGAAGCTCCTTCTGCCAGTGAAATGTTGCGTTGCAACAAGCAGGAAGTGTTCCAGTCCCGGCCGCGATTTTGTTTGTTCGCTCGGATAAGGACGGCCACGGATGGGTGACCTGATCATTTCACTGCGACCATCAATGTCTGACCGGACGCACGCTCCCTGATTTCCGCCATGCAAATTCGTGGGGTGAGTTACGCCCCCTGACAACGGCCAGGGCTTTGGGAAATGCGTCGTTCAGTGTTTCCGGCTTTCTACTGGCGTTTCCGTGTGCATGGCACAAAGCCACTGCCCATCCTTGCGTGTCCATACGGATGAGTCTGCCATTTCCTGCCTGATCTCGTCGGATTTTCCGCGCGTCGACATCGCCTGCTTGACGTTGTAGGTCAACACAGCCGTGTCCTCGGTGGGGAAGACCACATTCATGTCACTGAGCTTGAACGACTTGATCACCATGCTTCCCTGCTCGGCCATCTTTCGGTACCCCGCGTGGTCGAACTTCATGGACCCGTGGGAGCTGACCATCAGCGCCGGTTCGTCCAGCAGGGTCAGGGCGGTGTCCGTGTCTTCATCGACCAGGGATTGCCAGAACTTGTTTTCCAGGGCGATCAACTCTTTGCTTGCAGCTTGCATGTCGTACTCCTTTGAAGGTAAAGAATCAATATGCGTCTGCGCTGCTCGCCCCGCCGTCACATGAAGCGCCTATCGCCGGTAAGCGTGTTCCTACAGGCGCGGGCTGAGGCCGTGCTTTTCCACCATCTGGGATAATCCCTCCCCATGAGCGGCAACACCTTCGGCACCTTATTCGCAGTCACCAACTTCGGTGAATCCCACGGCCCGGCCATTGGCTGTGTGATTGACGGCTGCCCGCCGGGCATGGCGCTGAGCGAGGCGGACATCCAGGGCGACCTGGACAGGCGCCGGCCCGGCACCAGCAAGTATGTGACGCAGCGCAACGAGCCGGATGCGGTGGAAATCCTTTCCGGCGTGTACGAAGGAAAAACCACCGGCACGCCGATTTGCCTGCTGATCAAGAACACCGATCAGCGCAGCAAGGACTACGGCAACATCCTGGACACCTTCCGTCCTGGCCATGCGGATTACAGCTATTTGCAGAAATACGGCATTCGCGACCCGCGCGGCGGGGGCCGGGCGTCGGCCCGGCTGACCGCGCCCATGGTGGCGGCGGGCGCGGTGGCCAAGAAGTGGTTGCTTCAGACATACGGCACCACCTTCCGCGGCTGCATGGCGCAAATCGGCGATATCGCCATTCCGTTCGAGGCCTGGGAGCATGTGCCGAACAACCCCTTCTTTGCGCCGGTGGCCGACGTGACCAAGCTGGAGGCTTACATGGACGAGCTGCGCAAAGCCGGCGACTCCTGCGGCGCGCGCATCCGCGTGACGGCCAGCGGCATGCCGGTGGGCTTGGGCGAGCCGCTGTTCGACAAGCTCGACGCCGACATTGCCTTTGCCATGATGGGCATCAACGCCGTGAAGGGTGTGGAAATCGGCGCCGGGTTCGCCAGCGTCACCCAGCGCGGCACCACGCACGGCGATTCGCTTTCACCCGCAGGCTTCAAGTCGAACAACGCCGGCGGTGTGCTGGGCGGCATCAGCACCGGGCAGGACCTGGAAGTGTCCATCGCCATCAAGCCGACCAGTTCCATCCTGACACCGCGCGAGTCGGTCAACATGGCAGGCGAGACAACGTCTGTCATCACCAAGGGCCGGCACGACCCCTGCGTCGGCATACGCGCCACGCCGATTGCCGAAGCCATGCTGGCGCTGGTGGTGATGGAGCATGCCCTGCGCCAGCGCGCGCAGTGCGGTGATGTGGTGTCACCCATGAAAGCGATCAAGGGTTCTGTGTGAGCAAATCGTGACCCATGTCTGAAGGACCTCCGGCGGCCGGGCGCCGCCAGCTGGTGCCGTTTGCGGCCTTGTCGGCCAGCTATTTCGCCCATATCGGCTTTTTCAATCCCTACCTGCCGCTCTGGCTCAAGGACCTGGGCTTCAGCATCCTGGCCATCAGCCTGCTGACCTCGGTGCAGGCCGCCACGCGGCTGTTTGCACCTTACGGCTGGGGCGCGCTCAGCGACCACACGGGTGAGCGCGTCAAGCTGCTGCGTTACGGCGCCACGGTGGCGCTGATCTCCTCGCTCGGCTTGTGGCTGGACTTTGGCTCTGCTTATGGCATCTGGTGGCTGACCGCCGTGCTGGTGGTCATGTTCTCCCACACCAGCCCCATGATGCCGGTGAGCGAAGCCGCTATGGCGCACCTGATCAGCCAGGGCGGCGCTTTCGATGCGCGGCGCTACGGCCGGGTGCGGCTGTGGGGTTCGCTCGGCTTTCTGGTCACGGTGTTTGCCGCCGGCAGCTGGTTCGAGTTTTTTGGCATGGGCCATTTTCCGGCCTGGACTTTCCTCTCGCTGCTGGCGGTGACGGTCAGTGTCTGGCTCTTGCCGGATGTGAAGGAGACCGCCGGCGCGCATGAGTTGAAGCTGCCGGTGCTGCCGGTTCTTTTCCAGCGGGCGGTGCTGTGGTTTTTTGCCTCGGCGTTTTTCCATGTGCTGGCGCACATCGGCGTTTATGTTTTCTTCTCGCTCTACCTGGACGCCATGGGTTACAGCAAGACGATGATCGGCGTGTTTTGGGCCTTCTCGGTGATTGTGGAAATCGGCTGGTTTTACACCCAGGGCCGCTGGTTGCCGCGGCTCAGCCTGACCGCGTGGCTGATGGTGTGTTCGGCCGCCATGGCGCTGCGCATGGGCATCACGGCCGCGTGGCCTGGCGTGCTGGTGCTGCTGTTGTTTGCGCAGGCCTTGCATGCGCTGACCTTTGCCACCCACCATACGGTCTGCACCGCACTGCTGTCGCACCATTTCCCCGGACGTCTGCGCGGCCGCGGGCAAGCGCTTTACGTGGTGGTGGCTTATGGCCTGCCCGGTGTGTTGGGCGGCCTGGCCGGCGGCTTGCTAAGTTCGGCCTTCGGGCTGGTCAGTGTGTACTGGGCCTGCACCGTGGCGAGTGTGGTCGCGACGGCTTGCGCCTTTGTTGCCTGGCGTGTGCAGCGCGGCCTGGATGCCGCTGCGCGCTGATTTCTGAAAATTAAAGGTGTTTTATGCCTCCAGCCCTTATGGGTCGGGCGCAAGCAGCTCCTGATTTCGTAGCGTCTGACCGGCTGCGGGCTGCAGACGCTCAAGAGTCCCGGACCGCCTTGAAAGGGTTGAAACCGGTGATCAATGCCGTCGCGGTCAACACCAGCACGCAGCCGGGTGCCATGCCCCAGGTGACAGGCTCACCAAGAAACATGCCGCCCCAGGCCACGCCGAAAAGCGGAATCATGAAAGCCGCCGAGGTGGCAGCGCTGGCGGGAATTTCGCGCATCAGCCGCATGCTGATCCAGTACATCAGCCCTGAGGTGAAAAGACCCAGCACCGCCACCGCGATCAGCGCGCCGTGGGTGTAGTGGGCCGAGGGCAGGGCGGCGCCTGCGGGCAGCAGCAAGATCAGCGCGGCGGCCACATGCACCACGGCCGAGGCGGGCAGCGGGTGATACGCCATGGTGGCGCGCTTCATCAGGATGGAGCCCAGGCCATAGCCTGCGGCCGCGCCGGTGCAGGCCAGGGCGGCCAGCACGACGCGCGGCGTCACAGCCACCGGGCCGAGCTGCACCAGCAGCGCCACACCGGCAAACCCCACGGCGCAGCCCAGCAGCCGGCGCGAGGTAAGCCGCTCCTCACGCGCCAGGGCAGCACCCAGCACGCCGAACAGCGGCGCGGTGGCGTTGAGCACGGCTGAATAGCCAGCCGGAATGACCAGCGCGGCCCAGTTGAACAGCACAAAGGGCGCCACCACGGTCAACACGCTCAGCAACGCCAGGCGCGGCCAGGCACCGCGCGGCGGCCAGTGCTCGCGCAGGGCGCGCATGAGAAGGGTCAGCACCACGGCCGCCAGCAGGCAGCGCACACCGGCCAGCAGCCACGGGCCGAAGGCGGGGCTGGCGATGCGCAGCAGGGGAAAGGAGCCGCCCCAGAGAGCGGACATGGCGATGAGCTGGAGGAAGTGTCGGGTGTGCATGGAGCCCGGCCATTGTGCGCGATCCGGCATCGGCTTGCCGGGCCGCAACTGCATCGCTGTGGTCGGCATATACAGTGAAATCAGCCTCCAGCCCATAAGGGACGGGCGCAAGCAGCTATCAAATAGGTAGCTAACCAGGCGCGGCGCCTATGGGCTGCAGCCTCAGATCAGGTTGCGCATGGCCTGCGCGGTTTCGCTGAGCACCGACAACACGCGGGCTACCGCGTCTTCGCTGGATTCATGCCCCATGGGCATGGTCACGCTCAGCGCGCCGGCGACTTCGCCATGCCGGTCGCGCAGGGGCACCGCCACGCCGCGGAAGTACAGATCGAGCTGCTGCTCCGAGATGGCCCAGCCCTGGGACCGCACGCGCGCCATCTCGATGCGCATGCGTTCCTTGCTGCTGATGGTGAAAGAGGTGTAGGCCTTGAGTTCGTGCGTGGCCAGCCAGTGGTCTATCCATGCCTGGTCGCGCAGCGACAGCATCAACAGTCCGGCGGCCGTCACCTGCGCCTGCACCCGTGCGCCCAGCACATAGCCGGTGTTCATCACGCGATTGGAGCCATTGCGTGCGATGTACACGATCTCGTCGCCGTCCATCACGCTCACGTAAGCGCTCTCCTGGGTGCCCGCTGTCACGCGCTGCAAAAAAGGCTGCACGATGCGTGGCAGCCGTGCCGACTCCAGGTAGGACTGCCCGAGCCGGAGCACACGCGGCGTCAGCCAGAACAGCTTCCCGTCTGTGGCGACATAACCGAGATGCTCCAGCGTCAGCAGGTAGCGCCGCGTGGCCGTGCGTGTCAGGCCGCAGCGCTCGCCCGCCTGGCTGGCGGTCAGGCGCGGGTTGGCATCGTCAAAACACTCGATGATGGACAGGCCTTTTTCCAGGCCGGCAATCCAGTCGCGTTTGTCCAGCGCCGTGCGGGCGGGCGCGGAAAGCGTCGTCGTGAGCCGTGATGGGGCGCCGAGGCTGGTGTTGGAAGACATGGGGTGTAACCCTTGGTTTGTACGCTCATCGACCAAAAATGTTCGTTAATCGCGCGCATGCAGATTGTGGCTGTTCAAGTGGTCCATGAAAAGCCCTAAAGTTCGGCGCAAGTCACGTTTTTATCGATTGTCGAACATTCAGAGTCCTGAGCAAATGCTGTCCTCCATCCGCGGTTCAACCGACGTTTTTTTGATTCCCGGCGACCCGGTGGAGCAGGTGCGTGCGCCCGAAGTGTTCAACCTGGTTTTCAAAAGCCTGGGTATCGACGCCGTGCTGGTTCCCGTGCATGTGACCGCCGGCGATATCGAAAATTTTGTGCGGACCGCCTTTTTGGCCAGGAACATCAAGGGCATGTTTCTGGCCATTCCCCACAAGTCGCTCGTCATGGGCCTGCTGGCCCAATGCAACAAAGAGGGGCGGGTGGCCGGCGCGGTGAACGGCATACGCCGCAATGCCGATGGGCAACTCGAGGGCGGCTTGTTTGACGGCACGGGTTTTGTCTCGTCGCTCGACTATTTTGACGTGGCCTATGCGGGCAAGCGCGTGCTGATTCTGGGCGCTGGCGGCGGTGCCTCGGCCATAGCCGCCTCGCTGGCGCTGGCAGGCAGCAGTGCGCCTGCTGAAATTGCCCTGTACGACCCGGTGCCCGGCAAGGCGCAGGCCGTGGCGGCGCACATTGCCGCCGCCGTCCGGGCCGCGGAGGCGCGGGTGCTGGCCGCTGCCAGCAGCGACCCGGCGGGTTACGACCTGGTGGTCAATGCCTCCCCCCTGGGTTTGCAGGCCGGCGACGCACTGCCTTGTGATGTGTCGCGCCTGGCACCGCACGCGGCTGTGTTCGACATCCTGATGAAAAACCAGCCGACACCGCTGGTTCGCGCCGCTCGCGCGCGCAAGCTGGTGGCACAGCCCGGTTTCGAGATGCTGATACAGCAGACCCCGCTGTATCTGGATTTTTTCGGCTTTCGCGAGGCAGCAGCGGCGGTTCGGCGCGATGCCACCTTCCTGCGTGAATGTATTTACCCGAAGGCGCTGCATGGCGAGATCCGCCCTGAATCGCCTGTCCCCGTTCCAACCCCGTGAGTCCGGGCCCGAGACTCGTCACACCATCCAAAAGGAGACAATTCATGAACCTTCGCCGTCAACTGCTGGGCGCAGCCGCCCTTGCACTTTTTGCTTCGGTCGGCTCGGCACAGACCTACCCCGACCGGGAAATCTCGGGGATCATCCAGTGGGGTGCCGGTGGCGCTACCGATGTGGCCACGCGTTCGCTGGTGCCGTATGCCGAGGAAGCGTTGGGCAAAAAAATCGTGCTGCAAAACAAGCCGGGCGGTGTGGGCGCGATTGCCACCAACTTCGTCATGCAGCAGGCCGCCGATGGCTACACGGTGCTGTTTGGTGCTGAAAATCCACAGTTGCACCCGGTGCTCGGCCTGAGCGATCTGGACTATTCCAAGTTCTACCCGGTCAACATCATTGCCCGCGGCAATGTGCTGGTGGTGACCACGCCCAACAAGCCCTGGAAGACTTTCAAGGACCTGCTGGCCGAGGTGCAGGCGAATCCCGGCAAGGTCAAGCAGGGCTCCACCGGCACCGGTGGCCTGCCATTCACGGTGAGCTCGATGATCTCCACCGTGGCCAAATTCCCGGCGACCTCCGTGCCCTTCGATGGCGACGGCCCCGGTGTCACCGCCCTGCTGGGCGGCCATGTGGATTTCATGTTTGTGGGTGCCGGCGCTGCGGCTGAACACATCAAGGCCGGCCGCCTCAAGGCGCTCGGCGTATTGTCGACGGAAGCCTATGAAGGCATCCCACCCATCACGGCGGACCTGCCGGCCATTGGCAAATACCTGCCCTGGGGCCCGTTCTACGGCGTGTTCGTCAAGCGCGATGTGCCCGATGCGGCCAAGGCCAAGCTGGTCGCCGCCTTCAAGACCGCCGTGGACAATCCGAAGTACCGTGAACTGATGGCCAGCCGCGGCAACGCCATGATGAATCTCTCGGGCGCTGAGGCCGAGGCCTTTCTGAAGAAGTGGCAGTCCGTCACCGCCTGGACTTACCAGGAAGTGGGCGTTGCCAAGAAATCGCCGGCTGAACTCGGCATTCCCAAGCCCTGAGGCCGAGGCGCAGCACGGTGTGCGGGCGAACCGCACACCGCGCTGCACCGCCTTCTTTTCACCAGGAGATCTGGATGCATACCCCCCGTGACCGGCGCGCCGGCGAACTGGTTTTCACGCTGCTGCTGGTTGGCTTCAGTCTGTTCATGCTGTGGCAGGCCTGGCGTATTTCTCAATTTGAATCGCTTACCTCGGCGGGCGCCTTCCCCATGTTTGCCGCCGCGGTGATGCTGGTCACCGGCCTGGTCATTGCGGGCCAGACCGTCCGCGTTAGGCCGGTACCGGCGCAGCCCGGTGAATCGGTAGCGCGGCAGTTTGTCCGGCAGATCACGCCGCTTGTTGTGGTGTCTTTCACGCTGGCCATTGTGGTTTACATGCTGCTGCTGGACGTGCTTGGTTTTCTGCCGGCGTCCTATCTTTTCCTGGTGGTCTCGATGTGGCTGCTGGGCAGCCGCCGCATCATGCTGAACCTGGTGGTCAGTGCGCTCAGCCTGGCCGCCATTTACCTTGTTTTCCAGACGGTGTTTTCGGTGGTGCTGCCCAAGGGCGCGTTGCTGCAGCGGTGGTTGTCATGAGTGAAGCGCTGTCATTTTTCTTCATGAGCTGGATAGATCCCAAGCTGCTGTTCCTGACGGCGGTAGGCACTTTTGCGGGCATCTATATCGGGGCTATTCCCGGCTTGTCGGTGACCATGGCGGTGTCCATCCTGATTTCATTCACCTTCAAGTGGAATGTGAACGACGCACTGGCGCTGATCTCGGGCATTTACCTGGGCGGCGTGTATGGCGGCTCGCGCAGCGCCATCCTGCTCAACATTCCTGGCGCGCCGTCCGCCATTGCGACCGGCCTGGACGGTTACCCGCTGGCCAAACGCGGCGAGGCAGGCGCGGCCATCGGTTTGACCACGGTGGTGTCGGTGTTCGGCGGCTTCGTCGGTATCCTGACGCTGGCGATTGCCGCACCTGCAGTGGCCAGCCTGGCGCTGAAGTTTGCGCCGCGCGACTACCTGATGCTGGCGATCTGGGGCATCCTGCTCGTGGGCAGCCTGTCGGGTGATTCCCTGGCCAAGGGCATTTTTGCCGGGGCACTGGGCGTGCTGATCGGTTCGGTCGGGCTGGACCCGATGACGGCGGAACCGCGCTTTACCTTCGGCAGCCTGCAGATGACGGCTGGCATTTCCTACGTGGCGGCGATGATCGGCTTTTTCGGCGTGGCCGAGGTGCTGGCCCAGCTGCACGAACTCAAGCTCAAAGCCGTCAAGCAGGACGTGTCCAAGATACTGCCCTCGTGGCAACTGGTCAGGAAATACCTGCCGCTGGCCAGTCGTACGTCGGCCATCGGTGTGGTGGTCGGCGCCTTGCCCGGGGCCGGTGGCGACATCGCGGCGCTGATGGCTTACGACCATGCCAAGCGCAGCGTCAAGAACCCGTCACGGCCGTTCGGAGAAGGAGCTTATGAAGGGCTGGTGGCGCCGGAGTCGGCCAACAACGCCGCGGTGGGTGGTGCCTACATCCCGATGCTGACGCTCGGCATCCCCGGCGATGCCGTGACCGCGGTGATCATCGGCGCCATGTACATCCACGGCCTCAAGCCCGGGCCCATGCTGATGCTGGAAACCCCGCACCTTTTCTGGTTCCAGGTTGGCGCGCTGACGCTGGCCAATTTCTTCCTGCTATTTTTCGGCCTGACCGGCATCAAGATGTTCGCAAAGATCGTCGAGACGCCCAAACCCATTTTGCTGCCGCTGATCCTGGTGCTGTCTTCCGTGGGGGCTTACGCCATCAGCAACAACCCGGTTGATGTTTACTGGATGCTGGGCTTCGGCGTGGTGGGTTACTTCCTGAAAATGTACGGCTTCCAGGTCGGTCCGGTGATATTGGGCATGATCCTCGGGCCGCTGATGGACAAGTCCTACCGCCAGGCCATGATTTCAGCCGAGGGCAACATTACCCAGTTCGCGGGAGAGTTTTTTACCTCGCCGCTGTCTTTCATCATTCTGCTCGCGCTGACGCTGACCATCATGAGCCAGACAAGCTGGTGGCAGCGCCTGCGCGGGCGCGTTTGAATTCCGCCATGATCTGAAACGGAGACCGCCATGAACACTCAACCGGCAAACGCAGCCGATAGGGAATCCATCACCGAGCCCTCCAACCCGCTGGGGCTGAATGGCATCGAGTTCATTGAATACGCCACCTCCAAGCCGCAGGCGCTCGGCCAGGTGCTGGAGATGATGGGTTTTCGTCCCGTGGCGCGGCACCGCTCGCGCGAGGTCCTGCTGTACCGGCAGGGCGACCTCAACATCATCGTCAATGCACACGGGCAGGCAGTGCCCAGTGACGCGGCGAGCGACAGACCGGTGATAGCGGCCATGGCCTTGCGCGTGCGCGACGCGGCCGCCGCCTACCGCCGCGCGCTGGACCGCGGCGCCTGGGCCGTGCCGTCCCGTGTCGAGGTGATGGAGCTCAACATCCCGGCCATCCACGGCGTGGGCACCAGCCGCATTTACTTTGTGGACCGTTACGACAAGTTCTCCATTTACGACGTGGACTTCGTGCCAATTCCCGGCGTGGACCCCAAACCGCCAGCTGTCGCCGGCCTGCATTTTTTTGGTGTGGTGCAGTACATCGGCAATGATCGCACCGAAGACTGGTCGGAGTTTTACCGGGAGCTTTTCGGCTTCACCGAGTTGCCGGCCGAGCATCGCTTCGGCATCCTGCCCAAGGGGCGAATTTTGCAGAGCCCATGCCCGCAGGTAACGCGTTTTTACATCCAGTTGATCGAGCCCGAGGCCGGTGTGCTCGATGTCGAAGACGACGAAACCCTGCAGCGCGTCGGCCTGGGCACGGCAGACGTGCTGGCGACCGTGGCGGAGCTCGGCAAACGCGGTGTGGAGTTTGTCGAATCGCGCGGTGTGCACACCGAAGACCGCGGCGCGCTGACGCGAAGCTGGCTGGGCGGCCTGAGTTTCGAGCTGGTGCACGACGCGCGCGAGTGAGGATGGGCATGAATCATCACAGCGGAAACATCAACGATTTCGGGATGGACACCATCTCGCTGGCCGGTACGCTGGAGGCCAAGCTGCAAGCAGTGCGTGAGGCTGGTTTCAGCCAGATCATGCTCGCCGCGAAGGATCTGGTCGGTCATGCCGGTGGCCTGGACGCGGCGGTGGCCGCGGTGCGCGCCAGTGGTCTGCGTGTGACGGGTTTCCAGGTGCTGCGCGATTTTGAAGGCCTGTCTGGCCATCTGCACGACTACAAGATGGACATCGCAAAATCCATGCTGTCCATGTGCCACCAGCTTGGCTGCCGTTTGTTGTTGATCTGTTCATCAACTTCGGTCCACGCCGCCGGCGACAGTCAGGCACTTGTGAAGGACCTGCGCAAGCTCGCGATGCTGGCAATTCCGATGAACATCCGCATCGCCTACGAGGCGCTGTCCTGGGGCCGCACCGTCAACGAGTTTCCGCAGGCTTGGGACTTGATCTGCCAGGCCGACATGCCCAACCTCGGGCTGGGCTTTGACTCGTTCCACATGTTTGCGACCAACACGCCGCTCGATGAGCTGGACATGCTGGATCCCGAGAAGATTTTTCTGGTGCAGCTGGCCGACTTCATGTGGACGGAGATCAAGTCGGTCGAGGAGCGCATAGCCACGGCGCGGCACTTCCGCGTGTTTCCTGGTGAAGGCGTGCACAGCGAGGCGTTGGCTGCACTGGTGATGCGGCTGCACGGGATGGGTTACCGGGGCGACTACAGCTTTGAGGTCTTCAACGATGACTACCAGCAGATGCCGCTGGCCACCGTTGCGGCGCGCGCGCATCGCTCGGCCTTGTGGCTGGGCGAGGAGGTGCTGCGTCGCTCAGTGCCGCTCCCCAATCAGATCCGGCTCAAACGTAAAACGGGCGGTTGAACCGCCTTATTGAAGCCCGCACCGCATGAGCCCGATTTTTGAAGGTCCTTTGACGACGTCCGAAATGCTGGAGGTTTTCAGCGAGCGCAATTTTCTCGAAGCCATGCTGCGTTTCGAGGCCTCGCTGGCGCGTGCCCAGGCCAGCGTCGGCCTGATTCCGGAGGCCGCGGCGCAGTCCATCATCGGCACCTGCAAGGCCGAGCTGTTCGACGTGGCGAAGATTGTGCGTGAAGGCGGGCGAGCCGGAAGCATCGCGATTCCCCTGGTCAAAAGCCTAAAGGAAACCGTGGCGCTCTTCAACCAGGACGCAGCCGCCTATGTGCATTTCGGTGCAAGCTCCCAGGACCTCATCGACACGGCGCTGGCCCTGGTGACGCGCACGGCGCTGGACCTGATCGAGAGCGATGTGCGCAAGGCTGTTGATGCCCTGCTGGTGCTGGCCCGGCAGCATGTCGATGATCCGGTGCTGGTGCGCACGCTGATGCAGCCTGTGTCGGCCACCAGCTTTGGCCTTCAATGTGCGGGCTGGGCCGCGCCGCTGGTGCGCAGCCTGCAGCGTCTGCAGCTTGCCCGACCTCATGCCCTGGGCGTGCAACTGGGTGGCACTGTCGGTACGCTGGGCCGGATGCAAAACAAGGGAAAGGACGTGGGGCCGGACGTGCTCGCCCTCATGGCTGCCGAGCTGTCGCTTTGGGCGCCAGACTTTGCCTGGCAGACGCAGCGCAGCGAGTGGGTGGCCCTGGGTTGCGAACTCGGCCTGCTGGTCGGCAGCCTGGGGAAAATGGCCAGAGACCTGGCACTGATGAGTCAGTTTGAAGTGGGCGAACTTGCCGAAGCCGTGGAGCCCGGGCGCGCCGGTTCGCCGGTCATGCACCGACGCAAGCTTGTTGCCTGCACGGTGGCCCTGGCTGCCGCGCAGCGCGCACCGCAGCGTGTGGCGGCCCTGCTGGCAGCCGTGCCGCAGGAGCAGGAGCGGTTGCTGGGCAATTGGCAGGCCGAGCTGGCCGAATGGCCAGGACTGCTGATGTCGGCGCACGGGGCGGCCCGCGCGATGGCGCTGGCTTTGCCAGGTCTGCAGGTGAATGTGCAACGCATGCGCGCGAACCTGGAGGCCGTGCGCGAGACGCTTCCGCCGGAAGACGCTGCGCAGTGGTTCTGCTCCAGGCTCGCCGAGAACGCCGCCGAGCTGGCCCGCGCGCAGACCAGAATGCTTGTTGACGTTCTGGCGACGCTGGCTGAAGCGAGGGGCGAGGCAAACGCAGCGAAAGCGGCTCTGTGAGCGGCTTGGCCTTGCCCGGCGATTGGATGTCCCCGCTCAATGAAGCCTGTCTGTGATGTGCTCACCGGCCGCGCAGAGCGGATAATCACCGTGGCCGCGGCGCTGCGAGCTGTGCAGCCATCCCGCGTTCCATTTGCCGCCCGCCGTGCGCTGGCCCTCCAGGATGTGATTTGAAACAGGAAGCGACACCGAAACCAGCCATCACCGTCCCCTGGGTGGGTGAACAGGATGTGGAGATCAGCGCCATACGCGCGCAGGGCGCAGGTGGGCAAAACGTCAACAAGGTTTCCAGCGCAGTGCACCTGCGCTTTGACATCGCAGCCTCTTCGCTGCCCGACGATGTGAAGGAACGGCTGTTGGCGCTACGCGATAGCCGCATCACGCAGGAAGGTGTGCTTGTGCTCAAGGCCCAGCAACACCGCAGCCAGGACATGAACCGCGCCGATGCACTGGTCCGGCTCAACGAACTCGTCAACAGCGTCGCCACACCACCGCGCGTGCGCCGCGCCACCAAACCGACCTATGGGTCGAAGCAGCGCCGCCTGGCCGGCAAAAGCCAGCGCTCGGAGATCAAGGCGACCAGGGGCAAGGGCGGGGTCAGCGAGTAGCTGAGGCTGCGGGCGCGAAAGCAAGGAGGGCGGTTGGGTCACGACTGCAGCCCAGGCGGGCGCGCTCTTGCAGGAGTCCTGTTCGTTCTTCAGGCGGGGCCATCCGGTTCATTCGTCAGCACAGCCAGACCCCCGGACCTCTGGTATCGCGCGGATTGGCAACGCAGCCATGGCGCAAGAGACGCGTTTTCAGGGTCCAGATCGTGTGCAGCATTGCACTAAATGATGAAATCGACACTTCGCCCTTTAACGACGGGAATAGTTTGCTATTGAAGTAATAGCGAGTGAGCGTGGTCTTCCCTCCGGTGGGTCACCTGGACCCAGGATCACGTCACGGCAGGAGCGAAACCGGAATTTGCCGCAGTCCGGTGCCTGGGGGTACGATGCGTGAATTGTTCACTCCGTCGATGGTTCCATGGAGTCACTTGCCGCACGATTCGATTCGCCCCGCCGGCTGTACAAAAGAGCCAGCGACCGGCCGCAGGACTGGCTGGGTACAACGCCACTGCTGGACCTGGACGATCCCAAGCTGCGCCTGAAGGCCCGCTCGCTGGTCCAGCTGTGCCGTACCGACCGTGACAAGGCCCTGGCCATCTATGGCTTCGTCAAGCGCCTGCCTTATACCAAGCGTATCAAGCTGCACTACCCGACGGCCCGCGACGTGCTCGAGGCGCGCGGGGGCGACGGCGACGACAAGGCGACGCTGCTGATCGCGCTGATGCGTTCTGCCGGCATCCCGGCGCGATTGCGCTACATGGAGATGCGCGGCGAGATGCTGCGCGGCCTGATCCCCAGAGCCACACCGGCGGCGCGCCCGCTGGCGGAGTTCTGGTTAGGTCATTGGGTGCGCACCGACACCTACATCTTCGACGCCGACTACGTGGCTGCCGCCCGCGAACGCCTGCAGGAAAACGGCTGGACGTGCGGCTGGGGCATCCACATCAATGCCCAACTTCTGTGGGACGGGAAGAACGACGCCTTCCTCGGCGGTGCGCCTACCGACCAGGATCCCATGCTCACCCGGCTTTTGTGCGTGGTGAGCGATCCCCTCGAGCTGGTGTCGGCGTCCCTGCGGGGCAACGGGCTGCGTTACCGTCGATCGATGCGGGCGTTGCAATGGAATATGCTGGCGCCCACCATGATCCGGGCCATTCGCGAGCTACGGGCCAACTCGCGTTTTTATTGAATGCGCTGCGCCGGACAGTAGTGGATCCATGCCACCCAAAGCACAGAAGTTGCTCATACCTCTCTGATGCTGCCCGCCCTCTGCGCTACTTCGCCTCGCTGACCACGGGCAAAAACGTGCTCTGGTGTTACCTCATCTGGTACCTGGTCACGGTGGCCTACCACTTCGACCCGTTCCCGGCCATCTGGCTCAACTCTTTGGGCATCAGTATCGTGATCGGCGTGGCCCTGCTCTTGAGTGTGGGAACGGGGAGCAAGGGAAAAACCGACCGCTGGCAGACCTTTCGCCTTTTCCTCATGCCGTTTGGCGTGTCCAGCTTCTCATCCCTGATCAAGGGTCGCGGCTACATCCTGATCGTGCCGCCACAACTTGGCGAGCAGCTCATGTCGGTGGGGCTGTGCGCGGTGTTTGTGCTGGGGGTGCTCGCCCTCAAGCGCCTTCTGCCGCAGCCGTCTGCATGAATGCCGGGCACAATGCCCGCAGGAGTTTTGCCCATGCTTGATTTGCCCCTTTCTTTTTTGCACCGACCCGCCGATGCGGCAAGTGCTGCACCCTGGCTGCTGGTGCTGATGCACGGCGTCGGCAGCGACGAAGAAGACCTGTTTGGCCTGGCGCCTCATGTGCCGCCGCAGTTTCACGTTATCAGCCTGCGCGCCCCGTATGTGATGGGTCCAGGCGCTTACGGCTGGTTTGAGTTTTCCATCAACCGGGTGGGCGACCGCATCATCAACGAAGCGCAAGAGGTCGCCAGCCGCGCCATGGTGGCAAAGACTGTGGCTTCAGCCGCACAGCAACTGGGCGTCCCGCCCGAACGTGTGGTGGTCGGCGGCTTCAGCCAGGGCGGCATCATGTCGCTCTCGCTGCTGCTAACCCGGCCCGTGCTGCTACAGGCCGCGATGGTGCTGCACAGCCGCCTGTTGACACAGGTGGTGCCATTGGTAGCAGCGCCAGAAGCGCTGGAAGGAAAACAACTCTGGCTCAGCCACGGCACGCATGACCAGGTGATCCCGCTGACCAATGCGCATGTGATTCGCGATTTGGTGAAGACGCTACCTATTGAGCTGAGTTACGCCGAGTATCCGAGCCAGCACGAGCTCATTGAGCGGGAGTTGGTGGAGGCGATGGGGTGGTTGGAGGGATTGACTGCCTGAGTTTTCATCACGGACTTGCTCCGGAATCCTGGAGCCCTGATTTATTTTCGGAGATCAGGTATCGATAGATGGCCGAAGGCGACACTTCTTGACCTCTCTTCCAGGAATATCAGATCCCTGCAACTGGTCTTCCCATGGCCGCTTTCCGGGCCTTGGTCTCAGACGGAAACCTCGGGTTGTAGGAAAAGAACCTCGTCGAAGTTTTGAATGTGGTTGCCCACCCTACGAGTTCGCCACTGGAGTCAGCGTAAAGGCGGATGGTTCCTTTGCCCAGCCCTTTGACCTTGTTCGACGGGTCAGCCAATCTGCTGTCGTCATCGCCGGTATAGGCTTCGTTCGAGTCGATGACGGAAACTTCGAACTGCCTGGTTTCTTCAACGATCGGTTTTCTGGGGACGATTTGTTTCGGCTGGCCGTTGATCAAAAATACATGGCCCGTCGTGCCTGTTTTCCTTTTGTCTTCCACATTCAGCATTGCGTGCGCCAGCACGTCCCCGGGCTTTAAATCTTCGACTTTGGTGATGCGTGTAAAGCCCCCCTCTTTTTCGATGGAGAGGACGAAATCTTCTGCGGTGTGTTTTTTCCGATTGGGCGTCCATTCCAGAAACGACATCTTTGATTGCGTCGAGTATTTGGCTCGTTCAAAAATAGCCAGCAAGAAGCCGGAGCAATCAGCCCTCATCGCATACTTGTTCGAGAAGATATCTCCCGGAAAGCTGATAGACCGTTCCCTGAGCGTGTATTGATTGTCTTCAGGCTTGATGTTTTCAACCAGCTCACGGGCGACAACCAGGTGCCTGGGAACTACCGTGAAATCGGTCTGTGCCTTCGCCAGCGAACAGCAAAGCAATACGGCAGCGGCACAAAAGAGGAGCGGCCTTCTTAAACGCATTCTCATATCTACACTCCTGTGCGCTTCGATTTTTTAAGATTTACCTACCAGCTGACACGTCACGGGAATGCCTTGCAAGCCGGCGTTTGAGCTGGGTGGACCGCCAGCGGCCTGGTCCATGAGGCGGATGATGACCTGAAGAGCCTTGCGGGTCAAGCCGTTGGTGCGTTCCTTAGCCCCGTTGAGTGGTTAGGCCGCACATCACCGGAATAATCGCCAGCAGCTATATCTCTCGGCGGTCTTTGTAGTTCCAATTCTTGCTCTGCCGCTGCGCGTCCGTATCGAACAATCTGTTGAACTCATTGCTGTCCCTTTTGCTTGGAACGCTCGCTGATCTCCTCACAGAGAGCAGCCAGCCCGAATGACGGATGGCGGGCACGCCGAATAGGGCAACCGCAACGAGGCAGCGTATTGCTAGAGCTCCCGCAGGCAACTGCCTCTGAGCCAGCCAGCCGTGGGTCTGGTGACCTCCTTCAAATGGAGGGGAGCACAATCATTGACCCCATGCTCAGCCCAAGCGCCGCAACAAGCCCGGCACCGACGAAGCCAACAAAGCCACTCCGGTACAAGTCAGCAAACTCAGTACGACCTTGCGAAACGTTGCTTCGCTGATGCCGATGTACAGCCGCGCGCCCAGGAGCGACGGAATCAGCATGGCAGGTGCGACGATGGCGAGGTAAGGGAGGGTGGCGGTGCTGATGATGCCGGTGGCGAGGTAGCTGCCAAAGGTGACCAGCAACATGGACAGGTTGAAGTTTTGCACGATGGCGCGTTGGGTGTCTTTGTCCGTGCCGCGTAGGGTGCACCACAGCGTGGGCAGTACGCCGGTGAAGCCGCCGAGTGCACCCATGACCCCGCCACCGGCACCGATCAGCGCATCAGCCACGTGGCCGCCTCGCGTGATGCGGGGCAGTTGCGCGCTGAAGAGCATGGCCGGGCACCAGACAGCCAGCAAGCTTCCCAGAAATGCCTTGAACACCTGCACGTCTACCCGCGGCAGCAAGAGCATGCCAAGCGGAAGGCCCAGCAGGCCGCCCAACACAAAAGGCGCGAGGCGTTTGAGGTCAAAGCCGCGCCGCACGGTGATGGCTGCGATGATCTGACCGGTCAACGCGCCAAAGACAGCCATGGCAGCGGCAAGGCGGGGGTCAATCGTCCAGGCCCAGAAGGACATGGCGACCAGGCCGAAGCCGAAACCCGACAGGCCCTGCACAAAACCTGCAGCAATTGCGCCAGCAATGATGACCAGCGTCTGCGGCTCCATGCTGCTCAAAGATCAGCTGGCGTAATCGCTCACCGGCACGCAGCTGCAGAACAGGTTGCGGTCGCCATATACGTTGTCCACCCGGCCCACCGGCGGCCAGTACTTGACCTGCTTGAGCGTGGCCAGCGGAAAGGCGCCGGTTTCGCGCGAATACGGCCGGTCCCACTCGGCACCCAGCAGGCTGGCTGCGGTGTGTGGTGCGTGTTTGAGCGGATTGTTGTCCTGCGGCCAGTGCCCCGCCTCAACCTTGCGGATCTCTTCACGGATGGCGATCATGGCGTTGATGAAACGGTCCAGCTCGGCCAGGGTCTCGCTTTCGGTGGGTTCGACCATCAGCGTGCCGGGCACCGGGAAGCTGAGTGTCGGCGCGTGAAAGCCGTAGTCCATCAGGCGTTTGGCCACGTCTTCGGCGCTGACGCCGCTGGTTTCCTTCAGCGGGCGCAGATCCAGAATGCATTCGTGCGCCACATGGCCATTCTCGCTGGCGTACAGCGTCGGGTAGCGGTCTTTCAGGCGTGCGCTGATGTAGTTGGCGCTCAGGATGGCGATCTCGGTAGCCTGTTGCAGGCCTTCTGCGCCCATCATGCGGCAGTACATCCAGCTGATAGGCAACACGGCCGCATTGCCAAGAGGCGCTGCTGATATGGCGCCCACGCCATTGACCGGAAACCCCGCGGTGGCATGGCCAGGCAGGAAAGGCACAAGGTCGGCCACGACGCAGACGGGCCCGACACCGGGGCCGCCGCCGCCGTGCGGAATGCAGAAGGTCTTGTGCAGGTTCAGGTGGCTCACGTCGCCGCCAAACTCACCCGGTGCGGCCACGCCGACCAGTGCGTTCATGTTGGCGCCGTCGACATAGACCCGGCCGCCGTGCGAATGCACCAGTGCGCAAAGCTCTTTCACCCGTGTTTCAAACACGCCGTGCGTGCTGGGGTAGGTGATCATCATGCAGGACAGATTGGCGCTGTGTTGCTCGCACTTGGCCTTCAGGTCGGCCATGTCCACATTGCCCTGCGCATCGCAGGCTGTCACCACCACCGTCATGCCGGCCATTTGCGCGCTGGCCGGATTGGTGCCATGGGCCGATGAGGGAATCAGGCAGATGTTGCGGTGGCCCTGGCCTTGTGCCTCATGGAAGGCTTTGATGACCAGCAGGCCGGCGTATTCGCCCTGGGAACCGGCGTTGGGCTGCAGGCTGATGCCGGCGTAACCTGTGGCCTGGCAAAGCCACTCGCGCAGTTGCCGGTCAAGATCGGCATAGCCTTGCAGTTGCTCTTGCGGGGCAAAGGGGTGGATGTTGGCGAACTCGGGCCAGGTGACGGGAATCATCTCGCTGGTCGCGTTGAGCTTCATGGTGCAGCTGCCGAGCGGGATCATGCTACGGTCCAGTGCCAAGTCCTTGTCGCTGAGCATGCGGATGTAGCGCAACATGCTAGTTTCGGAATGGTGCGTGTTGAACACCGGGTGCGTGAGGAATGGCGTGGTGCGGCGCAGCTCTTCGGGGATCAGCGGCTCAACGCCTTTTTCGAAATCGCTCAGGCGCGGCATGGGCTTGCCTGGTTTGACAAAGAAGGACCAGAGCATTTCCAGGTCTTCGCGCGTGGTGGTTTCGTCGAGCGAAACGCCCAAGTGATTGTTCAAGCGATATCGCAGGTTCGCCTCCGACTGGTGAGCGCGATCAGCTATCAATTGTGTAGCATCTCCTGTCTTGATGGTGACCGAGTCGAAGGCGCTGGCGTTAGTTATCTCGTAACCCATCTGCTGCATGCCGCGCGCAAAAATGGCGGTGTAGCTGGCTACGCGCTGCGCGATGCGCTTGAGGCCTTGCGGGCCGTGGTACACCGCGTACATGCTGGCCAGCACGGCCGGCAGCACCTGGGCCGTGCAGATGTTGGAGGTGGCCTTTTCGCGGCGGATGTGTTGCTCGCGGGTTTGCAGTGCCAGGCGGTAGGTCGGGTTGCCGTGCACATCGACGCTGACGCCCACCAGACGGCCGGGCAGGGAGCGTTTGTATTCATCGCGACAGGCCAGGTAGGCAGCATGGGGGCCGCCGTTGCCCATGGCCACGCCAAAGCGCTGGGTGCTGCCCAGCACGATGTCGGCGTCCCATTCACCGGGAGGCGCCAGCAGCGTGAGTGCCAGCAGGTCGGCAGCGACGCAGAGCGCTGCCCCATCTACATGGGCTTGTCCAGCCAGGGGGCGCAAGTCATGAATGCTGCCTGTGGTGGCCGGGTACTGGGCCAGCACGCCGAAGTAATTGCCCTCAGCCATCAGCTGCGGCACGGTCACGGCGGCGGTGCTGACCTTGACCTCAATGCCCAGCGGTCTGGCGCGGGTTTGGATGACCTCGATGGTTTGCGGATGGCAATCGCCAGCCACGATGAAGACATTGCTCTTGCTCTTGACACTGCGTTTGGCCAGGGTCATGGCTTCAGCGGCGGCGGTGGCCTCGTCCAGCATGGAGGCGTTTGCAATCGGCATGCCGGTCAGGTCGCAGACCATGGTCTGGAAGTTGACCAGCGCCTCCATACGGCCCTGTGAAATTTCAGCCTGGTAAGGCGTGTAGGCGGTGTACCAGGCGGGGTTTTCCAGGATGTTGCGAAGGATCACACCGGGTGTGTGCGTGCCGTAATAGCCTTGGCCGATAAAGCTCTTGAACACCTTGTTCCTTTCAGCCATTGCCTTCAGCTCTGCCAAGGCCTGGGCTTCGGTGGCGGATGCCGGAATCGCCATGGCATTGCGCCGTGCGATGCTACGCGGCACGATACCGTCGATGAGTTCACGCCGCGAGGCAGAGCCCACCACGTTGAGCATGTGTGCTTCGTCAGCATCATCGATGCCGATATGGCGGGCAATGAACTCGGAAGCGTTTTCAAGCTCGCGCAGGGGCTTGGCGGTTGGCATCAGCATGGCAGGTCCCGTATCAGGCGGTTGCAGAAAGTTCAGGAGCCGGAGAAGGCGGTGTAGCTTGTCTCGTCCATCAGCGCGTCAAGCTGGCCCTTGTCGGACAGTTTGACCTTGAAGAACCAGCCTGCGCCCAGCGGATCGGTGTTGGCCAGTGAGGGATCGTCGCGCAGCGCCTCATTGACTTCAGTCACATCACCGCTGAGGGGCATATACACGTCGGCCGCAGCCTTCACGGACTCCACCACGCCGGCGACCTCCTTCTGGGCCAACGTGCTGCCAACAGAAGGCAGGTCGACAAATACAACGTCACCCAGTGCGTCCTGGGCGTGGTGGGTGATGCCCACTGTGGCGATGCTGCCGTCAACTTTGATCCATTCGTGGTCTTCGGTGTACTTGATCATGGGGTTCTCCAAAAAATATAAAAATTCAGCCGCGGAAATAACGATTCGGAACAAAAGGCATGGCGCTCACTTCCATGGGCACAGGTTTGCCGCGCACGATGGCGTTCACGCGTGTACCGATGGCCGAGAACTCGGGCTTCACGTAGCCCATGGCCACGGGTTTGTCGATGGTGGGGCCGAGCAGGCCGCTGGTGACCTCGCCAATCGGCGTGCCATCTATGCACTCCAGTTGCGTGTGATCGCGCACAGGGATGCGCTCCAGTGCTGTCAGGCCCACACGCTTGCGCGTGAGAACGGCCGGATCCGCGAGCTGGGCCAGCACCTTGTCCGCACCCGGGAAACCGCCTGCGCGGGCACCACCGTTGCGGCGCACTTTCTGGATCGCCCAGTTCAGGCTGGCTTCAACCGGTGTGCTGGTGCTGTCGATGTCGTTGCCGTAGAGACAGAGCCCGGCTTCCAGCCGCAGCGAGTTGCGTGCGCCCAGGCCGACCGGCTTGACCTCAGGCTGGGCGAGCAGGGCGCGGGCCAGGGTGTCGGCCTGTGCGGCAGGCACGGAAATTTCAAAACCGTCTTCGCCGGTGTAGCCGCTGCGGGTGAGAAAGCAGTCGCAGCCTGCCACGTTAAAGCGCCCGCCGGTCATGAAAACCAGTTTTTCGACACCCGGAGCCAAGCGCGAGAGAGCGTTCACCGCCTGCGGACCCTGCAACGCCAGCAAAGCCATGTTCGGCATGGGAATAACGTTGCAGCGGCTACCGATATTTTTCTGGATATGTGCGATGTCACCGACTTTGCAGGCGCCATTGACGATGACAAAAATATCGCCGCCGTTGAGGTAGTCGCGGTTGAAAAACATCAGGTCATCGATGATGCCGCCGTCGTCGTTGAGCAGCAGGCCGTAGCGCTGCTTGCCTGCGGGTAGGTCGATCACATCGACAGGAATCAGGGATTCCAGTGCGGCTGCGGCGTTTGGCCCCACAAGGCGCAACTGGCCCATGTGCGAGACGTCGAAGAGGCCGGCGGCGCTACGTGTGTGGTGGTGCTCGGCCATCAGGCCGGCCGGGTACTGCACCGGCATGGAATAACCGGCAAACGGGACCATGCGCGCGCCGAGTTCCAGATGCAGGTCGTACAGAGGCGTTTTCAGCAGTTCAGGGGCGATGGCGGACAAGGCGTTCTCCGGGGCAAACATACAACATGGCCATGAGCCATGGGCTGCCCCTGCTGTCCTCTTTACCTGAGAGATTCGCCTGGCGATGCAGGTTTGCTCCTTCGGTGGGCCGCCTCATGGGGGGGCCTCTCTCCAGTAGGGAACGCTGCCTGGCGGGTGTTCGGCCGGGCGGCGCTTGCCAGTCCTTTTGCCTGAGCGTTCAGAGCACCATTGGGGTGCCGCATGCGCCTTCGGCGGTTTTCTCGAGGAAAACTCTCTCCTGACCCGTCAAGTGTAGCTGAACCGTCTCAGGCTGCCCCCTCGGCAGGCAACAGCATGGCAATCCGTTCACTGATGGAATCAGCCCGTTCGTGCCCCGCGATTTCCCCGATCGCCCCGATCATGTCGCGCGACGCAATCAGCATGGCCTCACGGTCTCTGGCGCTGCGCAAGCTTTCCCGGAAGCGCTCTGCCAGATCCGGGTGCCGCTGGGAAAACATGCGTTCACAGATATCAAAAAGAAACATCCGCGTGGTCGCCAACGACCTCTTTCCGTCAAACTGGTCTGCTGAAATTGGAGCGGTAGCCGACGAGACCTTGCTGGCCTGCAACTGCCTACCGGCTTTTGGCGGCTGTGTTGAACCGGACGCAGGCCCCGGCGAGCCGACGGATGGGATGTGCAAAAAACCTTCACGCAGCAGTTGCAGAGCAATTTTCTCGCCATCCCCATTGAACAGCGGCCGCAAGTCCTGTGCAGACCGGCTTCCGTCGGCCAGCAGCAGCAAGGTGCGCTCGCGCTGGCCAAGCGTTCGGGTGCCGGGCTGAAGCTCAGCGCGTGCGCGGTCGGTCTTGTGGAGCTGCATGGGACCTCATAGGCAATGGAGGCCCCAAGCATGAACGCAGAAAATGACAGGCGTGTGAAATTTTCTTCCGTTAGCGGGCGTACAGCAGATCGCGCAGGCCCAGCGAGATGATTGGGACATGAGTGACCACCACCAGGCAAGCGACGATTACCAGCACAAAGGGAATCAGGTGTTTGATGATTTTGTCCAGCGTTATCCGTGCCACCGTACATGCTGCAAACAGGTTTACGCCAAAGGGCGGCGTGATCATACCCATCAGCTGTTTTGCGACGTCGACAGCGTCCTGTCTTCAATCACTTCCGGCAGGGGTTGCTCCGCGAGTTGCCGAAGACGGCCAGGAACTGGCGAAAACCAGCGCGGGTGGGTCTTGTTGCCGGCAGAGCGTCTCCGGCTAAACGGCGGCTTCCGCTCTGCTGACTCGGGTCGTTTTTACTTTTGACGTGCTTCCCAGCAGCCAGAGGTTCAGCGTTTCATTGCGGCCGATGATCTGCGCGCAGACAATCGGGCCGAAGATGCCGGCGACGACACCCGGCGGCAACAAGGCGTAGGTGTCTGTCACCCCCATTTTATTGAGGAAAATCCGGCTGCTCGCAGTGAAGAAGACATGGAGCAGGTAGATGGCAAAGGAATACGCGCCTATGTAGGCCAGGGGACGTGACTCCCAACCGCTTCGAAGCAGCAGCACGCCGGCAGAAACACCGATGGCCAATGAGACCAGTACCCACACCGCATGTTCCTTCATGTATGGCGGAAGCAGCACGACAACCGCAAGGCTGGCTATAAGTGCTGTCGCAGCCAGAAGGCGTGGTACAGAACCACGGATATCGAAGCGTTTGCAGGCCAGTCCAGCAAGGAAAAAAGGCATCAGATAAAGTGCGCCGCGCACTCCAAAATAGTTGGTGAACCCAGGCAGAGCGAAAAGTAAGGCGCTGGCTCCCCAAACCAGTGCAAAACTGGGCACTGTGGAGAGGGCTTTCAGGTGTTCGAGAAGAATGACCAGCAGAAAAATGACGAACAGGGCTTCAAGAAACCAGAAGTGCCCCACCGGCAGGACATGCAGCAGCCACCAGTTGTTCACGCTGGCATTGGCACCTGGTGTGATGGTTTGCACGATGGCGTAAAAGGTGCCTACGGTCAGGAGAGGCAACAGGAGACGCCTCACTTTGCCCTTGATGAAGCCTGGTGCGTTTCCCTGGTAAGGGCGAAACGCATAGACATAGCCCGATATGAAAGAGAAAAGCGGCATGCGGAAATAGGCGAGCATGTCGTTGAACGTTCCCAGCCAGTGTCCGTCCGGAAGTTTCAAGCCCTCTGTCGGCGTGGCGCCTACGGTGTGAAAGAACACCAATAGCATGCAGGCGATACCCCGCAATGTATCGACTTCTATGCTGCGTTTCATTTTCGTGCCTGCCATCAGTTCGTCTTTCTATTTTCAAAATCAGGCCGTCAAGGGTAAGCCCGGTTGCACCCATATCGCGCGTTCCGTCAGGAAACTTGTGGGATCAAACTGTTGCAACTCGTATCTGTGTGGAAATGTGCAAAGGCGGATGACGCGAAACGTAAGCATTCGCCTACACAGTGCTTGCACGTTTCCTACGCTGAGTATGCGGCGCGGTCGATTACGCTCCTTAAAGAGGTCCGTCATTCTTCAAAGATTGCAGCGCACCGCAGGGGATAGAGCTAAAAATGAACACAGGGATGTCGTACGCAACCATGAAGACTCACATGTCGCACCGCGACGGTGCTGCCGTGCGCTACCTGCACTTGATCAGGCAAACCGAGGCTCTGGAGCGTCACATCGACCTGCTGCAATGGCTGCAGGGAGACGTGCAGGACTACCTGTCGCACGACATCCTGTTAGCCGGGTGGGGAGACTTTCGCGAAGGCACGGTGCGGCACGACATTTTGTCGAATCTGCCGGGCGCGCGGTCCTATAGCGATGGCACGGACAGCCTGCCTTTCCTGCTCGGTAAATTCCACGATCACTGGCTTGCAGCAGGGAGGATGCCCTGCAGACTGAACTTTCACGAGTTTGACTATTTGCTGGGCAGTGCCAGCTTGCCGGGGTCATTCACCGCTGCATTGCGTGGCATGCGTTCCGCACTGATTCACGGTTTGTGTGACGAGCGGAACGGGCAAGAGTGCCTCTATGTGCTACTGGACACGGAAGATATTCCGGTCGAGCCTGCGAGTACGGCGCTCAGGGTGCTGATGCCCTCCATCGACGCGGCGTTGCGCCGGATGACCTTGCTGCCGCAACAGCGTGGTGGCACCTCAAGGCCGGTACGAAATTTGCAAGAAGACGTCAGTGGCTTGAGTGAGCGCGAAACCCAGATCATGGCCTGGGTGGCGATGGGAAAGACCAACTCGGAGATTGGAACCATTTTGAATATCAGTGGATTCACGGTGAAAAATCACATGCAGCGCATTTTCCAGAAGCTCAATGTTTTCAGCCGCGCACAGGCTGTCTCCAAAATGAAGCAGGTGTCGCTGGATGGCTGAGATCAATCAGGCTGCTTCCGCGTCGGCCTGGCTGAACAGCCGCGAGCCGCGCTCCGCGGGGCTGGGCAGAAGCAACGTCTTCACGGTGATCGAAGCTGCCCTCGACCCGCTGGTGCTGGTGTTCTCGCTTTGGGCGTTGGCCTTTTACTTCGAGAATTCGATAAGCCCGTCCTATCTGATCCTCTCGATCATCGTTTTTTCGTTGACCTTTCCGGGCAGTTCGCAGCTTCGCCTGCCGATCTGGCGGGTATTTTTCAACATTGCTTTCCATTGGCTCTGGATTGCGGGCCTGTTGCTGTTGACGGGGTATGCAACAGAATCGTTCTACAAATTTTCGATGACCGTTATCGGCAGTTGGCTGTGGCTGGCCCCGGTGGCCCAGGCGGGAGCGCACCTGGCGCTGAGAGCCGCAGCGCCGCAGCTGTTGAAACTCCAAGGTCCCCCCGGCAAGGCCGTGATTGTGGGCATGAACGACCAGGGCGCTTCCCTGGCTGAACATATTACGGGCTCCCAATACTCGGGTATTGAGCTTATGGGGTTCTTTGATGACCGCGGTGAAGGGCGCAGGGGGATGCAGGGTGAGCACCAGCTGATCGGGAAAATCGAGGAGCTGCCAGCCTACGTCAAACGGCACAGGATCCAGTTCATTTACCTGTCCTTGCCCATGGCTGCAAGGCCGCGCATCCTCCAGGTGCTGGACGGCCTCAAGGACACCACGGCTTCCATTTATTTTGTCCCGGACATGTTCATCACCGACCTGATCCAGGGGCGCAGTGATTCGGTGTGCGGCGTCACCGTGATATCGGTCTGTGATACTCCGTTCCGGGGTGTCAACGGTGTGCTCAAGCGCGGCAGCGACATCGTGTTGTCCTTGCTGATTCTTCTGCTGATTTTTCCGGTCATGCTGATGATCGGATTGCTGGTGAAACTGGACTCGCCGGGGCCGGTCATTTTCAAGCAGCGACGGTATGGCCTGGACGGCGAGCAGATCCTGGTCTACAAGTTTCGCTCCATGGCTGTGACGGAAGATGGTGGTGCAATTCGCCAGGCGCAGAAAAACGACTTGCGTGTGACGCGCCTGGGGGCTTTCCTGCGCAAGACCTCGCTCGATGAGCTGCCTCAATTCATCAATGTGCTGCAGGGGCGCATGAGCATCGTGGGGCCCAGGCCGCATGCCGTGGCGCACAACGAAATGTATCGCACGCTCATCAAGGGTTACATGGTCCGTCACAAGGTCCGTCCCGGAATCACGGGCTGGGCCCAAGTCAACGGCCAGCGCGGCGAAACAGACACGCTGGACAAAATGCAGGCGCGAATCGATTGCGACCTGGATTACCTGCGCAACTGGTCCCTGCAGCTGGATTTTTTCATCATCTTTAAAACAATACGCCTGGTCTTCAAGGACAGCTCCGCTTATTGAAAGGCCTTGAATCCAACAGAGCGCATTAGGGCGAAAGAGCTATTGCTTCAGCCCTCTCCACATTCGTAACATTCATGCACACCATCTACCCATACCTACCGGCACCCCACGCGGGTCGCCCGGACTTCACGTTTTGCCTTATCCGGCAAGGGGGTTTCTTTTGATCTCTTGTCGCACACTTATTCCTTTTCCACTGGCAGTGCTCGGATTTGTTCCCAGCATGGTTTTGGCGGACGATCTTGACACGCTCCAGTTCCAGGCTGGCCAGTCTGTCGAACGCGACAGCAATGTGTTCCGGTTGTCGGATTCGGCCAATACCCAGGCCGTGATCGGATCGCCCACCCGATCGGACACCATTGCAGTCACGACTTTGGGTATCAAGTTGAACAAGCCTTATAGCCTGCAGCGGTTCGAGCTGGATGTGAACGCCCAGGACTATCACTATCAGCGGTTCTCCCATCTGGACTTTACGGCGCTCAACTATGCTGCGGCCTGGCGATGGAGCTTTACCCCTGCTCTGCATGGGAACCTGACTTCCGACCGGAAGGAATACATCGACACCACAGCAGACGTGCAGAATTTTGGCCAGGTCAGCCATCGAACCACCCGTTCGACGGTGTTTGACGCCGAGTACGAAATCGACGGCGCCTGGCGCCTGGTGGGCGGCGTTTTTGACCGCAGCAGCAAGAGCAGCGAGACTTCCACCTTCGAGGCGGATACCCATGTCGAAGGTGCGGAGGCCGGCGTACGGTATGTCTTTCCTTCCAATACCTCCATGGCGTATCGCTTCAGGAACGGCGACGGTGATTATCCAGGCCGAGCCCTGTCACCGGTGTTCGCCCGCAGCTTCAAGGATCGGGAACACGAATTCCGGCTGGACTGGGCGCCCACCGCGAAGACGATGTTGCGCGGCCGGCTGTCGCACTTCGACCGATCACACGACGACTTTGCAGCGCGGGATTTTTCTGGCTTTGTAGGCCAGTTGGATGCGACCTGGGCTGTCACCGCCAAAACCGCTATCGCTGCCGGCGCGGTACGTGAACTCGGCAGTTATCAGATAACAACGGCCAGTTATTTTGAGGGTCACCGGTTCTTCATTGCACCAACCTGGAAGCCGACGGAGAAAACGGCCCTCCGGGCGCGCTATAGCCACGGCGTGCGTGATTACAACGGGGCTCTTCCAGGCTTTGTGGAAAGCAACCGCCGTGACATCACGAAGCAGGCTTCCCTGGCATTCGACTGGATGCCCTGGCGCGCGCTCAAATTGACCGCTTCGCTTCAGCGTGACAGGCGTACCTCCAGCGAACCGGGTTTTGATTACCGGAGCAATACGGTTGGACTCTCGGCCCTCGCCAGTTTTTGATGGGCTGGGCAGCTTCATCTTTTTTGCCATGACCATTCCAGAGGTATTCCCATGACACTCCACATTCGTTATTTCGCGACAGCATGGCTGATTGTTTTTTCAATCGCTGGATTTGCACAGACCGGTGCTCCGCTGCAGGCTGCAACTGCACCCGTCGCAGCGGCAGCTGCAGTTGCAACGCCAGGAGAACAGGCTTCGATACCAAGCAAGCAGGACTACCGGCTGGGTCCCGGTGATGCCATCGGTGTTCAGGTCTATCAGAGCCCCGACCTTTCCGTGGACGCGCGCGTGTCTGAAAGCGGGGTGATCAGCTACCCGCTTGTGGGCAGCCTGCAGCTTGGCGGGCTGACCATCGCCGAGGCTGAAAAGAAAATTGCCGATGCCCTGCGTAACGGCGGCTTTGTCAAAGTCCCGCAAGTCAACATTATTCTGCGGCAGGTGCGAGGCAATCAGGTAGCGGTTTTGGGCCAGGTGAGCCGACCGGGCCGCTTTCCGATCGAGACCACCAATACACGTGTCAGCGACATGCTGGCCGCAGCAGGAGGTACTACCCCCACTGGGGATGATGTGCTGATTCTCACGGGCCAGCGCGATGGCAAACCGTTTCGCAAAGTGATCGATATCCCGGCGCTTTTTTTGAATGTGAAGTCGGATGAAGACATCCCGGTCGCCGCTGGCGATACCCTGTATGTCAACAAGGCGCCCGTGTTCTACATCTATGGCGAGGCGCAAAAGCCCGGCCCTTATCGCATAGAGCGCGGCATGACGGTCATGCAGGCTCTGGCACAGGGCGGTGGCCCGACCGCGCGCGGTAGCCAGAACCGGCTGCGTATTCATCGGCGCGATGCGACAGGCAAGGTGGTGGAAGCGGTGCCTCAGCTCACTGATCTGGTCCGCCCTGAAGACGTGATTTATGTCCGTGAAAGCATTTTTTGACCATGACACTCCATCAATTCCTTTTGATATTACGGGCGCGTTACCCGGTGGCCTTGTTCATTCTGGTCGCCACGGTGCTGGCCGCGCTTGCGGTCAGTTTTCTGCTTCCGGCCAAATACACAGCACAGACCGCGGTGCTGGTCGACATCCGCTCGCCGGACCCGCTGGCGGGGACAGCGGTACCCGGTGTGGTTGCACCGAGCTACATGGCCACCCAGGTTGACATCATTGGCGGTGATCGTGTTGCCCGACAGGTTGTCAAGGCGATGAAGCTGGACCAGGCTCCGGGGATCAGGGAGAAGTGGCAGGAAGCGACCGAAGGCCGCGGAGAACTCGACGCCTGGCTCGCCGGCTCTTTGCAGCAAGGCCTGGATGTGCGGCCCGCCCGGGAGAGCAATGTGATCAACATCACCTACAAAGGAAATGATCCTGAATTGGCGGCGGCAACTGCCAATGCTTTTGCACAGGCCTATCTGGACATCACCCTGGCGCTCAAAACCGAACCTGCACGGCTTTATGCGGAGTGGTTTGACGAGCAAACCAAAGCCTCGCGCGCGAAGCTGGAAGAAGCCCAGGCCCGCCTGTCGCAATACCAGCAAAAGGCCGGCATTGTTTCAAGCGACGAACGTGTGGACTACGAAACCACCAAGCTGGCGGAAATATCCTCCCAGCTGACGACCGTGCAGGGAGAAACCACAGACAGCCAGAGCAAGCGCAATTCCCGTGGCGATACTGTCGCCGAGGTCATGCAGAGTCCCTTGATCAATGGCCTGAAAACCGACATTGCCCGGCTCGAAGCCAAGGTCCAGGAAGCCAGGTCGCGGCTCGGCGTGAATCATCCCGAGCGGCAAAGCCTCGAAGCCGAGCTGACCTCCCTGCGCAGCCGCCTGTCCAGCGAGGTGGGGCGTGTCACGAATTCGATCGAGACGACTTACCGCGTGGGCAAGGACCGCGAACGGGAGCTGCAGGGAGCGCTTGCAGCGCAGAAAGCACGTGTCATGCAACTGAACAAGGAGCGCGATGAGCTGAATGTGTACCGGCGCGACGTCGAGTCGGCCCAACGCGCCTATGAGACGGTGACCCAGAGCGCATCGCAGACCCGCTTGCAAAGCCTGTCCAACCAGACCAATGCCGTTCGCCTCAACACCGCGACGCCGCCCTCTGCACCGTCCAGCCCGAAGCTGCTGCTCAATCTGCTGATTGCAGCTTTTGGCGGAACCCTTCTGGGAATTGCGTGCGCCGTATTGCTTGAACTGATGAACCGCCGGGTGAGATCCACCGAAGATCTGGTACACATGCTGGACTTACCGGTGCTGGCTAGCATTGTTTCCAGTGCAGGCACAGCCCGGTTGCCCGGCTCGCATCGTCTCACATTAGGAAGGTCCACATGAACAGAGCTCCGCCCCAGACGATCAGGTCAGTGCCACTGACCGTGCCCAGCAAACCCGCCACGGGCGCTGGGCGTTCCATCGGCACCATCCTGGTTGACTCAGGAAGACTTTCACCACCTGATGCCCAGCGCATCCTGGATTTCCAGCGCGAACGAGGCGTGCGTTTCGGCGATGCCGGCATTGCCCTTCGGCTGATAAGCGATGACGATGTTCGTTATGCCTTGTCCATCCAGTTTGGCTACCCGTACCTGGCCCGAGGCAGCACCCTGAGCCGGGAGCTGGTTGCAGCCTACCAGCCCGGCAGCCGTCCTGTGGAACAACTGCGTGAGTTGCGCAGCCAGTTGATGCTGCGCTGGTTCGACACCGGTGCAGACCGAAGGGGACTGGCCATCGTCAGCGCGGGAGCCGGAGACGGGCGAAGTTATATTGCCGCCAACCTCGCCATTGTTTTTTCGCAATTGGGGGAGCGCACCCTGCTTGTTGATGCCGACATGCGCGCGCCGCGCCAGCATCACCTTTTCAATCTTGGCAGAACAGCGGGGCTGTCGGACATGCTGGCGGGCCGTGCCGGCCTCGAGGCGGTAGTTGGTATTGAAACCCTGCAGGACCTGTCGGTGCTGCCTGCCGGCGCCATTCCTCCGAATCCGCAGGAGCTGCTCGGTCGCCAGGATTTTTCCAAGCTTCTGCAGTCCCTGGGCGAGGATTTCAGTGTCATCATCATCGACACGCCGCCTGCCAGCAAGTGCGCGGATGCCCACACGGTGGCGGTGCGTGCCGGCGCTGCGCTGGTGGTCGCTCGGCAAGACAGGAGCTCTGTGCCGCAGCTGGCCCGGTTCACGAACGGCCTGCGGGAGTTTGGTGTCGCCCTGGTCGGTTCGGTCCTTAACGATGTCAAATTCGCCTCTGGATCAGCCAGTGCCGCCAACTGAGCGCGGCCGCGGCAAGCGCTCCGCCTGCGGCGTCGGCGAGGAGGTCGCTCCAGCTGGCCGTCCGGCCGGGCAGATAGGCTTGGTGCCACTCGTCCGTGATGCCAATCAGGAGGGCGCCTGCGATGCAATAAAAAACCCTGGGCCATCCACGCTTGCCGGTCGCCAGGCCGAAGGCCCCACCTATCCACGCAAAGGTAATCACATGCGCCAGTTTGTCCCAAGGGGAGGGAAACAGGCCCATGGCAAAAGCCTGGGTGCCAAGTACATACAGGCCCGCGCTGGCCAGAATTACGGTCATGGCGGCCAGCAAGCGGACGCTTCTCCGCACTGCCTGGCTACAGGAGATGCGTGCATGGCTTTCCATCAGAAACACGCCCCTGGTGTCGCTGCTGCGAACGCGAGGGTTGCAACATGATGCGCGGTAGTCCGGACGTCTGTGCAGACTGGCAGGAACGCTGGGATTATCTCGTTGACAAAATTGAGCGCGTGCAAACCACGACGCAAGAGCAGCAACTGTTGGCCCGGCTGGGTCAGCCTGATGGTCCGTTTGTTCTGGCTTTCGCCAACGCGCATGCCATGAATTCGCTGGCGAACTCGGCACCATTTTTTGAGGCCCTGCGTTCGGCAGACATGGTGCTCCGGGACGGTTCGGGCATGGCCACGCTGTTCAAGCTGCTGCGTCTGCAGCCCGGGCTCAATCTCAATGGAACCGATCTGATCCCCCAACTGCTCAGGCAGTTCGACGGACGTTGCATTGCTTTTTATGGAACGGAGGAACCCTATCTGCAACGCGCCTTGCAGCTGGGTGCGCGGGAGTTTGCCCCCAACAGCCGTTTTGTCAGTGCCCATGGTTTTCATGATACCGGCGTTTATGCAGGTCTTGCCCTTCTGCACCAGCCTGCCCTGATCGTTCTCGGCATGGGCATGCCGCGGCAGGAGGAGGTGGCTGCTGCCTTGCGTTCGGTGCTGACTTTTCCTTGTCTGATTGTTTGCGGTGGTGCCATCATTGATTTTCTGGGTGGCAAGACGCCTCGCGCCCCGGTGTGGATGCGCCGCAAGGGGCTGGAATGGGTCTTCAGGCTGGCGTTGGAACCGCGCCGCCTGTTTCAGCGTTATGTGATCGGCAACCCTCTTTTCCTGACACGAGCCCTGCGCCTGGCGTCCGTGCGCCGTGCTTGAGCCCTGTCCTGAAGCCCCGTGTTTTGCGTCGGGGGATCAAGGTGCAGCGGCAGGATGCCGAGAAGGCGAAGCGTCGGAGGACGGGTCCCAGCGGTTGTCCACATCGGGTGTGCAATCGTTCTTGACTATTTCCCCCGGGTTGCCCATCACGACACAGCGAGGCGGAATACTCTCGAGAACATAGGCGCCGCCGGCTATCCGACTGCCTTTGCCGATCGTCACACCGCCCACCACGATCGCGTGCGGGCCGATCCAGACCTCGTCTTCAATGACCGGATAGGTGGTGGACCGAAGTCCTTCACTGTCGATTTGATCGCGCCGCCCCAGGGTAACGCCGTGAAAAAGGGTCACATTGCTGCCTATGCGCGCATCCGCCGTGACCACAATGCCTCGTCCATGGGTCAATGCCAATCCAGCGGCAACAGGTGTTCGCCAGGGGAGTTCAATACCAGCCCATTGACTTGCAAGACCGTGCAACAGGCGCGCGGGGACGAAGAAGATCCAGCGAACGGCCGAAGGGAGTTGCCGCGTAGCCTGGCACCAGCGCAGAGTGACCACGACGCGATACGCCTCGCGCAAGAAGAAGCCCTTGACCACCAGCCACCAGCTGAAGCGTCCAAACTCGCGGTAGGTATCTGCTTTCAATGCATCCACAGCGGTTTACCCATCATTTTCCCGGAGGAGCTGTACTTCCCGGAGAACCAGGCCGCAGAACTCTGCAGGCCTTCCGGATAAGGTGTCCATGTCAGGCCCAGTGTTTGCGTGGCGAGGCTGGCATCGAGGTGAATATGCTGTGTCCATAGCCGGAGCAACCCCGGTGGCATCGGACTGGGTAGAGCGGTTTGTTCTTTTCCCAGACGCTTGAGCAGTAGCTGCGCCAGCTTGAGTGGCGGCCCCGCCAGCCAGGCGTCAAGCTGCAGCTGCCGCCGCGAAATACGCCTTACCGGCGTGGCGTCCAGCGCAAGCGCCAGATCCACGAAGAAGTCGTTCCAGCGCGGGCTGTCGGGGGCTGCCAGGTTAAAGGCGGGCGATTGTCCCGGTGCGACGGGCAGCCGCAATGCAGCCACCAACGCCTGGCAAACGTCATCCACATGAACCAGGTTTGACCAGCCATCGCCTGCGGCACCCAGATCGCCCAGGCGTCCGGAATGCAGCCAGCGTCCTGTACGTCCCACCCAGAGTTCGCTGCCCGGCCCGAAAACGCAACCAGGCCGCAGGATCACCGCCTCACCGCCCTGGCGTGCATAAGCCGCTAAATGCGCTTCGGCCTCACACTTGGCGCGACCGTACCATCCCAGAGCCGGATCGAGCGCTGCGTCTTCACGAAGCTCGCCTTCCGCCGGTCCGTAAACCGACATGGTGCTCAAGTGAATGATCCGCGGACAGCCGCCGGCCAAGCCCGCTTGCACGAGTGCTTCAGCACCTCCAGAAATGGAGGCGGCATCACCGGCGACGCAATTGACCACGGCATCAAAGCGCTTAAGCACCGAAGTCAAGGCTGGAACATTGCGCGTGTCCAGGGTCATGGCGTCAGGGGAGGAGACAGCGCTCACCTGGCTGCGTGACGCGCCCACGGGCGCCGACCAACTTGTGGCCCGGAGCACTTCCATCATCCGGCGGCCGATGTGCCCGGTGGCACCCAGTACCAGTACCCTCATGCAGCTACCTCGAGGAGTTCCGCGGGCTCCCTGGCCTGCAGCCTGCGCGAGAGGGTGTCGCCCAGCCTCAGCGACAGGGCAATGAGCGTGAGCGTGGGATTGGCTTGGCTGGAGGTGGGAAATACCGCGCTGCCCGCTATGAAAAGATTGTGCACGGAATGGACCTGGCAGTCGGCATTAACAACACTGGTGCGCTCGTCGTTGCCCATACGTGTGGTGCCAATGTGATGGCCTCCATACGCCCCAAAACGCATGAGGTCCTCCTCCAGGGTTGAACGGTTGTATTCAAGGCGGGCGGTGCCGCTTTGTTCAAATTCCCGGACGAAAACGTCCAGGGTTCGCTGGACTGACTCGATATCGGCCTGGCTGTAGCGCCAGTCCACCCGCAGTTTCGGCATGCCGAGGGCATCCATCTTGTCGGTAAGCATGACGCGGCTGCTGGCTTGTGGCAGTTGCTCCCCATGCATTTCCAGGCTGAAGCGGTTGGTACGGTTGCGCAGGATCACTGACGGGAATTTCCGGCTCGCGAGGGTTCGGTGGGTTACCCAATGACCCAGAAATGCGGCGGTGTCGATGGGGTCGGTCACCACATTGAGCAGGTGGCGTGCGTAGGTGCCCAGCGTGGGTGCTTTGCCATCGTGCAAGCGCTTGCTGTATTCGTAGCTGATCAGCTTGCGTGCCAGAAACAGCCCGGACAACACGCCGCTGCGGTGCGCGGGGTCGGTGATACGCGGGAAATGCAGGCGGCCGACCGCATTTGCCAGACCCAGGTGCCGCTGCTCGCCAGCCGTGACTGACAGGCGCCGCCGGCAATAAACCCCTTCGGGCGCCAGTTCGTACCCATGCCGCACGCTACCCGGTGAGCCGTGGACCGTCAGCATGCCGACATTCCCGGCAATGTGGCACATGTAATAACGGCCCACCACGTCGTGGTGATTGCCTATGCCTGCAGGCGCTGTATCGCGCGAAGCCAGCAGCAGGCGCGCAGTTTCCAGGCCCCCTGCAGCCAGCACTGCTGCGCGCGGCGTCACCGAAAACCGTTTGCCGGCCAGCGTGGCCACCTCGATCATGCGCACGGCACGGCCGTCCGGTTGTAATCGGATGCCGGTGCAGTTGGCCCCGAGCAGAACCTCCACACCGGCAGCCAGCTGCAGCCGCTTGGCATAACGGGTTCCGAAATGGGTAGGACAGGAGAAACGTTCAAGCCCGCTTGTGCGGACCCGCGTGCTGCTAAAGCCGCGAATCAGCGGGGCCACGTCCGGACCGAGCGCCTCCTCGGCGTTGTAGCTGAAGCGGCCGGCCTCCGCCAGGGCATTGGCCTCGGGGTAGTAGGGCAACAGGTCTTCGTACGACAGCGGCCAGCCGCTGTGGGGGATGTGGTCGCGTTTTTCAAAGTCGATCGGGTCAAACGGCATGCAGCGTCCGCCCCAGATGGCTGTCGAACCACCCAGGCGCCGCTGCCGGTACTTGTCCGGTGGGCTGTGCAGGCGTTTGTCGGCGATCTCTCCCTCATAGAGGGACTGGGTTTTTTCATCTGCCTTCAAGAATCCGGACTCCAGCATCAGCACCGAAAATCCTTTTGCCGAGAGGGCCAGCGTGAGCGCGATGCCGGCTGGCCCGCCACCCACAACGCAGACGTCGGCCTGGAGGCATGCGCCGTGGGGGATGCTGTTGGCACTGGAAATCAAAATGAGGCCTCCTCGATCGGTGTGCTGTTTTCCAGCGGCTGGCCCGCGATGCCGAAATGGCGCCGATGGATGTGCGCAATGCTGGCGGAAAAGCGCCTCAGTGAAAACTGCAGGTCATACAGTGCGCGCCCATTGCGCTCAAGGGATTCCCTCAGCGCAGGCTCCCGCAGCACCCGCTGCAGGGCCGCAGCAAGCCCGGCTACGTCGCCGGGTTGGACGAAGCAGGCGTTGACGCCGTCAGTCAGAACGAAAGGGATTTCCCCGACCGGGCTGCAGACAACGGCCACGCTGTTGGCCATGGCTTCCAGGATGACCAGGGGCAGGCCCTCGTCATAGGAGGCAAGCACCAGCACATCGGCGCGCGCCATCAGGCGCGACACTTGCTGCTGGTCTGACCATCCCGCAAAGCGGACAAAGCTGTCTAGGCCCAGTTCTCGCGCCTTCTCCTGGTAGCTACCGACATCGCCGCCACCAGCGAACGTCACTTCCAGCCGGGCAGGATCGAAGCCGGGCACAGCCATGGCGTGTAAGAGATCGGACACGCCTTTGCGTTCTGTCAGATTGCCGACAAACAGGATGCGCTGCACGTCTTGTGCCGCCGCATCGCGCCGCGTCTCGGTAGGCTCCGGAACACCGTTGATGACAATTTCGATGCGGCTGGCAGGGACCTTGAGTTCCTCGCAGACAAAGCGCCGTGCCGCGCTGCCCAGTACCACACAGCAGGAGGGCAGGGAGAAAATCCAGCGTGCCAGGGCCTGCAGCGGTCGCGGCCAGGCCCGGTAGGCGTGGTGCAGCTGTGCCGCGTGCAAATGCAGCACCACCGGTACACCGAGGAGACGGCACAGGGCGATGACCGCGGCTTTTCTGAAGAAGCTCAATCGTTCCGCCATATTCACGTGCACCCCGGCCAACCGCCCATTGAGCCTTCCGCGCACGATTTTCCCCAGGGCCGCAGCAAGGAACCAGGAGGAAGACAGCGCATTGGCACCGCCGCGGGTGTCCAGCGGCCGCAGTTCGGCGGTACCGGGCGGTGGATTGAAGGCTTGCGCCTGGATGAGGTAGTCCGCCACCTTGAACATTCCGCCCCCTTTGGGAGTCCAGGGACAGGCGATGTAGATGTAGTTGCCGCTACGCATCGGCGCGGCTGGGGGGAACATGGATTGATTTGCTGGCATGGTTATTTCCGGAATGCAAACAGGAGGAGAGCGGCTGCGGCCTGAACAGGACAGGACACTAGCGAACGCCGCCCCGGACCGTTTGTGAGAAAGGACCCATGGGTTCCCGGAGAATGCGGCTGGAAATGGCTTCTCGCGCAGGGCGTTGTGGTTGCACCAGTCCACGCAGGAGTCCGGCAGCATTGAAGCACCACGACACCACCGAGTACAGTGCTTTGGTCAGCGAGCGTTTTTTCCAGGCCATCAGCATCACGGGTGCCGCAACGAGCAGGCCGAAGCAAGCCAGGCGCGGCAACCCGGGCAGGGGCCAGAAGGGGACGCTGGCAAGCAGAGCCCACCACAGCAGTACCGCCAGGTAGAGGCGCAGTTCGTTCAGACCCTGCAACACCAGGCGCATGCGTGGCTGGCCGGCGGCGGCGCGAACCAGTTCACCCAAGCCGCAGATGTAGCGGCTGCGCCAGCGCTGCAACAGCAGTTGATAGGGAGGAGCGTCGTGGCCAAAGTGGTCGGCTGCCTCGACTGGCAGGCGCCATAGCTGCCAGCCCAGCGTGCGCAGCCGCACTGCCAGGTCAAATTCTTCATAGCTGTGAAGGTTGCGGTCTGAAAAGTAGCCTGCAGCCTCGATGGCAGCGCGTCTGTAGAAGCCGCCCCCGTCGAGACGATCAACGCGGCCGGGCGCCCGGTGGGCCGGGCTACGTTCCGCGCGCGCGCGGTATTCCAGACTCTCGGTGTTGCCTTCGACCACATGGCCGCCGACACCTGCGACTTCCGGATACCCGGCCATAAAGTCCATGGCTTGCTCCAGGAAGCCTTCCCGCATCTGCATGTCACCGTCAAGAATGTAGACAAACTCGCCGCGTGAATGCTGGAAGCCCAGCTGAGGACCGACGCCGCAGCAACGCTCGTGGGGATGCATCAGCTGCACGATGCGTATCGGGTAATCGCTCGCCAGCTCCACGGTGCGGTCTGTGGAGCAGGAGTCGGCAAGGATGACTTCGCCGCCCACGGGGGCGACCGCGCGCAATGCACTTTCTATGGTTGACCTTATGCTTTTTTCTTCATTTAACGCCTTGATGATGACCGACACGCGGCAAGGTGGTGGCGATGCTCGTCCAGGGCTGGAGAAGTTTTCAGGTTTCATGTCTTTATCTCGCATCGGGCGGGGTGGCTGTCCTGCGCATGCGCCAGAGTTCCCAGTTCTGGATCGTCTGGCCGGGTAAAAGCAGCGCAATGACGGCTGTCAACCACCAGCGTCCGCTGTTGATGGCGCGACGGCCCCGATACAGGCAGCGCAGCGCCTCGAGCCGGTTGCCTGAAGCCACGGCCTGGCGTGCCAGCGTCACATCGTGTTGTGCTGCCAGCCACAGGCTTGATCCGCGCAGTGAGGGGCTCATGGCTCCGGAAATGGCACGAAAGCGCAAGCGCTGCAAAAACGGTGGAATGGTCGAAGCGATATGAGTGGTGCTCAAACTGCCTTCTGCTGCCACACGGTAGGCCATTAGCGGAGCACGAACCAGCGCAATCGGAGTTTGCTCTGCCAGCCGAAACCAGAGGTCGAGGTCTTCGCCTTGCGACTCCCCGGGCGGAAAACAGGGTTGCATTTGCCGCAGCCGTGCGGTTCGCGAAGAGACTGCGCTGGTGCACAGTGATGGGCCTCTCATCCATCGCACCGGTAAATCCGTGATGAGTTCCACGTCCGGCGGGTTGGCGTATTCCGGCCAGCGGGGTGGCCAGCGGTCCGGGCTGTCCGGGATAAACACAAACCCGGAGGCTACGGTGTCTGCTTCCGGGTGAAGGGCTTGAGTGGCCACAAGGGTAGCCAGATAGTCCGGATGGTGCCAGTCATCCGCATCGAGAAATGCCACCCATTCACCTTTAGCCAGCTCGATCCCGCGGTTGCGCGCGGCAGAAACGCCGGCGTTGGCCTGGCGTACCAGGCGCACGCGTGGATCGTCCACGGCAGCAACCAGATCGGGGCCGCAATCGGTGGAGCCATCGTCAATCACGATGACCTCAAAATCCGTAAAGGTCTGCGCCAGTGCCGAGTTCAGTGTGCCTGCGATATAGGACGCTTTGTTGTAAAGAGGAATGATGATGGAAAACTTCATGGAGCGAATCAGGTGGCCGATGGCTGGCGGGTGGTGAAGGCCGCCGTGGATGCCGGGCGATGCGGGGCAGGCCGGGCCCGGGCCAGACGGGCGTCGCTGGCGGCACTTGCCAGCGTCATCAACAGCAACATATGCGTGACCAGTTCGGACCCATAACCGAACAGCAGAAGGGGGACTTCACTGATGGAGCGCATGGCCAGCGCCACGAACAGTGCCAGCGAGATGCCATGGCTGGCACGCGCATACCTGACGGACAGCACCAGCAGTACCAGCGCATACACCACCAAGGCCACGACACCGACGATGCCGGCGCGCGCGAGGGTGTCCATGAACTGGTTGTGCCCGTGGGTTGCGGCAGGCATGCCGATACTTGCCCGGAAACTGGCGTCCCACAAGGAAGGCCCATAACCAAAGACCGGATTGCGCTGCCATTCGTCCCAGGCGACAGCCCAGATCCGGTCGCGGCCGGTCAAGGAGGCGAGTTGGGCGCCTTCGGCGCTGTCAAAAAAACTGCCCAGCCTGCCACCCACATCACCGAATATCAGCAGCAGCAGCAAAGCTGCCACTGCGGCCATGAAAGCCAGCAGGGAGGCGATGCCGAACTCGGGGCGCACCGGATCACCCACACGGCGCCAGAAAGCCGGACCTCCGCGCACTGCAATGATGCAGGCCGAGCACAGGATGAATGAAATCCATGCCGTTTTGGACTGGGCCATAAAGAGCACGCCCAGCCCGATGGCCCATGCCAGCCGGTTCAGCCACATGCGTCGATAGGGGCATGCCAGCAAACACAGCAAACCAATCTGCGCGAGCATTCCCAAAGACACCGCATGGGTCGCCAGGCCCGCCAAGCGCGGTACGCCGGGCAGCAGGCCCTGGGAGTAGGAAGTTTCAAGCACCATGCTGGTCTTGAAGGGGATCAGCAGCAGCCCTGCCACCATGAACAGCAGCAGAGCGTTGCGCGCAGCCCTGAAGGCATGGTTCAGTTCATCGCTTTGGGCCAAGACGGCCGCCATGCCGATAACCAGCGGATAAATGTAGGCATGGGAAAGCTTCGGGTTGGCGCCCAGCAGCCCCGGGGCCGCTACCGTACCCAGCCAGAAAATAAAGAAACCCACCAGGATTGCGGAGGGCATGAGCACCGCTTTGTCCCGTTTCAACCAATGGGTGAGAATGCGTTCGCAGGCTATGGTCAGGAGAAGCAGCGATACCAGGGGCTGGGCCAGACTTTGCAGTGGATGCTGGATCGGCACATCGAGCTCGCTCACGCTCAGGGGTACAGTGACATCGCGACCGGAAAGCACCACGGAAAGCACCTGCATCAGCAAGATTGCATAGAACATCCAGTGCAAATAGCCGTGGCTGCGCCGGGAGGTCAGCTGAACAGCGCCGGCCATGCCCAGCGTCGCCCCGAATGCTGCCAGTACGGCGCCTGTCAGGAGAACGGAAATAATGATGACCTGTTCCATGATGGGGCGTTCAGAGCTGTTGCTCACCCATTGTTTTCACTGGCATTGGCGGGCTGGCCCGGCGCAGAAAGTGCGTAAGCCGGGGCACAAACCGGAGCACCATGGCGGCGGCCTGTTCACCGAGCACTTGCGGACGCAAGGCCACGACGGAGGCGAGCAGGACGAGGGCAATGAATGTGCTGGCCATCAGGGAAAGCAGTGGCTGCCCGGACCTGCCTGCAAGCTCCTGGCCGGCCAGGGCACCAGCTACTGCCAGGGTGCTCAGCAGCAACCCGCGCGCGAGGTGAGGCAGCAACCCTGTCCAGTTCAGCTGCACCGCACGAAACGCTGCGGCACCGACTACCCCTGCCCGCAGCACGAGCAGCAAGGCGGCTACGCTGGCTGCTGAGAGGATGCCCTGGCCGGCAAAGAAATAAAAACCAAGGGCACCCGCGGCAACCAATGGCAGTTGCAGCACAAACTCATAGTGCTTGCGCCCGGTATTCCAGAGAACTGGCGTGGACAGCCCCCAGATCACATAAGCCGGCATGCTCAGGAACAGGATGGCCAGCACCCATGCCGCACCGCTCCACTGGGGTCCATAGAGCAGACGCACGAGGTCGGCGGAAATGACGGCAAGAAAGACAAAGGCCGGAACCGCCAGAACAAGAATAGTGGCCAGCATCTGGAAATAGGCTTGGCCCAGCCTTTGCTGCTCGTTCTGGAGACGCGCACCGGCGGCCAGGAAAGCCGGTTGCAAGGCACCCAGCAGCAAGGTGTTGGGCATGGTGGCCAGGTTGTAGGCAACGTTGTACAAGCCCAGCGCCTGGGCATTGAGCAGCCGGCCTATCAGCACGCGGTCCATGTTGTTGAGCACCCAGTTGATGATGTTGGTGAAAAAAACCGTGCGGCCGGTGCCCACCGCTGAGGCCGCATCGGGGTACCAGAAAAGCGGGCGCACGGCATGCGGCTTGAGTGCATAACTGGCGACCAGTTGCACAGCGGCTTGCACGAGCCAGGCCGCCACCAAAGCGCCCGTGCCCCATCCCAGCAATGCCATGGGCATGCCGACAGCAACGTAACCTGCCGCGTAGCTGCCGACCTGCACCAATCCGACGGCCCGAAAGTTCAGATCACGCTGCAGCAGGTAGGTGGCCGGGGCCGCCGCTGCTGTTAGCAGGCAGGCGAGCGATAGCCACTCAATGACCGATTCCGCCCGGGGTTCCCTGAAGTATTGCGCGAGCAGGGGTGCAAGCAGATACAGTGCAAGCATGGTTATGGCGCCTACCAGCAGCTGCCATGTCCAGGCGAAACGGATGTCCTGGTCCCGCAGCGTGGTTCGCTGAAGCAGGCTCCAGCTAAAGCCAAAGCCGGAAACAAAGGTGGCGAAGGTCAACACGACCATACCAATTGCGAAGACACCGAAGATCTCCGGCCCGAGCGTGCGGGCAAGCACCACTTGCGCCAGCAATTGCAGGACAAAACGGGCGGCGGTGGAAACCGCACTCCACTTGACCGCTGTCACGCCAGGCCGGCCGAGCCCGCCCATGCTCAAGGCCTTCCTGCTTTTGACCGCCGCACGGCAATGGCGGCCATCAGGACCAGCGTGGCCAGTAGGGTGCCATAGGGCAGCTCATCGGGCTCGTCCGGCTGGCTGGCAACAGTGCCTTGGGCCATCGGTCGGCCCGGCGCCGCAGTGTGCGCCGCGCTGACCTTGATGGCTTCCTGACCGGGTTGCAGCTTCATGCGGGTCGTTGCCTCGGGGGCCTTTGCAAGCTGTTTGGCCTTGACGATTTTGCTGGTGTTTGCAGCGGGAAGTGCGCTCGGGCCGGGTTGGGCCGCGGCCGATGTAAGGCAGGCGGAAAAAAAAGCGGATGAGAGCAACGTAAGACGCATGAAGGTCCTCTTGTGGAGGGGAAAGAGGAGTTTGTTGTGCAGTGCAGCAATAAACAATAGTCCGAATGGGCCATGGCTGTCCGGCGCTGGAGTCAGACAACTCCGCCGGTTAGGGCCGGGCTGGCAACTCCCGCCCGGAGAGAGTGCACGGGGCTGGTGGGCGCATTTCCGGCTGTCCGGTAGCCGTCAGGGTTGTTTTGCTGCCAGCGCCAGGAGTCGCGGCACATGTCGTCAATGCTGCGGGTGGCACGCCAGCCCAGAAGATCCTCCGCCATCGATACATCGGCGAAATACTTTGCGACATCGCCGGCACGCCGCGGCGCGAATTCAAAAGGAATGGGCTGGCCGCTGGCGCGTTCAAACGCGTCCAGGACGCCGAGCACACTTGTACCCTCACCCGTGCCCAGATTGACCGTGAAACTCTGTTCCCGCGCCAGCAGCGCGCGGACCGCTGCCACATGGCCTTCGGCCAGATCTGAAACGTGCAGGTAGTCCCGCACACCCGTGCCGTCGGGTGTAGCGTAGTCGTTGCCGAACACGCGCAGTTTGGCGCGCTTGCCGACAGCGACTTGGGTGACATAGGGCATCAGGTTATTTGGTGCGCCGCTGGGATCTTCGCCGATCAAGCCGCTGGGATGCGCACCTACAGGATTGAAGTAACGCAAAACCCCCACACGCCAGGAGGGATCTGCCCCTTTGAGTGAGGCGAGGATGTTTTCACACACCAGTTTGGTATGAGCATAGGGGCTTTCCGGCATGCATGGAGACTGTTCCGTGACCGGAATGTGTGCGGGGTCACCGTAGACCGTTGCGCTGGAGGAAAAGACCACAGAACGGCAGTCGGCAGTTTCCATGGCCTGAAGCAGGCTGACCAGTCCTCCCACATTGGTTCGGTAATACCGCAGCGGTTGTTCAACACTTTCCCCGACCGCCTTGAGCCCGGCGAAATGAATGGCGGCAACGCAGCCATGGCGCTGCAGTACTTCTGTAACCAGTCCGGTGTGAAGAACATCCCCACGCTCGCAGACCACGCGCTGGCCGGTCAGATGCTGCAGCCGGTCCAGCACCACCGGGTGGCTGTTGGAAAAATCATCAAGAATCACAGGCTGGTAGCCAGCCTCGACCAGGGCGACGTAGGTGTGGCTGCCTATATAGCCGGCGCCGCCGGTTAGCAATACATGGGGTTTGTTCAAAGTCATTTTGAAAGAACCGGGAGAGCCGGTGTGGTTGAAGGAGGTGGAGAGCCACGAAATTCGACGGAAAGCGGCGTTGCGCTGTAAAGCGCAGCCACGCTAGGGGTGGCGCGATCTTCAACTGCGTGCTTATAGATTCCCCGACTGCCGAAATAGCCTGTGTCGGAGGAGAACCATTGTGTGCGTCAGACATCGGCCCGATGGAGGGGATGTGCCGACAAAGCGTGACCAATCGTTCGCCCGGCACGCTGTGGGCTGGGGCTGAAACAGCCGTTTTCTCCCGATGGGACGCGTTCAGCGCGTGACACCGCACATCCGAGTCCGGCGACAGAAAGTCACAAGTTTATAAACGACTTGCTTTCCTCGCTGACGCTGACGGGGCTGCAAAAGTCGCGCAAAAAAAAAGCCCGGAAAACCGGGCTCTTTTGGAGCTGAGCGGTTTTACATACCGCTGTAGTTTGGACCGCCACCGCCTTCTGGCGTGACCCACACGATGTTCTGGGTCGGGTCCTTGATATCGCAGGTCTTGCAGTGCACGCAGTTCTGCGCATTGATCTGCAGGCGGTCGGTGTTGTCCGGATTTTTTACGAACTCGTACACACCGGCCGGGCAGTAGCGCGATTCCGGACCGGCGTAGGTCGCCAGGTTGATGTTGACCGGCACGCTGTCGTCCTTGAGTGTCAGGTGGGCGGGCTGCTGCTCTTCATGGTTGGTGTTGGAGACAAACACCGAGCTCAGGCGGTCGAAGGTGATCTTGTTGTCGGGCTTGGGATAAACAATCGGCTGGCATTCTGCAGCCGGCTTCAGCATCTCATGGTCGGCCGTCTTGCGGCGAATCGTCCAGGGCGGATTGCGGATACCGAGCTTGGGCAGCAGCCACTGCTCAATGCCGGTCATGAAAGAGCCGAGGTACACGCCTTTCTTGAACCACTGCTTGAAGTTGCGCGATTGGTTGAGTTCGGCGTGCAGCCAGCTCTTGGCAAAGGCTTCGGGGTAGGCGCTGAGTTCGTCGTGCTGGCGCCCGCTGGTGACGGCGTCGTAGGCTGCTTCTGCCGCCAGCATGCCGGTCTTGATGGCTGCATGGCTGCCCTTGATGCGGGCGGCATTCAGGTAGCCGGCTTCGCAGCCGATCAACGCGCCACCGGGGAACACTGTTTTGGGCAGGCTGACCAAGCCACCGGCCGTGATCGCGCGCGCGCCGTAGCTGATGCGTTTGCCGCCCTCCAGGTAAGCCTTGATGCTCGGATGGGTCTTCCAGCGCTGCATTTCCTCGAAGGGGCTGAGGTAAGGATTGGTGTAGTCCAGGCCGACCACCAGACCCAGCGTGACCTTGTTGTCTTCCAGGTGGTACATGAAGCCGCCGCCGTAGGTCTTGCTGTCCATCGGCCAGCCGGCGGTGTGCACCACCAGACCGGGCTTGTGTTTGGCGGGATCGATTTCCCAGAGTTCTTTGATACCCAACGCGTAGGCCTGCGGGTCCTTGCCGTCATTGAGCTTGAATTGGGCCATCAGCTGGCGACCCAGGTGGCCGCGTGCGCCTTCCGCAAAGATGGTGTACTTGCCGTGCAGTTCCATGCCGAGCTGAAAGTGGTCGCTCGGCTGGCCGTCCTTGCCGACGCCGAGGTTGCCGGTCGCCACGCCCTTGACGGAGCCGTTGTCGTTGTAGAGCACTTCGGCGGCCGCGAAGCCGGGGAAAATTTCAACGCCGAGGTTTTCCGCCTGCTGCGCCAGCCAGCGCACCACATTGCCCAGGCTGATGACATAGTTGCCTTCGTTATGGAAGCACTCGGGCACGAAAAATGCCGGTGTTTTGGTGGCACCCGTTTCGCTGAGGAACAATACCTCGTCGCTGGTCACGGGCTGGTTGAGCGGCGCTTCGAGTTCTTTCCAGTTCGGAATCAGCTCGGTGAGGGCCTTCGGGTCCATGACTGCGCCGGAGAGAATGTGCGCGCCAGGCTCAGAGCCTTTTTCAAGCACCACGACCGAAAGCTCCGTGCCTTTCTCTGCGGCCAGCTGTTTCAGTCGAATGGCAGTCGCCAGGCCACCGGGGCCGCCCCCGACAACGACCACGTCGTATTCCATTGCTTCGCGGGGGCCGAACTGGGCTAGTAATTCTTCGGTTTTCATGGTGGACTCGCTGATAATGATTTTCAGGAACGGTGGCCCTTGGGTAACGGCCGCAGGTTTCGCGCCTGATTTTATGTCGTGAATCCGGGGCATCGAACGACCGTTCGCATTCGTACACTTTTATTGAGAGGAGCCTCTAATGGCTTATAGCCTGGATCTTTCAGGGCGTGTCGCACTTGTGACCGGCGCATCAGGCGGACTGGGTGCGCAGTTCGCCAGGACCTTGAGCGGCGCCGGCGCTGCGGTGGTACTGGCCAGCCGCAGAATGGACAAGCTCAAGGCATTGCGTGCACAGATCGAAGCCGAGGGCGGCGATGCCCACGTGGTCATGCTCGATGTGACGGACCATGCCAGCATCAAGGCCGCGGTTGCCCATGCGGAAACCGAGGTCGGGCCCATCGACATTCTCGTCAACAATTCGGGCGTGAGTACCACGCAGCGCATGCAGGACGTGAGCGAAGACGACTACGACTTCATTTTTGGCACCAATGTCAAAGGCGCATTTTTTGTTGCTCAGGAAGTCGGCAAACGCATGTTGGCTCGTTCGCGCGGCATGGCACCCGGCAGCTTTGCCGGCGGCCGCATCATCAACATCGCGTCGATGGCGGGCCTTCGCGTGTTGCCGCAGATCGGCGTGTACTGCATGAGCAAGGCCGCAGTGGTGCAAATGACCAAGGCCATGGCGCTGGAGTGGGGCAAGTTCGGCATCAACGTCAACGCCATCTGCCCGGGCTACATCGACACCGAGATCAATCATCACCACTGGCAGACCGAGCAGGGCCAGAAGCTGGTGCAGATGTTGCCGCGCAAGCGCATCGGCAAGCCGGAGGACCTGGACGCATTGCTGGTGATGCTGGCCAGCGGCCAGAGCCATTTTGTCAACGGCGCCGTCATTGCTGCGGACGACGGTTTCGGAGTCTGAAGCTTGCGCCGGGTTTTATTCCTTGCCGTTTTTCGCTGATGCTTACCGGTGTTCTAGCCGGCTTGGCAGCCGGTGCGCTGTGGGGCCTGGTTTTTGTGGCGCCCCGCATGGTCAACATGGGCGTTGGCGGGTTTTCGTCGGTGGACCTGATGGCGGGCCGTTTTGCCGTTTACGGCCTCGTCGCGGCGCTGGTGATGCTTGCGGGCTGGCGCAGCAGGCGTGTGCCCAGCTTGCGCCAGGCCGGTGCTGCGCTGGCCATGAGTGTGCTGGGCTTCAGCGGTTATTACCTTCTGCTGGTGCTGGCCATTCGCGATGCGGGTACCGAGGTGCCTTCGTTGGTCATTGGCACCATTCCACTTTGGGTCATGCTGCTGGGCAAGCCGCAGGGCCTGCGCTGGCCCTCACTGCTACCAGGGTTGGCACTCACGCTGGCCGGACTGGCGCTCATGATGGGCTCCACGCATGAGGCGGGCCAGGACACGACCCCGCATTTCCGGCGCGGCATGCTGTTTGTTTCTGCCTCGCTCGTGTGCTGGACGGCTTTTGCCATTCTCAACTCCGCGTGGCTCAAGCGGCACCCGGAGGTCAATGCCACCGACTGGGCGAACTGGCTGGGCATCGCCACCGGCCTGGGTGCGCTGCTCATGTGGGCGGTGGCAGGCTCGGACTTTCATGCAATGGCTGCGCACGAGGACTGGGGCACCTTTGTGCTGCTTTGTGTGCTGGCCGGTGTGGGTTCCACCTGGCTGGCCACGATATTGTGGAACGTGGCCAGTCAGCGCCTGAGCGCCAGCCTGTGCGGGCAGCTCATCGTCAGTGAAACAATTTTTGCCTTGCTTTATTCTTTCGCGTGGGACGGCCGCTGGCCCACCGCTGCGCAGCTCGCCGCCTGCGTGTTGTTCACACTGGGCATTCTCGTTTCCATACGGGCGCATCGGTGAATGCTCATCCCGGCGATGATCTTCCTTCCGCCATTTTTTGCCTCCAGGCAGCACCATGAAAATTGAAATACCCGAGAAGAAAAAACTGGTTTTTGAAATGAACATCCCCATCCGCTGGGGCGACATGGACGCTATGGGCCATGTCAACAATGCGAGCTATTTCCGCTACCTTGAAACGGCCCGCATCGACTGGATGTATTCCATCGGCTGCGTGCCGGACCCGAAAGGCGAGGGACCGGTCATCGTCAACGCCTTCTGCAACTTCTACAGGCAGCTCGAATACCCCGGCGACGTGCGGGTGAAGATGTATGCCAGCGACCCGGGCCGCACGACATTCGAGACATGGGGCACGATGGAGCGGGCGGACCAGTCCGGCGTGATGTATGCCGCTGGCGGTGCCACCACGATCTGGGTGGACTTTCCCACCCAGAAAGCCGCCACCTTACCGGACTGGATGCGCATCATTGTCAGTTGATGGTCAAATTGGCCTCCAGCCCTTGATGGACGGGCGTAAGCAGCTAGCAAATATATAGCTAATCGATTCCTATTTCTGTTTGGGTACTCGGCCCATCAGGTAGAACTCGGGGTTGGGCATCATGCTCGAGAAGCTGGCGATGCGGTTGGACAGCCCGAAAAAGGCGGTGATGGCCGCGATGTCCCAGATGTCTTCGTCGTTGAAGCCGTGCGCATGCAGCGCGGCAAAGTCGGCTTCCGCGACCTCGTGCGAGCGTTCGCAAACCTTCATCGCAAAGTCCAGCATGGCGCGCTGCCGCGGCGTGATGTCGGCCTTGCGGTAGTTCACCGCCACCTGGTCGGCCACCAGCGGCTTCTTCTCGTAAATCCTCAGCAGCGCGCCGTGTGCCACCACGCAGTACAGGCATTGGTTGGCCGCGCTGGTGGTGGTGACGATCATCTCGCGGTCGCCCTTGGTGAGGCTGGACTCCTCCCTAAGCATCAGCGCGTCGTGGTAGGCAAAGAATGCCCGCCATTCGGCGGGGCGGCGAGCCAGCGCCAGGAACACATTCGGCACAAACCCGGCTTTTTCCTGGACTTCGAGGATTTTGGATTTGATGTCTTCGGGGACGGTATTCAGGTCGGGGAGAGGGTAGCGGCTTGTCATGGACTTGTCTCTCATTGCGGGTTGGTGTGGCAATGATACGTTTGCACGCATGGAAAAAAAAGCCCGACCACCGGCCCGGATGTCTCCGGCCGGTGGTCGCCCTCCTGTTTGAACGTCGGTGTATTACGCCAGGTCGTAGCGATCCAGGTTCATCACCTTGGTCCAGGCCGATACGAAGTCGCGCACGAAAACTTCTTGCGCGTCGCTGCACGCGTAGACCTCCGCGATGGCGCGAAGCTGCGAGTTCGAACCGAAGACGAGATCGATCACGCTTGCCGTCCACTTGACTTCGCCTGTTGCCCGGTCACGTCCTTCCAGCACGCCTTCCGATGTCGCAGACTTCTGCCATTTGGTGCGCATGTCGAGCAGGTTCACAAAGAAGTCATTGCTCAACGTCCCGGGGCGCCGGGTGAAAACACCGTGTCCGGCGCCGGCACTGAGGGCGCGCAAGCCGCCGACCAGCACCGTCATTTCTGGCGCTGTCAGCGTCAGCAGGTTGGCGCGGTCCACCATCAGTTCGGCTGCTGATCCATGCTGCCCGGCGCGGCTGTAGTTGCGAAAGCCGTCTGCGGCGGGCTCGAGCACGGCGAAGGACGCCACATCGGTCTGCTCCTGGGATGCATCTGTGCGCCCCGCAGAAAACGGAACCGTCACCTCGTACCCGCCCTTTCTGGCGGCTGCTTCCACCGCGGCGCAGCCGCCCAGAACGATCAGGTCCGCCAGGGAAACCTTCTTGTTGCCGGACTGTGCAGCGTTGAACTTCTGCTGGATCGCCTCCAGGGCGGCCAGTACCTTGGCCAGATCGGCCGGCTGGTTAGCCTCCCAGTCTTTCTGCGGCGCCAGGCGGATGCGTGCGCCGTTGGCGCCGCCGCGCTTGTCGCTGCCGCGGAAGGTGGAGGCGGAAGCCCACGCTGTGTTCACCAGCTGGGAGATGGGCAGACCGGATTCGAGGATGCCGGCCTTCAGGGCTGCAATGTCCTGCTCGCCGACCAGCTCATGGTCCACAGACGGAAGCGGGTCCTGCCACAGCAACTGGTCCTTGGGCACCAAGGGACCCAGGTAACGCGTGATGGGGCCCATGTCACGGTGCGTCAGCTTGTACCAGGCCTTGGCAAAGACATCTGCAAACTCCTGGGGATTTGCCATGAAGCGCCGCGAGATTTTTTCGTAGGCGGGGTCCATGCGCATGGCCATGTCGGCGGTGGTCATCATCGGGGCATGGCGCCGTGCGGGATCGTGCGCATCTGGCACCGTGGTGGCCGCAGCCGGGTCTTTGGGCTTCCATTGGTGGGCGCCTGCGGGGCTTTTGGTCAGTTCCCACTCGTAGCCGAACAGGTTCTCAAAGTAACCGTTATCCCATTGGATAGGGTTCTTGGTCCAGGCACCCTCGATGCCGCTGGTGACGGTGTGCACGCCGTGCCCCGCGCCGAATTTGTTGATCCAGCCGAGGCCCTGGTCCTCAAGGCTCCCGCCTTCGGGCTCGGCACCGACGTACTGACCTGGGTCGGCCGCGCCGTGGGCCTTTCCGAACGTATGGCCACCGGCAGTGAGCGCGACGGTTTCCTCGTCGTTCATGGCCATGCGCGCGAAGGTTTCGCGGATGTCCCGCGCCGAGCCCAGCGGGTCCGGCTGACCATTCGGGCCCTCGGGGTTCACATAGATCAGGCCCATCTGGACGGCGCCAAGCGGGTTCTCGAGTTCGCGGTCGCCGGTGTAGCGTTTGTCGCCCATCCACTCAGCCTCAGGCCCCCAGTAGATGTGCTCTGGCTCCCACACGTCTGGCCGCCCGCCGGCGAATCCGAAGGTTTTGAAACCCATCGAATCCATGGCCACGGTGCCTGCCAGCACCATCAGGTCGGCCCAGGAGATTTTGCGGCCGTACTTCTGTTTGATGGGCCAAAGCAGACGGCGCGCCTTGTCAAGGTTGCCGTTGTCCGGCCAGCTGTTGAGCGGGGCAAAGCGCTGGGTACCGGAGCCGGCACCGCCACGGCCGTCGGCGATGCGGTAGGTACCTGCGCTGTGCCACGCCATGCGAACGAAAAGCGGGCCATAGTGGCCGTAGTCGGCAGGCCACCAGTCCTGCGAATCAGTCATCAGCGCATGCAGGTCGCTGACCACGGCATGCAGGTCCAGGCTCCTGAATTCTTTGGCGTAGTCGAAGGACACGCCCATCGGGTCCGACTGGGGGGAGTGCTGGGTCAGCAGCTGAAGATTGAGCTGGTTGGGCCACCAGTCCGCATTGGATCGGGTGCCGGCGGCCGTGGACTTGCGCGCTGCGCTCGCGAAAGGGCATTGTGTTTCTGTGGACAAGAGATTCTCCTTGGGGGCAAAAGGTTGAGGCAAGCGAAGTCTAGGTTTAGGGTCTTGATAGATCAACTCAATGTTTCCAATACCATCGATAGTCTGACGGTATCGATAAGCTTAAGCGGGCTGAAACGGCTCCGACCCACCGCCGGCGGGTGCGAAGGTGCAGCGTTATGCTGGCAGTTTCATCTCGGGAGGCACACATGGACGAGGCATTTGAAAAGGGCCTGGCCACACGCAAACAGGTGATGGGGGAGAATTTTGTGGCCAGTGCCTTTGACAAGGCTTCTGCGTTTTCGGCGCCCATCCAGCACTACATCACGCGCAATGCCTGGGGCGACGTGTGGCAGCGCCCGGGCCTGGACCTGAAGACGCGCAGCCTGGTGACGGTGGCGATGTTGACGGCGCTTGGCAAGCAGCATGAGCTGAAGGGCCATGTGCGCGGCGCACTCAACAACGGCGTGACGCCTGAAGAACTGCAGGAGGTGCTGCTGCACGCCAGCATCTATTGCGGCCTGCCCGCGGCGGTGGAGGCTTTCCGCACAGCGGCCGAAGTGGTAGACGCCCCCAGGGGCGTTTGAATCTGGATGAGAGTCATTTTGGCCATTGGCCCAATAACCGCGGGCGCGAGCAGCTATTGAATTGATAGCTGCTGCATGGGCCGCCGGAAGTCCATCCCATGGCTGCATGCGGTGAGAAAGATGCTGTGCAGCTGCATCTTTCAATAAACGCAGACCTTACCCGGGCATGCGAACGAAGACTACAGCCAGCGCGGATTACAGGTGCACAATGAATTTTCTGGCCGCCATTTCGGCGGCTTGCTGGCAGCGCACCGGTCGCCCGTGCGCTGCTGCAGTCTGAAAGGAAAAAATAACCATGCAAATTCAGGTCAATTCCAATCACACCATCCATACCGGCGAAACATTTGAGCGCTGGGCAACTACTGAGCTCAATGAATCCCTGCGCCGCTTCAAGGACGACATCACCCGCATTGAAGTGCATATGAGCGAGGAGAACAGTGACAAGGCCAGCAACGGCCACATGCGTTGCACGATGGAAGCCCGGCTTGCCCATCAGGAACCCGTCGCCGTAAACCACGATGCGCCCAGCCAGGACTTGGCCTTCCGCGGTGCCAGCGACAAGCTCAAGCGGCTGCTTGAACACACGCTGGACAAATTGCGCGACCACCGCTCGCGCGAATCCATACGCCGCGTCGAGGACCTGGACGCCGCCTGACGGCCGAGAAGGCCTGCCCGGAGCAAAGAGGGCTTCAGCCTTCCATCAGCTTGTGCACCAGGTCGGCAGTGGTTGACGCCTTGTACTTTCGCATCAGGCGGGCACGGTAAATTTCCACCGTGCGGTGGCTGATCCCCAGCGCGCGGCCGATTTCCTTGGAGGTCAGGCCGTCCATCAGGTGCGCGGCGACCTCGCGTTCGCGCGCGGTGAGTTCGGCCTTGACGGGGCGGCGGGAGCTGAGGTCTTCAAAGGTCCAGATGCCGGACTCGTGGGGTGCCGCACGGTTCAGGGCGCGTCCGGTGACATGGCACCAGAAGGTTTCGCCCTTGAGCCGGCCATCGACCCGCTTCATGATGCGGTCGTCCGCGTAGTGCCCTTTTGCATTGAGGATGGGCAGCATGCGCGCACCTGTTCGCTCGTACTCGTCGGCGCTGGGGTAGAGAATCTGGAAAGATTGCCCGGTCAGCTGCTCGCGTGTGGCGCCGAACATCTCGCATACATGCTGGTTGCAATCGACAATGGACCGGTTTCGCGAAAGCACCAGGCCCACGGGGGCCATGTCGAAGGCCAGGCGGTAGTCGATGTCCATGGTGCGATGCGGGAATGCGGGTTTGACTTTAGGGATAACTACGTATGCTGATAAGTAGTATCGTAAGGCTTTTAAAGTTCGTGTTGAAGTTCTCCAGGAGATTTTGTGAACAAACTTTTTCCCTCCGCTGCCGAGGCCCTGAAGGGCGTCGTCAAGGACGGCCAGTTGATGGCCGTGGGCGGTTTCGGCCTGTGCGGCATTCCCGAGGCGCTGATTGAAGCGCTGAAGGCCAGCCAGGTCAAAAACCTCACCGTGATCTCCAACAACGCAGGCATTGATGGCTTCGGCCTGGGTAAGCTGCTTGAGACACGGCAGATCAAGAAAATGATTTCCAGCTACGTGGGCGAGAACAAGGAGTTCGAGCGTCAATACCTGGCCGGCGAACTGGAGCTGGAGTTCACGCCGCAGGGCACGCTGGCGGAAAAGCTGCGCGCCGGCGGCGCTGGCATTCCGGCGTTTTTCACGAAAACCGGTGTGGGCACCCTGGTTGCGGAAGGCAAGGAATTGCGCGAGTTTGATGGCGAAACCTATTTGATGGAGCGTTCCCTGGTGCCTGACGTGGCGCTGGTCAAGGCCGACATCGCCGACCGCTCGGGCAACCTGCGCTTCAACTTGACGGCGCGCAACTTCAACCCGGCCGCAGCCATGGCGGGCAAGATCTGCATTGTGGAGGTGGAGCGTATCGTCGCCACCGGCGAGTTGGCGCCTGACGACATTCACCTGCCCGGGATCTATGTGCACCGCATCGTGCACAACCCCACGCCCGAGAAGCGCATTGAAAAGCGCACCACCCGCGACCGTAAAGTTTGAGGAGCACGAACATGGCTTGGACCCAAGATCAAATGGCCGCACGCGCGGCACAGGAACTGGAAGACGGTTTTTATGTGAACCTCGGCATCGGCATTCCGACGCTGGTGGCCAATTTCGTGCCCGACCACATCGAGGTCTGGCTGCAAAGCGAGAACGGCATGCTGGGCATTGGCCCCTTTCCGTATGAAGACGAGGTGGATGCCGACCTGATCAACGCCGGCAAGCAGACCGTGACCACCATCAAGGGGTCGGCGATTTTTGGCAGCCACGACAGCTTTGCCATGATCCGCGGCGGCAAGATCAACCTCAGCATCCTTGGCGCGATGCAGGTGAGCGAGAAGGGCGATCTGGCCAACTGGATGATTCCGGGCAAGATGATCAAGGGCATGGGCGGCGCGATGGACCTGGTCGCCGGCGTCAAGCGCGTGATCGTGCTGATGGAACACGTGGCGAAGAAAAAAGACGGTACAGAGGACCTGAAACTCCTCGAAAAATGTACCTTGCCCCTGACCGGGGTCGGCGTCGTGGACCGCATCATCACCGACCTCGCCGTGATGGACGTCACGCCGGAAGGTCTCAAGGTCATCGAACTGGCGCCAGGCGTGACCATGGAAGCCCTGCAGGCCAGAACCGGTTGCAAGCTGCATTGAGAACTTGGCGGGCCACTGACCTTTTCAGGCCCGAGGAGCCTGCGCGGCAGAAGGATCGCCGGCCGCAAAGCGACCACATGCCGGTCCATTTTTCGCCCGCTTTTCGCCCCATAGCTGACTGGGCAGACTGTCCAGCCTGAATTGGATGCGCTGCCGGGCTGCTGGCACGTCGGCTTCCCGTCTGCGTGGCTGGCCGCTACATTTGCTTTCCCCAGCATCACGCGTAAACTCGTCTGCACACTGCCCAGGCGGCAGGGCGGACGCTTCAGGAGGGATGATTGGGCGTTCGTTCAATTCGGCCTCCCGTTTTCCCGTCTTTTGGAAGATCCAAAACGACGGAAGGCTCCTGGCAAATGGAGCAGTAACCAGCAAGATGCGGCACCGGTGGGAAAACTATTCCCTTAATGCAACAGTATTAAGACCGACTTGTAACATTCTATTGCTTTTTTCGGTTCAAACGCATAATCGGGGGCAGGTTGCACCTCCAAAAAGAGTTAAGCAAGACATGAACATTCTTTAACAAGTACTTGAAAACATGAGTGTTCTTTATTTAGACCACTTCGAGCTTTCATCAGATCCCTTCCGGATTACGCCAGACACAGGACTCTTCTTCACCGGGGGGCAGCGCGGCGACATTCTGGAGGGGCTGGTCGTCGCGTCCATGCATGACGAAGGGATCGTCAGCGTCGTAGGCGAAATTGGCATGGGCAAGACCATGCTCAGCCGCATGCTCCTTGAGCGTTTGCGCCCTCTACCATCAGATACGGTCTACCTCGCCAACCCTGTCTTTGATCGCGACGAGATCCTGGGCGCCATTGCCCATGACCTGATGTCCGAGCCGCCCCAAGGCAACCGGGCGCACATGCTTGCAGCGCTCGAGGCCGAGCTGATCGCGCGTTATTCGCAGGGGCGGCGCGTTGTCGTGGTGATTGACGAGGCGCACAGCATGCCGGCGACCACGCTGGAAGAAATCCGGCTTCTGTCCAATCTGGAGACCACCCAGAACAAGCTGCTCAAAATTGTGCTGTTCGGGCAGCCTGAACTCGACGAACTGCTCGACGCGCCGCAACTACGGCAAGTCAAGGACCGGATCAGCCACCGCTTTGAGTTGCAGCCCCTTACCGCCCCGGAGGCTTCGGCTTACCTGATGTTCCGGCTTCACAAGGCTGGCTGGAAAGGTGGCGAGCTGTTTGATGCTGCCGCGATGCGTCTGCTGGTTCAGGCGTCTGAAGGCCGTACCCGCAAGCTCAACATGCTCGCCGATAAATCCATGCTTGCCGCGTACGCGGAAGGCGTCCCCCAGGTCGGCCTCGAACAGGTGCGCCGCGCCGCGAGCGACAGCGTGCCCAAGACAAGGCGCCTGCCGTTAGCGGCGCACGCGGACATGAAGGCAGGTTCTACAGGACTGTTGCGAAGATATGCGGCGGCTGGTCTTGGCCTGATGGCGGCCTTGGGCGTAGGTTACGTTGTGGGAAGTGGACGGGGCGCGGAAAGGCATGAACGGGTAGCAGCGACCCAGCCGGTGACGAGTGCCAGCGTGGGTGCGGTGCCAGCCGTGCCGGCCGTCTTGCCACCGCCAGCCTCCCAGGTTGCCGCACGGGTTGTCCCCGTTCCGGCGTCACCCCCAGCTCAAGCAGTGGCTCCCACGGCAGTGCTCGAGGTCGGGACACCCGCAGTTAATGGACTCCAGCCTGTCGTGGCTGCGACAAATACAACAGGCGAATCCAGTCTAGCCCAGAAGTTGCGGGACAGTTCCCTGGCCTTGCGCATGCGGGTGACAGACGAATTCATGGCCAATTCCTCCAGCAAAGGTTTCACTGTCCAAGTGCTTTCGCAGCGGGCACCCCGGGAGACCGAGGTGCTGGCAGTGGCCAAAGAAGTGCAAGGGGCGCTGGACGGTTCTGGGCAGGCCGATGTGCCGGTGTTCGTTCACAACCGGCTTTACCAGCGCCAGGTGTTTCATGCCCTCTATGCCGGGCATTTCGAGAGTCGCCTGGACGCGCTCGAATTCATACAATCTTCTCCTGCAGCAATCCGGCGCTACAGCCCGGTCGTACGCAGCCTGGACGCCATCCGGAAGGAACCCGCCCCTTGAACACTCCACGCCCTTTCTGGCAAATGGTGCTGGCCGGCGTCATGCTCGCCGGTTGTGCCACGCCACCGCCGCCGCTCTTGAAAGGCCATCTGGCACAGGAGCCTGGCCAGATTCCGCCACTGGCACAGCCCGTCGTGGATGCAGCCGTTATTCCCGCGCTGTCGGCCGGCGCGCCGCGCCTGCCGGCGCCCCGCGCGGTCGTGCCCCAGGAAACCTACAGCGTGGTGGTCAGCAATGTCAGTGCGCAGACGCTGCTGTTTGCTCTGGCGCGCGATGCCAAACTCAACCTCGATATTCATCCGAGTATCACGGGCAACGTGACCCTCAACGCGCTGGACCAGACCATCCACGAGTTGCTCGACCGCGTCGCGCGCCAGGTCGACATGCGTTATGAGCTGGAAGGAAAAAACCTGTTTGTATTGCCTGATTCGCCTTTCCTTCGCTTGTACAAGGTCGACTATCCGAACATCACGCGTGATTCGTCCAGCAGCACGGGCTCAGAGTCACAGGTCGCCACCACGGGGCAGGGCACGGCTTCGGGCACCGGCAATTCTTCTTCGGCATCGATTCGCAACACCTCGAACAATCGTTTTTGGCCCACGCTGACCGATAACATCCGCGACCTGCTACGCGAAACCGACAAGGTGATTGATCCGGCGGTAGCAACCGCGCCGGTTGCGGCTGCTGTTGCGCCGGCACCTGCTGCAGCTGTTTCGTCAGCGCCGGGCGCCGCAGGTGCGGCGTCGCGCACACTCACCGCGGCTGCCGCGGCACCCGCTCCTGTGGCCGCCGCGCAGCCGCTTTACCGGGAAGCCGCGTCGGTGATCGCCAACCCCGAAACCGGCGTCATCAGCGTGCGTGCGACAGGCAAGCAACATGCGCGCGTGCGTGAGTTTTTGGACCAGGTGGTCGGCAACGCGCGGCGGCAGGTGCTGATTGAAGCCACGATTGTGGAAGTCGCGTTAACCAGCGATTATCAGCAAGGCATCAACTGGGCGGTGATCCGTAACGCGGTCGCCCCTGGAGGGACGGCCCTCGCGCTGGGAATGTTGCCGGGCGGCGGGACCGCCTTGTCGACCGGAGTGAACCCGCCCTTTCTGGGCCAGTTTGTAGCGTCCAGAACCGGTAGCAAGACTGACATTGGGGCGGCGGTTCGCCTGCTTGAATCATTTGGAAAGACGCGCGTTCTGTCCAGTCCCAAAGTCAGTGTCATGAACAACCAGGCCGCACTGCTCAAGGTGGTGGACAACAAGGTCTATTTCACGATTTCGGTGACGCCCGGCACGCCAGCGTCGCCCGGCGTCGCCGCCGTCGCTGCTGTGTACACCACCACCATCAACACGGTGCCGGTCGGCTTTCTGATGAATGTGACGGCGCAGGTCGGCGACGACAACGAGATCACACTGAACTTGCGGCCCTCGGTATCGCGCATCACCAGCTACGCGAATGACCCCAGCCCCGCGCTGGCGCAGGCCGGCATCACCAACCGCATTCCGGAAATTCAAACCCGCGAATTCGAATCGATCATGAAAGTTCGCGACGGCGAGACGGCGGTGCTGGGCGGACTGATGCAGGACGACCGGAACAACGCGACTGACCAGATTCCCGGTGTGGGCGACGTTCCCGTGGTCGGGGAGTTGTTCAAGCTGCGCAGCAACCAGTCCAACAAAAGCGAGTTGGTGATTTTTTTGCGGCCGACCATATTGCGTGACTCCAGCATTGATGGCGATGCATCCTTTATCCGTAGCCAGTTGTCGATTGGCACACCGGTGCCGGTGGGGCGGCGGCAATGAGTCTTTTGCTGGATGCGCTCAGGCGGGCCGAGCAGGATTCAAAAAAACGCAAGCTGGCGGACGCCGAAACGCCCGCGGCCGCACCTGATCTCGCGCAGTCGGATTCCGCTGCCGCTGCAGAGCAGGCTGCACCCCTTGCCGAACTCACGCTGGAAGCGCAAACAGACGTGGCACTGGAGCCGGTACCGAAAGCAGAACCGGCACCGGTGCCACAACCTGCAGCGCAAGCGCAGGAAGCTGTTCAATTGGACATGGCAGCCACGCCGGGGCCTGCGGGCCTGCGACCGGCGTCCGATGCCAGTTTTCTGGATTTCGAACTGCCAGCAGAAGATACACCTTTGCCGGAGGTCGTGGTACCAGCATCTCTGGCGCCGCGCAAGGCATCCAGTCCCTATGGCCGCTACGACAGGCCGGCGTGGGAGGACTCAAGTTCCAATTGGGGGGCGTTGGTCGCCAATCCGGTTTCGTCCAAAAGGCCTGCATCCGGTGCGGCGGCCAGCGGTCCTGGCCCGCTCAGGCCGGCGGCACGCGGGATGACAGACAAACCATCCGAGGGCCACTCCAGGCCCGCAGGCACTGCAGTTGCCAGGCCGGCCGAAAAACAGTCTGTGCCAACGCCGCCGCTGGCACCTGTGACCACGCCTCGCCAGGCACTGTCTGCGGCAGGCGTCATGGCAGGCAAAAAAACGGGCAAGGCCACCGATCTTCGGCCGCAGCGGCGACGCCAATGGGTGCTAGGGATCATCGCACTGCTGCTTGCATTGCCCATCATGGCCTTCCTGCTGTTTGGTGACGCCATGTTTGGCTCTTCGAGCAACCTGGTGGCGGTCAACACACCGGCCTTGTCCGCACCCCCTGCGTCGCCGGCTGAACCTGAACCTGCTGCTCCCGTGGTGGCACCGGCCGCTGCGCTTCCCGAAGCCGTTCCGGTGTCGCCGCCCGAGGCTGCGCCTGCCTCTCCCGTTGTTCAATCTGTGCCACCTTCGCGAACCCCTGCAGCAGATGCGCCTACTCGCGTGGTGGTCAATAAACCTGCCCGTAGCCCGGCATCGAGAAGCCGGCCCGCGCGCATTCAGGGGCCGGTGGCCGCTAGTGTCGCCTCTTCGCCCCCGCCAAGCAGCACGGCCAGACCCGGATCGCTCATGGATTCGGCGTATGCGGCTTACCAGTCGGGAAACACCGTCGAAGCGGCGCGCCTGTACCGCGAAGTTCTCAAGGCCGATGCCACGCAGCGCGATGCCTGGCTTGGCCTGGCGGTCATCGCGCATTCAAACAACCAGCTTGAACCGGCGATGGACGCCTACCGGCGGGTGCTGCGCCTGGAGCCACAGAACGCCACGGCTTTGGCTGGTGTGAGCAACCTTAGCCGGGCCGCCGGTGAGCCGCAGCAGGAGTCGCGCCTGCGCGAACTGCTGGCCCGTTCGCCGCAGGAAGCCGACCTGAACCACGCGCTAGCGCTGGTGTTGTCGGGCGAGCAGCGCTGGTCTGAAGCGCAACCGCTGTTTTTCAAGGCACACGCGCTGGCTCCGAAAGAGCCGCAGTTCGCGTACAACCTGGCGGTTGCGCTTGATCACATGCGCAAGTCCAGCCTTGCGGCCCAGTATTACGAAACAGCCCTCGGGCTCGCGCAGGGGAAGGCTGCAGGGTTTGACGAGTTGAACGCGCGGACCCGGCTGGCTGCGCTGAGGGCCGCCAGGTGAGCACCAAGCTCGATATCTACAACCCCACAACGTTCTATCTTGAACTTGAGCGTAGCGGCCTGATCACGCAGGACCAGGCCGAAATTGCCTGGACGGAGCGCGAAAAGCGCGGCGGCTCCTTCGGTGACATCCTGGTCAGCCTGGGCATGTTGTCGATCGACGACCTGACGGCCATCATGGCCGCGGCCAGCGCGACTGAGGCCATCAAGCTCAGCGACATGGTGCCCGACGACGTGGCCATCAAGCTGATCCCGAAAACACTGGCACAAAGCTACGATGTGTTCCCGGTCGGCTTCGATGCAGACAGCCGCAAACTGACAGTGGCCATCAGCGACACCAACGACGTCGTGGCCATGGACCAGTGCCGGTCTGTGGTGCCGGTGGACATTTCGCTGGCATGGCGTCTGGCGTCCAAGGCCGATATCAAGGCGGCGATTGACCGCTTCTACGGCTATGCGCTGTCGATAGACGACATCCTCAAGGGGCTGCGTACCGGCCGAATGGATGATGATGCCTTGTCGATGCGGGGTATCGAGGCATTCGCGCACCCCATCGTTCGGCTGATTGACGCGCTGCTCGCCGATGCTGTGCACGAAGGCGCCTCCGATCTTCACTTCGAACCCGAAGAGGGTTTTTTACGGATTCGTTACCGCATTGACGGCGTGCTACGGCAGGTGCGGGTGTTGCACAAGCAGTACTGGCCGGCGCTCTCCGTCCGGCTCAAGGTGCTGTCGGGCATGGACATTGCAGAAACCCGCGCACCCCAGGACGGCCGCATCTCGATGGTGATCCGCGGCCACGACGTTGATTTTCGGGCCGCTGCGCAGCCGACGATTCACGGCGAGAATTTTGTGCTGCGGGTGCTGGACCGGCGCAAATCCATTGTGCCCATGGACAAGATGGGTCTGCCCGAAGCGCGCATGAACACGCTGCGCATGATGCTGGCGCGGCCCTACGGCATCATCCTGGTGACCGGGCCAACCGGCAGCGGCAAGACCACCACGCTGTATTCCATCCTCAACGAGATGAACACCGAAAGCGTCAACATCATGACGTTGGAAGACCCGGTGGAATACCCAATGGCCCGCATCCGGCAGGCCTCCGCCGCGGACAACCCGAAGATGGATTTTGCCAACGGCATCCGCTCCATGATGCGGCAGGATCCGGACATCATCCTGGTGGGCGAGATTCGCGACCATGAAACGGCAGAGATGGCGTTTCGCGCCGCCATGACCGGCCACCAGGTGTTTTCAACCCTGCATGCCAACTCGGCGGTACTGGCCATTGCGCGTTTATTGGATCTCGGCATACCTGCCAGCGTGATGACCGGTAACCTGATAGGCATCGTGGCGCAGCGTCTGGTGCGCCTGTTGTGCCCCGAATGCAAGGAGTCTTATGAGGCGGGTGATGTCGAGAAAACCCTGCTCGACGCACCGGTCAAGCTCCCGCTGACGCTTTACCGGGCGGTCGGCTGCCCGCAGTGCAAAGGGCAGGGCTACAAGGGCCGGACCAGCATCATGGAACTTCTGCGCTTTGACATGGGTCTGGACGACCTGCTCTCGCGCAATGCCCGTACGCCGGAGATATCGGCCTATGCGCGCAGCAATGGCTTCACCACCATGGCCGAAGACGGCTTGGCCCGTGTGAAAGCTGGCAGCACCTCGCTCGAGGAAGTCGCCCGCGTGGTTGACCTGACGCGCGTGGGTACCTGATGCTTGAATTCAGCTACCGCGCCGTTACCGCTGAAGGACGGACCATCTCCGGCCGGCAGTCGGCCACCAGTGAATCAGACCTGGAGGCCCGCCTCGGGCGCATGCAACTCGAATTGCTGCAGGCCAAGCCGGTTCGCGCGGCAACCATGTTTGCGAGCAAGAAGCTCGAGAGCAAGGAGCTAATCAACATCTTCATCCACATGCAGACGCTCAGCCAGGCCGGTGTGCCCTTGTTCGAGTCTCTGATCGATTTGCGCGATTCCGCCGACACGCCGAGTGTGCGGCGTTTCATTTCTGACCTGGTAGACCGCATCGAGGGCGGTGCCAGCCTGTCGGATGCGCTGGAGCAATCTCCAGCGGGCATCGACAAGGTCAACATCAGCCTGATCCGTACCGGCGAAGCCACCGGCAAATTGCCTGAGGTGCTCGCTGAACTGGTGGAAAGCCTGAAGTGGTCGGACGAGATTGCCACGCAGACGAAGAAGCTGCTGATGTACCCTGTGTTTGCCGGCACCATCGTGCTGGGGGCTGTCGGTTTTTTGATGGTTTACCTGGTACCGCAGCTGATCCCGTTCATCAAGAACCTGGGTGGAACCATTCCCATCCAGACGCGCGCGCTTGTCGCATTCTCCGGGTTTCTGCAGAACTATTGGTACACCATACCGCTTGCGATTGCGCTGGTAGCCATCACCTGGACTACTGCTGTGCGTGTTTCACCCGAGGCCAGGCTGTGGGTGGATGGCTGGAAGCTGAGTTTTCCGCTGCTTGGTCCCATCCTCAAAAAAATCATCATGGCGCGATTTGCCAAGTCGTTCGGCCTGATGTACCGCAGTGGGGTCTCGGTGCTGGACGCTATGGGTTTTTGCGAAACCCTGTCGACCAACGCCGCGTTTCGCAAGGCGATCAACAGTGCGGCCCGAAGCATTTCACAAGGGCAAAAAGTGTCGGATGCGTTTGCCGCAACCACGCTGTTTCCGGCGCTGGTGGTGCGCATGATCCGTGTCGGTGAAACCACCGGCGGGCTGGACAAGGCGCTCGACAACGTCAGCTATTTCTACACGCGTGAAGTCAACGACGCGATTGAAAAATTGCAGGGCCTGATCCAGCCGGTGCTCACAGTGTTTCTGGGTGGCATGATCATGTGGATCATGTCGTCTGTGATGCTGCCGATCTACGACCTGATCTCCAAGGTCAAGTTCTAGTATGGCTGCGTTCGCCCTCGTTATCGCCCAGCAGACGGTGCACCTGTACCGGTTGTATCGCGCCGGGGCAGAGCCGATCGCGACGGCGCGGACGCACGACGATCCGCTGACCTGGGTTGCCGCTCACTTGCCAGCGCGCGCCGAGTGTTCGTTGGTCAGCGACATCATGGACGAGGCTTACATTCGCAACGTGTTGCCGCCGATCTGGATGTCTGCCACTCGGCAGCAACTGCTGCAGCGGCGGTTGACGCAGCAACTGCGCGACAATCCCTACCGCGCAGCGGTTCTGGAGCCGTCCGGTTCATGGCGGCCACCTACGCGCGTGAGTCTGATCGGTTTGGGCCAAAGCGAGCGCATCGGCCAGTGGCTGCATGCTTTGACGGCGCATCACATTCACGTCAAGGGTTTGTGGCCCCTGTCGGCCCTGGTTGCGCTTTCCGTCAATCGCAAGGCGCCCCGGCGGGCACCCTCCGACACGCCCGCCGAAACCGGAAACAAGGTTCAGGTGCCCGGGATCGTCCCGCCTGTGCTCGCGCTGGTGGCCACGCCGGCGGGTTTGCGTCAGGTGCTGGTGCGGGGCAAAACTCCGCTGTTCTCCAGGCTGGCGCTGAGCGCCGGTGAGGGCAGCCTGTCGGCTGACTTCGTGCTCGCCGAAGCGCGGCGAACCATCCAGTACCTGATCTCCCAGGAGTGGATCAGCAGTACCGAGCAACCCGTGGCCACCCAGATGTGGCTTCCGTCGGACGACGAGCAGGCGCTGGAAGCCTCGCGTAGTGACCCGGCACTGGATCTGCAAATTATCGAGCCGGTGCTTGATGCCTATGCGTATTTGTTGCCACGACTCAAGTCGGCATCCGCGCAACTGCAGTTTTTGCCCGATGAGTCGCGCACCCAGTGGCGTGCAGCCCAGGTAGCCCGCACTGCGACCATCACCGGTGTCATCGCCCTGGTCGTCGCGGGCTTGTGGTCTGCAGACTTGTTATGGCTGTCCTGGGGCAAGCGCAACCTGGCGCAGCAGCAAGTGATTGGCGCTGCAGCCATCAACGCGCAGGCCAAGCAGGAAGTGCTGCGCGCCAAGGGTGACCTGAGCGAAGCCGGGCTTGCTGTGGCGACGGTGCAGGCCTGGAAACAGACGATTGCAGCCCAGCCCGACCAGTTTTCCGGCCTGCAACACCTGGCTGCTGCGCTCAGCAATGCGCGCGGGGTGGAGGTGCAGAAAATATCGTGGGAGTTGCCGCGCCTGCAAGCCCAGGTCGCCGGCGCGCCTCCCGCTACGGCTGCACCCTTCGCGTGTCCCGTGATCATGGACCCCGCCGCTCCCCCCGTGGAACCGGTCCCCGCTGCTGAACCAGCAAAGCCTGCGCTCGCCCTGTTGAGTGTCAGTGCCGAGTTGCCACGCTCGCTGACACAGAGGCAGGCGCTGGCCTTGCAGGACAGCCTGTTGACGAGTCTCAACTCGGGTGGCTGGTCAGCGTCGCTGCTCAAGTCCACCGTCACCCTGGACCCGGTGCAGGTCCAAACCGGCACCTTGGGTGAAGTCGGCGCGCGAACACTTGAGTTGTGTTTGCAGAAGGTGGCAGCATGAGCGCGTCGCAACAGTCACGGAGCATCTGGCAGATCGCGGCCAAACCCCTCGTGTGGAGCGCTGCCATGTGTATCGCCGCTGCCGCGATGGCTGGCGGTTCACATTGGCTGGCGCAAGACCTTGCGCTGGAGCAGGCGAGGGCCCAGGCGACTCTGGACGCGGCCAATTTGTCGCTGGAAAACACTCAATCGGACCGTGCAAGGCTGGAGGAAAATCTGCAGCTGTTCGGTAAGCTCAAGCAGTCCCGTTTTGCCCACAAGCCTGATCGATTGGCCATGCTGGAGACGCTGGAAAGCGCGGCGCGTGACCTGCGAAAAAGCGACCTGTCGTGGGAGCTGGGCGTGCAGGAAAAGTTGAGACCATTTACCGACGACAAGTCTGGGGAGACAGTGGCACATCTGGTACGCGTCCCGATGAAACTCGGTATCAGTGCAGTGCATGAGGAGGAATGGATTACCGTGCTTTCGCGCCTGCAGGGGGGCGGTGGCGGGTATTTCACCACTGACAACTGTGTGTACGACCGGAAAATGTTCATGAAATCTGGCGCATCAACCCCCGCTGTGGATGTGAAGTGCGAACTCTCCTGGCTTTATGTGGTGGCTGAAAATTCAGCGGTCAAGCCCCCATGACAGGGAACGCTGTGAAAATCCATGGCCTACTTCTGCATCGCGCCATGCCGTGGGTACACATTGCTGCCTGTGGCCCGCTCGCGCTGTTTGTTTTTTCCGCGCTTGCCCAGACAGGAAAACCTGAAATGCCTGTTGGAACCGATACCGGGGCGATACGGAAACTTGGGTCCCTGCTGCTCTCACCCGCGCAGCGGCGGAACCTGGAAGCAGTGCGAAACCTCAGTGCTGACGTGGAACAAGGGGTGCAGGCGCTCCCTTCTGAAAATCAGGCGTTGGCACTTCCCGATACGCTGGTCGTCAGCGGCTTTGTCGTACGCTCGGGCAATCGCAGCACGGTATGGGTCAATGACCAGCCCTTGTACGGACAGGCTTCAGTGACTCCACTGCGCACGCTGGCAGGCCAGGCCGGTGTATTGAGGCCGCTGGTGAAAGACGTCCAGCTCAAGGTCAAGCCCGGTCAGGTGGTTGACGTGCCTTCCGGGCAGGCTCTCGACATGCTGCCCCCGGGATCCATCCGAATCAATCCGCCAAAGCTGGCCCCGGTCTTGCGCAACAAGGAGTGACGATATGACTCAAAAAACTTTTACTGCCGCCCGAGAACGCTCCTTTGCCAAAGGCCGGCAGCGTGGCTTCAGCCTGATCGAGATTGCCCTGGTGCTGGTCATTGCGGGACTGGCACTGGGAGCGGGCATGGCTGCGTTGGGCCCGCAATTGATCAACAAAAAATTTTCCGACACGCTGCGCCAGATGCAGGATGCAAGCGATGCCGTCCTCGCGTTCGCCATGGTCAACCGGCGCCTGCCGTGTCCAGCCACGGCAACCAGCGCGGGAAGAGAGAGTTTCTGTACCAATCCGAATCCTGGGGCCGGTTGTGGTGCGGAGGTTTTTGCGCCCGCCACAGGCCAGGGGTCGGAGCGAGGGCGTTGTTTTACAACGGCTACTGCCAACACGGGTTTTGTGCCGGCTGCGACACTGGGCCTGCCAGGACAAAGTGCAAATGGTCTTGCGCTGGATGCCTGGGCCCGTCCCCTGCGCTACATGGTGCCCACCACTTTGAATACCACGACAAACAACGGGTCCGTCACACTGGCGATCACGCCGGCCACCTGCGCAGGGGGTGTCGCAAGCTGTTACCCCTTCACGCACGCTGACGGTATTCGCAACCGCTACTACAACCCGGTTGCTGCTCCTGTGAGTGATATTTTTGTTTGTGACTCGATTGGCGCTGCCGCCTGTGCGGGTGGCCGACAGCTCGCCAATCCGGCTTACGCTGTGTATTCCTACGGCGCCAATCTCAATGCGGCGCCGCCTGCCCTGAGCGTGGACGAGACCGCAAATACAAACAATGACAGGGTCCTGGTGTCGCGGCCCCGGTCCGAGTCGACTGCGCCGAACGGATACTTTGATGACCTCGTGGTGTGGCTGACCATCGAACAGCTGATCCAGCGCATGCAGGGAAATGGTGTACTGCCCTAGGGGCATCACCGGTACCCGCAACACAGCTGTCTCAATTCATTACCCCTTCATCATGCAAGGCCGCCGCACCGTTCTTGTTGTCGAAGACGATGCCTCTTTGCGCGATTGGTGGTCCGGCTCGCTCGAAGACATGGGTTACGACGTGCTGTCGGCTGGCTCTCCCGTGGAAGCCCTGGCAATTTCCCGCCGGACGCAGACGGCGTTTGATCTCGCCGTTCTTGATCTCGGCCTGCCGCCGCATCCCAATGAGCCGACAGCGGGCCTGGAGTTGTTGCGATTGCTGATGGTCGACCGGCCTTCGCTCAAGGTGGTGGTGCTGACGGGGCAGGATGAACCTTCCGTAGCGCTCACTGCGATAGGTCTGGGAGCTTTTGATTTCCTGAACAAACCTGCCAGCAGTCAGCGCGTACGGGAAGCCCTGGCCAGGGCGGTTTTATTCCTGCAGGCGGAAAACCAGCTCAGCATGGACGGTCAGGCGCGCATGACGCTGACCGCGCCCATCAGCGAGGGGGTGCGCGAATTCGGCGAGGCGGCGCAGGAGCGCCTGGTGCGTTCGGTGCTGGCGGAAAGCCAGTTCAATGTGGCGCAGGCGTCCCGCAAGCTGGGCCTGACGCGGGAGCACCTGTATTACTTCATGAAGAAATTCGGTATTGAAAGAGCTTCGTCGTGACCGACTTGTACGACGCAGCCGTTGCCCTGGTTGTGGCCGGCTCGAGCGTCGGCCTGACCCTGTTCTGGCTCCGCCACCTGAGCCGCCAGCACCGTGGGCGCATGGACCAGTTGCTGGCCTTGCGCGAATCCCTGCACGACGATTTGCTGGGCACCCTGGTCCTCCATCAGAAAACACTGGCCGATCTGGGGCTGCGCAGCCTGGACTGGCGCGGCAACTGGTATGGCTCGCCTGTGTTCACGCGCCTCGGCGCAAAAATACCGCTCAGGCCGCATGAAGGAGGAGCCCGTCTTTCCTTCGACGCGGAGCGGATCAGCGACCGGATTCTTCACCAGCGCTTTGACTACGACGACATCTCGCTGGAATTCCGCATCGGCCTCAAGGGACTGCGCGGAGAGCGTCACCTGTTTGCCGTCCAGGCGTCCGAAGTGCTGTTCGCGATGATCCAGGGGGCGCTGGCCGCCCGCCAGCTGGCGCTGGTGGCCGCCTCCAGTCAACGCGCCCGGGTGGGGGTGTTCCTGCAGCACGACATGCGCAACCTCGCGCAGTGGGTGCAACTGGTGGCGGAGGATTTTGGATCCGCCGAAAGCGATGCCGAACTCCTTACGCGCGCAAAACGCCTAAAAAAAAATGCCGCGCATGCCACCCAACGGGCGGAGCGCATGAGCCAGGCGCTGCTGAACCCGGCCTGGCAGGCCTCGGTGTCAGCGCCACTTGAAATGCATGGAGCGGCGGAGTTGGAACTGCTTGATCTGCCGGAGCACATCCGGCAGGCAGCAGAGTTGCATCAGGTTGAGATCGATCTGGCAGGCTCCGCGCGGGTGGAATGGGACAGTCATGCGCTGGCGGCTGTTCTGGACAATGTGCTGGGCAATGTGTCCAGCCTGTCGCGTGAGCGCATGCTCCCGGCCAGTTGCCGCATCGTGATCAAGCAAGACGCGCAGAACACCCTGGTTTCCATGGAAACAAAGCACTTGCGGCTGGAGATTCCCCTGGAAAAGCTGTTTGAACCCTGGTCCAGTTCTGGTTCGGTGAACAAGGGACTGGGCATGTACCAGGCGCGCAAACAGGCGCAGGCAGCAGGCGGGGAGCTTTTTGCGGAAACCTTGGGGACGGGCCTGCGGGTGATGCTCTCCATCCCCCTGTAAAAAATCCTGACTCCCTGATTCCTAAAACAAAAGATACATTTTCTTACCGGCGCAATTCGTGCCGTCTAATTTGGAGTCATGAATGAAGTCATTCAAAAAGCAAGCCGGTTTCACTCTGGTGGAAATCGCAATTGTGCTGGTCATTGTTGGCCTGCTGCTGGCAGGTGTCCTTAAAGGTCAGGAACTGATCGAAAGCAGCAAGATCAAGAATATTGGCAAAGATATGGACGCAGTCAGCGCCGGGGTGCTGAGCTACCGTGACCGCTACCGGGCCCTGCCAGGGGATGAAACCATCAACACGACAACGCAAAACGGCTGGGCCGCCAACGTCGGCGGTGGGAACGGCAACGGTTTGATCGGCGTCACCGGCGGCGATCCTTATGCGGTGGCTGCAGGGGAGACCGTGAATGCATTTCGCGCACTCCGTTATGCGGGTTTTATCTCTGGCAGCGCTGTTCTCGCTGGGGCCGCTGCGCGTCCGGTTCATGCCGGCGGCGGCACAATTGCGCTGGGTAACGGCGTTTATGGCTTGAGCGGAAACACGGTCTGTCTCAATGGATTGTCAGGAAAATTCGCGGGTGCCCTGGACCGGATCCTTGACGATGGTGTCAACAACACCGGTGTGATCCGCTCCTCTATCGTTGCGCCTGCTGGGGCTGCGCCTGTTGCGGCTGCCTATATTGAAGATACGCAAAATTTCTTTTTGTGCAAGCAGCTTTGATTTGCAAGACGGCACTGTGAATACCGGGCGTATGCCCGGTTTTTTTGTGCGCCCAGCATGGGCGCACTCCTGGAGGTGAAAGTCCTCCCGCGAGCTGACCACAGCGAGCGAAGCGAAACGCAACTGCATGAGGGCAACCGAGTGTGGGAAGGAAGCGTGGAACATAAACCGCGAGTCGAGGAACACGAATCGCATATGAGGCGACGCCGATCAGGGCGAGCAGGCAAGAAACTGCGAAGCTCTTGTGGTCAAGGATTGGGCGGCGTAAATGCGGCGATTGTGCGGTGAAGGAGTGCATTCTTACCTGGGGAGATCCCGCCTCACGCCTGAAAGGGTGACCGGGCAACCGGCAGCGGGAAGTCAGCAGAGGCCATAGTAGCCGGGGCAACCCGGCGAAGGGCCGAACGAGAAGGACAGTGACGAGACATGTCGCTTGGAAGTGAACAGCATCAGAAGTCTGCCGAGACGGCAGAGCGAATGGACTACGCATCGAGTGAAGCCCGAGGCGGGTCCGTGCGCGATGAATCACCAACGGCGCGGCATGAACAAACGAGCTGGGGGTCAGACCTGCTTGCGCAGGCTCTGGCAAAGCAGAATATGGCGATGGCGTGGAAACGCGTCAAAGCCAACAAGGGAAGCGCCGGCGTCGATGGACGCACGGTAGAGCAGACCGGGGAGTACCTCAAAACCCACTGGCTCGTCATCCGGCAAAGCCTGCAGGACGGCACCTACCGGCCCAGTCCGGTACGCCGCGTGCAGATACCCAAACCGGGCGGCGGCAAGAGAGAGTTGGGCATACCCACGGTCACCGACCGTCTGATTCAGCAAGCCCTACTGCAGGTGCTCCAGCCTGTGATCGACCCCACCTTCAGCGAGCACAGCTTCGGGTTTCGGCCCGGGCGCGGCGCGCACGGGGCGATCCTGCAGGCACACGGCTATGTGCAGGAAGGTTATGCGGTGGTGGTGGACGTGGACCTGGAGCAATTCTTTGACCGCGTCAACCACGACATCCTGATGGACCGGCTGGCCCGCCGCCTCACCGACAAGGTGGTGCTGCGGCTCATACGCCGATACCTTCAGGCCGGGATCATGGACGGTGGGCTACAGACGGAGCGCCACGAGGGCACGCCGCAAGGCGGGCCGCTGTCGCCCCTGCTGGCCAACGTGATGCTTGACGAGGTGGACCGCGAACTCGAACGCAGGGGGCACAAATTTGTGCGCTACGCCGACGACTGCAACGTCTACGTTAAAAGCATCGCCTCAGGCCAGCGGGTGCTGGCGGGACTCAGACGCTGCTACGCGAGGTTGCGGCTGTCGCTCAATGAGGCCAAGACGGCTGTAGCACCTGTGTGGAAACGCAAGTTCCTCGGTTACTGCTTCTGGCTCTCGCCTACGGGCAAGGTACGCCGGGACGTGGCCGATGCGGCGCTCAAACGTTACCGCCAGAGGGTGAGGCAACTCACCCGACGGCAGACCGGACGCAGCCTTCAGGAAATTGGAGCGGCGCTGCAGGCCTTCATGCCAGGCTGGAAGGCGTACTTCCAGCTAACGCAAACGCCCAGCACGTTCCGCGCCTTGGACAAGTGGCTGCGGCACCGGCTCAGAGCGATCCAGCTGAAGTTCTGGCGTCGGGGAACAACGGTGTTCCGGGAGCTTCGGGCTCTGGGGGCCTCCGTGGATGTGGCCGCGCAAGTGGCTGCATCTACCCGGCGCTGGTGGTACAACAGTGACAAGTACGTCAATCTGGTGCTGACCGATGCGTACTTCGACCGCTTCGGCATTCCCCGACTATGCTGACCTCAACTTCTCGAACCGCCCGGTGCGGACCCGCATGCCGGGTGGTGTGGCAGGGGCGCAGCCGATAATGGCTGCCCCCTATGCCGATACCCAGGGATGTTTCGCGAGTAGGCGTTGTCGTTTGGAGCGGGTGAAGGGAATCGAACCCTCGTATGAAGCTTGGGAAGCTGCCGTTCTGCCATTGAATGAGCCTCCAGTGCAGTCATTGCGGTCAAGTCAGAAACAGCCGCGCATACTTGTCGGTGGGCTGTCGGCCTGTGTTGATGAAGTCAGCCAGTGACTGAGCCACATCTTCCACGTTGAAGCCAAGCGTTCGCATACTGACCGGGATGTTGCTGCTGCGTACGACGGACTTCGCGTAGCCCTGAATAAAAGTTTGCTCGACGATGTGTATGGTGCCCAACTCGTAAAACGCCGCAATCCCCCGGATGTAATCATTTTTGTCAACGTCTGCGAAAGAAAAGGGCAGGAGCCCGTGCGAAATGAGTGCGGCATTGGCAGCCAGCCGTGAGCTGCGCTTGTTGCCGTTGGCAAAGGCTTGCAGGTAGGGAATGCGCGTCATCAGGTAGAGCGCAGCCTGGACGGGGTGAAGTGTGTTGGCGCTTGTAATGATTTGCGCCAGCGCTTTTTCGATGTAAGCCGTGGCAGGCCGAAACGGTGGAACGTAGGCCGACGCACCCAGAGTGACGTCTTCAAACTCCCGGGGCCTGCCTCTTTGGTGCGCGGGCAGAAAATGGTCCGAGTCCGCCAGTTCTGCCAGCCCATGGTCGTCCGTCAGCAGCGCATGCATGGCGCAGACGTTGTCAACGGTAAGTGCGCGGTGCGTCCACAGATATTCGGCAGCTCTTTTGTGGTTGAGCACAAGAACGGCGTCAGCCGTCGGTTTGTCCTTGTTTTTTTGCCCGTATTGAATCAACGCTTCGGTATCCAGCGCAGAGTAGGTGCCCCCTTCAAGCACCGACGAACCCCAGGAAAAATCAACTAGAAAAGTCGAGAGGTATCGCTTGTCAATCGGGTTGGCAATGGCCTGAATCTGCGCGCAGCGTTGTGCTTTGGCAGCATCGATGTTGGGCAGTGCCGCCAGGAGCTCTTCTTTGAAGTAAGCCACGGGACGTTGCTGCCATGGCATGTTGAAGTACGCGTCGATATCGGCGCGTGTGAATGGTGAGGCTGAGACATAGCGGGTGGCGCGCCCGGCCCCTTCGGCCTTGATGGCGCCCGCTTTCACCAGCTCAGCCAATCTTCTGTTGATCGTTGAGCGGCTGACAGGGCTCAGTAGCTTCTCAAGCGCTTCGGGGCTCTGCCCTGCCGGTCCAGCCGTGATGAGCAGCGCAACGATCTCGGAGGGCGTGGATTTTGGCATGATTGACAAGAATGAAATACGCTAACTTATTGAATAATAAAGATTATTCAAATTCTTGTCACAAAAACAAAAACCGCTGATTTCCTTGTCACAGGACCAGCGTGTGCATTGAGTCGAGCTGCAATCGGCGTCAAGCCATGTGTGGAGCGGGTGATGGGAATCGAACCCACGCTATTTGCTTGGGAAGCAAAAGTTCTACCATTGAACTACACCCGCGTTACCTGATTGTAAAACCACGGCGAGCCGGGTGGCTCGGTTTTTGACGCAGATGTTCAGGGCCGGAGGTAAGCCCAGCCGTCCTGCTGTTTTTTCATGATTTCAGTTACGCCGGCCGGCACGTAGCTGATGGCGGGCAACATGTCGTCCTTGCCCAGCTTCTGGCCGCGCATGGTGTTTTCGCAGGCGACAACGCGCACATTGGCTTTCATGGCGTCGGCAATTCGCCCACCAGTGGGCGAGTCCAGCTTGAGCATGCCAATGCCCGGCCCGTAGGCGACGATGGCGATGTCCACGTTGGCGGCGCCCACGTCTTCCTGCACATTTTTGGCATTGTTGAGGGCCAAGTTCCACTTGGCCGGGTCATTGTCGCTGACCTGGATCACAAGTTTGTGACGTTTTTGGCCTGCAGCCCCCGTCCCCTGGGCGTGAGCAGCTATCAAAAACGGAGTGGATAAGGCAGCAGCACCGACGATGCCGGCTTGCAAGAGGGTTCTGCGGTTCATTTCTGTATGTCTCCCATGCAAAGGTATTTCATCTCGAGGTACTCTTCCATGCCATGGCTGGAGCCTTCCCGGCCCAGGCCGGACTGCTTGACGCCACCAAAAGGCACGTGTTCGGTGGCAATCACGCCAGCGTTGATGCCGACCATACCGTATTCCAGCGCCTCGGCGACGCGGTAGATCCGGCCGATGTCGCGGCTGTAGAAGTAGCTGGCCAGACCGAACTCGGTGTTGTTGGCGGCGTCAATCGCCTCCTGCTCATCCTTGAAGCGAAACACCGGCGCAAACGGGCCAAAGGTTTCTTCTTTGGCGCACAACATGTCGCCGGTGGCCTCCGAGATCACGGTGGGCTCGAAGAACTGGCCTTTGAGCTTTTTGCCGCCGGCCAGCAGCTTGCCGCCTTTGGCCAGCGCGTCGTCCACATGGCGCTGCACCTTGTCAACGGCCGCGTCTTCGATCAGCGGGCCCTGAACCACGCCGTCTTCAAAGCCATTGCCAACCTTGAGCAGCTTGACCTTGGCCGCGAATTTCTCGACGAACTGGTCGTACACGCCGTCCTGCACATAAATGCGGTTGGCGCAGACACAGGTCTGGCCGGCGTTGCGGTACTTGCTGGCCATCGCCCCTTCGACGGCCGAGTCGATGTCGGCGTCGTCAAACACGATGAAGGGGGCGTTGCCGCCCAACTCCAGCGCCAGCTTCTTGATGGACGGCGCGCTTTGCGCCATCAGGATGCGGCCCACTTCTGTCGAGCCGGTAAAGCTGATGTGGCGCACGATATCGCTGGCGCAGAACACCTTGCCGACAGCAATCGAGTTGGCGCTGTCGGCGGTTAGCACATTGAGCACGCCGGCCGGAATGCCGGCGCGTACAGCCAGCTCGGCGGCGGCCAGGGCGGTCAGCGGGGTCAGTTCGGCAGGCTTGATGACCACCGGGCAACCGGCGGCCAGCGCTGGGGCGACCTTGCGGGTGATCATGGCCAACGGGAAGTTCCAGGGGGTGATGGCGGCGCACACGCCGATGGGCTGCTTCAAGACCATCAGGCGGCGGTTGTTGTCGAACTGGGGCAGGGTTTCGCCGTTGACGCGTTTGGCTTCTTCGGCAAACCACTCGACAAAACTCGCGCCGTAGGCGATTTCGCCTTTGGCTTCCGCAAAGGGCTTGCCCTGCTCGGCGGTCATGATGCGGCCCAGGTCTTCCTGATTGGCCATCAGGAGCTGGTACCACTTGAGCAAAATCGCATGGCGCTCTTTGCCGGTCTTGCTGCGCCAGGCCGGCCAGGCGGCGTTGGCGGCGGCTATGGCGGTTTCGGCCTCCTGGGCGCCCAGGTTGGCCACGTCGGCGAGTTTGAGGCCGGTGGCGGGGTCGTTGACGTCAAAACGGGCCGCGCCCTGGACCCACTGGCCGTTGATCAGGGCGTCGGTTTTGAACAGGCTGGGGTCTTTGAGCAGGGAAATGGGGGAGGTTTTCATGTCCATGGGGAATGTCCTGGAAAAGGGGGGTATCTGGAAAAAGAGTGGGGTATCCGGGAGATGGCTTGATTTTGACCGGTTTCGGGCCAGGGTGTCTTGTGGCCGCTTGCTTCCCGGGTGCCGGGCAGGGGCGGGCGCTCAGCGCCGGCGCCCGCGCAGCCATTCAAGCAGCAGCAGGAGCGTTGTGGTGAACAGAATAAGCAATGTGGCCACGGCCGCGATCGTGGGTGAAATATTTTCCCGGATACCTGTGAACATCTGCCTCGGCAAAGTGGCTTGCTCCGCGCCTGCCAGGAACAGCGTGACCACCACTTCATCAAACGACGTGGCAAACGCGAACAGCGCGCCGGAGATCACGCCCGGCGCGATGACCGGCAGAGTGATCCTGAAAAACGTGCGCAACGGTGTTTCGCCGAGGCTGAGCGACGCGCGCACCAGGTTGTGGTTGAAGCCGGCGAGCGTCGCCAGCACGGTGGTCAGCACAAAAGGCGCACCCAGGGCGGCGTGCACCACAATCAGCCCGAAGTAACTGTCGGCCAGACCCAGCGGCGCGAAATACAGATAGGTGGCCACACCCACCACAACGATGGGGACCACCATGGGCGCGATGAGAATGCCCATCAGGAGGCTCTTGAACCGGAAGTTGGCTCTGGACAAGCCGACGGCGGCCAAAGTGCCCAGTGCGGTGGCAATCAGGGTTGCGGCAGGCGCCACGATGAAGCTGTTTTTGGCAGCCCGGGCCCATTCAGGTGAATCCAGCAGGTTGTGGTACCACTTCATTGACCAGCCCGGGATGGGGTAGGTCAGAAAAGAGCTGTCTGAAAAAGACAGTGGCACCATCACCAGGATGGGAGCCAGCAAGAAAACCAGAATGGCAACACAGACGGCGCGCACCAGCCACCAGCCGGCCTTGTCTGCCAAAGTGGCATAGCGGGGAAAGACTGGGCCTTTGATTTTGAACATGGTGAGCCGGTGTCTGCGTCTGTAAAAGAAGAAAAAAATGTCAGCCAATGCTGAGCTCGGCCTTGCCGATGCGCCGGTAAACGCTGTAAAGAATCATCGTGGCCACCAGCAGCACGGCGCCCAGCGCACAGGCCATGCCCCAATTGACTTCGACGTTGGTATAGCGGGCGATGTAATAGCTCAGCATCTGGTCATCAGCGCCACCGAGCAGGGCGGGGGTGACGTAATAACCTATCGAGAGAATAAAAACCAGCAGCGCGCCGGCGCTGATGCCGGGATAGGTCTGCGGTACATACACCCGAAAAAAAGCGGCCAGCGGCGCGCTGCCCAATGAAACGGCGGCCCGCACGTAAGTCGCCGGCACGTTTTTCATCACGCTGTAAAGCGGCAAGATCATGAAAGGCAGCAGGATGTGCACCATGGCAATCACCACGCCGGCGCGGTTGAACAGCAGCGCCAGGGGGCTGTCAATGAGGCCAATACCCATCAGCCCCCGGTTGACCAAGCCTTCAGATTGCAGCAGCACAATCCAGGCCGCCACGCGTACCAGAATCGATGTCCAGAAGGGCACCAGTACCAGGATCATCAAAAGATTCGCCTTGCGTGCCGGCAATGAAGCCAGCCACCAGGCCAGGGGGTAGCCCAGCGCCAGGCAAAAAATGGTGACCACAAAACTGATCTGGAAGGTGCGCAGCAAGATGGCGCCGAACGCCCGCTGCTCTGGCGGCATGCGCTCCACCTTGCCTTGGCTGTCGCGCTGCAGGTCCACCGACGCCAGCAGGTAGTCGGGTGTCCAACGGGAGCTGTTTTTGGCGATGGCTTGCCAAAAACCAAGCTCCCCCCAGCGCGGATCAAGCTCGAGCAGCCTGGCCTGTATTTCCTCTGGCGAGCCCGTGACAGGCAGCGCGCGGTAGGTGCTCATCACGAGGGAGCGCGCACCGGGCACCTCAGAGTTGAGGCGGCGTGCCAGCGCGCCGGCATCTGAACTGTCGGGAAGGTGGCTCAGGTCCTCCACCAGCGCCGAGTAACTTGCAGGTGCGGGTGGCGTCTGGGCGTTCCAGTCCTTGAGGCTTTGCACCGTCCGTGGCAGCGCGGCCACCACTTCCGGGTTTTCAACGGCGCGTTGCAGCAGGGCCGCAATCGGAATGAGCAGGGTCAACAGAAGAAACACCAGCAGGGGCACGGTAAGCGCAAAGGCGCGCCATTTTCGCCGTGCATCCGCGCGCGAGAGCGCGCGTCGCAATGCGAGGACGTCACCGCCCTGAAGGCGGCCCTGGCTGGTGGTACTGCTCATGGGGGTGCTTGCTCCGTCGGCTTATTGCGTGGCCCAGGAGGCAAAGCGTTTTTCAAGCGCCTCACCCTGGTCGGCCCAGAAGCCGACATTCATCTGGATGGCCTCTTTCGCATTGGCTGGCGACGTTGGCAAATCATCCAATACCTTTTTGTCGAGCTTGGCCAGGGCCTTGTTGTTGACCGGGCCATAGGCAATGTTCTGGGCATAAACAGCCTGCGTAGCGGGCTGGCTGGCGAAGGCAATGAATTTCATCGATGCGTCCTTGTTGGGGGCGCCTTTGGGAATGACCCAGTAGTCCAGGTCATAAATGCCGCCGGGCCAGTAGATCTTCAGGTTGCGGCCCTCGCGGTTGGCGGCGTCAATGCGGCCGTTGTAGACCGTGCTGAGGGCGACGTCACCGGCCACAAGGAACTGGGCGGGCTGGGCGCCAGCCTCCCACCACTGGATGTTGGGCTTGAGCTCTGTCAGCTTGCGAAATGCGCGGTCGGCACCGTCCTTGGTACCCAAAACTTTGTAAACGTCGGCGGGTTTGACGCCGTCGGCCATCAGCGCGAATTCCAGGTTGTAGCGGGCGCCTTTGCGCATGCCGCGCTTGCCCGGGATCTTCTTGACGTCCCAGAAGTCTGCCCAGCTGGTGGGGGCGGTTTTGACTTTGTCGGCGTTCCAGGCCATCACGGTGGACCATACAAAAACGCCGACGCCGCATTCCTTCACAGCGGCCGGCAGAAAGTCGGCCTTGTTGCCGATCTTGCTGAAATCGATTTTTTCAAACAAGCCTTCGTCGCAGCCGCGCTGTACGTCGGGTGCTTCGACCTCGACCACATCCCAGGTGATCTTTTTCGTCTCGACCATGGCCTTGATCTTGGCCTGCTCTCCGTTGTATTCCACGGCAACAATTTTGGTACCCATTTTTTCGTAGGGCTCGTAATAGGCCTTTTTCTGGGCGTTGGCATTCGCGCCGCCGAAGTTCACGACGGTGAGCTGCTGCTGCGCAAGCGCAGGTAAGGCCAGGCACGAAGCCACGGTGATGGCGATGATGTTTTTCTTCATGGTGCTATTTCCTCGGTGGTTGATAAAGGTAAAGGTGACGTTGAAAATGGTGAGAGAGAAAGCGCTTACGCCGCGTAGATCCGCGTGAACGCAGCTGGGAATTCCAGATGCACGGTCTCACCCGGTTGCGGCGGCGCCTGGCCATTCAACAGCGTCAGGGGCAGCTTGACGGTCGCTTCTGCCTGGCCGGCACCGACATCACACAGCAGCCGCAAGTGATCGCCGAAATAAATGATGCGCGCCACGCGGGCCGGCAAAACATCGACCGATGAAGCCGGCGCCTGGCGATGCAACATAATGCGCTCCGGCCGGATGTAGGCCTCGACCTGCGCACCGGCAGCGGCTTGATTGACGTTGATACCGTTCAGAACACGGCCACCCGGCAATTCAATGCCAGCCGTATGTCCCTTGCCTTTGAGTACCGTGCTGTCACCGACGAAACCGGCAACAAAACGATTGGAGGGCGTTTCATACAGTGTCTCTACCGGCGCCAGCTGCTGGATTGCACCATCGTTGAAAACGGCTACCCGGTCGCTCATCGTCAGCGCTTCGCCCTGGTCGTGGGTGACATAGACAAACGTCACGCCCAGTTGCTTGTGCAACTCCTTCAGTTCAATCTGCATGTGCTCACGCAGCTGCTTGTCAAGTGCGCCCAGCGGTTCGTCCATCAGCACCAGCTGGGGTTCGAACACCAGTGCTCGCGCCAGTGCAACGCGCTGCTGTTGCCCGCCCGAAAGCTGTCCGGGCAGGCGATCCGTCATGCCCGACAGGCGGACCATGTCGAGCGCGCGCTGCACGCGGCTCACCTGGTCGGCCTTCGAAACCTTGCGAACAGTGAGCGGATAGGCCACGTTCTGGCCCACCGTGAGGTGGGGAAACAGCGCATAGTTTTGAAACACCATGCCGAAGTTGCGCTTGTGCGGCGGCGTGCCTGTGATTTGTGCGCCATTGAGAAAAATCTCGCCCGCCGTGGGGGACTCGAAGCCGGCCAGCATCATTAGCGTGGTGGTTTTCCCCGATCCCGAGGGGCCCAGCAGGCTCAGGAATTCCCCGCGACGAATGTCAAGGTCGAGCTGCTGCACAACAAGCTGTTCGCCGTCATAGGTTTTCTGCACGCCTGAAAAGCGCACCAGGACATCGCTATCGGTCATCGTCTTTCCTGAACTGGTCACGGAGATCAACGCGATGCGGTGAAACTGTCGGCCAGAATTTGCAGGCCTTCGTCCAGCAGGGCGTCGGATGCCGTGAGGGGAACCAAAATCCTGATCACATTACCGTAGGTGCCGCATGAGAGCAATATCAAGCCACGCCGGGCGGCTTCGGTGACCACGCGTTTGGTCAGTGCCGCGTCAGGGCGGGCGAGGTCCCCATTTTCAAAGAGTTCGATGGCCACCATGGCACCCAGGCCGCGCACATCGCCAATGGCGGGTTCTTTTTTCGCGATAGCGTGCAAACCTTTGAGAAGGTGGGCGCCCATTGTCTGGCTGCGTGCCAGGAGCTTTTCATCCTCGAAGACCTTGAGCACGGCCAGCGCGGCTGCGCAACCGATGGGGCTGCCGGCGTAGGTGCCGCCCAGGCCGCCGGGGCCCGGCGCATCCATGACATCGGCCCGGCCGACCAGGCCCGAGATGGGGAAACCCCCCGCCATGGATTTGGCGAGGGCAATCAGATCGGGCGCCACCGGCCATTGTTCGCTGGCGTACCAGGTGCCAGTTCGCCCCGCACCCGTCTGGACTTCGTCGGCAATCAGCAGGATGCCATGCCGGTCGGCCAGCGCTTTCAGGCGGCTGATGAACTCGGGTGGGGCGATGTAAAAGCCTCCCTCGCCCTGCACCGGCTCAATGATGAAGGCCGCCACGCGCTCGGGCTCCACGTCATTTTTGAGGATCTGCTCGACCGAGTGCAGCGCTTGGTCAATGCTCACGCCGTGCAGCGCGTTGGGGTATTCCGCATGAAACACCTCGCCCGGGAAGGGGCCGAACCCCAACTTGTAGGGCGCCACTTTGCCGGTCATGCCCAAGGTCATATTGGTCCGGCCGTGGTAGCCACCCGTGAAGGCAATGATGCCGGGGCGCTTCGTGTAGGACCGCGCCACCTTGACCGCGTTCTCGACCGCCTCGGCGCCGGTTGTCAGTAACAAGGTCTTTTTGGCGAAATTGCCGGGCGCCAGGGCATTGAGCTTTTCCGCCAGTTCAACATAGGGCTCATAGGCGACCACCTGAAAGCAGGTGTGTGTGTAGAGGTCGAGCTGGGCTTTGACCGCGGCGATGACTTCAGTATGCAAGTGGCCGGTGTTGAGGACGGCGATGCCGCCAGCGAAGTCGATATAGCGGCGGCCTTCTACATCCCACAGCTCGGCATTTTTTGCCCGGCTGACAAAAATCTCGTGTGCCTGGCCCACGCCGCGTGTCACGGCGGCTTGGCGGCGCGCCATCAGGGCGGCGTTGTTGGAGGTTTGAGTTGACTGCATGATGAAAGTGATTTCCGGGTTTAAGAAGGGGATGAGCGGACTTTAGAAGTCCGCGCCAGGCCCGTCCATGTACACCTTTGCGTTCTTTTCAACATACTGTGCAGGTCTAGAATCCTGTACATGGATTCCCCAACCCGGTGCGTGAGAACTGCTGTGCACAATCTGCTCTTTTTGGTTTTTTGATGCTCACACTCAGCCCGGAGCTGCAAACCCCACTGGTGAGCCAGATCGTTGACGGCCTGCGTGGGATGATTGCCGGGCAAGCGCTGAAACCGGGGGTCAAGCTGCCTTCCATTCGCGCTTTTGCCGCCATGCATGGCGTCAGCGTCTTCACCGTGGTGGAAGCTTACGACCGCCTTGTGGCCCAGGGCTGGCTTGTTTCCCGGGCCAACGCCGGGTTTTTCGTCAAGCGCAGGGGCGATGATGGTGCGTCGGGTGCGCCGTATGCGCTGCCCGAACAGCCGAAATTTGACGCACGCTGGTACCTCAAGCAGATATTTGAAAACCGCAACCTGCCGATGAAACCGGGTTGCGGCTGGTTGCCGCACGATTTCCTGTTTGGGGACGCGCTTCGCCGCAGCATGCGGCACCTGTCAGCGGACGGCTCCTCCCTGGAAGGTTATGGCCTTCCCTACGGGCATATGGCACTGCGGATGATCATTGCGGAGGCGCTTGCTGAAAACCAGATATCGGTCGAGGTTGACCAGGTGCTGCTGACGCAAGGCTCCAGCCAGGCGCTGGACCTGGCGGCCCGGCAGCTCGTGAAGCCGGGTGACACGGTGCTGGTCGACAGCCCCGGTTATCCCAACCTGATGTTCATGCTGCGTTTTCTGGGCGCCAAGCTGGTGGGTGTGCCGCGTACCCCCACGGGTTATGACCTGGTGGCGCTGGAGGCGCTGCTGGCGGTGCACAAGCCCAAGGCCTTTTTCACACAACCCCGTCTGCAAAGCCCGACCTGCTCGGTGGCTTCGGCGGCCCACCTGCACCGCCTGCTGCAACTGGCCGAAGCGCATGGGTTCACACTGGTGGAAAACGATATCTACGCCGACATGGACCCCACCTCACGGTCCACGCTGGCCAGCCTGGACCAGTTGCAGCGTGTCATCTATATCGGCAGCTATTCCAAGACAATTTCGCCGAGCCTGCGCGTGGGTTACCTGCTGGCGCGAGGGGAGTTGATCGAGGATCTGGCCCAGCTCAAGATGATTTCGGGGCTCACATCTTCGGACATTGCCGAGCGGCTTACTTTCGGGGTGGTGACCGACGGCCGCTGGCGCAAGCACCTCAAGTCGCTTCGTGAAAAGCTGGCGCTGGCACATCGCAAGACCGAGAAGAACCTGACCGCGCTGGGATTCGAGCTGTTTCATGAGCCGGGAGCCGGCATGTACCTGTGGGCTCGGCATCCGGACCTTCCCGACAGTTCCGTCCTGTCCAAGGAGGCTACGCCCGAGGGCATCATGCTCGGCCCGGGGCAATTGTTTCTGCTGGAGCCCCACCCGACGGGGTGGCTGCGCTTTAACGTGGCTTTCAGCGACGATGAGCGCTTGTGGCGATTCCTGTCCCACCGGATTGATCTGGGCCGGCAGACCGCCCAATAGGCGGACATCCCCCCAAACCTATAATCGAGGGCTTAGCCAGCGGGCGAGCCCGAGGGGCGCCTGCCTTGCCAAAACCAATCTTCCAGACCATGAGCCATCCCACCTCTACGCCAGCTTCCACGCCTGCATTCACCGTCGCCGACATCCGCAAGACCTTTCTGGACTTTTTCGCGTCCAAGGGGCACACCGTGGTGGCGTCGAGTTCGCTGGTGCCGGGCAACGACCCGACCCTGATGTTCACCAACTCGGGCATGGTGCAGTTCAAGGACGTGTTCCTCGGCACTGACAAGCGCCCCTACGTGCGCGCGGCGTCTGTGCAGGCCTGCCTGCGTGCCGGCGGCAAGCACAACGACCTGGAGAACGTGGGCTACACCGCGCGCCATCACACCTTCTTCGAGATGCTGGGCAACTGGAGCTTTGGCGACTACTTCAAGCGCGAGTCGCTGAAGTGGGCGTGGGAGTTGCTGACCGAGGTTTACAAGCTGCCGGCGGATCGCCTGCTGGCCACCGTGTATGAAGAGGATGACGAGGCCTACGACATCTGGACCGAGGAAATCGGCCTGCCGCCCGAGCGCGTGATCCGCATCGGTGACAACAAGGGCGGCCGCTACAAGTCCGACAACTTCTGGATGATGGCCGACACCGGCCCCTGCGGCCCGTGCTCCGAGATTTTTTACGACCACGGCGACCACATCCCCGGCGGCCCGCCCGGCAGCCCCGATGAAGACGGCGACCGCTTCATCGAGATCTGGAACAACGTGTTCATGCAGTTCAACATGGCCGAAGACGGCTCGGTGGCGCCGCTGCCCGCACCGTGTGTGGACACCGGCATGGGCCTCGAACGTCTGGCCGCCATCCTGCAGCATGTGCACAGCAACTACGAGATAGACATTTTTGCCGAGCTGATCAAGGCGGCATCACGCGAGACTGGCGAAAAAGACCTGGGCAACAAGAGTCTGTTCGTGATTGCCGACCACATCCGCGCCACCGCCTTCCTGGTGAGCGACGGCGTCAACCCGTCCAACGAAGGCCGCGGTTATGTGCAGCGCCGCATCATTCGCCGCGCGATTCGCCATGGCTACAAGCTGGGCAAGAAGACGCCGTTCTTCCACAAGCTGGTGGCGGACCTTGCACGGTTGATGGGGGACGCCTACCCCAAGCTCAAGACCGATGAAAAGCGCATCACCGCCGTGCTCAAGGCGGAGGAAGAGCGCTTCTTCGAGACGCTTGAAATCGGCATGACCATCCTGGACACAGCCCTGGCCGGCGGCGCGAAAGTGCTGCCTGGAGACGTGGCCTTCAAGCTGCATGACACCTACGGCTTCCCGCTGGATCTGTCAGCCGATGTCTGTCGCGAGCGTGGTGTCGAGGTAGACGAGGCCGGTTTCAACGCCGCCATGGACAAACAGAAAAACCAGGCGCGTGCGGCCGGCAAGTTCAAGATGGACCGCGCGCTGGAATACTCCGGCGAAGGCAATACCTTCACGGGTTACGAGAGCCTGGAGGCCAGCGGAAAAATTGTTGCCTTGTACGCCGACGGCGTGCCGGTGGTGGCGCTCAAGACCGACCAGCAGGGCGTGGTGGTGCTGGACACCACCCCGTTTTATGCCGAAAGCGGCGGCCAGGTGGGCGACCAGGGCGAGCTGGTCAGCGGCTCGGCGCACTTCGAGGTGGGCGACACGCTCAAGATCAAGGGTGACGTGTACGGCCACCACGGAAGCGTGGCGCAGGGCACGCTGAACGTGGGCGACCATGTGTCGGCACGTGTCAACCTGGCCGTGCGTGCCGCCACCGTGCGCAACCACAGCGCCACACACCTGATGCACAAGGCCTTGCGCGAAGTGCTGGGCGACCATGTGCAGCAAAAAGGCTCATTGGTCGATGCCGAAAAAACCCGTTTCGACTTTGCTCATAACGCACCGGTGACCGATGAACAGATTCGCGAGATCGAGGCACGCGTGAACGCCGAGATCCTGGCCAACGCCGCGACCGATGCGAGTGTGATGGACATGGAAGCGGCGCAGAAAACCGGCGCCATGATGCTGTTCGGCGAGAAGTACGGCGACCAGGTGCGTGTGCTGAGCATTGGTTCGAGCAAGGAGCTGTGCGGCGGCACGCACGTGGCACGCACCGGCGACATCGGCTTTTTCACCATCACCGCCGAGGGCGGCGTGGCGGCTGGCGTGCGGCGCATTGAGGCCGTCACCGGCCTGGCGGCGCTCAACTATGTGCAGGCCATGGAAGCCACCCTGGGCGGCGTGGCTGGCACGCTTAAGGTCACGCCGCACGAAGTGCCGGCCCGGGTCAGCAGCCTGCTGGAGCAGATGCGCGATCTGGAAAAAGAGCTGACGGCCATCAAGGGCAAGCTGGCTTCGGCGCAGGGTGACGAGCTGATGTCGCAGGCGATCGACGTCAAGGGCCTGAAGGTGCTGGCCGCCAGGCTGGAAGGCGCAGACGCCAAGACCTTGCGCGAGACCATGGACAAGCTCAAGGACAAACTGAAAACCGCTGTCATTGTGCTGGCCGCCGTGGATGGCGACAAGGTGCAGATCGCGGCAGGCGTGACGGCCGACAGCGTGGGCAAGGTCAAGGCTGGCGAACTCGTCAACTTTGTTGCGAAGCAGGTAGGCGGCAAGGGCGGCGGCAAGGCCGACATGGCCATGGCCGGCGGCACTGAGCCTTCCAGGCTCGGCGATGCGTTGAAGTCTGTCCAGGCCTGGGTGGCCGAGCGGACATGATGGTTGAATGCTACAAAAACAATAGCTGGTGGCGTAGGTGAAACAAGGGCTGAAGGCGGTTTTTGCTGCGAACTTGGTGTTGCTGGCCTTTTCGGCCGCGGCTGCGGCCGCGCCGCAAGAGGTGCACTTTTACAGCCTCGACGGAACAGCACTCAAGGCCTGGGTGTTCCAGCCCGCCGGACAGGCGCCCAGAGGCACAGTGATTGCGCTGCACGGCTGCGGCGGCCTCTACGCGACGGTGGGTTCCCGTAAGGGTGAGCTGAACGCTCGGCACCAAGCCATGGCCGACCTGCTAGTGGCCCAAGGTTATGCCGCAGTGTTTCCCGACAGCCTCACGCCGCGTGGCGAGACGGAGCTGTGTACGCAGAAACTTGGCACCCGCAACATAGACCAGGCGCAACGCCGTGCCGATGCGTTGGGAGCCCTGGCCTGGGTGGCCGTGCAACCGTGGGCAAAAGCTGAGCACATTGCCTTGCTGGGCTGGTCGCATGGCGGCAGCGCTGTGCTCTCCGCCACCGACGTGTCGCGTGCCGACGTACGCGGGCAGACCGTACGGCCCGCGGTGGCCATCGCGTTTTACCCGGGCTGCAGCGCCGCGCAGAAGTCGGGCTACAAAAGAGGCGTGCCCCTGGTGCTGATGCTGGGTGAAAAAGACGACTGGACGCCACCGGCTCCGTGTATTGCACTGGGCAAAGCCGTCGGCGCCGAAGTCAACGTCTATCCCGACAGTTACCACGACTTCGACAACCCGGCCGGCCGCTTGCAGGTGCGGATGGATGTACCCAATGGCATTCACCCCGGTCAGGGCGTGCAAGTCGGCCCCAATCCGGTGGCACGCGAAGCTGCCTACGCGCGGCTGCGCGAGGTGCTGCACAAGGCTTTCCAGTAGCGCTCAGGCCGGCGCCAGTTCCCGCAGCTCCTGCAAACTGGCGACGGTACGCAGGCAGGCCTGCGCCACCTCTTTGCCTTTGACCACAAAGTGCTCGCTGAAGAAGCGGCGGTGCTCTTCATGTTCGTGGAAATGGTGGGGTGTCAGCACCGCCGAAAACACCGGCACGCCGGTGTCGAGCTGCACCCGCATCAGGCCGCTGATCACGGCGTCGGCCACAAACTCATGGCGGTAGATGCCGCCGTCCACCACCAAGCCGCAAGCCACGATGCCGGCGTAGCGCCCTGAGCGTGCCAGCTGCTGCGCATGCAGCGGGATCTCGAAGGCGCCTGGCACCTCCAGCAGGTCAATGTTTTCCTGCGGCACGCTGTGCTTGGCCATTTCTGCCAGGAAGGCGTCGCGTCCCTGGTTGACGATGTCGGCGTGCCAGCCGGCCTGGATGAAACAGAATCTGGCGGGGTGTTGTTGCGGCAGTGTGGCCGCCCGGGGATCTCTCTGACTCATGGGCTTCTCCTGAAAACGGTAACCAGAAATCAGGGCGCACGAGCCGGTGGCCCCGGCAGGCCGGCGCGCAGGCGCCAGCCCACAGCGGGGCCATGGACTTCGCGCTCTCTTTCATCCGGACTGTGACCGTCGGCTTCGGAGTTGAACCGAATCTGCTGACCCCGGCCTCCGTGAAGAAGCCGGGCGCTCGCGGGCTGATGCGCTTGCACGCAAACACCGCCGGTGGGGAATTTCACCCCGCCCTGAGAACGCTGCCCCGGCAAAATGGCCAGAGCGGGGTAATCATAAGTCCGACGGGAGTGACGTCAACGCGCCCCTTTCTGACCGCCCTACGGTGCGTAGGGAAACGAAGGGACGTTGAGAAATTGTGCGGTTTTCAGGCAGCTACAGGGTTGTTCGCCTGCCCAAAAACAGATTCAGCGTGCCGGATCCTTGGGCGGTGCGCTTGCCGGTCTTCTGAAAAAGTACTCGCGGACATGCGTCATCCCCGCGTCGTCGGCGTTGTCGACGTACATCCACATGACGTCCGGGCTTTCGAAGTTGTAGACGGCGATGCGCGGAGAGCTGGACTTTGGCGCGACATGTTTGATGGCCACCGTTTTGTCCGTTGTGCCCAGCAGCTGATAGCTCTGGCTTTCCCGGAAGCCTTGCAGCAGACTCTTTTTACCTTCGGCGGTTTCGGTCCGGACATCGGGTATGTCAAATGTGAACGTGCTCGCCGTGATCTTCAAGGTCATGTGCCCCATCAGCTGTGACAGAAACCGCGCTGTCTGGGGCTGGAGTTTGGCATGCGCGTCGTTGAATGCCGTCGAGCGTGCCGCATCTGATTTCCATTCACCGACAAGGTCTGGCGCCGCCAGAGCGGCGCCAGACAGCGCCACAAATACCAGCAGGCCAACGGATATCTTCTCAGCAGAAAACATGCCGCTCAGCCGACTTCGGCGATCAGGTCGATTTCGACGCAGGCGCCCATGGGAATCTGGGCAACGCCGAAGGCGCTACGGGCATGACTGCCCGCAGGGCCGAAGACTTCGGCAAACAATTCACTGGCGCCGTTGGTCACCAGGTGCTGCTCGGTGAATTCACCGGTCGAGTTGACGAGGCTCATCAGCTTGACGATGCGCGTGATCTTGTTGAGGTCGCCCACGGCAGCGTGCAGCGTGCCCATCAGGTCGATGGCAATGGCGCGCGCGGCGGCCTTGCCTTCTTCCGTGGCCATGTTCTTGCCGAGTTGTCCCACCCAGGGCTTGCCGTCTTTTTTGGCGATATGGCCGCTCAGGAAAACCAGTTTTCCCGTTTGCAAAAAGGGTACGTAAGCTGCTACGGGCACGGCGACGGGCGGCAGAGTGATGCCCAGGGCTTTGAGTTTGTCGTAGACGTTGCCGGTGCTTGTGCTCATGAAATGCTCCAGAAGGTGGATGGTTAAAAATTTGAATGAAATATGCCACTAGTGGCCTGTAACGCTGAAACCAGAAGTCGCTGCCCGCGCGATACAGGGCACGCTGCGGCGTTGCAAATGCGCGCAATGCCTGAGGCATCGCTGTGCTTTGCGCCTTGCATCGAACCCCGTCTCACGCGTTCCTCGCCTCCTATTTCAACGTTACAGGCCGCTAGCCCTTATTGTACGGGCGCATGCCGCTATGAAAAATATAGCGCGTTCAGACGATTTATGGCAATTTTAGCCCGCGAAGTGAAGGGCGTGCCGCGGCTTGGCGGCCAGCCGGCATCACTCGGCTTCGGGGAGCTTGGTGATGGGCGTCATCGTCACGGCCACATTCAGCACGTGACGGGAGCCGCCGCGTATCACGCCGCGCATGGGCGACACGTCGAGGAAGTCCCGGCCGGTGGCCAACGTTACGTAGTCTTCGCCGGGGGCGCGATTGTTGGTGGGGTCGAAGTCCAGCCAGACGCCGGGGCTTTGCCCGTCGGCCAGTGCCATGCCGGCGCTCTCGCTTTCCACCGGGCAGTACACCGACGCCCAGGCATGCGAGGCATCGCTGCCGATCAGGCGCGGCTGGCCAGGGGCGGGCGAGGTCAGCAGGTAGCCGCTGACGTAGCGCGCAGGTACGCCCATGGCGCGGCAGCAGGCGACCATGATGTGGGCAAAGTCCTGGCACACGCCTTTGCCGAGTTGCAGCGCTTCGAGCGCTGGTGTTCCCACCTCGGTGCTCTTGCTGTCGTAAGTCATGGTTTCGTGGATGCGCTCCATCAGGTCCTGGGCGGCTTCCGGCAGCGGCCGGCCCGAGACAAAGCTGGGCCGGGCAAATTCCGCAAATGCCTCGTCGCGCGGCACGTAAGGCGAGGCAAAGACGAACTCGCAGGCACTGTCGTAGGCGGCGCCGGCCTGGTAGCGGAACTGCTCGCGCACCTGCTCCCAAGGCAGTCCGGCGAGCGTGTTTTCAGGCCCCGTGCTGAGCGCCAGCGTGGAGACAATGCTGTCGGCCACCACGGTCAGCCGGTCGTGCGGCGTGTGCAGCGAAAAATAACTCCGGCAGTTGCCGTACACGTCGGTCAGTTCCTGCAGCCGCGCGGGTGGGGGAGTGATCGTCAGCTGGTGGCGCAGCAACTGCTGGCCTGGATGGATGGCTGGCCGGAGGTGCAGCACATGGTGCGCGCTTTCCACGGTGGGGGTATACGCATAACGCGTCTCATGAACAAGGTGAAGCAGCATCGCCGAAACAAAAATGAGGAAAGATTGCTAGTAGGCTGAGTCAGTGAAGTCGCTGGCAAGCGGCCGCCCAGCGGCGTGCCAGGCAAGGCGCAAAGCACAGGCGGGCCCGCTGGCCCGGCGCGCATTTGAAACGCCGCATGGCGCGGCGAGGGGCGGTCGAGTGACAGTGAATTTCATTGATTCGGCCTACTGAGTATTGCGGCCGGACTCAGGCGCCCAGGCTGTGTTCGTCCGGGGCCACGTGACTGAAGTAGCGCCGGCTCAGCGTGTCCGATAGCTCGAAAGCCGCGTTGCAGCATTGCTCGAGCTGGGCCAGCAAGCGCGCGTACGGCTCCTCGTCCGGGGCGCCGGGGGCGGGTGTGCACAGGTCGTCGAGCAGCCAGCTGCCCGGGTCGGGCAGGGTGGGGGTCAGGTCGGGCACCGGCTGCGGCGCGCCCACGGTGTTTTCGGCCAGGCGCGCGAGCCGGCCGCGCAGCGTCTGCGTGACCCAGCCGAGCGAGCGCGGGTTGTCGCGGTCGAGCACCAGCAGGTCCAGCAGTGCCGGCACATTGCGCTGCTGCTGGTATTGCGCGTGGAAGGTGATGGTGCTGTCGAACAGCGACAGCATGGCGCCGAAACCGCCTTCGTCGTACACGGCACCGGTTTCAAAGCCGAGGATCAGCGCGGACGCCAATGTGTTCAGGCGTTCGATATGGCGGCCTGTGCTGAGCAGGCGCCAACCGTCGTCGCGGCTCATGCGATCGGTTTGCGCGCCGGTCATCGCGGCCAGGAAGCCGCTGGCCGATTCAAGTGCGGCGAGGGCTTCGACCGACGAATATTCGAGTGCCTGCGATGCCGGGTGTTCGGGCCCGCTGAAGGCTTCGCAGCGCCGGAAAAAATCTGTCTCGGCGCGCATGATCACGTGCCATTGCTCCTGCGACAACCGCTCGCGCACGGCCGAAGCCGCGCCCTTGATCGCACGCAAGCTGTAACCCACGCTGGCAGCATTCTCGGTGTCGGCCAGGCTGGCAATCAGCGAGCGCTCGAACACGCGGCGCGACTGGGTGGCAGGCGGCACCGAGTCCAGCACCAGGCCGTTTTTCACGGCCAGCTCCGAGAGCCAGGCCAGCAGCGGCCGCGACGACTGGTCTTCGCCGTTGAGGGACTGCAGGGTCAGCTGGGCCATGCGGATGGCGTTTTCGGTGCGCTCGGTGTAGCGGCCCAGCCAGAACAGGTTTTCGGCGGCGCGGCTGGTGACCGGGGGTTTGTGCAGGGTGCGCGCCATCACACGCGGCGCGGCGCCCGGTTCTGCGCCGGAAGGGGACAGCGGTGCGAAGTCGGAGCTGACTGCCGGGCTGGCGGTCCGCCCTGTACTTGCCGGGGCTGAGGCCTCGGCCGGTGCCCACACGTCGGCGCTGCTGCCGCCTTGCTGCATGGAGGCGATCTTGTCGTTAGGGCCGGCCAGCCGCGCCAGGCCGCCGGGAAGCACCTGCCAGGAGCCCGCGCCGTCAGACACCGCGAAGACCCGCAGCATGGTGGAACGCGGCGCGATCCTCTGGCCCTGCCAGGTGGGAGTTTGGGACAGTGGCAAATAGGCCTGCACCGTGTAGTCTTCGCCGCGCCGGACCAGACGGCCGGCCCATTCATCGAGCTCGCGGCGGGACAGCGTCTGTGCAATCACCGATTCAATGCCGGACTCTGGATAGGTCCCCTTGATGACACAGTCCTTCAGGCGCGGCAGGACCGACTGCAGCGCAGCCTGCTCGCCGCACCACCAGGTGGCCAGCGAGGGCAGGGCCAGCGGCTGGTCCAGCAGGTGGCGCGACAGCGCCGGCAAAAAGCCCAGCAGCGCGCTGGACTCGAGAAAGGCTGAGCCTGGCGCGTTGGCTACCAGCACGTTGCCGGCGCGTATGGCCTGCAGCAGGCCGGGCACGCCCAGCGTGGAGTCGGAGCGCAGTTCCAGCGGGTCCAGAAACTCGTCGTCCAGGCGCTTGAGCAGGCCATGCACGGGCTCCAGCCCCTGCAGGGTCTTGAGGTAAAGCTTGTCGTCGCGCACCAGCAGGTCGCTGCCTTCGACCAGCGTCAGGCCGAGGTAACGCGCCAGGTAGGCGTGTTCGAAATAGGTCTCGTTGTAGGGGCCGGGAGTGAGCAGCACGATGCGGCTTTCCTCGCCGCAGGCCTGCGCCGGGCTGGCCGCCTTCATGCCGTCCACCAGCGCCTTGTAGGAGGCTGCCAGGCGCTGCACCTTCAGTTCGCGGAAGGCTTCCGGAAACAGCCGCGAGATCGCCAGGCGGTTCTCCAGCAGGTAGCCGAGGCCAGATGGTGCCTGCGTTCGCTGCGACACCACCCACCAGCGCCCGTCCGGGCCGCGCGCCAGGTCAAAGGCGGTGATGTGCAAAAAAGTCCCGCCGGCCGGCAACACGCCGTGCATGGCGCGCAGGTAGCCGGGGTGACCCTGCACCAGCGCCGCGGGCAGCAGGCCCAGCGCCAGCAGTTGCTGCGGGCCATACACGTCGGCCATGATGTGCTCCAGCAGCCGGGCACGCTGGCGCACGCCAGTGGCAATCTGCGCCCAGTCCTGCGTGGACAGGATCAGCGGAAACAGGTCCAGCGACCAGGGCCGCTGCGGGCCGTTGGCGTCCGCATAGACGTTGTAGGTGACGCCGTTGTCGCGGATCTGGCGTTGCAGGTTGGCTGTGCGGTGGTTCAGGTCGTCAAAACCGTCGCCGCCGAGGAAATTGAAGAAGCGGGTCCATTCAGGCGCCAGGCCGGCGAAGGCGGGCGCAGGCACGCTGGCGTCGGGTATGGGGGGTGGCAGTGCAGCACCGGCCAGTTGCAGCGATTGCTGGGTCTGGCTTTGGCTCTGGCCGCTGGCGGCCAAGGCTTTGTCTAGGGTGCGGCCGTGCAACTCGTCAAAATGGCCGGCTGCAGCCGGCAGGGCCAGGGCTCGCGCCAGATCGTCAGGCGCTTCCAGCGCTGCCGCTGCAAAAAGTGAGTCGTTGTGTTCCACGGTGGCCCAAGTATGCCTTTATGCCTACGCGGCGGACCGCGCAGGGTGCAATTGACTCGATCTTCAGCGCACGATGGCACGGCCCCGCACCGCAATTGTTGTGGCCGCAAGACAAATAGCGGGAACAGTTTCTAGCGCAGATCCAGCGTGAACGGAAACTCGCGGCTAGCCTGCGCGGGCTGGACGCGGAGCTTCCCGGGTGTATGGCCCATCTGGAAGAAGCGGTTGAGCCGCCGGCTTTCGGCCTCGTAGGAATTGACGGGTAAGGTGTCGTAGCTGAGCCCACCCGGGTGTGCCACGTGGTACTGGCAGCCGCCCAGCGAGCGCTCCATCCAGGTGTCGACGATGTCAAAGGTCAGCGGCGCATGCACGCCAATCGACGGGTGCAGGGCCGAGGGCGGGTTCCAGGCCTTGTAGCGCACACCGGCGACGTATTCACCAACGGTACCCGTGCTCTGCAGCGGCAGGGCGCGGCCGTTGGCAGTGATGACGTAACGGTTGTCGTTGAGGCCGGTCACATGCACTTCCACGCGTTCGAGCGAGGAGTCCACATAACGCACCGTGCCGCCCGACGATCCTTCCTCGCCCATCACATGCCAGGGCTCCAGCGCGCTGCGCAAGGTCAGCTCAATGCTGTTGGCCTTGACCTGGCCGATCATGGGGAAGCGGAACTCGAAATGCGGGTCAAACCATGACATGTCAAACGCGTAGCCGGCCTCCTTGAGTTCGGTCAGCACATCGGCGAAATCCATGCGCACAAAACCTGGCAGCAGGAAGCGGTCGTGCAGCTCGGTGCCCCAGCGTGTCATGCGGCCGTGGTAAGGCTTGTTCCAGAAGCGTGTCACCAGTGCGCGCAGCAGCAGTTGCTGCACGATGCTCATGCGGGCGTGCGGCGGCATCTCGAACGCGCGCAGCTCCAGCAGGCCGAGGCGGCCGGTGGCCGAGTCGGGCGAATACATCTTGTCGATGCAGAACTCGCTGCGGTGCGTGTTGCCGGTCACGTCCACCAGGATGTTGCGCAGTGTGCGGTCAACGATCCACGGTGGCATATCCTGGCCATACTTCTCGCGATTGGCGGCGATCTCGCGCAGCGCAATTTCCAGTTCGTACAACTGGTCGTTGCGCGCCTCGTCCACACGTGGCGCCTGGCTGGTCGGGCCGATGAACATGCCCGAGAACAAATAACTCAGCGATGGGTGGTTATGCCAGTAGGCAATCAGGCTGCCCAGCAGCTCGGGCTTGCGCAGAAAGGGGCTGTCCGGCGGCGTGGCGCCGCCGAGTACAAAGTGGTTGCCGCCGCCGGTGCCGGTGTGGCGGCCGTCGGTCATGAATTTTTCGGCCGACAGGCGGGTTTCGTGCGCGATTTTGTAGAGGAATTCGGTGTGTTCGACCAGTTCGTTCCAGTTGTAGGCGGGGTGGATGTTGACCTCGATCACGCCGGGGTCGGGCGTGACCTGCAGCATCTTCAGGCGCGGGTCACGTGGCGGCGGGTAGCCCTCCAGCACAATCTGCAGGCCCAGGGCTTGCGCGCTGGCCTCGACGGCGGCCAGCAGATCGAGGTAGTCCTCCAGGCGCTCCAGCGGCGGCATGAAGACATACAGCGCACCGGTTTCCGCTTTTGCGCCTTTTTCTTTCGGCGCCGCCTTGGGTTTGTCTTGCGGGCCGTTGGCGCGTGATGGGTCGCGCACTTCCACGCACAGCGCGGTGCGGGTCAGCCAGGCGGCGGACTCGCCCGGCTTGGGCATGCGGGCGGCTTCTTCAGCCGCCGGGGCTGCGGCCGGCTGGGTCGTCGCTGCCGGGGCTTTGGTACCCTGGCCCTGGTCGAAACGTACGTCGGTGCTGACGTTCGCGGGCTTGAACTGCAGCAGCCGGCTGGCTTCGTTGCGCGGGCCGCTGGCCGTCATGTAGCGCGCCATGTACTGGGCCAGCATGCTGGCGCTGGTCTGCCCGCCGGCGGCAGGGGCCGCTTCCTGCGCAGCGGGGACCAAACCGGTGGCGGCGTTGTAGCGCGCAGCCAGGGCTGCGGTGGACGGCAGCTCGTCCCGCGGCGCAAACGGGTCGGCCTCCGTCATGTAGGGGAAGTCGGTTTTGGAAACCCAGGGCACAGAGTCGAGCGGCAGGCGGTAACCCATGGGCGAATCGCCCGGCATCAAATACATGCGCTCGTCGCGGAAGAACCAGGGACCGGTGGACCATTGCGGGCCTTGGCCTTTTGCGCTTTCGTCCCGTACCTTGAGGGGCAGCACATAACCCACCACGGCGTCCAGCCCCTGCGAGAACACGCGGCGCAGGCGCGCGCGCTCCATCGCGTCGTCGAGCTTGGTGTCGAAGGGGTCCACGTTGACGGGCAGCCGACGCTCACGCCACAGGTAGTACCAGGCGTCTTCATAGCCCGGGGTGATGTATTTGGCGGACAGCCCCAGCTTGCCGGCCAGCATGTCGGCAAAGCGCCGGGCATCCAGGCTGGTGTAGTTGCAGCCGTCCTTGGTATTGCGTTCATCGGTGAACAGGGCCGGGTTTTGCCAGACTGGCTGGCCGTCCTTGCGCCAGAAAATGCTCAGTGCCCAGCGCGGCAACTGCTCGCCCGGGTACCACTTGCCCTGGCCAAAATGCAGGAAACCGCCCTTGCCGTATTCGGCGCGCAGCTTTTGCACGAGTTCGGTTGCGTAGCCGCGTTTTGTAGGGCCCAGCGCGTCGATATTCCATTCGGCCGCATCGCGGTCTTGGGTGGCAACAAAGGTCGGCTCGCCGCCCATGGTCAGCCGCACATCGCCGGCCACGAGGTCCTGGTCCACCTTGTGGCCCAGCTTGAGCACGTCGGCCCACAGGGCTTCTGTATAGGGCTGGGTGACGCGTGGTGATTCGTAAATACGCTGCACACCCATGTGGTGGGAGAACTTGACTTCACTTTCATCGACGCCGCCTTCAATCGGCGCGGCGCTTGATGGCTCGGGCGTGCAGGCCAGCGGGATGTGACCTTCACCGGCCATCAGGCCCGAGGTCGGGTCCAGGCCGACCCAGCCGGCGCCGGGCAAGAATACCTCGCACCAGGCGTGCAGGTCGGTGAAGTCGGTCTCGGCGCCGCTGGGGCCGTCGAGCGACTTGACGTCGGCTTTGAGCTGGATCAGGTAGCCCGAGACAAAACGCGCGGCCAGGCCCAGGTGGCGAAACAGCTGGACCATGAGCCAGCCGGTGTCCCGGCAGGAGCCGATGGCGAGTTTCAGAGTTTCCTCAGGCGTTTGCACACCCGGCTCCATGCGGATGGCGTACTTGATGTCGTGCTGCAGCTTCTGGTTCAGCCCGACCAGGAAGTCGATGGTGCGTTTGGGCGTGCGATCAATGGCATCAAGGTAAGTTTTGAGCAGCGGCGTCGCGGGTTCGGTGACCAGGTAGGGCGCCAGTTCACGCGCCTGGGCCTTGGCGTAGGTGAAGGGAAACTCCTCTGCTTCGGGCTCGAGGAAAAAGTCAAACGGGTTGAAGACCGCCATTTCGACGACGAGGTCCACCGTGACCTTGAACTCGCGTGTCGGTTCGGGGAACACCAGCCGCGCCTGGTAATTGGCAAACGGGTCCTGCTGCCAGTTGATGAAGTGGCCCTTGGGCTCCACAGTCAAGGAATAGGACAGCACCTTGGTGCGGCTGTGCGGGGCAGGGCGCAGGCGGATAACCTGCGGACCGAGACGCACCAGGCGGTCGTATTGGTAGTGGGTGATGTGGCTCAGGGCAACATGGATGGACAAGGCAATCTCGCTTTTCGAATAATTCAGGGCCGACCTTGTCACTATGCCGCAGAAACAGCGCGTCAGTCCCGGAATAACGGTTTTAATGCGATCAATGCAAGCAAGAGCTGCGCCAAAGCAGGGCGGTGTCAGCGCATGGCATGCGTGTTTCGTTAAGAGGGACGTGGACCACACGTTAAGAAAAACAAGGGGAGAGCTTTTGCCTGGAACAAAGTCGGCCACAGCGCCTCCGGCCGCCAGGCTGCTGAGCCTGGTTTTTATCGGCTTGATCGTGGGGGCTGCCCTGCAGCTGCAGCAGCGCGCGCTGTGGGACGGCTGGTCGTATGCCGGCATGCTCCTGGTTGCCGCCCTGCTGGCCGGCCTGGTTGGCGCGGTGACACCTCCCGCGACAGCCGCGTGGTCGGCGCGTGGCCTGGCGGCGCTGCTGCTGGCATTGGTGGCCGGGTTTGCATTGACGGGCCTGCGTGCCGCGGTGTTTCAGGGCGGTGCCCTGGTGCCAGCGCTGGAGGGCAAGGACATTGACGTCACGGGCCGGGTGCTGGCCATGCCGCAACGTGGCGAAGACGGGCTGCGTTTTCGTTTTGCGGTCGAGAGCGCGCAGCTGCACGGCAAACCGGTGCAACTGCCGCCTCAGCTGTACCTCGGCTGGTATGCAGGCTTCAGCGGCCGGGATGCTGCAGAAGCTGACACCCTGGATGCGCCGGCGGCGCTGCTTGCGCTGCAGCGCCAGCCGCAAAACCTGCGTGCCGGCGAGTACTGGCGCATGACGGTGCGCCTGAAGGCACCGCATGGCAACCGTAATCCGCACGGCTTCGACTACGAACTCTGGCTCTGGGAGCAGGGCGTGCAGGCGACCGGTTATGTGCGGGCCGGGCCGCGCGATACACCCCCGCAATTGCTTGCCGACGGCTTGCGCCATCCGGTCGAACGTGCGCGGCAGCGTATGCGCGACGCGGTATTTGCGCGCGTGGCCGACCGGCAACTGGCGGGCGTGGTTGCGGCCCTGCTGGTGGGCGACCAGAACGCGATCGAGCGCGCCGACTGGGATGTTTTCCGCGCCACCGGGGTCGCACACCTGATGTCGATTTCGGGCCTCCACATAACGATGTTTGCCTGGCTGGCAGCACAGGCCATTGGCTGGCTGTGGCGGCGTTCCGCGCGCTGGAGCCCCGCCCTGTGCCTGGTGTTGCCAACGTCCAGTGCCGCGGCCTGGGGTGGGCTTTTGCTGGCCGCTGCTTATGCCTTGTTTTCGGGCTGGGGCGTGCCGGCACAGCGCACGGTCTGGATGCTGGCTGCCGTTGTGCTGCTGCACCAGAGCGGCAAACGCTGGCCCTGGCCGCAGGTGTGGCTGCTGGCCATGGCGGTGGTTGTTGTGCTGGACCCCTGGGCCTTGCTGCAAGCCGGTTTCTGGCTGTCGTTTGTGGCGGTGGGGGTGCTCTTTGCGGCAGGTCCGCAGGACAAAGAGGCAGACCTGGGAAGCAATGGTCATGCTATCGATTCAGGAGCTGCTCGCGTCCATGGAGAAAGGGCTGGAGGCCAAAATGACCATCAAACATCGCGCTTGGCGGCCCTGTCGCCCGTTTGGCTGGGCGTTGCCGGGCGATCTGTGGTTCGCTCTGCCCGCGAGCAGTGGATCGTGACCCTGGCGCTGGCGCCGCTGTCGTTGCTGCTGTTCAACCAGGTGTCGCTGGTTGGTTTGCTGGCCAACGGGCTGGCGATTCCCTGGGTGACCCTGCTGGTGACACCGTTGACTATGCTGGGGGTGTTGTGGGCGCCGGTCTGGGAGCTGGCTGCCGCGGCGGTGGCGGGGCTGATGCTGTTTTTGCAGTGGCTGGCGCGCTGGCCACTGGCGAGCATCAGCGTGGCGGCGGCGCCGCTATGGTGTGCGGTCGCCGGTGTGGCCGGTGGTCTGCTGCTGGCCATGCGCCTGCCCTGGCACTGGCGCGCGCTGGGCGTGCCGCTGATGCTGCCGGTGCTGCTGTGGCAGCCGCTGCGACCGCCCGTCGGCGAATTTGAACTGGTCGCCGCCGATGTGGGGCAGGGCAATGCGCTGATTGTCCGCACCGCCGGCCACACGCTGGTGTATGACACCGGCCCGCGCTTTTCACGCGAAAGCGATGCCGGGCACCGGGTGCTGGTGCCCCTGCTGCGCGCCATGGGGGAACGCGTGGACATCCTGATGTTGAGCCACCGCGACGGCGACCATATCGGCGGCGCGCCGGCGGTGCTGGCCATGCAGCCGCAGGCGGCGCTGGTGAGCTCGATCGAGGACGGCCATGCGCTGCAGGCCCTGCGGCCTTCACGCCGCTGTGCAGCTGGCCAGGGCTGGGTGTGGGAGGGCGTCAGTTTTGACGTGCTGCACCCTGCGGCGGCGGACTACGAGGTGCCGGCCAAGCCCAACGCGATGAGTTGCGTGCTGCGCATTTCCAACGGCAAAAGCAGCGCCCTGCTGGCCGGAGACATCGAGCTGGCGCAGGAGCAGCGCCTGGTGGCCGCGGGAGCAAAATTGCAGGCCGATGTGCTGCTGGTGCCGCACCACGGCAGCAAAACATCGTCCAGCGCGGCGTTTCTGGACGCTGTGCGGCCCACGCTGGCGCTGGCGCAAAACGGCTATCGCAATCGTTTTGGCCACCCGGCCGTACCCGTGCTGGAGCGCTATCGCGAACGCGGGATACCCGTGGTGACATCGCCTGTGTGCGGCGCTGCCAATTGGTCCAGCCAGCACCCGTCGGAGGTCCGCTGCCAGCGGCAAACCGCATTGCGCTATTGGCACCACCCCACCGACGCTGCCTCCTCGGCGGCCCCCTGAGTGCCGGACATCCCGTATAAATTAGTTGCTCATTTGCGAACGGCTGGCGCATTACTTGCTAAGCTAGTGGCATAACAATCCATTCGTAAACCTGCTGGAGACCAAGCTGATGAGCCGCCCCATGTTTGATGAAATGAATGCAGCGGCGTCCAGCGTCCGCGAGCATTACCAGGCCTACCAGCGCTGGCTGGCCAGGCAGCCGGATCAGGTCATGCAGGCCAGGCGCGCAGAAGCCGAAATGATCTTCCGCCGCGTCGGCATCACCTTTGCTGTGTATGGCGACAAGGACGACGGCAACTCCGAAACCGGCGGCACGGAAAGGCTGATTCCCTTTGACCTGATTCCGCGCATCATTCCCGCCCATGAGTGGGCCAGCATGGAAAGCGGGCTGGTCCAGCGCGTGACCGCGCTGAACCGCTTCATCCACGATGTCTACCACGACCAGGAGATCATCAAGGCCGGCGTGATCCCGTCCGAGCAGATTTTCCAGAACGCGCAGTTCCGCCCCGAGATGATGGGTGTCGAGGTGCCTGGCAACATCTACTCTCACATCAGCGGCATCGACATCGTGCGTGCGCCCAATGCGCAGGGCGAAGGCGAGTACTACGTGCTGGAAGACAACCTGCGCGTGCCCAGCGGCGTGAGCTACATGCTGGAAGACCGCAAGATGATGATGCGGCTTTTTCCCGACCTGTTCAGCGAAAACCGCGTGGCCCCCGTTGCGCATTACCCCGACCTGCTGCTCGAGACTCTGCGCGACAACTCGCCGGCGCACCGCGCCGAGCCGACCGTGGTGGTGCTCACGCCCGGCATGTACAACTCGGCTTATTTCGAACACGCCTTCCTGGCGCAGCAGATGGGTGTCGAGCTGGTGGAGGGGCAGGACCTCTTCGTCAAGGACAACTTCGTCTACATGCGCACCACGCGCGGCCCGAAACGTGTGGATGTGATTTACCGCCGGGTCGATGACGATTTTCTGGACCCGTTGGCCTTTCGTCCGACCTCCACACTCGGCTGTGCCGGCCTGCTCAATGTGTACCGCAGCGGCAACGTGGCGCTGTGCAACGCCATCGGTACCGGCGTGGCGGACGACAAGTCGATCTATCCCTATGTGCCCAAGATGATCGAGTTCTATCTCGGCGAAAAACCCATCCTGAAAAACGTGCCGACCTACATGTGCCGCAATGCGGACGACCTGAAGTACACGCTGGCCAACATGAAAGACCTGGTCATCAAGGAAGTGCACGGTGCCGGCGGCTACGGCATGCTGGTGGGCCCGGCGGCCACCCAGGCCGAGATCGAGGACTTCCGCAAGGCCGTGCTGGCCAATCCGGCCGGCTACATTGCCCAGCCAACGCTGAGCCTCTCGACCTGCCCGACTTATGTCGAAAGCGGCATCGCACCGCGCCACATCGACCTGCGGCCTTTTGTGTTGAGCGGCAAAACCGTGCAGATGGTGCCGGGCGGCTTGACGCGTGTGGCGCTGAAAGACGGCTCGCTGGTGGTCAACTCCTCGCAGGGTGGCGGCACCAAGGACACCTGGGTGCTTGAAGATGGCGATACGCCGCCGCAGTCTCAGTCCCAATCGCAGTCCGGGCAGTCCCAGACACAGTCGCTGGCATCGAACTAACAAGGAAAGGGAATCATCATGCTTTCAAGAACCGCTGATCACCTTTTCTGGATGTCCCGCTATACGGAGCGCGCTGAGAATACGGCGCGCATGCTGGATGTGAACTACCAGACATCCCTGCTGCCGCAATCAACCGCCGTGGCGCAGGTGGGCTGGAAGGGCCTGCTCAGCATCAGTGAGCTTTCTCATGCCTATGAAAGTAAATACGGCGACGTGAACGCGCGCGACGTGATGGACTTCATGGTGCGCGACGAGAAAAATTCGTCGAGCATCATCTCCTGCCTGAAAAATGCCCGGGAGAATGCGCGCGCGGTGCGAGGCACGCTGACCACCGAGGTCTGGGAAACACAAAATCAGACCTACCTCGAGATTTTCCGCATGTTGCGCAATGGCGAGTTCGAGCGTGACCCGAGCCAGTTTTTCGAATGGGTCAAGTTCCGCTCTCATCTGTCGCGCGGCGTGACGGTCGGCACCATGCTGCAGGACGAGGCGCTGTATTTCATGCGGCTGGGCACTTTTCTCGAGCGCGCCGACAACACCGCGCGCCTGGTCGATGTGAAGTTTCACGCGGTGCAGAGCGACTTCTACGGCGCCGCCAGCGAGAAGGACCAGGAGTACGACTTCTACCACTGGAGCGCAATTCTGCGCAGCGTCAGCGCCTTCGAGATTTACCGGCGTGTTTACCGCAACGTGATCAAGCCCGAACGCGTGGCCGAGCTGCTGATCCTGCGCGCCGACATGCCGCGCTCACTGGCCGCCAGCCTGCAGGAAGTGGTGAGTAACCTGCAAAGGGTGACAGACGACCAGTCCAGCGAAACCGTGCGCCGTGCCGGCAAGCTCAATGCCGACCTGCAATACGCACGCATCGACGAGATCCTGGCCACCGGCCTGCACGCCTACCTGACGCAGTTCCTCGACCGCGTGAACGAACTCGGCGCCCACATCAGCCGCGACTTCCTGGTTCCGGCGACGGCGTGAAATACGACCACCGCCCCTCGGGGGCACCCCTCGACAGGCTCAGGGCGAACGGGAGGGAGCCGTGAGCAACCGTGTGGGCTCTTCAATCAAGCAGGGGCCGCGGAACCGGTTTCGCCGGGCCGCAGGCGCAGCGGCCCCCCCGGGGGGCAGGGCGCTACACGCAGTGAGCAACCGTGGGGGCGTCATGACCACCGTGGGGGCCTTATGAAGTTACACGTCCGCCACACCACGCGTTACCGCTACACCGAGCCACTTCGTTATGCCCTGCAGACGCTGTGGCTGACGCCAAAATCCGGCCCTTCGCAAGACGTGCTGTTCTGGACACTGGGCGCGCCGGGTGTGTTGCATGAGCAGCACGACGGCTTCGGCAACAGCATCCATTCCTACACCTTTGTTGCAGATGCCGCGGCGCATGTGACCGGCAGCCTGGTCAATGCTGCGGGGCAGGTGGACACGCTGGGAGAGGCCGAATTCACCGACGATGCGGCGATGCCGCATCCGGCCTTCTTTCTCCGGCCGACGGCGCTCGCCACGCCGCATGCATCACTGGCAGAGTTCGGTCGCCGCTTCGTGCAGCCGCCTGCTGTCGCCGGCGTAACGGATTTGGGCATGCTTTTGGCCCTGAGCCAAGGTGTGGCGGGCGCTGTCAGCTATCAAAAAAATAGCACAAGCGTCACCACCACGGCACTGCAGGCCTTTGAAGCCGGCGCCGGCGTGTGCCAGGACCAGGCCCATGTGATGGTCGCCATCTGTCGCAGCCTGGGGCTGCCCGCGCGTTACGTCAGCGGTTATTTTTACGCCGCCAACGAGCCCGACCTGGCCAGCCACGCGTGGGCCGACGTCTGCCTCGACGTGGCGGCGCGGCGTTGGGTCAGCATCGACGTCACCCACAGCTGCCTCATCGACCAGCGCCACGTGCGCCTGGCCGTGGGCACCGACTACAACGCCTGCCCGCCGATCAAGGGCATACGGCATGGCGGGGGTGAGGAGGACATGTTGGTGGATATCACGATCGTGCCGGCGTGAGCGCGTGCGATGTCCGGAATATTTCACACGTCGCTTGCAAGTCAAGCCAACCCAACAAGATCGCAACTTCGGTTGATGTCGCGGGTAACGGAATGAACAAGCCTCAGGCGTCAAAAAAAGAGATCTGACATGACATCTATCGGCCCGGCCCTGCTTCTTATTGGCTTGGCTCTCCTCATGGGTTCGCAACTGGCAATCGCTTTGCACGCCTTCACCGGTAATCCCCTTTCGGGCTTGCTCTGCTTCTTTGTCCCTCTGTATGTCTATGTTTATGCCCGAAAGAACAAGGTGGGCGTTTGGCTTATGCGAAGCTGGTACGCGGGCGTTGCGCTATTCGTTGTCGGCGGCGTGCTTTCTACGTAAATCCGACGTCACGTCTAGCGGCCGGCATCGCATTGAGCACACCCGATTACCTGCAAGGCAAAACGCTGCTGCAGTCCAACACCCGGTTCAATGCCTGGCAGATGTGGGCCAACGCCCTAGTGTCCTGTCCCGCAAATAAAGGCGATATGAAATCGCCCATTCAGCCGGCATGCGGCGTTGCTCGTCGTTGCCATAGCTACGGCTATGTCGCCTCCTCGCGCCTTGCCTGACGACTGACTGGACAATTTCATCTCATCACCTTATTGACGGGACAGGACACTAGACAACGCCATCTGTGCAGGCCGGCTCGGTTGAGCATTACTGCTTCACACTGGAGCCGCCGTTGATGGCCTGAGAAGGGAAACCCTAGCGCTTGAGCGCCTCCATCGACACCAGCAAGGTAATCTGATCGCTGATCAGCGGCGCGAATCTGCCCAGATTGAACTCGCTGCGCCTGAGTTTTCCGGTGGCGTTGAGCCCGCAGGCTGGTTTGCGGAGCGTCGGGTGCATCGCGCATTTGAACTGGGTCACCGTCAGGGTCAGCGGGTGGGTGATGCCTTTGACGGTCAGGTTGCCTTCGACGGAAACAACATCGTCGAGCTTGCCAAAATTGAGCCGGTTTGACTTGAAGGTGATGACCGGAAACTTCTCTGCGTCAAAGAAGGTGTCACTCAACAGGATCTGGTTGAATACGGCCGAGCCGGTGCTGATGGAGCGCACGTCGATGCTGACTTCCACGCTACCCACCTGGTTTTCCAGGTCCAGGGTGACGGTGGCGTCGACCTTGTCGAAGCGGTCGCGCTGTGTGCTGAAGCCGAGATGGCTGAATTCGAAGAAGGCAAAGGTGTGGTCCGGGTCGCGGTCATAAACATCGACCGCCAGGGCCGACATCAGGGGCAGGCTGCACACCAGGGCTGCAAGGAGTTTTTTCATGGTTGCCTTTCAATTACGGGCTCGTCAAGGCCGGAGCACCAGCTGAAACTGTACGGTCACTTCGTTGGCCACTACTTTGACATCTCCCCAAACTCCACCCCCGACACCGAAATCGAGGCGCCTGATCACAAAGGAGCCTTGCATCACTGCCTGGCTTGCACTGCGCTTGAGCACGGCGTCAAATACGACGGGCTGGGTGACGCCTTTGAGGGTGAGGGCGCCACTGATCTGAAACCGTTCACCGCCCTGGGGGAGGATCTGGCGCATTTCGAAGCGCGCATCAGGATGGCGTTTGACGTCAAACCAGTGCGTACCCACCACTTCTTCATCGACCTCGCGCACACCGGTATCGATGCTGGACAGGTCGATCCGCAGTTGTCCCCGGGCTGCTGAAGGCGCTTCCGGATCGAATGCCAGACTTGCGTCGAACTTCCGGAATGCACCGTCCACCGGGACGCCCATTTGGCGGGAGGTGAAGCGGATCTGGCTGGCGGAGAGGTCCACCCGTTTGTATTCAGCGGCCTGGATGGACGTGGACGCGAGTAGCAGCGAGAGGACGACGGCGATGGTTTTCATGGGCGGGAACGGTTGAAGTGAAACATCCGGCCCAGCACGCCGTCCCGGTCGATGAAATGATGTTTGAGCGCAGCCGCCACATGCAAAGCCGCCAGGGCGAGCAGCGCATAGGTGAGGATGCGGTGCAGCTCGCCCAGAAAAAAGCCCAGGGCCTCGTTGCGTGCCACGGCATTGGGCAGGGGCCACAGGCCCAGGTAAACCGTGGTGACGCCTTTGGCCGAACTCATCAACCAGCCGGAAAGCGGCACGCAGATCATCAGCAGGTAAAGCAGCAGATGACTGGCATGCGCTGCGCCCACTTCCCAACCCGGCATGCGTGCCGGCAAGGGTGGCGGCGGATGCAGGAGGCGCCAGACAACGCGCAAAAGCAGCAGCGCCGCCACGCTGACGCCCGTCCACTTGTGGTACGAATAGAGCTGCAGTTTGAGCGGGCTGAGCGGCAACTCCACCATGGACAAGCCGATGGAAAACCCTCCAGCAATCAGCAGGGCCATGACGCCATGGAGGATGATCGCGGTGCGGGTGTAAGTGGCAGGTTGCAAGCGGCTTGTTGGCGGGGTAAGTTTCTCCGGCCATTGTGACGTTATCCCCATGCCAGGGCAAGCGGCGGCGCCTTGGCTGTGGCCTGTTGCCGGCGGAGTGTTTGCCGGACCTTGCGCCAGGTATCGGCAGTTGCCACACCCCGCTAGGGTTTTTTACCTGCTGCCGTGTACGCCTGGGCGACTGACTGTCCCAACTCGATCACGGCCATCGCGTAATAACTGCTCCAGTTGTAGCGCGTGATCGCGTAGAAGTTCTCGGTGCCGGCGACGTAAACAGGTGCGCCTCCGCCGTTGAGCAGTTCGATCAGTGCCAATGGGCCGGTGTGGTTCTGCGCGTCGACTTCCAGCACAGCGCCCTTGGCGGTGAAACCGGCCACGCTGAAGGTGGGCAGGATGTCAGGCGCCATCAGGGCGTTCATGTCCAGGGTGGCTGCATCAAAACGAACCGGGTAATGCGTGGGCATGCCGGGTTGCCAGTTGAAGGCCTTGAAATAGCTGGCGACCGAGCCGATCACGTCGGCGGGGCTGTCCCACAGGTCCACCTTGCCGTCGCCGTCGAAGTCCACCGCATGTTTGACCCAGCTGGAGGGCATGAACTGCGGCATGCCCATGGCGCCGGCGTAACTGCCGCGCGGCGCCAGCGGGTCGCTGTCGAGGCGGCTTTGCATGCTCAGGAACTGCTCCAGCTCACCCCTGAAAAACTCGCTGCGTTCACGGGCGCGCGGGTGCGTGGCTGGAAAATCAAAGCTCAGTGTGGCCAGTGCGTCGAGCACCCGGAACTTGCCGGTGTCGCGGCCGTAAATGGTTTCCACACCGATGATGCCGACGATGATCTCCGGGGGCACGCCGTATTCTTTTTCCGCGCGTGCCAGGGCGGCCTGGTTTTCCTGCCAGAAGCGCACACCCGCCGCGATGCGGACCGGGTCGATGAAGCGGCTGCGGTAGACGCGCCAGTTCTTGGTGAAGGTTTTGGCAGGGGGCTGCATCAGCCGCACGATGGTCGGGCTGTAGCGTGCATGGCCGATGGCTTCACGCACCCATTGCACATCGAGGTCGCGCCGGCTGGCCAGGTCGTCGGCAAAACGCATCGCTTCCGGGCGGCTGGCGTAGGCGCTTTCCTGTTCTGCGGCTTGCGGCACCTTGATTCTCCGGGCTTTGAGGTCTTTTGCGCTGCTGGCCCCCGCTGTACCTGCGCCAACAGCTATTAAAAGAAGAGCAACCAGGAGCCGTGGCGGGACGGTTCTGAAAAACGGAAAGGCAATCATGCGAAAAGGCGTGTCCAGGCAGCGGGAAGTAGGCAGAAAGACCGACAGTATGGCGCCAGGCAGATAACCTAGGAGCCTGTCGGACTTGGGAATCGTCGGCTGCAAATCGACCGCAGCGGTCCATTTTTCACCGTCTTTTTGGCCCATAGCTGGGCTATGGGCCTGTAAATCCGGCAAAAACTGTCCTCGCTCGGGCTGATTTTCACTTTCGACGCCCCAAGCCCGACAGACGCCTAGCGCGAAGCGGGAAAGTCAGCCCGGCCAGCTCAGTTGGTTGTATTGCTTTTTCAGCGGTGCCAGGCGGGGGGGCGTGCCACCAGCGAGCGCAGCGGCGTAGCGCTGTACTTCGAGTTGCAGCAGCCAGTCGTGCAGGGCCTGCCCTTCACTGCCATAACGCTGCATGACCTGTTGCGCCAGCTGGCGCGGGGAGGTGGCGGCATGGCTGGCCAGGCCAGCCTTGCCCAGCCGCCTGCGGGCGCGGCCCAGCAGGCGCAGCCATGGGTCGTGCTGGGTGCGGTCCCACAGGGTCCAGGCAGCGCCGGCCAGACTGACCAGCACAACCACCCCGATCAGGACATAGGCCAGGTCTTCCCAGCTCGGTGACTCAAAACCGATGTCCTTGAGCAACTCTAGCTGTTTGCCCTGGGTGTAGTTGAGAATCCACTGGTTCCAGCGGTTGTTGACCGCCTCCCAGGTCGCGCGCAATTGTGCGGCCAGGGTCGGGCTGAAGTTGCCAAATGCCTGCCCGACCACGCCCTGCGGTGCGGCCAGCCGCTGGAAAGCGCCGGTGCGGCCGGGGGAGACGGCCGAAGTCGGGTCCACGCGTACCCAGCCCTGGCCCGCCTGCCAGACCTCGGTCCAGGCATGGGCGTCGCTCTGGCGCAGTACCCAGAAGCCGTCGACGGAATTGGTCTCGCCGCCCTGGTAACCCGTGACGATGCGGGCCGGTATGTCCATGGCGCGCATCAGCACCACAAAAGCCGAGGCGATGTGTTCGCAAAAGCCCTCCTTGCGATCAAACCAGAACTCGTCGGCCGTGTTGGCGCCATACACGCCCGGCTCCAGCGTGTAGGTGTAGCCGCCGGTGCGCAGCCTGTCCATGGCGGCCTGCACCAGTGCCGGGGTGCCGGCCCGTGCATAACGCGGGTCGGTGCGCAACTCGGCAGCCAGCGCCAGCGTGCGCGGGTTGAAGCCGGAGGGCAGTTCGACAAATTCCTGCAGACCGACTTCCCGCTTGTCCGGCCCGTGCCGGAACACCGGATGGCTTTTCACCTGATAACGGATCAGATCGGTGATGGGGCGATCGGTCAGCCATTGCAGGTCGCTGTTCATGCGGGTCCGGTAGCCGGAAGGCAGGCTGGGGCTCTCGGCGGCTGCGTCCATCACAAACAGCCAGGGTCGGCTGGTAGGCTCGAGTGTTACCTCGTAACGAAGGGCTTCGCCCAGGACGGACAGGTTATCGGGCAGCTTGTAACGCGAGGGAAAACGCGAGCTTGACGAGGGCCGCCACTCGCGCCCGTCGAAGCTAGAGAGCACCGGCCCGCGAAAATACAGTTCGCGCTGCGGCGGTGGCCTGCCTTCAAACGCAATACGCATGGCGATGCTGCTGTCGAGTGCCAGACTGGCAATAGTGCCGACCTGCATGGTGGCGCTGAGGCCGCTGCGGCCCGTCATCGCATCGGACGGAACACCCCACAGCGGCGCCAGGCGCGGGAACAGTACGAACAGCAACACCATCACCGGCGCGCCCAGCAGGGCCATCCAGCCGGCGGTTTTTGCGGCCTGCAGCAGCGGCGGTTTGCCCACCGGCATGTGCGCATTGACCAGAGCCGTCAGCAGACCGAGCAGGGCCACCAGCATGCTGAAGGCCGTCAGCAGGGACTGGGAGTAGAAAAAGTTGGTGAGCATTGTGAAAAAGCTCAGGAAAAACACCACAAAGGCGTCGCGTTTGGCGCGCAGCTCCAGCGTCTTGAGCGCCAGCAAAATCACGATCAGCGTGACGCCGGCATCACGGCCGAGCAGCGTGCGGTGCGTCAGCAGCGTGGCGCCAACGGAGATGACCAGAAGGCCCAGCAGCCACCAGCGGCCCGGCAGCGCCCTGGCACTGAAAGCCAGCCGGCCACGCCACAGCAACATGCCTGCCGCCAGCGCGCTGCACCACCAGGGTAATTCGCTGACTTGCGGCAGCAGCACCCAGGCGATCACAGCCAGCAGGAAGAGGGTGTCGCGGGCTTCGCGAGGCAGGGTTTGGAGGCGGGCTAACATTTGCCGCCTTCATAGGTTGATGGTGCTGCATGGACCGAAGGCTGATGGTGTGCCAGCAAGCCGGGGGTTGCCCGGCGGCAAGTAACTTTCTTTTGCGTCGCCAAAAGAAAGTCACCAAAGAAAAGGCGACCCGATGGTCCGGGTCCTTCCGCTTCGCTCCAGGCAACCTGCGGTGC